>NZ_JAPCIN010000020.1:0-702922 GCF_025910025.1 Priestia sp. JV24
CAACGTTGACGTTTGTCGCTTTGTTCAGTTTTCAAAGTTCAATGTTCAAATCATAAGTTGTCGTTTCAACGACGCTTAATAATAATAAAACATATCAAATGAAACGTCAATAGTTTTTCTAAAAAAACATTCTTTTTTATTTCCATTGTATTTTACACATCACGGTAACAACTATTCATTAAACATTAATTATTATATTTTAATATCCCCACTCCACTTTTTTCAAATGTGAAATTGATGCTAATAAAATATGAATGAAAGAAAAGATATAAAGTATCTATGCTCTCTTTATAAGGCATACTTATAAAGAGAGGAGTAGTGATTAGTATGTATTATAGTAAAAGAAATCAAGAACCTCCGGTTCAAGAAGAAACAGAAATTTGGGAATGTACAGTAGAAGAGTGTAAAGGCTGGATGAGAAAAGACTTCTCTTACGATAGTCATCAGAAATGTCCTTTGTGTAAAAGTCAGATGGAAGCTAAAAAACGCCTTATTGATAAAATCCCCCGTAATCCTCATAGAAGATAATGTACACCTATGCTTTTTAAAAGATTAAACACTACCTATACATAAAAAAGTCTTTGTTCATATTTGCTTTCTATTTCTATTGTATGTTATAACTAATTAACCTTGTATCGACCGTCTTGTCTAAAACCCAGGCTTTTTTTTAAGCCTGGGTTTTCTATTGAACTAATAGTAGATAAATCATGGTTTTCTAATTATAAGACCATAAAAAAAAGACTCCTTTATAAGGAGTCTTTTTCGTTATCACTTTTAATTATGCTTTATGAACGTTAGCAGCTTGTGCTCCACGTTGACCTTCTTCGATATCAAAAGTAACTTTTTGACCTTCTTCTAATGATTTGAAACCTTCACCTTGAATAGCACTGAAATGAACGAATACATCGTCTCCGCCTTCGATTTCAATGAAACCGAAACCTTTGTCTGCGTTAAACCATTTTACTGTACCTTGTGTCATAATGTTGCCTCCTGCTGTGGAATACTCCACAAATGTATTACCAATCTTGCCCAAACATACTATTTCAAGATAAAAACTTCTAATTAGGTTTTTTCTTTTCTCAATATACCGAACAAAAATAAGTTATCTGTAGTGTAACATATAGTAGGCTTTATAGCAAATAAGGAAAATATCCCCTTCAACAAGTTCTAACTATTCATCTTTCCCCTACCAAGACTTATGATAGGCATATGTAGCATAACTTATGAATGCTCGAGCACTTTGAACAAAATGAATATGTGTATATCTCCATTTATTATAGCTATTCATAATAATTCATTATTTAATCTTTGTTATAAATAAAGGGTGCATGTAATCCAAAAAACCCCTGTTAGCTTTACTGAATTATAAATAGGCTATTGGGATATTCTATTTAAGGAAGAAGGAAAACAAGTTATTGATTACAACTAATCATTACAAAGCTTCTTACATTTGGGATGAGGTGTCTATAGCAGGCATATTTCAGAAAACCTTATTGTAAATCGATGTATGTTTGAATCATAAGGGGATGGTAGTCATGAGCGTAGTAAGAATATATATAATGGGTAGACAATAACGTTCATTTATAACTATACAAATGAGGTGTTTGTCCCAGACCAAGAACGATTTCGTTCACATTGTATATTTTTTAGTTCAATGCTTAAATGAGGTGTTCCTTAAAGATCATATGCTGCATTAAAAGCTATTTTTTCCTTCTTCACATGACGGGATGCATAATCGTTTGCATCTCGTTTTTGTTACATAAAAAAAAGAATGTTTATTCTCTTTTCATGGGGTAAAGAAAGGCCTGTATCTGTTTAGATACAGGCCTTTCTTTCGAGTTCAGTTACCACAAACTTCTTTATTTAATTTTTGTTTCATCAGAAAATAATATAAGATCGCAGGAACTATTATTCCAATCAGCCAGGCAATATCTGCGCCACCAAATGCCTTTGCTATAGGACCAATGTAGAATGATGTGTTAACAAAAGGAATCTCTGCAACAATTGATACAGCAAATGCCATGCAAGTGATTCCATTTATTTTTCCGTATTGACCATTTACATCAAAGATATCTTTCACATTATATTGACCACGGGGCAATAAGTAGTAGTCCACAAGATTGATAGACGTCCAAGGAATCAAGAAATAGCTAATGAAAAAGATAAAATTTAAGAAAAATGATAGAAAATTACTTTGGCCTAATAAACATAGGATAGTACCTGCCAAAGTAACACAAAACATCATCCTTACTCTAACTTTTTGTGTTACTTTGAGCTTCCAAAAGGGCTCTATAGTTGTAATCGTTGACATAAAAGCACCATATAAATTAAAAACATTAATAGCTAGTTGACCAAAAATAATGATCAAATACATAAAGATAGCAAAACTTCCGAATAAGTGAGCTAAATTCCCACCAGAATTATCAAGGAAATTAGGAATAGCAATTGTTAGAGTTGCTTCTAAAATCATTCATCTATACAGTCCCTACAAATGTACCCAGGTAACTATACCAAAAGGTTTGTGCAGTTGATGTATTAGCAGGCAGATAGCGTGAATAGTCTGCTACGTATGGTGCATATGCTAATTGCCATGTTGCTACAATGCTGATAGCGAGTAAAAATACAGGTAAATATAAGCCATTTAATGAAAAACTTCCTGTCGGAAGTGGTAACCTGAAATATAATAATTGCTGCTAGATATACCACCTTGTAAGATATTTGTTGCTTGCACTCTAAGTCAAACTATATAATTCAACGTTTTTATACTTACTTATAGTAGGTGATGAATCATTCTTATAATTAACATGTGTTCCCTTGAATCATTTGATATAACAGCTATATAAGACTTCGCTACGTTTAATTAAGTAACAAATTTATTGTGCTCCTTTTATAAATTGCTGTTCATAAAAAAGGTGTTGCAATGGAGGGATAAACTTTTTTAATAAGAGGAACTGCAAGATTTTAGCGCCTAACTGCTTAGGTACCTTCTTATTTAATTTGATAATTTTTTTATACGGTCTCTTAGAGCATTAGTATATAATAACATAGATGCATCTTCTCTCAACAATTTCTTTAGGCCCGTCCAATACTACTTGAGGCATTGAAGTCGCTTTTCCTTCCCCGGCCTCCCAATCTAACTTATTTATTCTCATATCAAACTTCCTTTTATTTAATCAAAAACGTTCATAAAAGTGTGTCAACTTACGAAGACGTTCGTAAGTTGTTTTCAAACTAAAACGAACGATAAACATGATAATTACTTATATAAAAGAAAAGTCCGTAAAGGTATATTTTTACGGACGGTGTATTTGATTTTGTTTCAAAATGTCCAAATTTGTGAAAACTAGTAATTCAAACCTTGATATTACTGTAATTTCAAACCTTTCAATATATAATTAAGTAACAAGGAGGTTTGGAATATGAAATCAATTCAAGTCACACAGTTTGGTGGACCTGAGAAATTAGTATTTAAGGACGTTAAGGATGTAGTAGCAGAAAAGGGAGAAGTATGTGTTCGTTTGTATGCAGCAGGTGTCAATCCGAGTGATACTTACACATTAGCAGGTACATATGCGTTTAGTATACCTCAGTTGCCTTATACTCCAGGATTAGACGGTGCAGGAGTTGTGGAGTCGATTGGAGAAGAAGTTACAAATGTTCATGTCGGTGATCGTGTATTTATTGCGTCTTTAATGGGAAGTAAAAATACAGGAACCTTTGCCCAAAAAGTAGTATGTGATGCAACGTTGGTTCATCCATTACCATCCCATGTATCTTTTGAACAAGGTGCAGCATTAGGGGTACCCGCACTAACGGCCTATCGTGCGCTATTTCAACGTGCCTGCCTGAAGCCCGGTCAAACCGTGCTTATTCATGGAGCCAGTGGTGGAGTCGGATTACAGGTTGTACAAATGGCGAAATCTCACGGTGCAAAAGTGATTGGAACAGCAAGCAAGCCAGAGGGTAAAAAAATGGTTCAGCAAGCTGGTGCAGATTTTGTCACTGATCATGTGACAGAAGCAACGATTGAAGATGTGTTAGCCTTAATGGATGGCAATGGGCCTGATGTAATTATTGAGTTTTTAGCAAATAAGAATTTAGAAACAGATTTAAAGCTGATTGCACCATTCGGTAAGATTATAATTGTTGGAAACCGTGGTTCAATAGACATAAACCCACGCCTTGCCATGCAAAAAGAATGTGATATTTTAGCAACAGCTCTTTGGAATGCACCAAAGGATGAATATGAACAAAGTATTCATGGGGTAATTGGCATGCTAACAAGTGGTGCACTTCGTCCCATTATTGGTACAACTTTGCCACTCCAGCAAGTATCGCAGGGCTTTAAACAACTAGAAAAAGGTATAGGAAATGGTAAACTTGTTTTGATAATTGACTAATTAATCTACATAATTAAGGTATTCACTTAAATTAAATACTGCATTAGTCAACTAAGCAAATACTAGAAGGACCTTACAGGGTCCTTTTTTCTATTAAAAAGTGAAAATATAGAGGGATAGGTTAACGAAGTAAGCTAAATGGGTATGTACTATTAAGATGAAAGGAGTTTTTACAGTGTTAGCTTTAATTCTTAAACTTACTATCTCATTTTTTGCTGTTATGAATCCACTCGGAAACATACCTATTTTCATTACTCTTACGAATGATTATTCTATTCAAGAAAGACGTCATAGTGCAAGGAAGGCTGTCATTATCTCTTTTATTATTCTTACCCTATTTTTACTTTTAGGGAGTTTTATCTTTTCCGCCTTTGGGATCACCATACATGCTTTTCGTGTAGCAGGAGGAATCTTAATCTTTGGAATTGCCTATAGCTTGCTTCATGCTAAACCTTCTAATGCACAAAGTCCTCATTCGCATGAACAAAAAGCTGCAGCTTCCCAAAATGATATTTCCATTACCCCCCTTGCTCTGCCGATTATGGCTGGACCCGGAACAATTGCGACAGTCATGTCTCACAGTTCTTATTCGATAGCAAATCTAGGGAGTGTACTCATTAGTTACACCCTTATATTAGGAGTTACTTTTATCCTTTTCTATTATTCTACAGCTATTATCAAAAAGCTCGGACAGAATGGTTTAAATGTTATCTCAAGGTTAATGGGATTAATACTAGCAGTGATGGCTATACAAATGATTGCAGAAGGTGTTCACGGGTTATTTCCTCATCTGTAATCATTCAAAAAGACTATTCCTATAGGAACGAGCATATGTATAAAAAGTACGCTTTTTATACATTCTCGTTTCTTTCAACTCTCCACAGAACGTAGTCATATCAAGGATGTATAAAAAGTTGCATAAAATAGAAACACACTCTCGTTAGAACCCTTATTGCCACAAGGGTTCTTTCGCTTGCTTGGTTCCTTTAAGAGGTATTATGTAAACTGATTTTGTATATGATATTCATGATCTTTTAACTCAATTCTGATATATAATCAGATAGGAACAAAATTATAATTGAGTCCATCTGAATAGAGGTTAGAAATTGAAAAAACGATATATAGTGTGTTTGGCTGGATTAAGTTCTCTTCTAGTTATAGGGTTTGTTTGGTGGTTTCTTTTTGCGCCTAGTTATCTACGATTTGCTCCAAAGGGAGAATATATTTCTCAAAGTAAATCTCCTAACGGTGATTACATAGTAAAGATTTATCGTTCGAGTGGTGGAGCGACTACACCTTTTGCTATTAGAGGAGAAGTGACGTATACAAATAAAGCTTTTAATAAAAGGAAAAACATCTATTGGAATTACCCTCAGGAAACAGCCAAAGTTAAATGGGTAAATAACAAAACAGTTAACATTAGTGGTCATATATTAAACGTTACAACAGATACGTTTGATGCTAATGATGTAGATGATTAAATTCTATTCTTAAACAACAAAAGCTCTTATGAAAGAGCTTTTTGTTGTTTAAATACCTATAATGGACCTTATGTAAAGTAAGGAAATAGTATATAATTTTGGAAAACAAGTAAGGAGAAGCATCATGAGTTTCCCATATGCAGGTTTAGCACTACAAATTGTCTTTGTCCTATTCATTACAGTTTTTGATTCCTGGAGAGCATCTATAATCAATCATTATTCTGTATATCCACCAGCTTTATTTGAATTGTCTTTAGGTATACTAAGTACTCTACTAGGATTATATGGACTTATTAAAAGAGATAAAATTACCTTCTCCCTACTGGTGATGGGGTTTGGAGTACTTATATGTCTATTTTTCGTATTTATTTATCTATTACCAGAGGCAGGAATTCCGCCGGCTATTCCATGGTTATACTCTAAAAATTAAGATCATCAAGGACAAAAAGGTATGCTATATATGGCAGCCTTTTTTATATCCAGAGAACTGTGATTATGTTAACTTCTATGTCTTAGTAATTATATCTTCAACTTTTTATTTAAGAGCAATAAGAACTTTGCTTGAGATTTCTCATTACGAATCATTCTTTTAACACGAAAATTACTTTGTAAGTAAGCTCTGACTTCTCTATTTCCGGTAAGTAGTGAATAGTATTGGTTATTTTCATAAATCTTTTTAAACCATTCTTGTTTCCTTAGTAACCTAATATTACTATCAATTTTCCTTGTATCTAAAACACCCGTACTGAATCCTATCCCACCTGAAAGGAGATCAGATATAAAGTCAATCATTAATACATCTCACCTTATTTTATATTTATGGTCTATTATAACTTTATTTAGCTATTATTTATATTTCATTAGGTTTCCGATAATTTTCATTATGTTAATTAGCAATATAATCAAGAAAAAACACTGACGTTTTAGTATGTAGGAGTGTACGGCATTCTTTACCTAATTGACTATGTTCATTCATAGTGTTTAGGACAGTTAACGTTCTTTTTTTTAAGGAAAAAGGATTATAACGATATCGTTATAATCCTTTTCACACATGGCAAATATGAGTTTGAAATTGACAAGGAGATGAAAGGCAATGAATTTCTTTGTTTCTTAGTGAAATTCTTTTCTTTCAACAGGTTTATTATCGCTGAATATCTCCCTATTATCCATCCAATATTTACCTTGAATCGTTTTTGCGAACAAAAGGAAAGTTAAAAGCGTACAAGGAGGTGAATCAATATGTCAAACAACAACAGTGGTAGTCGTAATCAATTATTAGTACGTGGTGCTGAGCAAGCAATCGATCAATTGAAATATGAGATCGCTAGCGAATTTGGTGTAAACCTTGGTGCTGAAGCAACAGCTCGTGCTAATGGTTCAGTTGGTGGAGAAATCACAAAACGTCTTGTAGCTACAGCTCAACAACAATTAGCTGGCGGTGTCTCAGGACAATCTGGTACTTCTCGCTAATAAGCCATTAAAAATAGGAGAAAATAGAGTGCTTACTTTATTTTTATTCATTTAACATCGCTAGATAATTAAATAAGTCTTGATGGCTTTGGCTACCTACAAATGTAGGTAGCCTTCTTATTTTTAAGAAAATAGCTCTTGATAAAGTGTTTCTTTTTTATTTACTGCTTTCTTAGAATGCTTATTATGGTAACTAGTTTCGAATATCGTGTATAGTCTAAAAATAGGAAAAGACAACTCTTCTCAGTTCAGAGAGGTCGTCTTTTTCTATAAGTTGAATTCATGGTAGCCAGTCGTTGGACGATGCTCTATTGCATCTTGAGTAGTTTGCTCAAGTTGCTATTTATTATCCGTTTATAGTGGGAGAAGAATATAAATCAATTTCTTTTACTGGTTATTTGCACCAAAAGGTCGGTAAGAAAGATAACAGCAAAGGGAACAATGCAAACAATGAAGATCTCACGAAAGACCATATAAGCCTTATTATTCATTTATATTGAATCCACCTTTATATCTTTGAGTAAACTTTTTAGGGTTTCTTAAGTAGTAGAATGTTCGAATAAAGGGAAAATATTCATATCAAATAAAACAACAGGGTTAATCATGCTGATATTCTTAGCATTTACTTCTCATAATGGTGATATGATAGGTTATTTGTCTTGGATGGCATAAAAAAAGCCAGTTCATTGAACAAACTGTAACTTATTGTTCTTTATTGGATTAAAACTGTTGAGATAGACCTTTTCTTGAGCATACTGGAAATAATACCCTAGTTCATCTTGGTGGATTTTACGAGTAAAGAATCTTTCAAGTGTAGTGTTCTTGGCACAGCCAAAGAAGTAGTCCTCTGTATCAGTATAAAAGATGTCAATAGCGTAAATAGAAAAGTCATAAACATAGGGTAATCTGTACACAGCAAACTTACTAGTAATACCTTGCTCATACCTCTTGATGTGCTCTGTCTTTTTCATAACGTTTCAACTCCCTTGACTAAGGTTAACACTACTCTGGAGAGTAATTCCTTCTTTTTATATAAAATAAAAAGAAGGACAACAAACAATGAAGTTGTCCCCCAAAAGCAGAAAATGAACAAAACATGTTGCATATACAATGTGTTTTGTCATTAATCGATAGTATACCATGAGAACAATGTCCTATAACCTTTGATACACACATGTATAGGAAATGACATATATCGTAGTCCTACTGAAACATTGGTCATAAAAAGAGCAGATTCTGTATTTTGTAATCGACTCTACATTCGATAGAAACCTACTTTTTCTTTTACCTAGGTTTCATCATTCATTAAGTAAATATTAAAGTACTTCGTACATCATAATACATTCTACATAAAAAAAGGAGAACTTCATGCTCCATTTCATTCAGAGACATCAATTATCGACTTCGGTTAATCCTCTTCACCACTATTCTCTTTCCAACTTTTTTGTAGTTTCCGAATATAAATGATTTGACCAATGTGATATGCGTTATGAGTAGTTAAATTTCCAAGTACCTCCCACCACTTCACATGTTCAGAAAAACCATTTACATTTCTTTCGACTTTTTCTTCAGTTAATAACTCTTGCCATTGTAACAGTACTTTTAATAGTCGCTCTTTTAAATGATCAAATGTTTGATTTTCGACAATTATAAAGCTTTTATTATTATTTCCTATAGAAGGTACTGCATTGACATGAGACTTTTGATACCTAGTTTGCCATGTTTCATTCCAATAAAGTAGATGTTGCACAATCTCAGCTATACTATTACTGTCCTTGTTAGGCTTCCAAAAAGCTTCTTCTTCCGACAAGTTTTCAATCGAAGCTGAAAATGGCTGGTACCAGCTAGGGTCATTAGCATTTGCTGACAGTTGATCGGCTAAAACATCCTTCGCGTGAAACATGATTTCCATCCCCTTTATAAAAAATTTCCGATCTATTCATAGGAAAAATCAAAATTATGTAAAGATGCCTTGTTGAAAATGTCATAAATCTATTTTCTTTCCACTGACATACATTCTCTTATATATAGTTATTTTCCTTTTTCATTCAACCACTACTCTTCATTTGGTAAACAAATAAAAACTATACATTTTTACATTAGAAGAAAATATTTTTGTTTATTTAAAGGGCTTTTTGGTTCCTGTAAGTACATTATGGTAACTAAGATTATATATACATTTGACGAAAATTGGGTTCAAAACTTAGGTACATATTGAGCATATCTGATACATTTAAGATTGTTGTAAATAATAATATCCATGTTATTACAGTAATATTAAGATAGGAGATTTTAAACAGTAATGAAGTACGATGAATACGAACTGCTTGAGTTATTTGAAGATGAACCTGTAGTAATGGTCGATGAACAGACTGGTATGTTTATGTATAGTAAAGATGACGATCATGGCTTTCATTTGTTATTGGTGATGTTGGTACATGAAAGTCAATGTAGTGTAAGCTTAGGTTATAAACATTTTAAGGGATTAATCTTTGATTTTGAATTAGAAGATATTAGCGAAATTAAAGGTGAGAATAATCGCTTAACAATTCTCGGAAATGACGGTAACAGAGAAGTAGAAATTAGTTTCAAGCCCCACTTTTCGTTAAAAACTGTAAAATTGTAGTTTTAACTAAACCTTTGCTGCCTATACGTTTTATGGTAACTACAAACGTATACTTTTCGGACAAGATATTTAAATCTATTATAGAGTGTTAAAGCAATTATTATCGTTAACAAAATAAAAAGCCACCCAGTATTTGCAGGACAGGTGGCTTTTTACCATTAAAATGCATGTGCAGAAACATAATAACATGTTTTCTCCATATATACTATATTTTTCCGTGCGATTATATATATAAAACGTGTACTTTTTACACATCAAATCCTTATCCACTTATCTAAGGAACCCCCGTTATATCTATGGTGTATAAAAGCTGAATAAAAGAGAAACAAGGACCTCATCATAACCATAATCAGTAGGTTTTTTTCTTACGTAACTAGAAATTAGTTTTTAATCTTTCTTA
The DNA here is from genome assembly GCF_025910025.1 of Priestia sp. JV24. Classification (NCBI taxonomy): domain Bacteria; kingdom Bacillati; phylum Bacillota; class Bacilli; order Caryophanales; family Bacillaceae; genus Priestia; species Priestia sp. JV24. The sequence continues at coordinate 10,378 of NZ_JAPCIN010000020.1, forward strand.
TGGACTTCAACTAAGAATAATCTTTTATCAAAGGCACCTTTTTTATCCTTTTTAGATTGTCTAACTGTCTCTAACTCTTTAATGGAAAACCCATGACACTGTGCTAGTCCATAAATTACTTCTAATAAATCCGCAAGTTCTTCTATAACTTCTTTGGAATTAGAAGCTGCTAAATACTCCTTTAACTCTTCCTCTCCTTTTTTTGAAGTTCTTTTAAATAATCATGCTCTGTTAAAACTTCTACTAAACATTCCTCTCCAGATTCTTGGATAATTTCAGGGATACGATCTCTGACTAGCTTATTGTAAATTATCATCTACTTCATCTCCTTTATAATTAAACTCTATTTAGTGTATGGTCACAGCCAAATCCAAAAGTAATTACTAAATTTAGCCTCTAAATTTTATCAAATTTGCATCATAGATGACCTGTAACATTTCTATATAAAAACTCTCTAAACAAAAAAACAAGCCTTTGAAAACAAATGCTTGTTTTTTATTTAGAGCTTAGTAATATGCATGGCTAGAGGATGCCTTTAATCTGTACCTAAACTGATTATTGTTTTACACTTTCATATTCAACAACGCGTTTCATTGCTTGGATATGGCCTAAATGATTGGATTCATGTAGAACGGCCAGGCCTGCTAGCTCCCCAAAAATTTCAAATCCCATAAATGGTTTTTGAAGAGTTTCCTTTAATTGTTCACTTGGAATTTGCTGAAGACGAATGGACTGATCCTTAAGCTGGCTAATCAATTCTTCTAAGCTTGGCACCTTACCTTTCCAGTCAGCCGGTTTCGTACCATTTCCAAATAATTCGACATAGTTTATCGGAAGGTAAATGGTCTTTTCCGGAAATCCAAACATTAATTGCTCAGTGAATGTTAATACGTGGCCAATATGCCAATGAATTGTATTGTTAAAGCCATCTGGCTGAACACTCGCTACTTCTGTGGAAATAGCTTCTACGTTTCTAATAAAAAAAATCTTTTGCAACTTTAAATTGCTTAAATACTAATTCATCCATGTAGTCCCACTACCTTTCAACCACTATTTTTAGACTTTTTTATTCTTATATAGCTATATAGACATTTGATATTTAGGGGAGAAAGAACGCAATCTCATCACGGATTGTTTTAAATGTCTAACTAACTGATTTATTTCATCCTCTGTAGTTAACGCACCTATACTTATACGAATTGAGCTTCTGATCTCTTCATCTGTTTTTCCAATTGCTTTTAATACATGTGAAAGTTTAGATGAAGTAGAGCTGCATGCAGAAGCAATAGATACACAAAATCCTAATTCATTTAACATACTGGCTAAGGATTCTCCTCTAATACCAGAAATTTGAATGTTTATCGTGGAAGGAACACTCGCATGTATATCTCCGTTTATTAAACACTCCTCAATTTCTGTATGGAGATTAGTTAAGAATAAGTTACGTAGGTACTCTATCTTTGTAAGATTGAAGTATAGATCTTCTTGAACTATTTTTGCAGCAATCCCAAAACCGACAATACCTGCTACATTTTCTGTTCCAGAGCGCATACCAAATTCTTGAGACCCTCCAAGGATAAGAGGAGGAATATTCACACCTTCACGTAAATATAAACAGCCTACTCCCTTAGGTCCATAAATCTTATGCGCTGACATCGATAAACTGTCAATTGGAAGTTCCTTTAAATTAACAGGTATTTTCCCAACTGCCTGTACTGCGTCGCAATGGAAATGAATATTGTGCTTTTTACACAGATTACCTATTTCTTTTATAGGCTGTATAGATCCAATTTCATTATTTACCATCATGACTGTAACAAGAACTGTTTGGCTAGTTATAGCTCTTTCGATATCATTAACATCCACAATACCAGCCGGATTGACAGGTATTGTGGTAATTTGAAATCCATGATGCTTTCTTAAGTAATCACACGTTTTTAAGATAGCTGGATGTTCAATTGAACTTGTAATAATATGCTTCTTCTTTGAACTTTTTGCTGCAATGCCTTTTAATATAGTGGAATTCGCCTCAGATCCACCACTTGTAAAAAATACATTACCATCCTCAACACTGATAAGATTAGCTATATCTTTACGTGCCATTTCAATGGCCTCTTTAGTACGATATCCTATAGAATAAGTGCTCGACGGATTCCCAAAATGATTTTGAAGATATGGTAACATACCTTCTAATACTCTTGGATCAATAGGAGTAGTGGCATTATAGTCAAAATAAATAGGTGTATGCATTGTTAAAATGCACCTTCCCCTTCTATCAGAAACTCTTTCTGTTCAAATTTCTTTTTTGTTGGATTTGCACACTGATTTAGAATATTTAAAGCAATATCCACACAGTGAAGCTGTGAAGGTTCTAACTCACCTAACCATTCAACAACGTTATTTCGTGTAATAGACGAAATTTCAGCTTTAGACATACCAACTATTTTTTCTGAAACAATACTTGCTGTAGCAATAGACGTAGAACATCCATAAGCTCTATAAGCCACATCGGAGATAACCTCTTGGTTTAACCTTAAATACATGTGTACTGTATCACCACAAATAGGATTACTGATTTCAATCACATAGTCCGCATCTGTAAGTTCACCAATATTCCTAGGATTCATAAAATGATCACAGATTATATCATTGAACATTTTAAATTCCTCCTTTGATAGCCATGCCTTTTTCTTTTTCTTCGATAAACTTTTCAAGGTTAATTGCACAACAACCTACTTCCACGCCTGGCATCCTTGAAATATATACTAACGTCTGTCCATTACGGCTACATTCACAAGATGTATCCTTTCTTAAATATCCAACATCTTCTGTCAGAATGAAGCCTGGATAAGAAATAGAAGTTGGGTCATAAATAGCAATAACGCCTCTTTCTCCATATTCAACTTCTTCTAAGACATTGTGTGGATTACGCATAGAAACGTGTACCCATGGTGGAATATGTTTTTCTTGTTTATGGCATTCTACTGCAAGCATATTAGCTTCTACTAATCCATACATATCCCTTACATTGTATGATTGAACACCTAAGTATTCATGACAAAGCTCATTAAATTCTCCTCGTGGAATTTCTTCACCAGTGAACCTTTTCCATCCTCCAAGCGTAATAATAAAGCTATTCTTTTCTAAATTAAGTTTAATATTGCGATCCATACAATATTTAATTAATCTATATACTAAAAATGGAGGGCCTACTATATGTCTAGTGTGCTTTCCATCCCAACTCTGTAAGACTTCTACAGCTTTTTCGGGGTTGAATGTTATTTTCTTTACTAAATTAACGCTACCATCTAATAAACCAGCAAAAACGTTCAGTGCTTTTACCATTCCCATTTCAGGCATTTCTTCAGTTGGTGGGAAAAGAAATAATCCCATCCCTCTGGAGAACTTAAAGAACTCCCTATAGGTGGTTACAACACTATCAAATGCACTATCCATCGTTAATCGATCACGACGAGATACACTAGGAATACCACTTGTTCCTGTACTTCTCATTTCGAATTCAACTTCATTTAATTTCGATGTCATAAGAAGATGAGAATCGCATTGTTTAAATGTTTGAACTGGAATTAAAGGGATTTTTGCTAAATCATTAAAACTCTTTATATCCTGAGGGCTAATGTTTTTCTTTTTACATAAATCACGATAAAATTCGTTATTTTCATAATGATAGTTAAAGTTATCTGCAATAACGCTGCCTTTATATTCATTTACTGTATCAAAAGGCATTTTATAAAGGTTATGGGCACTGCCGACTAATGTATTTAATGGGGATAATCCTAGTTCTTTTAACTTAGTAGATAAGTTCATTTAACAGCCTCCTTAGTGTTCTGAGCTTGTATTTGTTTTACTAACAACACAACGTCCTCAATCGTTTTACACCAGCCATAGTCCTCAGTTGGAATGCTAATATCTAACTTTTGCTCTAAATCTAAGACAAGTTCTAAACGGTCAGTTGAATCCAGTGATAAATCTCCGGACAAATTGCTATCTATTTTAATATCCGTTTCTTTTAAAGGTGAAAAAACTAAAATAGACTCTCTTATCATCATAAAAATCTTATCGTTTTCCATAATTAGGACCCCCACTAAAACTTTTCATATGAATTAAGTTATATGATTTGCTAAGAACTTGGCGTCTTCTCCAACCCCTAATAATAAGGCGGAACCTCGTCGGTATTGCCATGATAACCCTAGAAAGTAAAGACCCTTTTCTTTTGTTATGCCTCGATCATGAATTACATTATTGTTTTTATCAATTATGTTAGGGATTTCAATCCATTCGTAATCATTGTGGTAACCAGTGGCCCAGATGATATTCTCTGGTTGGACCTTCTCCCCATTTTGACAAATTAAACTCTTACCATCTGCCTTTGAAACTTTTGAAACCTTTTTAACAACGCCTCTACTTAGCAGTGGTTTTAACTCTTTCCCTATAATTGGATCATTTTTTTTCATAAACTGCCCCAATTTTGAATGGATAGTTGCTTTTGATACTCCAAGCACTTGGAACCACCAAAAAACACTCCTATTCAGTAATGTATAGGGTAGGAATTTCATCCGTTTACCTACAGATAGATAAACTTCTCTGCTTTCAGCTAACTCCGTTGCAATCTGTACCCCTGAATTACCAGCACCCACTATTAAAGTCGTTCCTTCATTTAATTGAGTCGGGTTTTTATAATGAGCTGCATGAATTTGAAAAATGTCTTTTAAGACATCTTTCTCAACATCTGGTACAAAGGGCTTTTGAAAGGGACCAGTCGCAACTACTATATTTTTCGCTACGTAATTACCCTTATTAGTAACGAGGTGGAACTGCTCATTCTCTTTAAATAAATTAATAACGGCTGTATTTAGTTGAACTGGAAGATTATAATGACGACTATAATTCTCTAAATAATCGGCAATCTCATCTTTGTTAGGGTAACCATGTGGCGACCCTTCTACATTCATACCCGGTAGTGCACTATGAGATCTAGGTGTAAACAAGATTAAAGAATCGTAACGATGACGCCAAGAGTCCCCGACTCTACTATTAGAATCTATAATTAAAAACGAAAGGGATTTTTGTTTTAAATAATAGCCAATAGCTAGTCCTGCTTGTCCAGCGCCAATTACAATTGTGTTATATGAATTTCCCATTTAACATCCCTCCTTCAACAATAGTAAGTACATTATGCTTAATAGGATGAATTCATTAGGAAAAGAGGGAAAAGAACGAATTTAATTATGCCAAACCTCTAAGCCATTATTTAAATACGCTTTTTTACAAGCATGTCTTTGGATTTTCCCACTAGATGTTTTTGGTATACTGCTAGTCTTTAAAAGGTAAATAGCATATGGCTGAACTTCATGTTCCTCCATTACTTGCTGACGGATGTTTCTTAAAACATTGTCTAAATAACCTTTCAACTCTTTTTCCTTATGCGATCTAGGCCTATATTTACGTTCGATTTCAGCAACTATAATCAACTTCTCTTCCTCATTAATATCAACAGAAAAGGCAGCGCTGGCTCCTGAAATAATAGCTTGATCTGCTTTTTCCACAGTTAATTCAATATCTTGCGGGTAATGGTTTTTCCCTCTCATTACAATGACATCCTTCAGTCTACCTGTTACAAAAAGCTGGCCTTCATGAAAGAACCCTAAATCCCCAGTTCTTAAAAAGCCATTTTCGTTTGTGTCTTTCACTGTATTATTAAACGCATAATTTGTTTCTTGTTCCCGTCCAAAATACCCTTTTGCTATACTGTTTCCTTTAATCCAAATTTCACCTATTTCATTTGATGCACATGTGGTTAAGAAATCGGTATTAACAATTTCTACTTTCTGATCAAGCCAAGTCATACCGCAACCAACTAATTTAACTGAATCTTCAGAATTTAACGGTCGCTCTATAGCTTTATTTTCTAGGAGACTTTCCTTGCAAAAGCCTTTGGAGACAAGCTTTGTTAATTTTTCATTACCTGTTATAAATAAAGTTGCTTCAGCCATACCGTAGCACGGAAAAAATTGATTTAGTTTAAAACCACAATCTTTAAAAGCCTGGGCGAACTTTTGAATAGTTTCATAACGCACGGGTTCAGCCCCATTAAAAGCAACTTCCCACGTACTTAAATCAAGCTGCCTCTTTTGTTCATCTGTAATCTTTTTTAGGCATAAGTCATAAGCAAAATTGGGTCCACCGCTAATAGTTGCTTTGTACTTTGAGATAGCACTTAGCCATCGAAAAGGCTTTTGTAAAAAATCCATTGGCGACATAAATACACATTTGGCCCCAAGGTATAGTGGTTGTAGAATGTTACCTATTAACCCCATATCATGATACATTGGTAGCCACCCGAGCATGACTGTATCCTCGTTATGCTGACAAGCTGTTTTAATCATGGCTTCATTATGCAAAATATTACCGTGAGTGACCATTACTCCTTTAGGAGAAGATGTAGATCCTGAAGTATATTGTAAAAAGGCTAAAGATTCTTTATCTATCTTTGGTTGTGACCAATCATCTTGATAATCATGAGATATATCGTCAATCGGAATCCACTTTAAATTCATGCTTGAAAGTTCATCTGAGAAATGAAAACTTATTTTTGAATGCAGGTACGTAGTTGTTAAAATAATATTAGTAGCTGCATCGTCCATAATCGCTTTTAAACGTAACATATTCCTGCTCAACCCAGGAGGATACACGGGAACGGGTATTACATTCGCATAGATACAACCTAGAAAAGCTTTAATGTAGTCTATTCCAGATGGATACATTAAAAGAGCTCGTTGTCCTTCTAAACCTAAATGTTGTAGGTAACCAGCGATTTGCTTAGCACACGTGTGAAGTTCTTGATAGGTAATATTAATTTCATCCTTGTTGTCATTATATAAAAATGTGTAGACCACCTTTTCAGGATGAACCCTCGCCTTATGAGATAACAAGTCAATCATTGAAGAATAACTACTATTTGGAATAGTAGGGTTGTCTATCAATTTTTCCACGCCGCCTACACCTCATTTTATATGTTCTAAAATTAACAAACTAAAAAATTCACTCTCTTTCGAAGGCATTGATGGCATTTACACTATGACTAATTGCAGCCCCAGCTTTAAGCGCAGCTGCTACAGTCACTGCTTCTAAAATTTCATCCATAGTTCCACCTAGTTTTTTATACTTAGCTACATGAGCTTCAATGCAATATGGACATCCTGTTGTATGCGCTACAGCAATAGCGATCAACTCTTTTATTTTAGGAGGAATCGTACCTGTATTAAAGACTTCGTGTTCAAACTGCATAAATTTTGCTGCAACTTTTGGTGATCTTTCCTTTAATTCCCCTAATCTATTTAAATATGATTTTTTATATAAAGTATCGTCTGACATCTTTTATTTCTCCCATCATTGTTTAAATATAAGTAACTATCATAAAGAATTAAACAAACTACTTTAAAATAATAAAAACTCATTTAATTATCGGGCGATTTTTCCACATCTTCTCCATAATGGTAATATTTTACTACATCAAAACAGAAGAAAATTAACCTATAATTACCTCTATTTGTAAAAATGGTAGCTACAAATGGATTCTACAAACAATATTTTGGGTTGTCAATCACTTTATTCCAAATTTAAGAATAATTTAATAACTATTTTACAAGACTTTTAGGAGGTGAAATAAAGTCTACTTATCCACTCGGATAAGTACAGTATTATACTTAAAATTATATTGATAAAATCAAAGCAAAATTCATTTCAGTCAGTATTTTTAGGAAGTTTTATAAAAATAAAAGGACTATAAGATATAAGAAAGTTCAGATGTTTTTTTAGAGCAGATGAATCTTTATTTAGAAGTGAGATATTCACTACGTATAATATGTTTCTATAACACTCAAACATTTTTTTGAATGTTAAAACATATGACAACGTTACCATTTTTGCTAAATAAGAATGGTACAAAAAATTTTTAAAAAAAGAATGAAATTTACATTTGGGAATAAAGGTAAAAAATGATAAGGATAGATTGAGGAATTATATCTATCTACATTCAAGATCTCTTCTGGAACTTATTCTAGATATAATCCCATTTTTTATAAAAAACTAGGTGATGCTGATGTTTTCAAAATTGCTTATTGAAGTGAGTTTGGAACTCTTTACAAGCTTAATTTTATCTTATGCTTCAATTTCAAAACCTGAAGACTGTAATGGACCAATCGTTACTAAGTGAACTAACTGCACTGCTATATGTTTAGGAGAATAGACTAAATCATTATTAACCCACCATTCTACTGTCCCAATCAATGCTGAAGAAATGAAATGTATCAATAATTCAGGAGGAGTTGAAAACTTTTGTTCTTGTAAATTTATTGTGGCGAATTCTTTTCTAAATTTCTCTTGAATAACCTCTTGCATTCTGCGATTAAATCCATGTACCCCTTTTTCACTTAACATGATTTGATAAAACGTAGCATGATGGAAAATATTTGTAAATATAGCTTCAATCATTGATTGAAATTGCGATATGTTCACTCTTTTCTTTTGGATGTATATACAAGGGTTAATAATATCTGTTAGTTCCTCAAAAACTTCGTCAATTAATTTATCCACCAAATCCTGCTTATCTACATAGTGAAGATAAAAAGTAGCTCTGTTAATTAATGCATTGTCTGCAATATCCCTAATGGTAATAGATTCATAGCCTTTCTCTTGGATTAAATCAATAAACGATTCTTTAATCATTTTTCTTGTTCGAATAACACGCAAATCTGTTTTTTTAAACATTTTCTCATCACCTGTCTATGATTTCAGTTTTAATTAACACTCAGCACTCATTTGTTGTATATATAACAAATAGCACAATATTGATTATTGAGTATGTGAAGATAAGGAATATAATTACATTGTATATAACAAGGCGTTCCTTATGCAACGCCCTGTCAATGAAAACAAGATGTTCAGGAGGGAGATTACGTGTGCGTATTTAAGAGTTTTTTTTCACAAAAAAGATTTTGGGGGAGCTTACTAGGAATTGTCATTGTCGTTATGATTTTTAGTATTGCTTTCATAGGGTCAATTGTTAATCCCACTCCGGAGGACTTGCCAGTTGCATTAGTAGTAAATGATAAAGGTGCTGAACTGCCTAATAAGACAAAACTGAATGCTGGTGAACAATATAAGGAAACGTTACTAGATAATAAAGATATTCCTTTTAAGTGGTCAGTGATTGACGCAAGAGAAGATGCTATCAGTGCAATGAATGAAAAGAAATACTATGCAACGATTGTGATTCCAGAGAATATGTCTCAACAAATTTTGTCACTTCAATCTCCTTCACCACAAAAGCCAGAAGTAGAGGTAATTATTAATCAAGGAATGCATTACACGGCTGCTAATACAACAAAGCAGGTTATCGATCAATTGCTTTCTAAAATAAATGGGCAAATTCAGGATAATGTTTTTACCCAGTTAGAGACTAATAAAGCTACTATTACTCCTTCGCAAGCTAAACTTTTGAGCAGTCCTTTACTTGTGAAGAATGAAACAGCTAACGAAGTCGGAGATCATACAGCTAATGGAAATGCCCCTGTATTATTTACACAAATAATATGGATCGCAGTCATTATTAGTTCTGTTATTCATTTTATTATTATGAAGAAGGTTACAAATGGGCGTATAAGTATCCGATCTATTTTAGCTCAATTAGTTGCAGGATTCCTATTTGCAACTGCCATTGCTTCTACAGTCCTTTTATTTACCGATAATGTATTAAACGTTAATATATCTGACTTCCAGGCAACATTCTTATTTTTACTATTTACTGCATTTATGTTTTATTTACTTCAAAACGCTATTTTAAATTGGTTAGGATTGGTAGGGGTTCCATTATTCATCTTACTTTTTCTCTTCTCAATTCCGGTATTAAATTTACCTCCAGAGTTTCTACCTACAGTAACTCAAGATTGGTTTTATTCATGGGTTCCTTTTAAATACAGTGTAGAAGGTCTACGTAATATCTTCTACTTTGGAGGGCATGATATTGAAAGCTATTTATTTGTTCTAGGAATGATAGGTGTGGCTTCATTTATAATCATGTCGCTCTCTATACTCAAAACAACAAGTAAAGAAAAAACAATGGTAGCTGTAGAAAAGTAATTTTTATGTATTAATAAAAAAGACCTTGAGAAGAGCAAGATATATAACTTACTCTTCTCAAGGTCCTATTTGTTTTAATTAACCTTTTGATATCTTTAATTACATGTCAGCTAAAAGCCTATACTTGACCTTAAACTTCAGGAGTTGGCGTTGGTTTTGCATAACCACTTTTATATTTTTCATCAATTGATTGACGAATTTGTTTAATTGATTTACCAGATTCCAAATCAGAAACGGATTGAGCTGCTATTTCGAGACAAACACCACATTTTGTTCCATGGTCATCCCATATTACCTTTCCATCTCTTATATTCTCATGGATAAAACAATCATAGTTATTTCTATGCCCCGCCGATTCACCACAGCCACAGTAGCATGGAATATTCTCTAGTAGCTCTTTGTTTTGGGCAGCATTCGCGTAAATGGTTTGCATCTCTTCTGATTTATCCTTCAAAAATTCAGGTAAAACCTCATTACTAGCTGTTTCTTCCTTTATGTCACGACTAATGTTTTCTGAATGTTGTTGATGCTCTTTCTTTGTAGCATTTGTTTTTTCTTTACTAGCTGTTTCTTCGCTTGAATTTGAACAGGCTGTAGAAACTATGCTTACTATTAACATGATTAATACGACTAAAGACTTTTTATGCAACTAAGACACCCTTCCTACTATTATATTAGTAACTAATCCTCTAATAGTAATGAAAAGTTTAACCTACAAGGTATATCCATCATTCTTGTCGTTTTTAAAACAACTAATAATAAAATCCCTTTAATGGCCATGAAATAGTGAAAGTGAATACCGATAAACGTAAATAATTAATACTCCTAAACCTATAAGCATCCATACATGTAGAAGTCTAAAATAAGTTACAGCCTGGCCTATTACTTCATGAAAGATAACCAAGGACAATGTACCGATTGCTCCCCTAGTAGATAAAGCTTGTAATTTAAGTGAGGAGGCTTGTACGCTTTCTCCAATTAATAAACTCCCACCTAAGGATAAAGATAAGAAGGCTACAATTAGTAAAAAGGATAATTGAGTTACTTTTGCTACAGAAAGAATAGTCACGATTGCCATGCACTTTGGAATCTGGTGTAAAATGGTGGCTACGAACACAGAAATTAATTGGTATATATCGGTTATACCAAATGTAATATCAGTAATGACATTATGAAAGAATGGTCACTCAATCGGTTTTTCTATATCAATTAATTGTTGTAATAAAATCTTTTCTCCTTCTGAGCTTAGCACGATATTACCTATATACACTTTATTTTTATCACTTACCTTACCAGTGATAGCACAGGGTTTACTTTCGCCACATTTTTCGATAATTATTGCTTCATTTTCTATAGACATCTCCACATAACTCTCACTGCCTTTTATCCCTAAGGTTCGTCGTAGTTCACTAGGGAATGTGATACGTCCAAATTTACCCAGACCTTTAATCAGCCCTATTTTTTTCATTTTCTCACTCCTAATTTAAATCATCTTTTTCTTGTTTATTTTCTTTTAATAAAAGTAATATATGAATTTAAACTAATAACAAAGATTTATTAAGCCTCATTTTATGATACAAACTACAGAATTAAACAAAAATCTACATAAAATCAGCCAATAATATCCATTAAATTATTTATATGTAAAAAGTATTTAAATCCATATATGACAACATTAAATGTTTCTATATTTAAATAATGGAGAATACGCACTTCTTCCTTATTAAATCATTCACAAAAAAATTTAAAAAATTTATAATTTTTGTCGTTTTCTGTATGATTATATAGTTCCTATTATAAATTAAAGATACGATTTCGTTGAGGAAAAATGAAAGCGTTTAATAAAATTCTACTTTAATGGAGTGAAGATATTTATAAACTAACTACAGAAAAAAATTGCTCTCATTGTATCCTTATTAATGACCTAAAGGAGTATCACTATCTCTTAAAGCTACGCTGATATATCAACTCCTTTTGAAGCTAAGCAGACTACGATATCTACTATAATCCTTCCCTTACTAAGAAAGGGACTATGGAGGGTGTAATAGTCTTTCTATAATTACTACAACTTATATGAGAGAGGTTAAAAAAATGAATCATTTACAGCGTAGGATGGGAACTTTTTCTTTAACAATGGTTGGACTAGGTTCCATCATTGGTTCAGGTTGGTTATTCGGAGCATGGAGAGCAGCCCAAATTGCTGGACCTGCTGCTATTATTTCCTGGATTATCGGTATGATTGTTATTTTATTTATTGGACTTTCTTACAGCGAGCTGGGATCTATGTTTCCGGAAGCAGGAGGTATGGTTAAATATACACAATATTCTCATGGATCGTTTCTTGGATTTATTGCTGCTTGGGCAAACTGGATTGCTATTGTATCTGTTATCCCAGTTGAAGCTGTTGCCTCTGTACAATATATGAGTTCTTGGCCCTGGGACTGGGCAAAGTGGACAAGTAGTTTAGTGAAAAATGGCACGCTTACTTTACCTGGATTAGGCATTGCTTCCGTTTTATTACTTATTTATTTCTTATTAAATTATTGGACAGTAAGTCTTTTTTCCAAAGCAAATTCACTCATCACAATCTTTAAGATCGTGATTCCTGGCTTAACAATTGGATCACTTTTATTTGCCGGTTTTCATAGTGGAAATTTTACGTCTGAAGAAGGCATCGCGCCAAATGGTTGGGCAAGCGTACTGACGGCGGTAGCAACGTCCGGTATTGTATTTGCATTTAATGGTTTTCAAAGCCCTATTAATATGGCTGGAGAAGCAAAGAATCCTGGGCGTTCTATTCCATTAGCTGTAGTAGGATCGATTCTAATTGCTACCGTTATTTATATCTTATTACAGGTTGCGTTTATTGGAGCAGTTGACCCTTCTATGGTTGTTCATGGATGGAGTCACCTTAATTTCAACTCTCCATTTGCTGATTTGGCTATTGCTCTAAGTATTAACTGGCTTGTTATTATATTGTACGCTGATGCATTTGTTTCTCCTTCTGGAACGGGAATAACCTATACTGCTACCACATCTCGTATGATATACGGTATGGAAAAGAATAAATATTTACCTGGTGTTTTAGGGAAATTGCACCCTATTTATGGTGTGCCACGTCAAGCAATGTTTTTCAATTTAGCCGTATCATTCATTTTCTTATTTCTATTTAGAGGTTGGGGTGTATTAGCTGAAATTATTTCAGTTGCGACATTAATCTCTTATATTACCGGACCTGTTACAGCCATGACGTTAAGAAGAACGGGAAAAGAGTTGTACAGACCATTACGTTTAAAGGGATTAAGTATTATTGCGCCACTGGGTTTTATATTTGCGTCATTAACTCTGTACTGGGCGAGGTGGCCACTTACAGGACAGGTGTTATTCATTATTATGATGGGTCTTCCTATTTACTTTTATTATCAAGCAAAGTTGAAATGGAAGGGGTTCCAGAAGAACTTCTTAGCTGGACTTTGGATGGTTACTTACTTATTATGTATGATGGTTATTTCATATTTAGGAAGTGAAAAATTTGGTGGAATAAATGTTATTCCATACGGTTGGGACATGCTTATCATTACATGTTTGTCTCTTGTTTTTTATGTTTGGGCTGTAAAGAGTGGATTTAAAACAGAATACCTCAAGGAAGCCACCAAAGTAAATGAAGAAATGAAATTAAGGGAGAGAACAATAAAATCTCAATTAGATAAAGAAAAAGCTGTATAAAAATTGGTTTCTAATACAAGTATTTTATAAGTATGTGGAGATAGTTGTTATGTTGAAAAATAAGGTAGGAAAGTTAAAAATCTTTACGGTAGACTATTCTATATTAAAAAATAATAAAATAATTAATAATTCCATAGTCATGCAATCCATTAATGATCCAGATGAAATTGTAAGGTTAGCTAAATTGGATATATCTACAAAAGAAAGAGTGTTCATTCAAAATGTAAAGATTTTAAGATTTAAGTCTGTCCCATCTCATGGACATAATTTAGAATAGAAGAAACTCTTCTAAAAGGGAATTTACTTACAATAGCAAAAGCTTCTTTTGACGATGTTATTGAGATATTTTACTTGTCTTATTAGATGCCTAGGGCATCTTTTTCTCTTTTCTCATATGTTCGAGGGCTATAGGAAAAGTCGAATTCCTAACTATCGTAATGCCACGAGAAGTCAAAACATAAAAAGGCCGAAAAGTTTTCTAAAAAACACTGTACATTCTTTTGGTCTCTTGTTTCATTTATATAACAATAGTGAAAGCTGTTATTTTATGGAGGTTTTATATGTCGGATAAAGTGCCATTTTCATTTATATTAGTTATTGGTTTAATGTTATTTGCTCTATTCTTCGGGGCAGGAAATTTAATTTTCCCGCCAATGCTTGGTCAATCAGCAGGAATAAATATTTGGTCAGCTAATGCCGGATTTTTAGTAACCGGAGTTGGGTTACCGTTACTTGGTGTGTTAGCATTTGGTTTTTCGGGGAAAGATGATGTACAGTCACTAGCGAGTCGCGTACACCCTGTGTTTGCTCTTGTATTTACAACCGTACTTTATTTAGCGATTGGTCCTTTATTTTCCATACCAAGAGCAGGAACCGTTTCTTTTGAGATAGGCATCAAACCTTTCTTGGCGGAAGATCTAGACCACATACCTTTATTTATTTTCACCATCATCTTTTTTAGCATCACATGCTTTTTCTCACTAAATCCTGTTAAAACTATCAATATTATCGGAAAATTCCTAACCCCTATTAAGTTAACATTTATTGGGATTCTTGTAGCGATGGCTTTTATTCATCCTATTGGGGATTTCCAGGCGCCTACGAAGAACTATAAAATCCACTCATTTTTCAAGGGATTTCAGGAAGGTTATTTAACAATGGATGCTCTTGCAGCTTTTGTTTTTGGAATTATTATTATTAATGCTATTAAAGAAAAAGGCGCAAAAACAAAAAAACACATTATGACTATTTGTGCAAAAGCCACAGGAATTGCTGCTATTATCCTAATAACCATTTATACGGCTCTTTCTTACATGGGTGCTTCAAGTGTAGAAAAACTTGGACACTTAGATAACGGAGGTACTGTTTTGGTAAAAGTCTCGAATTATTATTTTGGAGCTTACGGTGGAATATTATTAGGATTAATGATTACGGTAGCTTGTTTAACAACTAGTGTAGGACTTGTTGCTTCTTGTTCTTCATTCTTTCATAAACTACTTCCAAAGGTACCTTATAAAATACTTGCTATTAGTCTATGTGGTTTTAGTGCAATCGTTGCTAACATCGGGTTAACGCAGTTAATTGCTATTTCTATACCTCTATTAACAGCTATTTATCCATTAGCTATTGTATTGATATTCTTAACTTTTTTTCATCCTTTATTTAAAGGAAAAACTGAAGTTTATCAAGGGAGCTTACTTTTGACATTTATTATTAGTCTATTTGATGGATTAAATACGGGCGGTATTCACATTTCATCTATTAATAGTTTCTTTATTAGAGTTCTTCCTATGTACAAAGTAGGACTAGGGTGGATTGGTCCAGCTATTATTGGGGGATTAATAGGTTTTAGCATAGTACAAGTAAAAATCCTTCTTAATTACAGTTCATCTAGACTGAATAAATAATAAATATTCTAATGCAAAGGTTACATCCATTTGAAAATAGGAGAAAATCATCAAAAGGGAGCTTTGTTCTTATTGAGCACAGCTCCCTTTTTGACGAGTTTCTTCTGTCTTGAATGGGGTTCATTTTGTCTTAGAGCAAATCTCAGCATCTAGTTTATTAGATAACTTTTTAAATCATCAAATGAGTGCTTATGTTTGAACATTTTATAAAGACTGTGATATGTTCTACATATACATACTATATATGCAATAAGAAATGAGGTATTTACATATGAAAAAAGCTGAATTAATCGATGCAGTTGCAACAAAATCAGAACTAACGAAACAAGATACTAAAAAAGCTGTAGATGCATTGTTTGAAACGATTTCTAATACACTTGCTAATGAAGAAAAAATTCAATTGATTGGATTCGGCACATTTGAAGTACGTGAACGTGCAGCTCGTACCGGACGTAATCCCCAAACTGGTGAAGAAATGACGATTCCAGCTTCCAAAGTTCCTGCGTTTAAACCCGGAAAAGAATTAAAAGAAGCTCTTAAATAAGTATAGGGTGAATACTTTTCAGAAAGCCTCAAGGTTATTCCTTGGAGCTTTCTTTCATTTTTGACATCAAAATAAGCAAAGTTAAACTTGAAAGCTTACTTCGTTGATCCTGACGCTCCATAATCTTTAATCATTAATTTCACATCATAGTTAATTGGAACTTCACTAAATGTTTGATCCCAATTGGCTTTAACCCTCATCCATACTCTGGGCCTCTTAATTCTCAATTGATTTCCGAACCCGGCCACATCGACTTTATATTCTTTTTGCATTTTTTCTACCGTGTTTTTTACAAGATGCTCCACTTTTTTTTCTGAGTTTTTTTGCACCTTCTGTAAAAATTGATTTTTTAAAGGATTTCCTGAGACCACCCAATTTTCAGATAGCCTCCCCTCGGCTTCAATATGCACATTGAAGGAAATGCTATTTCCTTTAACATGAGGTTCAATATGGCTTTTCATAGATTCTATTTCGTATACAATCAGCTGACCAGTCTTTTCATTAAAGCTTTTCACTAGACCGCCTTTCCCTTTTCCTGTGATCCAAGTCAGACCATCTAGTTCTTCTTCATTCAAAAAACCAATCATTTTGTTTGTTTTCCCTTTAATTATGGCAGCACCCGCAAATTTGATTTCTCCATTTGCTGATACTATATTTTGCAACAGAAAACTAGACCGTGATTGGATCTTGCTCTCCAGTTTAATAAGCGGCATAGGAGGTAAAATTCTCGTTGTTCGATAGGGGTTTTCTACCATTGCAGACAAACGAAATGCTGGGATCTCTCCTGCTGTTTTTGATTCGAGTGTGTCGCTTGCTCTTCCTTTACTAATAAACATCAGACAACTTGGTCTAAAATCATTGTCCCGAAGACTTTGATCCACTAATTGTTCCAAACTATACGATCGTGCAAGGGCCTCACCGATAACCATCACTTTCATATGGGGACTAGTTAAGGAGTATCACTTCTTAAAGATAATTCACGAAGCATTTGAAAAGCAGAATCTCCTGTTTCAGACACATTCACATAAGATTTCTGTTGAGGACCTCCTTGTTTAGTGGTTGAACTTGCCACTTGTGGGGTGATAAGTTGATAGGTTGACGTAATCAGGTTCTTTCTCGCATATCCCCCTCCTTGTTCCTCAAATTCTTTTTCAATCATGGACTCCTTCCCCTTATCGAGCGCCACACCTACCCCTAAACTTCTTTCTTCAATTTCATGACTACTCCAGCAGCCCGTCAGAGGAACGAGCAAAAAAACAGAGAGAAAAACCAATAAGAACTGTACGTGATTAAAGGTTTGTTTCATACTTTCTCCCCTTTACTTTTGAAATAATGAGAAGCAGCAGCGGCAAAAAGCCAAATAAAACTAAGGCAGCGTTGCCAACCATATCCCCTACTTTAAATACATCATTGATGTTTTTGGGGATCATGGAAATAAGATAAATAACGGGAAGCACGCCATACATAAATGGATGAATGTTCTTTTGGAAAAGTTGAGATAGTCCTAATGAAGCAGCGTAATGGTTAACAGTAAAAGAAGTAAACATTTGCATAATCCATACCACCAGCAACAGAGAATCAAAGCGTTCAAATATTAACCCAGTTAATTCATAACTTCTTATTAAATCAAGCGTAGGCCACGTTCTCGTAACCACTCCATCTACTGAGAACGCTCCGATAACCATCACGACGGTAATAACATAAAGAAGTAAAGGAATCGCAGTACCAATCAGTACAGCTTTTACTGCTTTGTTTGGTTCTTTCATGAATGCCAATATTAAAAGCATGATTTCAGGACCCGTGAATGCAAGAGCAGTTGTTTTTATGCCTTTTAGCACCGGTGTGATACCTAAACCTAGTACCGGGCGCAGATTGTCTACTTCAAATATTTTGATACTCATAAAGGCAACAAGTAAAAAAAGAATAACCGTAATAGGTAATATAATCTCAAATAGACGAGCGATTGGATTTATCCCCCCTCTGATTAGGTAGAGACTTGCCCACATAAAGGGCATAATAATAGCCCATTTAGGGGTTCCTTCCAACAATAGATATCCTGTTACTTCTGCCAATGAACGGGCATGAAACCCACCAAGTACTAAAAAATAACCTATTATGAAGAAACTAAATAACTTGCCCATCCATTTCCCTACAATTTCTTGGCTGTATTGATAAAAGGTTTTTTCAGGGAAGCGTTGACTTAATTTCACCATAATTACTCCTGCTATCATGGCAATTATTCCGCCTAAAATAACACTTAACCAAACATCTGGTGTTTTTACTTGTTCCGCAACTGTCCGGGGCAAGGTAAGAATTCCTGTTCCAAGTATAAAATTGATAACAACTACAGTTGCTTGAGGTGTCGTAATACGATCGTTTGAATTGATCATTACCCACAGTTCACTTCCTTTCATCATAAGCTACCCTTTTCGTAAGGCTGTTTCAATTAGGATTCTGCTGAAAAATCAGCCATCAATGATGACAAAATATGTTTATCAATAAGATCTTTATCTGATGGCCCTTCAACGAAGACAATACATGCTCGAATGCCGGTACGTCCTATAATAAACTCCCTAAAATGAACTTCAGAGTTATGACCAATTTCTTTTCTAACTTCCTTTACATTTGAATTGAAATCACGTGTAAATGGATTAGCTGAATTTTTAGATACAGATTCCTGTTTGTTTTCATTTTCACCACTCTTCCTCTGAAGTACGAGTCCAATTAAACAATCTGCAGATTATATATAGGATGAAAAATGCCATTAACGCTTGCATAAAAACTTGCCACTCTGGAAGATAGGAAACCATTGATTTCTCCATACTAATCACCCTATTTATCTTTATATTAAGGAGGATCTAGACACAAACACCCTTAAAATATCGTTATTTACTCCATGGGAAATTCTTTTATTTACCAGGTAGTATTATTCTTCAGTTTATTTCTTATACAAAGGGAACTTAATCCGATTTGAATATAGGAAAAATTTATGAAAAGAAGCCTTTGCTCTTGTTGAGCAAAGGCTTCTTTTGACGAGTGTCTTCTATATTATATTGTTTTTATTAAGATACAGATTTTAATTTCTTTGTTAAACGTAAAAAAGTTTCTTTATCTTTATTCTTTAAGGAATGATCAATTTCCTCGAGGATTTTACTTCTTTTAAAGTCATTCATCATTTGATCCAAAAACAATTCAGCCAACATTTCATCACGTAAATTTGGATCAACCCGATCCATTCCGTTAAGTACATTATTTTCCATAAAACGTCAACCCCTTTATCTTTTCTCTTTTGCAAACAGTATTCCCTTTTGAACTCTTTTTATGCAAGGTTGATAGATGAAGTGAGATATAGAATAATATGTAATATGCGTAATTACCCTCCTATATTCTTTTTAGATATTTTTCATATGTCTTCAATTAGCCGAAAAAAGATAAAAATTAAATTATGAAGATTAATGTTTTATTATCTATACTTAGCGACAACAAATAATAATTACTCATCCACAACTATTAATACATGGTTATTGATTGGATTAGCTTTGACATTAATTTTTGCATTTTTAAGTCCTAAAAATGCATGGAAAAAAATCGTACTAACCGTTGTTACAATAGCAATTGTACTATTTTTATTTATTGCTATTGCGTTTGGAATATCAGGTCTATAAAAAATACAGTTGTAATTTACATAATCATCATTTCAGGAACAAAAAAAGAATTACAGAATAGTTCCTTGTTCACTCCCCATAATCAATTAGTGTTATATGAATAGATATAATATAATAAGAACAAAAAAGGGAGAAATATCCAATATGAAAAAGCTTTTTTGGAGTTGGGGAATCCTTATTGTGGTTATTATTTCTCTAGCTGTTGGTATACCTAGAATAACAAGTAATGAAGCAAGTTCTTTGAGTTCGCCAGAAAAGAAAAAGCAAGTGAAACAACTTGAAAAAGAGTTTCATCAATGGTCACTTAGACCACTGGATAAATTCATGGTGCAAGGTTATGAGGTTAAACCCAATGGACACCAATGGGACTCAGTAAAACAAAATTCAGTTAAAAATTACCGTGTTACCTATTACACATTTTTTGGAATCCGTTATGTAGAAGGGGAAATGGGGAGTTAGTAGAACGAGAGGTAAATTTTTATGATTAAAAAATATGTACTGACTATATTGCTATCCTCAATTTGCTTATCTTTATTGTATTTAATTACTGAATACGGAGTGGAAGATCTTGTTTCACCTGCATTGCCAGTTAGCATAATTATAAGCACAGTAGTTTACGTCATTTTATATACAGTTTTTGGACTACCTACATCCCTGCTTTTAACTAAAAAGTTACCCAGATTCAGTATAATAAGTTTACTGTGCTATTTATTGATATCTTCTATTGTTTACTATATTTTTTATACTTTAACATATAACCTGACTTCATTTATAAAAAACTATGAGGTCTATATTTATATAGTTAGTACATCAATCATTTATTGGTTTTGGGACACTATTCTAGTCTCAAAACCTAGTTAGTAAAAACAAGTATTTTTCCTATTTTCAAGTTGTATATACATATACATGGTTAGTTTACATAGTGTGCGTTCCAGGAACAAAAAACAGCCTTTGAAAGGCTGTTTTTTTCTTTGAAAAGTTATTTATTAGATTAAAATATAATTTTCTTTACTTCTTTTAATGTAACGAATCTGCCGCCTAGAATATTATTATGATGTTCTACTATTTTTGAAGCTGAAAGCACAGCCGTATCAAATGTGCTATGAGCATCTTTTACTAAGATATTCTCGTTATACCCTAAGCTATATGCTCTTCTACAAGTAGTATCTAAACAAAATTCAGTTTGCATCCCTGCAATGACTAATTTTCCAATTTCAAGTTCCTGAAGTTTTTTATGTAGAGTTGTTTGATAAAATGCGTCCCAAGAAGATTTTTGAATAACTATGTCTGTTGGTAAGGGGCTAACATCACGATGGATTTCCCATGTGACTTTTCCTTCACTAAGCATACTATTATAACTAGGGTCTGTATGCTGGATATAGATAATTGGTACATTAGATTGGTGCGCTTTTTCCCTTAGATAAGTAATATTTTGAAGCACTTGCTGTTCATTCCATAAAGGTCCACCTTCATAAGAAAACATGATGTTTTGAACATCGATAAGCAACAAAGCTGTTTTTTTACTCATTTCATTGTATCCCCCTATTGATTTTTGTGGTAAAAAATCCAAAATAATATTATATCAAATTAAAATCTTATATTATATAACTCGAACTTACGAAATCTATCCTTCTTCGAAATGTATATAATATGAACCCATAACCAATATAATACTGCTTCTAGGAAGTGTATATACTTAAATAAAAATCTTATTTTTAATTCACCAATCTAACATAAATGTTAAAATATGTATAAAAGAGTGGAGGAGAATTACATATGAGAAAAGATTTCAGCAATCCGGCTTTAATTATTATCGATATTCAAAGGGCTTTTGAAGATGAAAAGTGGGGGATAAGAAATAACCTCAATGCTGAAGACAATGTTCAAGTCCTTTTAAAAACATGGAGAGAAAAGAAATACCCAATTATACATATTCAGCACTTATCCGATAACGACCATTCGATTTTTCATCCTAGTAAACCAAGTTCAGATTTTAAAGATGTTGCAGTCCCAGCTGAAAATGAACCAATCTTTAAAAAGAAAGTAAATAGTGCATTTATAGGTACTGGACTGGAAAAACATTTAAAAGAAAACCAAATAGAAAAGGTTGTAATAGTAGGGTTAACAACTCCACATTGTGTCTCAACTACTACTCGAATGAGTGGTAAATTCGGATTCGAAACGTACTTAGTATCAGATGCAACAGCTGCATTTGCAATAAAAGGGGCAGACAATACGTATTATTCAGCTGAACAAATACATAACGTGTCACTAGCTACTTTAGACAATGAGTTTGCTACAGTTTTAACCACAAAAGAATTACTCCAAAATTTAGCCGAAGAAATAAAGGCTTAATACTTTTGTTTTAACTATATACGATATACAGAGTTAGTTAACCCCACACAAATTATTGAAAAGGTCATAAAAGAGCCAGTTCCCTTATAAGGTCTTGGCTCTTTTGGGCTAATTATATTTAATTCATACCTCAATGATGGAATACACGTATGCCTGAATGCGCCATGATCATTCCATATTCATTTGCTGCCTGTGTAACTTGTTCATCTCGTAAAGAATTTCCTGTTTGAACCACATACTTAACGCCAGTTTGAGCTGCACGATCGATATTATCACGGAAAGGTAGAAAAGCATCAGATGCATAGGAAACGCCTTTTAATCCTTTTAGCCATTCTTGTTTTTCACTCTTACTTAGCCTAGCAGGGACCTCTTCAAAACACTGTTTCCATTGTTCATTTTCTACCTCAGTAATATCATCATTCAGCCATCCATCAATTGCATTGTTCACTTCTACACGAGAAATGCCTTCTTTGAATTTCATGTTAAGGACCCTTGGATGTTGCCTTAGCCACCAGTTATCAGCTTTTTCAGCTGCCAACCTTGTACAATGAATACGAGACTGTTGTCCAGCACCAATTCCAATTGTTTGGCCATCTAAGGCGAAGCAAATAGAGTTTGATTGTGTATATTTCAATGTAATAAG
Source organism: Priestia sp. JV24 (assembly GCF_025910025.1). NCBI lineage: Bacteria > Bacillati > Bacillota > Bacilli > Caryophanales > Bacillaceae > Priestia > Priestia sp. JV24. The sequence continues at coordinate 33,379 of NZ_JAPCIN010000020.1, forward strand.
AGCAACAAGAAGGTCTCTCTTTGCATGATCAGGGATATCACATTGAGTCGTAACAATATGATTAAAAACTTCTTTCCCAATCTGTACATCATTTCTTTGTTGTTCTAGCGTAATGCCAAATACCGTTCTTTTTTCAATTGGATCAGGTACATAGTTTGGGTCAATCTCTAAAATAAGATATTTTCCTTTCTTTTTCTGTTTCAAAATCTCTAATGCTTCTTGAGTGTAGCTTGGTGCAACAATCATATCAGAAACCTCTGTTTTGAGGAGAGTAGCTACAGTTATATCCACTTCATCACTAAAAACAGCACAATCTCCAAATGAAGACATCCTATCTGTCCCACGTGCTCTTGCATAAGCAATCGCTAAAGGAGACAAATCTAAGCCTTCAACAAAATAGGATTCAGTAAGTGTCTCATTTAGTGGAGTATACACAGCTGCACCTGCTGGACTTACATGTTTAAAAGATGTAGCTGCAGGTTGACCAGTGGCCTGTTGAAGCTCTCGAACCAATTGAAAAGCATTTAATGCATCTAGAAAGTTAATATAACTCGCTTCTCCATTTAAGATTTTAATAGGTGTGTTTTCTGCATTGTAAACTTTTGCTTTACTTTGATTTGGATTCATTCCGTACCGTAAACCAATCTCTTTCACTTAAAAAATCCCCTTTCTAAATAAAAAAAGTATTTGAACTCATGTTCAAATACTTTGCCCAGGCGTACGGCCGTTATCTATGTGCTTCCTCATGGTTCTCCATGTTTACGCCAGTAACACATAGTCTGTTTTATAAGAAAATTGTACATAATAAAAGTCATTTTAACAATAACTTTATCCAAATTTTTCTTTTTTGATTATATATCATATATAAATCTAATTTACATAACAGGTATTTTCGGGACAAATCTACTCATGCAATATCCTATTGCAAAGTTGCTATGTAAAGGTTGCATAGCTCTTGAAACCTTTGAACAAACTACCTAAGACGCTGCGAAGCTTCTAATTGGAAATCCTCACTACTTTCTTTAGTTCACAACATGCTTCATGAGAAGACTACTGATTCCTGTTCAGTAGTTTTTTCGTTTTTCAACCTGTATACTCTACACAAAGTTAGTTAACATAATGTCTCTTCCGGTACACATATAAAAAACGAGTCCTTTATACATAAAGACTCGTTAGCTTTTCCATTTTCTCATTTATGTATTTTTTTTATACATCATTGATACACCTGTCTTTTTATTAAAAGGACGAGCCACATCGATGTATAACAAATGTATCTTTTATACATTTGTTATCTTTAAAAATTTAAAATTTAATCCTCTACAAGTTCGAATACCTCTGTAAATATTTTCATAAAGTAAACCTCTAACAAATCACCCAATTTACTGCCCAGCTTTAGATATTCATTATCAGCTTGTTCTAGGACATTGCAAAAATCTTCTTCTGCTATTTCGTCATTTTCTAAAGCTTTATATAAGTTCCACAACTTTTCACCATATTCTTGCTCAATCAGTGAATAATCATGAGCATTAATGTCTTCAAGAATACTCGTCAATTCCCTAAAGTAATTATCTACACCTATCTCATCTATATACCATGAAGACCAATCAAATAGTTTTTCATGTCCCCCACTCTCAAGTTCAGAATAATAATCAAAAACTATATATACTTTATTGGCAACCTGGTTTTCCGTTGGAAATTTGTATTCCCCCATCAAATCGACAACCGCATTCCAGATATCATCAGCTTTCAATATTTTACTTTTGTTTAATTTATATTTCAATGACTAGATCCTCCACAAATATAATAAGATATCCTCTGTACCAATTGTAACAGAATATTTATCTAAAAATATTGTTGTTAGAAATGCCACCTATCTAAACTATTGAATTTAAAGTCCGTAAAAGTACACCTTTGCGAACCAAACTAAAGCTCCATTAGCGAACAGTTTTCGGTATTCGAAAAAGTATAAAAACACTATACGAACGCCTTTATATTGACACACCACTTTTACGAGCGTTTTACAGATAAAAGCATCTTATATATCGTTCATTTAAACTGTTTACAATTTGAATCAAATCCTGCATATTGCGTTCTAGTCGATCCAATCGCCAAACAACAATTGCATCTCCTTCACGAGCATCACCCAGAGCCTCCTCCAAACCAGGACGTTGTTTTTTTGCTCCACTCATTTTATCGTGAAAAATTTTGTACAACCACGTTTTATAAGTACATCTGTTTGTAAATCTAAATTTTGTCATCCTGTTGATACACGTGCATATCCAATAACCCCCCATTATCACTCTTTCTTATTTTTCTCTTATTCGATTGTAATATAAAATAGAATAAGAAAGGTTATTGAACACAGAATACTGTACAGAGTTTCATTACAAAAAACACTAAGAATCGACTTTTCCCACTTAGAATGTAGCGTGTGCAGAAACGGATAAAAAAACAATTATTTTTCATAAAGCTCTAACAAGCGTTTGTGTATCCAAATAGCTGCCTGTAAACCTTCTCCCATCGCTACCGTCACTTGTTCAGAATGAGCCACAATATCTCCTGCTGCCCACACGTTTGAGACATTTGTTTCTTTTGTACGCGGATTTACGATAATGTGCTGATTTTCTAGAAGTTCTGCTCCGAGCTCATGCGCTAACTCTGTTCGAACTTTATTTCCTCCGAACGCTAAAAAACCTTTTTCTCCATAGATAAATTCATTGTTTTCGAGGATGACTCCTTTTAACATGTCTGCTTCAGCTATGACTTTTTTTATTGCCGCTTCTTTATAGGTAATTCCCTTTTGCATCAAGGTATCTGCTAAAGGTCCAATTTCTTTTTTGTCGTGATTAATGTACGTAATGTCATTTGTCCAATATGTTAACGTAAGAGATAAACTGGCTCCTGCTTTTCCTGACCCTAGTACTAATACCCTTCTATTATTTACTTCATACCCATCGCAGTCGGGACATACATATACGGTTGTTCCCATGCACGGATATAGCTCTTGCTGAAGTTCAGGCGGAATCCGGTCTACTACTCCCGTCGCAAACAGTAAAGTAGCTGCTTCATAGTTCGCAGAGTTTGTAATGACGTTAAACCCTTCTATTCTTTTTTCACACTGAAGGACACGCTCTTCTGCAAATTGAATGCCGTAGCTTTTTGCTTGCTTCCTTCCCGTTTCTCTTAGAGTTTGCCCACTTATTCCCTCAGGCCATCCCAATATATTTTGATAATTTTTGCAAAGATTGGAACGTCCATCGTTTGAATCAATAACCAATACACTGCGCTTATATCTTCCAAGCTGAATAGCGGCTTGAAGTCCAGCAATTCCTCCACCTATAATAACGCAATCATACTTATCTGTCACAGCACATCACCTCAGCTTTTACTATTTTCTAAACGAAAGCTTCAGTTTTTCATTATCTGTTTTTCCATTATTTTTATACGCTTTATTGTCTTTATTTTTTGAAGTCCTTCTATACAAAAAAAACCGCCTCGGCAGCTGCCCTGCCTAGAGACGGTTTTTATAAAATGAAAAAAGATGATATTACTCACTTTTCTTTCCTGCTTCTTTTTCATTAATTTTAGTAATCAGCTCTTCTTTATACACTTCACTATCTTTCCCGTAGCGTAGACGACTATGACAGTTGGGACATAATGCAGCAGCGTCCTTTGGCTTAGCGAGTCCGCCCTCTGACAGCTTTGGAAGATAGTACATTTGTAAAAAGGAGCTGCCATCTTTTGCGATAAACGGCGCGCTTTCTCCGCAGGCTTCGCAAATACCTGCTGCGCGTTTGTGAACATATTGTTTAAGAGCTGCCGTTTGTTCGTAAACACTTGTCTTTTTTTCTTCTCCTAATGCTATATGACGAAGCTGTTCAGTTGAATAAGGTGAAACATCCAGCTTTGCTGCTTTTTCCTCAATCACAGGATTTCGTTCAAGTTCAAAAATAATAGCTTCACGAAGCTCTCCGTCTGAGTCCCACATGATTTCTAATTGATGATTAATATACGTCACTTCATCAATGAACTCTACTACTCCAGGCTCCACGTAGTGAAACAAGTAAACGGCTTTTCCTGATAAAAAATGTTCACGAAGCGCTTTATTGCCTTTAATGAGCTGCATCGATCCTCTTTGGCCTTCTCCCGTATAGAAAAAAGCGGTTTTATCTCTGTTCCACCCGTGTCCTGTTCCGTATTCACTTCCGCTTTCTTTTGTGAAAATAAAAATATATGGATGCGCTTTTGGCGTTGATATTTCGCTTTGTTCCTGTCCTTTATAAAGCTTATGAATTTGTTTTCTGCGATAACGATGTCCTTTTTGAAAGAAATCTCCGCGCTGTAAATCCGTAATCAATGAATTGCCTCCTACTGCGGTCCTGCTTTTATAGTACTTATAGCTCTACTATACACTAATTTTTGTTTTCTTTGCAGATCGTTTCTTCTATCTATCAGATTTATATCATACAAAAAAAGCAGCTGTGTGGGCAGCTGCTTTTTTGCGATAGTCAATTTTGCACCGTATAGTCTTCTCCTAGCCATTTTGTGCTGAGTTTTTTTAATGTACCGTCTTTTTTCAGCTTTTTAATCGCCTGATCGACTTCCGACTTTAACTTTTCGTCTTTTTTGTTAAACATAAAATATACTTTTGAATTAATCACGATATCTCCAACCGTTTTTTGCTGAAATTTCAGCGCTTGATTGCTAAAGTCGATGGAAAATGGTGTCGCAAGCGTAGCATCTGCCCGGCCTGTTTTTAATTGAGTTGTGGCATCATCCGCACCTTGACCGGCGTAAACTACATCGATTTTATTGCCGTGTTTTTGATTGTATTTGTCTAGATAGACAGCCGCATTGCTTGTAGCTCCTACAATCATTTTTTTACCTTCTAAATCTTTTAATGAATGAATATCATTTCGATTTTTAGGAACTGTTACATAAAGCGGAGAATAATTATATGTTTCATCATTAAATAAAAACTTTTTCTTTCGCTCAGCGTTCTGAGCCATGTTATGAGCAATCATATCAATTTTATTACTTTCTAAGCTGAGAAGCAGATTTGAAAATTCCATCGTTTTAAATTCAAATTTATAATCCTGTAGCTCTTTGTCGATTGCTCTTACTACTTCTACATCATAGCCGGTCAGTTTGCCTTTATCATCGATAAAGCAAATATTAGGAAACTGAGTGCCTGTTCCAACCACAACCGTTTGAACATCTTTTTCTTTCTTTTCTCCTGCACTTGAAGATGCGTTTGTTCCGCATCCTGCCACGCTCACAGCTACTACAATTGAAAGTAAAAACAGCCAATATTTTTTCATACTTTCCTCCCCTAAATCCCTATATTATGTAATAAAAAGAGGCTCTTGATGAAGCAGCTGCTTCATCAAGAGCCTCTGGTTAACCAGTGGGCTTACTTCGTGTAAGATTATTCACATCATAATACTAGTTAACCGATAAATCAAGTAGGTTTTTAGAAAAAGATTATCTTGACAGCCCGGTGTCTACCGCTTAAGATACAACTAATAAAACATTGAAACTACATATCTACCAGTCAACTGGAGGCAAATGGACACGATAATGCGTGTACGTTTGCTTTTTTTATTGTCGTCTACCATTTTATCTTTTGGAGGTAAAACGTATGAAATTTGCTTTATTTAGTCTTATTCAAAACATCCCGAACCCGGTTACTGGAGAAACATTCACTGCTCAAGAAAAGTTTCAGCATGTGTTAAATCAAGCAGTGCTGGCAGAAAAGTTAGGTTTTGATGCTTACGGAGTCGGCGAAAGACACGGAGCTCCTTTTTTGTCTTCTTCTCCTCCCGTTGTTTTAAGTGCAATTGCGGCTAAAACGTCACACATCCGTCTCCTTACGACCGTTACCGTTCTAAGCATTTTAGACCCTGTACGAGTAGCTGAAGATTATGCAACGCTTGATCACCTATCGGGTGGACGCCTTGAACTGATTATCGGAAAAGGCAATGACCCGCGTCATTATCCGCTTTTTGGTATTACAGAAGAAGAACAATGGGAATCTCTTGCTGAAAGATACGCTCTTTTAAAACAGCTTTGGACAGAAGAAAATGTCACCTGGAGCGGCCGTTATCGTCCGCATTTAACTAACGTTACGACTCAGCCTCGGCCGTTTCAGACTTCTATTCCCGTTTGGCATGGAAGCGCGTCAAGCTCACTGTCTACAGAACTGGCGGCTAAATACGGAGATCCGCTATTTTCATCTAATTCCTTCCACCCTCAGGCTAAATATAAAGCGCTGATTGACCATTACCGCGAACGCTTCGCTTATTATGGCCATGATCCACGCAAGGCCATTGTCGGTTCGGGGGCGAGCAGCCTATATATTTCCGATACAACGGAAGAAGCGATTCGCCGCTATCGCCCGTACTATAACGCATTTAGCAATACAGAAGCAGCCAAACATAATCAATCGCCGTTCACGTCACTCGAAGACATCGTTCAACACGGTCCTGCTTTAGTAGGAAGCCCGGAGCAAATCATTGAAAAAATAATAGACTATCACCGCGCTTATGGAAACGAAGTGCTGAGCATCAGCGTAGACGGTCTAAGCGAAGCAGAACAGCGCGAACAGCTAGAGCGCTTTGCAGATGATATTGCACCTGTTCTTCGAAAAGAACTTCCCAGCAGCGTGTGGGAAAATAAAAAAAAGAAAACTCCTTTTTAACAGGAGTTTTCTTTAGCTAAAAATAATTTGTCTATTAGTTTATTAACTTTTAAACTAATAAACTACTCTGGTTAAGATGCCTGCGTGTCTGTATCGTAAATATTGGCTGTTACTTCGCTTCTTTGACAAAGTAAGATGAGCAGCCAAATACCTCCGATAACTGGAACAAAGTTAATTAAATACCACCAGCCGCTTCTTCCTGTATCATGCAGTCGGCGAACAGTAACGGCAAGTGAAGGCAGAATCATTGCTGCTGCGTATAGCCATATTAAAATAGGTGCAAAGACTGTAAGTGAATCAATGAAAATAAATATAAATGGAACAAGTGCAAAGATATAACTAAATAATGTAAACATCCAATACTCCGTACGCGTTGCTCTTCCTTGAAACGTCGCGTAATTTTTTAACGCTTTTATATACCAGTACATGACAAACCCTCTCTTTGTTTATTAAATTAAACTATCTAATCATTTAAGTCCTACGCAACTTTATTAGGTACATCAAAACGATTTAGCTGCGACTCACTTCTTAGACAAAGAAGAATGAATAGACAAATACTTCCGGCAATCGGAATAATACTAATAAGCTGCCACCAGCCGCTTCTTCCTATGTCATGCAGTCGGCGTGCCGTCACAGCAAGAGATGGAATGAAGACTGCAACAAGATAAACTATACGCAAAAACGGGGGCATATCTGTTATAAGTTCAATAGCTGAAAGCACACACCATATAATAAAATTAAATAAGACAAACATCCAATACTCTTTACGCGTCGCTCTCCCTTGAAACACTGCATAATTTTTCAGTACATGTAAATACCATTTCATACAAAAACCTCCTTTTTTAAAACATTTTTTGTAAGACAAGCTTACTAGCAGTAATTACCTTAGCATACAAAAAATTATTTTCATATCCTATTTTTTAAAAAAATTCCAATTGATAATATAGATATAGGAAAGGGATGGATAATAATTAGTAATAAACACCCAATAAATTCAGATCAAAAACCATTTAATCACTATAATTACTTTTAATTAATAAAATGTTTTTTTATAACAAAAAATCTGCCGTATTAATAAACACGGCAGGCTCTATCTTTACTTATGTTCGGTAAAAGTAAGGCCCACATGAGCTTTCATGCGTAATCACATAAGTCCACGTAAAATCTTTATCAACCACATATAAATCTTCTAAATACATGTTTGTATTTTCACTTAAATCAGCGCTTGTTAGATGCTCACATTTAGATAGCTGCAGCACTCGTTCATCATGCTCAAACAATAAATAACAGTCGTTCTTTATTTGCTGTTCGAACGCTTGAATCGCTTGTTCTCCTTGTAAACAAGGGAGCTTTTCATAGCTAAATGCATGCCACAAAAATTCATCCATATAAATTTTCTTTTTTTGCAATGCGCTTAAAGCACTTGCAAATTCATTTTCCCATCGCTTTCGAAAGAATTCACCTTGATTCGATAACTTTTTAACAAACATTCCTTTTTTCTTTAACGCATCTTTCATTTTCACTGTGCTTTTCCATCCTTTATCCTGTATTCATTTCTTTTTATCGGCTTCTTAGCTTATTTGTCCACTAGTACCCTTGCGTTAGATTCTTTGCTTTTTGACCAAATTCACTTTATAAAACGTAGGCTTTAACGTGCACAAAAACAATACAATTGTACTTAAAAGCATGATCAGGCTTCCACCAATTACAGCTCCTTGAATCGAAAAGATGGGCGCAGCCATGCCGCATAAAAAAGTCATGATAATGATCAGGAGTGACTCAAGCAGTCCATATATGCTTCCTACTCGACCCATCATGTCAACGGGAATACTGTTTTGATAAAAGGTTTGAAAACCAGCACTTGCAAAAGCTAACGCAAAGGATAAGCTAAAAAATCCTGCTCCGATAGTTTGAAAAGAAGAGGAACACGCATACAGCAAATAGCCAAGCGACACTCCTACACTGCCGGCACCTATGAGAAAGTTGGTCGACAGCTTCTTAGCAAACAGTGTGTTCACAACTGCGCCAATCATAATGCCAGCGCCTGCTATGGTTAATAAAAATCCGTATTCGCTTTCGGACAAATGAATGACTTTTGTTGCAAATGAAACTTCAAGAGAATCAATTGCCGTAGCCATGACCATTAAGAAACTGAATAATACATAAATGGTGATAATGTATCTGTTGGCTCTACTGAAACGAAACACCGCTTTCCAATCTTCTCGAATGGTGTTTACAGACAGCTTATTTTCTTTAACTTCTGTTTTTGTATCCAGGTTCGGCATAAACAAAGTAACCACTCCTGAGGATACCAGCGCTGCAGCAGTAGCATAAATGGCAAACACAGGGGTTCCAATCATAAATAGCGTACCTGCTGCGGCTGGCCCAATAAGAAAACTGCCTGAATCAATCAAACTGCGCAGCGAATTAAATCTTTTTCGTTTTTCACGTGGAATAAGCTTTGTGATATAAACCATCGATGCCGGCCGAAACATTGAACTTGCCATACTGATGATAAATACCAGCATATAAATGATCAGTATGGATGAGAAAAACGGAAAGCAAGCAATAATCCCCGCGCGCATCCAATCTAAAAACATCATAAGCTTCCGTTTGTTTATGCGGTCAATTAAGCTTCCAGACCATATACTTGTATATAGTGCAGCAAGCGGCTTTATCATGTATAGCCCTGAAACCGCAAGCGGCGAATTCGTCATATCAAGCATCATGACATTTAAAGCAATTAAATAAATCCAGTCGCCGATATTGCTAATGCCAATTCCAAACAGCAATAAACACGGGTATTTCCAAGACAACAGCTTATTTTTCATAAAAGAAAGGCCTCCGCTTCACTATTGATTTCGATCAATAAAAAAATCCCACCCCCAAGACATTTGTCTTAGGGGCGAGATTATGAATCGCGGTGCCACCCTAGTTTGTTCATATATCGCCATATAAACCTTATCGAGTACGGCTTTCGCTTATACTCTAGCTTTGTAACGGAAGCAGCCGTCGCACTATCACGTTAGATCCAATGCGCTGCTCAGAGGCTTGCTTCAACAGCGTTTCTCTTGCTCCTTTTCAGCTTCCGGAGCTCTCTGCTAAGAATACGCGCTGTCTACTTTTCTCTTCACGGCATTTAATTTCTAACATCTTACCATTATTATCTATTTTTTGTAAATACTTATTTTAAAATCATTTTTTGCGGCTGAGAAAAGAATAGTCGATACCCTAGATATACAAAATAAATGATGGAAGCTACCAGCACGATTCCCCACATATTGTACATATCCTTATTTCCCCATACGCCTGTTAGTGAAAACAGCGCTGGAATCGTTAACGTCACCCACGACTGGACAATCGCTACTTTCCCCACATATGCAGATACATCTTTTTTGCTCGTATTAAGCACATAAAATAAAAACCATAAAAACGACCAAAGAATCCATGTAATAGCGTTAATTACGTCATGATAATGAACAAGAGAAACGGTCACGTACACTAAAGCGATAATCGATACCCAAAGAGAGTAATAGCCAAGTCCTGTTCCCTGCATTCCTTTTAATACCGTCACCCCTACATACAAATACGTAAGGCCAAATAAAAAAATCGCCGTTCTTTCATACAAAATCCAGTTGCTTTGATCTGACGTAATAATTAAATAAAACGGAACAATAACTTGAAAAGCTCCAACAAATAAGTTAAATACGCCTACGTTTTTTTCATCTGCTTTTCCAAGCAGCATCAGTCCGTTTAAAAATAAAGCTGCACCTGACAGCAACAGTCCAATTTGATCCATTTTTCAGTAAGAAAAGCCCCTAGCTTTTCTTGTCCTCCTCTGCGTCTATGTTTTTCTTTAGGATGTACGGAGTTGTGGTTTACATGTAAAAAAGAAAAAGCAATTCCTTTTAAAAAGGAAACTGCTTTTCTTTCTGTTTCTATTACACTTATAAAATAAAGCTGACAACAATTGCTGACAGTACGCTTACAAGCGTAGCTCCGTACAGTAAACGAAGACCAAAGCGCGCTACTGTATTTCCTTGCTTTTCGCTTAAGCCTTTAACAGCTCCTGACACGATTCCAATTGATGAGAAGTTAGCAAATGATACTAAGAATACAGATACAATTCCAAGCGTTTTAGCACTGAATGTTGAAGCCATATCCGACAGGCTCATCATTGCCACAAATTCATTTGTTACAAGTTTTGTTGCCATAATTCCACCCGCTGCCACAACTTCTGAAGCAGGAACACCCATGATGAATGCAAACGGTGCAAACACATAGCCAAGCAGATGCTGGAACGATAGACCAAATAACATTTCAAACACGTTATCAATCGCAGCCATCAGCGCAACGAAACCAATTAGCATCGCACCTACGATAATCGCTACTTTAAATCCATCCATAATGTATTCGCCAAGCATTTCGAAGAACGTTTGTTTATGACCAGTTTGTACTTCTAAAATATCTTCTTGATCCGTTACTGTGTAAGGGTTAATAATAGAAGAAATAATAAATCCACCAAATAAGTTAATAACGATCGCTGTTACTACATATTTTGGTTCAATCATTGTCATATAAGCACCGACAATAGACATTGAAACCGTCGACATAGCTGATGCACAAAGCGTATATAAACGATTTGGCGGCAGTTTGTCTAGTTGCTTTTTAACGGTAATAAATACTTCTGACTGACCTACAATAGCAGAAGCTACTGCGTTATAAGACTCTAATTTTCCCATTCCGTTAATCTTGCTGAGAACTAAGCCAATCCATTTCATAATGAACGGAAGGATTTTAAAGTGCTGTAAAATCCCAATCAAGACAGAGATAAAAACGATAGGAAGCAGCACGTTTAAGAAAAACGGCATTGATCCTTTATTCGCAATGCCTCCAAATACGAACTCTACTCCTTGGTTTGCGTATGAAAGCAGCTTTCCAAAAACGCTGGCAATCGCATTGATAATAATCAAACCAAACTTTGTATTAAGAAGCAAAGCTGATAAAAGAACTTGAATCACAACCATAATAACGATTGGTTTATATTTGATTTCTTTACGGTTATTACTTGCAAGATACGCTAATCCAAAGACAACGAGTAACCCTAAGATGCCAATTAAATATTTCATAGTATCCTCCACTGCTTACTTATTTTTGTAAGTCTTTTGATGAAAAATAGCCTGGTAAGATTTCGTTGATGTTGGTAATCACAAAATCTCCTTTTAGGTTTGCTAAGATAATTTGTGTGTGATCATCACAGAACTCAGCTAATACTTGTCTGCATGCACCGCAAGGAGAAATTGGGCCGTCCGTATCTCCTACAACTGCAATAGCTGAAAACTGCTTGTCCCCTTCTGAAACAGCTTTAAAAATAGCCGTTCGCTCAGCGCAGTTCGTCAATCCATAGGAAGCGTTTTCAATATTGCATCCACGATAAATCTTCCCATCGGTTGTTAAAAGAGCTGCACCAACATGAAAGTGAGAATATGGTACATGTGCTTGTTTGCTTGCTGCGATTGCTTCATCTATTAATTGTTTTGGCTCCACCGTCATCATCCTTTGCTTAGTTTACAGCAGGTTAGTTAGTACTAACCTGCTGTCATTTATTAATAATCAGAGTTGCTTAATTGACCTTTTGCAATTGATACGCCAGAGCTTGCACCAATACGTGTTGCACCTGCTTCAATCATTGCTTTTGCATCTTCTAAGCCTCGAACGCCGCCAGAAGCTTTTACACCTACATCTGGTCCAACCGTTTTTCTCATAAGCGCTACGTCTTCTACCGTTGCGCCTCCTGTAGAGAAGCCTGTTGACGTTTTAACAAAATCAGCTCCAGCTTTTACAGCTAGCTCAGAAACTTTTGCTTTTTCTTCGTCTGTTAAAAGAGCTGTTTCAATAATTACTTTTACTAGCGCTTTGCCTTTTGCAGCATCTACTACTGCTTGAATGTCGCTTTGCACTAAGTCATAGTTTTTATCTTTTAACGCGCCGATGTTGATTACCATATCTACTTCATCTGCACCGTTTTCGATTGCATTTGTTGTTTCGAATGCTTTTACTGCTGAAGTAGTAGCTCCAAGAGGGAAGCCGATTACCGTACATACTTTCACTTCTGGAGCATCTTTTAATAACTCGGCTGCTTTTTTTACCCACGTTGGATTTACACAAACCGAAGCGAATGAATATTCTTTTGCTTCTTGTGCTAAAACCGTGATTTGCTCTTCTGTTGCATCTGCTTTTAATAATGTATGATCAATAATACCCGTAATGTTTTGACTCATTTTGTACTTCCTCTCTGTCTCTTAATGAATTTCTTTATAAATTAACGTTGGAGCTTCCACTTTTTCAGCGACCGTGCTGTAAGAATCATAAACGATATCCATTACTTCCTGTACATCTTCACTGTTGCTGTGGATTGTAACAAGAGAGTCACCTTTTTTCACTTGGTCACCAACTTTTTTATTTAGCATAATACCAACTGCTAAGTCGATTTCAGATTCTTTTGTTGCACGTCCTGCACCTAGCTTCATTGCTGCTACGCCGATTTTTTCTGCAACGATTTCTGAAATGTAGCCATCTTCTTTTGCTGGCACTTCAATTTTGTGCGCTGCATCAGGTAATTTAGACGGATCGTCTGCAACAGAAGCGTCTCCGCCTTGTGCGCTTAAGAACGTTTTGAACGATTCTAATGCTTTTCCGTTTTTAATTACTTCTTGAAGCATTGCACGCGCTTCATCTAAGCTGCTTGCTTTTTCAGCAAGTACAACCATGTGACTTCCTAATGTTAAGCAAAGCTCTGTTAAATCTTCAGGGCCTTCGCCTTTTAACGTGTCGATAGCTTCTTTCACTTCAAGCGCATTACCAACCGCAAATCCTAGAGGCTGGCTCATATCTGAAATGATTGCTTTTGTGTTTCGGCCTACGCCTTTTCCGATTTCAACCATTGCTTTTGCTAATTCTTCAGCGTCTTCAAGCTTTTTCATAAACGCGCCGTTCCCCGTTTTTACATCCAGGCAAATGGCATCTGCTCCAGCTGCAATTTTCTTACTCATAATTGAGCTTGCAATTAACGGAATCGAATCAACCGTTGCTGTTACATCACGAAGCGCATAAAGTTTTTTATCCGCCGGCGTTAAGTCTCCGCTTTGACCGATAACGGCAATTTTATTTGTATTTACTAAACGAATGAATTCTTCGTTTGTAATTTCAACGTGGAAGCCAGGCACTGCTTCAAGTTTGTCAATCGTACCGCCAGTGTGTCCTAAGCCGCGGCCAGACATTTTGGCAACCGGTACATCAACCGCAGCTACTAAAGGTCCTAATACAAGTGTTGTTGTATCACCTACGCCGCCTGTGCTGTGTTTGTCTACTTTAATACCTTCAATTTTTGATAAGTCGATTTGATCGCCAGATTCAACCATTGCTTGCGTTAAATTTACGCGTTCTTCCTGCGTCATTCCTTGAAAGTAAATCGCCATCGCAAATGCCGATAGCTGATAATCAGGTAAATCCCCTTTTGTATAACCTTCGATAATAAAATCGATTTCAGCTTTATTTAATTCATGTCCATTACGTTTTTTTTCAATTAAGTCAACCATTCTCATGACGTTTTCCCCCTAAAAGTATCTGCATATTGTGCATCCACTAAAACGTTTTCAACAACTTACACCCTTACTATATAATAGCTTTGAACAATTGTAAACAGATATATTTACATTTGTTCAAAAATATTTATAGCGTTTGTTTTAGTGAATAAAAAAAGACTTCCGCACTCGGAAGTCTTCCCTTATTTTTCAGCTTTTATCACAAATGACAACATGATTCGGTACTTATTCTTTACCTTTTTATAAGGAATTAATACATATGGCTGATCAGGCGGCGTAAATCGTTCAATTCCTTTTTGGTCAGTATCAGGAGAAAAGTACATTCTTCCCCACCGTTTAATGATATAGCCTGTGGTTCCTTTGGCAATCATTCCATCTTTTGAAACGTCTGTTTGAAAAGGATACCGGTTTCGCTGTGCCTGCAGAGATGACGCCGAATAAGATACAATATCTTCTACTATTTCAATCCGATGAAGCTTTTGCTCTTGAAAAAACAGCGTCTTCATCTCCTTTACTCTTGTTTATCTAACAAAAAGCGCGCCGTGAACTGATCAGTAACGAGCACATTTGCAAATTTCCCTTGCAGCGCTCCGTAAATGCTGTCAATTTTCTGATCCCCGCCGGCTACTAAAATGGCGTACTCTTTCTTCTTTAGTTCTTCCAAATCAAGTCCAAGCGTCCGTTCATCCAGGCTTTCATTGCAAATTTGTCCATCTTTATCAAAAAAACGTGAACAAATGTCTCCTACCGCTCGAGAGGAAATCATCTCTACATCTTGTTCGGAAAAGTAGCCAAGCTGAAAAAGCAGCGAATCGGTTTTAATAGGTCCCGTAGTAAAGACGGCAATATTGGCTTGTTTGCCTAAATCTAAAATGCGCTTAATATGACGATCCGTTTCCATTGCTTTTTTAACTACCACGTGATCGACAATCACAGGCAAAGGAAGATGCATAGGAGGCGTATTGTATGCCTTTCCAAATAAGTACATAATTTCAGAAGCATACGTGCTCGTTTCCGAATGGCTTACTCCGCCTTTTAACTGCACAACCTGCACGTCATTCACATACTTTTGTTTTAAATCGATGGCCACTTGATAAAGAGTTGTTCCCCACGTCACCCCAATAATATCTCCATCTTTTACAATGTCATAGAGATAGTCAGCTGCTGCCACGCCTAGATGACTTTTAATAATGTGATTTTCATATTGAGGCACCGGTGTGACGATTGCTTTTTTTAAATTGAATTTTTGTTCAAGCTGAGAAGACAACTTTTCACTATTGATAGATGAATCTACAATTTTAATTTGAACAATGCCTTCTTCTTTTGCTGTCTGCAGCAATCGAGAAACCGTGGGCCTTGATACACCAAGCTTTTTTGCAATTTCACTTTGATTATAATCAAGAATATAATACATCCTTGCCGCTTCAATCACTTTATTAAATTTCTCTTGATCCATCTCCATCGACTTGTTCTCCCTTACCTCATGAATTTCTTATCCCAATTTTACCAAACTTATGTCTTTAGTTTACTTGTTTGGTGAACAAAATTTCAAGAGGGGATTTTGTAACTGAGATGAAAAGAGAAATACTCGGGGCTATGGAGACCAGTTTTCTACGTATCCATTCATTCCAGCATACTCATAAAGAGCTTCTAACTTACGCTCCGAATAATAGTTAAAATCATTGTGAACTGCTGTTAATTTAAGATTCTCATTACGAACAAACATCTTCTCAAGGTATAAGCTCTTAGCAAGTTTATTGCTCTTTTTTGTGTTGCAACTTTGACAGCTTAACACCAAATTCCACATATTATCTGATTGGATATAACTCCATGGAATAAAATGATCTACATGAGTAGCGATGCGTTTATCAGAAAGAACTTTCCCACAATAAAAACATTCTTTTGTTTCATATTTCCAAAGTATGTTATAGAATGCATGCAGCGATTCGCGTTTTGAAATATTTTCTACTTTCAACAAGACATCTTCTAACTTATTTTTGTCATTATGCTTTTCTAAAAATTTCGCCAAATGATAATTGGTTAAATGAGTAACAATTTGTCTATATTTTTGTAAAAAAATATAGATACTGCTATTAAACTTTATGTATT
The DNA here is from genome assembly GCF_025910025.1 of Priestia sp. JV24. Lineage (NCBI taxonomy): Bacteria > Bacillati > Bacillota > Bacilli > Caryophanales > Bacillaceae > Priestia > Priestia sp. JV24. The sequence goes on from NZ_JAPCIN010000020.1 coordinate 49,792, forward strand.
CTGTTCTTTTGTCAAACTCATAAATAGAAGCTTCCATATCTCCGTATAACGCCCCTACTACATACCTTGCCCCCACTTTTTTAGTTCTTTCTACTAACTGCAATTGAAAATTACTTGGTAAACGATCAAATACTACTTTATTGGGGACACCATGCATTAACTGAAATTCCTTTAACTCTTTTTGAATTCCAGATTGTCTATTGGGTGTATTTAATTGATTTAAATCATGATGAATAACCAAATTCCAATATATTTTAGCAAATGAAAAATATACTTGATCAAACGTGAGTACTAACCGATTGTCAACGTTATATAGGTTTTCAATTAAAGCTTTCATTAATCCATATTTATACGTTGTGGTAAAGTGACCATTAGCAAAAAATTGATTAATGATCTTCCAAATTTCTTGTTCTGTTAAATAAGCTTTTTTTATTTCTCCTACTTTTAAATTAAAACTCACCTGCCACCGCTCGCTCCTCCCACTATTGCACCACCAAACTACGCTTCTTCTGTTTCCACTAAATAAACCCGATTATCAAACTTCCCGCGCTCCTTGGCCTTCTCCTCACGCACTTTCTCAAGTTGTTCTGGCGTGGCCCCGTGCACAGCTGCTAGCGCGTGCATAACTTCTAGTAAATCTGCAAGCTCTTCAATTGCCTCTTGATGCGTTGGGGCTTCTATGTACTCTTGAAGTTCTTCTTTTGCCTTTTTCGTCAGCTCATGTTGATATTCCTCTCGCTGCAGCACGCGTGATTTGAAGGTTTTTCCGCTTTGTTCAATAATCGTAGGAATTTTATCTCGCACTAGCTTGTTATAAGTAGGCATTATTTTTCCTCCATCTCTTACCTTTCTAGTAAACTAGTATCTTTCAAATTCTGCTTGATTTCCGTTAAACACATTTAAATCAATAAACGTTTCTTTACCTTTATAGCCGCTTAACCGCCCTTTATTCGTATACTGCCAAAACGTCCATTTCTTCTGCTCTTCAAGAGTAGGCTTTTTCACAACATCGCGAATCCAAATATCACACTCAGGATATCTGTTTTTAATATACAAGTCATACGCTTTAGGCGTCGTATAAAGAATGACGCGCTTGTCATAATGAGATTCAAGACGTTTAATCATGCTAGAAAGCTCCTTGTATACATGTTTCTGAGACGGAAGGTTTTGTTTTTTATCTCCGTAAAATTCTACATCAATCACTGGAGGCAAATCGTTATTTTTAAGAGAGACTGCTTTGATAAAATTAGCCGCTTGTGTGGAACCTTTGCTATCATAACTAAAGAAGTGATAAGCTCCGATCCGCATGGTTTTGCGATTTGCTTGTTCCCAGTTTTGTTTAAATAAAGGATCTTGAAATGAACTTCCTTCCGTTGCTTTAATAAAAGCAAACTGAATATCTTGTTTACTCAGCACATTCCAATTAATCTCCCCTTGATAAGAAGATACGTCTACGCCTTTTACACCATAGCGGTTGGCACTTATCGCATTAGGAATTACCCAGCCTTTACTCCATAGTAAAAATATAAAGCTTACAAGAACGACTAATATAACTCCTACGGCAAGAAATCTTTTGTTCTTTTGATTTGCTTTATCTATTGTGTTTACCCCCTTTTTTAGAAAATACTTCTAATATTCTAACATAAAAAGGATTTTCCAAAGCAAAAGAGCCTACAAGTCTTTATTTGGAAATATAAAAAACCACCTAAAATCAGGCGGCTCTTCTTTTATGCTGCGTCTTCAGATGGTTCATTATCTTTGGCTGCTTCTATAAGTAAGAAAATAGCCGTTAAAATATGCATGATCATGCCGACCACAGGAATCCACGCAATAGCGGAACAGACAATTCCCATGATATGCCCTGTCCGAACTTTGTTTGTTTTAATGGCAAATACTAAACCTACGATATGCAATGCGAGCATTAGAATAAGCGGCGTGTAGGCTAGGCTTATAACCAAGGTGCCACCTAGAAGTGGAATCCCCCAAAGGGCCTCCAATCCTCCGCTGACCCATTTCAATATACGACTTGCTTTTCCCATTGTATCCTCCCCCTTTGTCTTCAATGTATGCAAAGAGGTTTTGTTTCTGAACGTTTGTATATGAAAAAAGTGGCAAAAATACGTGTACTAAAAATAAATCGATAGTCCCGTATAAAGATACGTTTTTATACGGGACTAGTGTAATAGTGGAAAATGAATGAGAGGAAAAGGCGTTGTTTTACATGTAATAACGAGGAGCTCTTCGGAAAGAGAACGAATTAAACATAAACAAAAAAGCCGAACTCAAAATGTAAGCTCGGCTTTTTCTTATATAACAAATAGAAGTATTATAAAATGTTTGTCGTATTAGTGTTCTCGACTCTTCTCAAATTTTTCAACAGCTTCAAAATCAAGCTCGGCTGATATCCAATCGCCTTTTTCCGGGAATTCTAGATTTCGAACGACTATTTTATTCGGCCCTTTTTTTTCTAAAATTTTTGCCTGGCAGTTTTTGTACATAACTACTTCTCGTTCTTTGATATCTGTCCACAACAAGTGCAGAACCCCTTTCAACTTTAAGAAGTTAATATTTCGAAACACTGTTTTACATTTTATTATATTTTTTTTGATTTGTTAATTTTTTTGTCTTGTTTTTTATAAAAAAATGATCCAAACGCTTTTTTCTACTATAATATACCCAAAATATCTTTTAACCTTTAAATATTTATGTTATATTTTTAAAATTGTATTACAAGTTTTTTGTTTTTGCCTTTTCGTTTCTCCTCTTTTCTTCTTTTTACATATTCATAATAGACATATCAATCTATACTAATACGTATCAAGGTTTAAAAGTTCAAAAATATCTTACCATACTAAAAAGCATTGGGTTGTCCCACTAGAAATCCAATCGAATTTACAAAACTCCACCGAAAAAACTAGAAACCTTTAGCCATACAAAAGACTGCTTTTACCGCATTTATATTTTAATGAATACTACCAACACAATTTGAGGTGCCCACAATGAACGTATTAACAAACGCTATAATTATCTTATTAGCTTATTTAATTGGGTCAATTCCTTTTGCTTTAGTGATTGGAAAGGGCTTTTACAAAACCGATGTTCGCAAGCACGGAAGCGGTAACTTAGGAGCCACTAATACCTTTCGCACTTTAGGAAAGAAAGCAGGTATTATAGTGTTGATCGGCGATATAGCAAAAGGCTCGCTAGCTGTCTGTTTACCGCTTATGATGAATAGTCACTTGCATATGCTTGTCCCTGGATTTATCGCTATTCTCGGACATAGCTATCCTGTTTTTGCAAGGTTTAAAGGAGGAAAATCTGTAGCGACTGCGGCTGGTGTATTCCTTGCATTTTCACCATTAGCTTTCATTCTAGGAATTCTTGCTTTTTTAATTTCTCTCAAAATTTCTAAATACGTATCCTTATCTTCACCTATTGGCGCATTGGTTGCCTTTTTAACATCAATTTATGTAGGTGATGTAGTTTTAATGGTATTTGCAGCCATTATTTTTGTTTTCATTACATGGAAGCATATTAAAAACTTCAAACGTATTAAATTAGGTACAGAACCTAAGGTTAATTTTTAAACGTACTAAAGTTAGTAATCTTTAAATGGTGTGACCAAAAAGGTGTTCATGAGTTGAACACCTTTTTAATTATTTTAGTACGTCTTGCCTCAAGATAGACGTAAATTATGAAATTTCTTTAAAAATGCTCTTGATTATAGACTAAACAATACATTTCGCTGCTTCCTATATCTCATTTTGTAATTTGATATTTACTATTTAACCACCTTAAAACGATGAGTGTTACGGCACCAGCAGCTAAATATAAGAAACCTCCAACTTCTATTACATACCCAAAAGGTGGAATAAGCTTTGGTAAAAAAACCATCCCGGCAAGAGAAATAAAAATTAAGACAAAGAGTAGAAAAAAGTCCTTAATCTTATTCGAAATTTTGTAAACAGATTTTTGTATCCATTTTAAAAGCAGAAAAACATCAAGAGAAATAATAGCTGCAACAATAACAAAGGTGACGATTGCTGTTCCGATATAAACAGTCTGGCTGCTATCCTTAACATAATGTACAACGATATTTCCTATCCCGCTTACTATAGCCATCAAGCTTGCTAGCTGTAACAATAAAAAGCTTATAAAAAAAGCAGTGCTTTTTAAGGGTTCTTTAGGTAACTGTTTAATCATTTCATCACAGTACGTCCTAAGATTCTCTCCAAACACCTCTTCAGCACGCTTCCCTTCCGCTTGTGCGTCAATAAGGTGATCTAAAAGCTCCATCAATAACTCTTCAGCCTGCTGTTCAGAAACTGACACACTCGTTCGAATGTAAACAAGCATATTATCATAGTACTCTTCATTTTCCTTGGTCAGCTCTTTTCGCTTCTTATTATTTAATTGAATTAATTCCTTAGCGTTCATCGTAAAAACTCCTATTCAACAATTTATCTACAGGGTTTTGAATGTTGATCCATTCCTCTTGGATTTCACATAATGCGCTCTCACCAGATGCCGTAAGATGATAGTACTTTCGTTTAGGACCCGAAGGCGATGCTTTCATTTCTCCCTTTATTAATCCCTCCTTTTGAAGACGTAGTAAAATTGGGTAAATCGAACCTTCACTCACATCATTTAATCCATATTGTTGAAGCTTCTGAGATAGCTCATAGCCATAAACCGTTTCTTTTTGAATGATTGATAAGATACACCCTTCTAAAATTCCTTTTAACAATTGACTTCTCAAAGACATATCGATTTCTTCCTTTTCACTATCTTGTTATACAAGATACATTTTTAAAGTAAAGCTACCTTGCAAGACAAGATAGCTTTATATCACTCATAATAACCTATTTATGGTAAATATTCAACCATTTATTTACTTTTTTTATTAAACCACTTAACATAGTAATCTTTTTAGTAAATTTGAATAAATAAATGAAACCTTTCCTCTCTACTAACCGTATACCTATCATGCACGTATTAGTTAAAGGAGGAAGACTTGTGCTAAAACGAATTTCACTGTTTATTTTCGTTAATATTTTAGTATTAATTACAATCACAACGATTACATCTTTATTAGGTGTTCAAAGCTATATGGGAAGCAGCGGTTACGGCGGCCTGCTGGCATTTAGCGTAATTGCCGGCTTCAGCGGCGCGATTATTTCTCTTATGATGTCACGCGTGATGGCAAAGTGGATGATGGGTGTTCAAGTTATTGATGAACGTTCCCCTCAAGGTGAATACGAACGGTTTGTTCTAGAAGAAACGCACCGACTTGCATCTGTTGCAGGATTAAGAAAAATGCCTCAGGTCGGAATTTATCATTCAGCGGAAGTTAACGCTTTTGCAACTGGGCCAAGTAAAAGACGCTCGCTTGTTGCCGTTTCAAGCGGAATGCTCGAACGAATGGACCGCGATGCGATCAGCGGCGTTATCGCTCACGAAATAGCGCATATTAAAAGCGGTGATATGGTCACAACTACGCTTCTGCAAGGAGTATTAAATACATTTGTTATTTTCTTCTCTCGTTTAGTAGCCAAAGCGGTGTCAAACTTTGTGCGAGAAGAGTTTGCGATGGTTGTTTATTTCCTTACATCGATTGTATTTGAGATTCTCTTTAGTATCTTAAGCAGCCCAATTATCTTCTGGCATTCAAGAAGACGTGAATTCAAAGCCGATGAGCTTGCAGCTAAACTCGGTGGTAAAGAAAAAATGATTTATGCGTTAGAATCGCTTCGTCATACTACTTCATTAGTAGATGACCGTCAAAAATCCATTGCTGCTTTTAAAATTAGCGGCAAAGAAAAATTCTCACGCTTATTTTCTACTCACCCGCCGCTCGAAAAACGCATTGAGCGCTTGCATTCACTATAAGCACACAAAACCAGCTTCTTTAAAGAAGCTGGTTTTTTTATGTTATGACTGAGGAGCAAGCACACGTGTAGTTTCCCACAGCAAGACGCCTTCTTCATTTTTTGTTAATTCAACGTATCCTTCTTTCTCTAAATACGTAAGCTGGCCATACACTTCCGAGAAAATGAAGTCCGGTGCTTTTTGATACATATCCGGGAAAAAGGCTGCGCTGACTTCAAGCGTTGTTTTCTTTCCTTCCCCCATCGCTTGTAACACGCGCAGCGCCCATTTATGCTGCTTTTGAATACGTTCCATAATTAAAGAATGAATGTCACTAAGCGGTTCACCATGTCCGCTGTAGATCAAATCAATGTCATAGTTCAATGTTTTTTCTAGAGACGCTAAGTAGTCCAATAGCGGCGTAGGCTTAGGATTTTGGATTGTCGGTTCTAAGTATGGATTTGACGGCACTTTTGGCAAAATATGATCTCCTCCAAACGCGACTTTTTCTTTTCGATTGTAAAACATCAGCTGACTCAAGGAGTGTCCCGGCGTTTCAATCACTTCCCAATCACTAGCATAGGGAAGTGTATCTCCTTCTTTCAAATACCCTGCTAGCTTCTGCCCTTTAGGTGAATATACTTGAATTGCAGCCGTTGCTTTACGAAGCCATGTATCCATTACATCATCACTGACTCCAAACTCCATAAGAAAATTACGGTATAGCTCATTATGCTGCTGAACAAACTCTTCATCTTGGTAAATCCAAGGCTCCACAAGCTTATGACCGTAAACCGGTATATCACTCGGTAGCCATTCTAAAAATCCAGTGTGATCGGGATGCTGATGAGTAAGAATCACTTGTTCAATGTCTGTTACTTTATATCCTTCTTTACGAAGCGCCTCTTCAAAAACATTCCACGCTTCTTTGGTTTTCATCCCTGCATCAATTAACGTTACCTTGTCTGCTTTTAATAAAAACACATTCACTGGTCCAATTGGAAATGGCGTAGGCAGCTCAATGCGTATCACTTTATGATCTAAACTCATTTTACCAAACCCCTATATCTGCATTCTTTTTACTGCTTTATACTGTTAAACGTTTTATTCTTTTAAATAGTCAAATTCCTGCTAACTTCTACCTTTTGCAAAAGTGCGCTGAGCATCAATAATTAGATGACTCTTTGTACTCGTACAAACATTTTACATAAACTCATACTATTAATAGTTTAGCAGGTTTGAAGACAAATTGATAAAGGAATGCTTTCCATTGTAATTATTTAAAACGAACAAATGGTTCAGCAAACGAAAAAAGTAAGATAGAATAAAGAGATGAAATGATGGTATAGGGAGCATAGTTTATGATTAAAGCGATTTTTCTTTTTATCCTAGCGGGTCTTGCTGAAATTGGTGGAGGCTATCTGATTTGGCAGTGGCAGCGCGAAGGAGCATCAAGCTGGTTAGGACTTCTGGGCGGTATTGCTTTGGTGCTGTACGGCGTCATTGCTACGTGGCAGTCGTTCCCGGACTTTGGACGTGTATATGCAGCTTACGGCGGTATTTTTATTGTTTTAAGCCTGTTTTGGGCGTGGTGGGTTGATAAAAAAATGCCCGATACATATGATTGGATTGGCGGACTTGTGTGTCTGATTGGCGTAGCCGTTATGCTTTGGCCAAGAAGTTAAGTGATAACGCAGAAAGCGGCAGAATACATGAATTCTGCCGCCTTTTATTTTTTTAGATAAATACAGCTATATTGCCAGTTTATGTACTCACAAAAAAGACAACCCAAAGGTTGTCTTTTTTATTACTTCAACTCAGCCCATCTTTTATCTAATGATTTTAACAGCTCATCTTCAGATGTTTGGCCGCCGATGTATTCTTGTACATCCGCTCCAAATTTTTGCGTTACGCCTTCAGGGAATTTTGTCCATTCCCAAGGAAGCGTTTTTTGATCCTTAGAATATTTAAGAAGTTCTTCGCCTAAAGGTCCAATGTCTTTTGCTTCAATTGACTTAAAGGCTGGAATGTACTTAAAGTCTTCTACTAACGCTTTTTGGCCTTCTTTAGATGTGACCATCCAGTTTAAGAAGTCTTTTGCTGCTTTTTTATCTGCCGCTGGTGCTTGTTTGTGAATAACCCAGTTGCTTGGAACGTCGATTGCAAGCTTGTCAGCTACAGCTGCATCATCGCTTAACGGCATAGGTAGAATACCTACATCCATGTTCGGCGTAATTTTATTAAGCATTGGCTGAATCCAGTTTCCTTGCTGAATCATCGCTGCTTCATCGTTCGCAAACTTCGTTACTTGCGTGTTGTAGTCCGTCGTTAACGGATTTTTGTTTCCGTATTTTACCGTTAAATCAAGCAGCTTTACATACTGTTTGAACTGCTCGTTTCCTGCGATTTTCGTACTGCCGTCATTTAACCCTTTAATAAATGCATCCGGATCTTTTTGACTAGCAAATGGAATATTTAAGCCGTGGTTTCCAAGCACCCACCACTCGCCGTAGCCGATAGAAAATGGCGTAATACCGGCAGCTTTTAGCTTTTTAGCCGCTGCTTCTAATTCTGAATATGTTTTTGGGAGTTCTTTGATGCCTGCTTTTTTGAACAGTTTTTTGTTATATGTAAATCCATAGCCTTCAAGACTGATTGGCTGTCCATATACTTTACCGTCCATCGTCATTGGTGTAAGTGTATTTTCGTACGCATCATCAATCCAAGGCTGATCGGATAAATCTTCCAATTTATTTTTCCACGTTTTTGCCTCTTGATATCCCCCGTTTGTGAAAAGGTCAGGTGCATTACCCGACGCAAACTGCGCTTTTAAAGCTGCTGCACCGTCAGCTCCTCCACCGACCGTTTGGATATTGAACTTCACATTTGGATGTTCTTTTGTGTATTGATCAGTTAGAGCTTTTAGCTGATCAGCGATTTCTACTTTTCCTTGAAATACATCTACTACTACTTGATCTCCGCCGCTTTTTTTATTACCCGATGCGCTTTCGTTTGAACACGCGGTTGAAAATAAAAGCGTAGCCGATAAAACGCCTGCTGCTAAAGGCCATTTTTTCATTTTAAATGCCATTTTCCGTTCCTCCCTATTTGCTGCTGATTTTGACGCCTCAGCATCAAAATCAGCCCTGTTGCCGTTTCTATTATTTAATTGAACCGCTTGTAATTCCTTTAACAATGTGTTTTTGCATTGCAAAGAAGAAGATTAATAGCGGGATAATACTGATTACAAGTGCTGCTAGTGCTAAATCCCACTGCTTTGTATACTGACCAAAGAAGAAGAATGTCGCAAGTGGAATCGTTCTTAGCTCAGGATCTTGCAGAACAAGAGACGGAAGTAAGAAGTCATTCCAAATCCATAGGCTGTTTAAGATAACTACGGTTACTGTAATTGGTTTTAATAACGGGAACACAATTCTCCAGAATACGCCTAGACGTGAGCATCCGTCGATGATTGCGGCTTCTTCTAGCTCAACTGGAATTCCTTTAATAAATCCGTGGTATAAGAAAATCGTCATACCAGAACCAAAGCCTAAATACATGATCACAATACCCCAGATGCTGTTTAACAGATTTAAGTTTCCTGCTACTTTTACAAGCGGAATCATGATGGATTGAAACGGAATAACCATTGCCGCTACGAATGCCATAAAGATAATGCTGCTGATTTTTTTCTTTGTTCGAACCAGCATGTAAGCTGCCATTGAACAGAAGATGACTAGAACTGCGTTACTAATGACTGTAATGATCAGCGAGTTGCTAAGCACTTTTAAGTAATTCATTTGGTTGAATGCATTAACAAAGTTTTGAAACTGAATTGTTGTCGGCAGTGCCGATGTGTTTGATAAAATTTCTGCAAATGACTTCAGTGAGTTTGAAAGCACGTAATAAAATGGAACCAAGAACACTAGTCCAAGCAGGACTGCTAAAATTTCAACAATAAAGGTTTTGCTCGTATATTTGTTTCCCATCACGATTCAACCTCCTTCTTCTTGGTGTATGTTACTTGAATAATTGTAATTGCTGCTACGACGATGAAGAAAATTAAGGCTTTGGCTTCACCTAGACCGTATCTGTTATTAACAAATGCTTCTGTATAAATGTTAAGCGCTAACATTTCTGTTGATTTGAATGGACCACCGTTTGTTAATGATAAGTTGACATCAAATACTTTGAATGACCATGAAATCGTTAAGAATAAACAAACCGTTACTGCCGGTGCTACCATTGGAATTGTAATGTGACGAAGAATTTGCCATCTGCTTGCTCCGTCAATTTTTGCTGCTTCAATTAGCTCTTGCGGCACGTTTTGCAGTGCTGCTGTGTAAATAAGCATGATATAGCCTGCTCCTTGCCATACACTTACAATCACGATGCCCCAAAATGCTGTTTTTGCGTCTCCCAACCAAGGAAGTTCAAAAAGCGAAATTCCCGTGATTTGTCCGATAGATGCAAATCCTTTTACAAAAATGAACTGCCATACAAATCCTAGTAAAAGTCCGCCAATTAAATTCGGCATAAAGAAAACCGTACGTAAAATGTTTCGTGTTTTTAACATTTGAGTAACAAGGATTGCTAACACGAACCCAACCACATTCGTTAAGATAATCGCAACGACCGTATATTTTGTTGTGACCCAAAACGATTGCTGAAACTGCTTATCTTCGGTGAACAAGTACTTAAAGTTATCAAGTCCCACCCAGTTAATCGTACCGTTTACTCCGTTCCAGTCTGTAAACGAGTAATAAATCCCTGTAAAAAATGGTATAAGTACAATCACACAAAACGCTAAAAGTGCGGGCCCTACAAATAGAGCAAATAAACCTACATTTTTCAAATTTTTACGTTTTTTTGTATTAATGGATGGTTCTCTTTTAAGTTCTTGCTCTAAAGGAACATATTCTGTCTCCTGTAATTTACTTTGGCTATTCATCTTACTAGCACCTCCCTATGTCTTATTTTAGCGAAATCAGTTATTTATGAAACCGCTTTAATTGACGAGTAGGGTGTAAAATATTGACCTTTGTGCAACATTTTCTCCTCGGTGCACATTTTACGCCCTTTTTTACAACATGAAAGAAATAAAAGAAAAAGCTAGAAGTGGACGACGTATCTTCTTATCTTATACACTAAAAAAAAGATGTAGTTGGGAGGAACATACGCATGACAGCAAAACGAGCGTTAATTACGGGTGCCAATTCTGGAATGGGGCTGGCTACAACGATTGAACTAGCTAAAAAAGGATTCGAAGTCATTATGGTATGCCGAAATGAAGAAAGAGGAAATGCCGCTTTAGAAGAAGCGAAGCGTCAAAGCGGATCGGATTCCATATCTCTTATGACCTGTGACTTAGCTTCTCTCGCTAGTATCCGGGCTTTCAGTGATGACTTTACGTCTCGCTACAGTATGCTTGATGTGCTGATTAATAACGCGGGCGTCGTGACAGTTAAGCGGGAAACAACACAAGATGGATTCGAAATGATGCTTGGTGTCAATCATTTAGGTCACTTTTTATTAACTAATTTACTTTTAGATCCGCTGAAAAAATCTCAGCAAGGACGCATTATAAACGTTGGGTCCGGTGCTCATAAAGCTGGAAAAATAGACTTCACCAACCCTCACTTAACAACAGGATTCGGAATATGGCGAGGATACTCTAAGTCTAAATTAGCGAATAATTTATTTACGGTCTATTTAAGTAAAAAGCTAAAAGACACTTCTGTAACCGTAAATTGCCTTCACCCCGGAGCCGTTTCTATCGCTATCGGCGTTAATCGTCAAACGGGGTTTGGAAAAAGCGTTCACGCCGTGCTTCGCCCTTTCTTTTTAACACCTCTTGAAGGTGCCGAAACAGCTATTTATTTAGCAGACAGCCCTGAAGTAACGCATATTAGCGGCGCTTATTTTTATAAAAAACGCGTGACTCCTCCTTCTCCAAGAGCAAAAGATGAGCGACTGGCGGAAGAATTCTGGGACTGGAGTACGCGCGAAGTTGACTTATAAAGTAGATAGATACGCTCGGAAAAAAGAAAGTAATGAAAAAAGGTCAGCTTTTCAGCTGACCTTTGCGTATTAGAAAAACGTTAGTCCTATAGCAAAAATAAAGCCTGATACAATTAAGGTCGTCACGCAGTAGCCCATTATATCGCGCGCTCCGAGCCCTGCGATAGCTAGTGCGGGCAGTGCCCAAAACGGCTGCGCCATATTCATCCATGCTTCTCCGTAGGCAATGGCCATCGCAGCGACTCCCGGATCTACGCCGAGCTGTTCAGCTGCCGGCATAATAAAAGGTCCTTGTACAACCCAGTGTCCTCCTCCAGACGGAACAAAAAAGTTCACAACGCCAGAACTTAAAAACGCAAGAAACGGAAATGTCGTTTCATTTGAAATCGAGATAAACGCGTTCGTTAGCTTCCCGCCTAAGCCTGATAGCTCCATCATGCCTTGAATACCTGCGTAGAATGGAAACTGAATCACAATCCCAGCGGTTCCTTTCGCAGCATTAGAAACGGCATTCATATAGGATAAAGGCGTGCGGTGAAGTAAAATACCCGTTGTAAAAAACAATAAATTCACTGTGTTAATATCCATTTTAAAACCGTTTGTAGCAAAATAATAAATTAAATATGAATACCCAAGAAGCGCTATCGTCAGACTTAAAAACCTGCTGTTCTCCATGCGTACAGCAAATGTTGGCTTAGAAGAAGTTGTCTCAACAACTGTAGCCGGAGCCATTTCATCTTCCGCCAACAGTCTTGGATCAATTTCTACCACTTCTTTTCCCGTCGGCATCATCAGTCTTGTCATAATAGGAAGGACAATTAATAACCCGAGGGTAATAAATAAGTTGTACCCTGTAAAAATCGTGTCTGACAGCGGAATAAGTCCAGCCGTTTTTTCCATTGGGTTTCCAGGTGTAGCAGCGACAAGAGGAATAGAACCCGACAAGCCTCCGTGCCATGTTAAAAACCCTATGTAAGCACAGGCAATTAAAAACCGGTAATCAGATCCCGGCACGCGCTTCGCTACTTCTTTCGCAAACAGCGCACCTACAATTAAGCCAAACCCCCAGTTAATCATACAGGCCATAGCTGCGCCGAGCGTGACCAGAATTACCCCTTGCGCCGGAGTTTTGGCTAGCAGTGCTATGTTCACAAGCCACTTCTTTACAAGCGGCGAGCTAGCAAGCGCATGCCCTGTGACAAGCACTAAGCTCATTTGCATCGCAAATGCCAGAAGGTTCCAAAAGCCGCTTCCCCAAAACTGAACCATCTCAATCGGCCCGTGAGGAGTAAAAACAATACCTGATACAAATAAAATTAGCGTCAGGATTAAAGCAAATACAAACGGATCAGGTAAAAAGCGCTGCACAAGCGCCGTAAAGAAATTAGATAACGCTTTCATTTTACTCCTCCTTTACAGGAATACTCCTGTGAATAAATGTCGACAAGCATCTTTAATTATACATAATTTGTTGAAAATTGTTAATATTTAGTTTAAATAAAAAACCCTTCTGTTTTCCAGAAAGGTTTTACACACTAAACGTTTGAATAAGAGTTGGCTCTCCGTCAAGTTCAATTTTCTTTTCTTGAAAGGAAATATGTAAGCTTTCATAAATATGTTTCCAAAATGAAATAGCCCGCTTATTGCCTGCAAGCTCAATAATCATATACGTTCCTTTTCGATGAGAGAAAATGTCTTTTACCGTTTTAGAAGCGATGCCCTGCCCTCGGTATTTGTTTAAGATAAAAAAATCATTGATGCAGTAATCTGCTTCTTGCTGAAGTGCGGGCTGTTCAAGAAGTAAAAAAAAGCCCGTCAGCTTATCATCTACTTTAATAAAGTATGGCGAGAGGCCTTCTACTTTCCAAAACAGAGGCAGCTCTTCAAAATGGAAAGCTCCATCTTCGCGAATATCTAAAGAAGGTGTATACGCAGATAAATCGTGGAGATAAAGAGAATACAAATTTTGCAAAACGCCCGCTTGGCTTTTAGGTACTTTTTCAATCGTAAGCATTCCTAGTTCATCTCCTTCTTTTCCTATCATAAGGGTTTTTTGTGAAAGTTTACAGTAAAAATGTTTGAGGCAAAGTGAAGATGGATAGTCAAAAAGCTATTTTTTCATTTTGTAGATGTATGAAACGCAATAAAAAAACGATCATCTCCGGTACTGTACGCTCCGTCTGATAATCGTTTTTTATGTTTTGTTTGCTGATGCTGAAGTTTTTCCTTCTTTGTTTTGGTTTTGCGCGTTTCCATGTCTGCAAATATAAACAGGCTGCGGTTTAATTCTGGATTTCGCTTTCCTTCACGCGTCATTTTATCACGCATTTTTTTTGCTTTTGACTTTGCCATGTAACTTCCTCCCTATATAAACGATGTATACATATCTTACTGCTTTTTTATAAAATGTCAAGTTCAGAAGCACTGATGTGTTAACAGTGCTTCTGTATAGTCATGACTCTTTATTTTTCAGCATATCATCTAATTTTTGCTCCATACGCTGAAGCCTTTTTTCATTTGCCCCCTGCTTTTGAATCAACCTTTTTAAGCCTATAATAAATGCAATTATTACTCCTGCTATTCCTATCAGGATAAGCAGCATAAGAATTTGAAAAATCATATCACCTATATTAACCATAGTTCCACCTTTAATCTATTTTTTTACATTATATATTTTTTTTGGTTACTTTTGTTTTATTTTATAAAAAAAGCTCTCAATGCTGAGAGCCTCATTTACTATCTTCATCGTAAACTGTCCACTTTTCTTGTTTGATTTGATTGGAAACATCAATCAGCTTATTTTTCACTCGGTCCTTTTCCGGTCCTGTTAAAGGCGTAGGTCGGTAGTCGTTTCGCACTGTTGTGGAAGAAATACGGAATGGAATGACGTTGATGTCTTTATTCGTCGTTAGCTTTCCATCTTTAATCGTAAACTTCTGCTGAAATACAAATGTATCTTTATCACTTGGATTTTTGTTTCCGCCAAACATAAAGTTTCCTAAGCTATAGACAATAAATTTATTTTTGTACTCTTCAATTCCTTGAACAACATGAGGATGATGACCTAAAATTAAATCTGCTCCGTTATCAATTGTATACTTTGCCAATGCTTGCTGCGCTGTATCAGGAACATAGTGTCGTTCAGACCCCCAGTGGAAATGTACAATGATAATTTTAGCTCCTTTTTCTTTTAAAGACTTAATTCCGTCTTTAATCTGGCTTCTTATTTCTTTGGTGTCATCCCAGCCCGGATATCCAAGCAACCCTACTTTGACTCCTTTTACCGTGGTGACGTATGTATCTTCATAGCCAAAATAACCTATTCCGCTTTTTTTCAAATTCTCTCTTGTATCATCATATCCTTGCTGTAAATAATCACGTGTATGATTATTAGCTAAGTTAACGGTTTCAATACTTCCTTGTTTTAAAATATTCACAAAAGAAGGATCACCTTTAAAACGAAATGTTTTACTTGCTTTTTCAGTCGCAGTTGTCAGCGTCGTTTCTAAATTAACCGTTGTTAAATCATCTTGTTCAAAAATCGACTTTACATTTTGTGTAAAATACGGAAGGCCATTTCTTGCCGCTACGTCATTAAAAGTAGAATCATAGCTGAAGCTTTCATCATTTCCCAAAGTAAAATCTCCCGCTGCGCTAATTTTAATGGTTGTATTAATGCCCTCTTTTTTCTCTTTTTTTGTCGCTTTTTCTTTAGATTTTACAGCTTCTTCTTTTTTCTGCGGTTCAGAAGATGTTTGTTCTCCTGCTCCTCCGCACGCTCCCAGTAAAAAACACAAACTTCCATAAATAACAGTTTTTTTTAAATACTTGTTCATGTAACGTTAAAACCCCTTTTTACGTTTTAATAACTGTGTTTGGACATGGTGTTTAATGTTCATTTCGCCAAATACATACAATCTTCCTGTTATATCGGCAAAATAAGTGAAATTTTTATAAAAAAAGGAAATTCCAATCTTCTTTTTGAGTTAAAAACAAGAGTTTTTTTTAATACAAGTGCTATGAAGAAAGCTGATGATCTTTGATAAACGTCAAGGAATTTACAAAAATATAGAGGTTTTCAAACATCACCTAAAATAAAAAACCTCCTTTGCTCATGCAAAGAAGGTTTTATCCAAACTTAACAAATCGAATCATTAGATTTAGGGTTTTTGAGTCCAAATATCGGTCGGATAAATAGTGCTAATCCTGTGCCAAGCATTGCCATAACCATCCATACCCATCCATGAAGACTAAATGAAGCAATGCCGCCAAAGTAAGCGCCGATGTTACAGCCAAAAGCAAGACGAGCACCATACCCCATTAAAAGGCCGCCAACAACAGTTGCTCCCGCAACTCCGGGCTTAATCTTTCCTGGTTTGAACGTCCCTTGCGCCGTCGCTGAAATGAAGGCCCCTAGTATAATCCCAAAGTTTAACACGCTGGTAGAGTCTGCTAGCACACTTTGCGTTAGCGCTTCTCCATTTGCACCTTGGAAAAATCCCCAGCTCGATACATCTATCCCGGCTGCCATCATGGCTTTTCCACCCCATAATGCAAAAGCAGAAGTGATTCCCCAAGGGTTTCCTCTTACAGCAAGCGTCAATGCATTTAATACGGCCAGCACAATCGCTGCTGTGAATAGAGGCCAAGAGCCGCGAATAATCTTTGTCCACCCTTTTGTAGTAGGAAGCTGTTTCATCATAGGCGGATTTTTCTTTTTGGCAATTTGAATCGTAATCCAGTAAATCGCTGCGAACGCGATAAGCTGTATAATCCAAGCTCCAAAATAACCAAGACCTGTCGATTCAGCTAATGAGATAGGGGGAAGCGAAGGTTGCTTTTGCCAAAATGGCAAATGATACGCCCCAAACATAGAACCTACAATAAAGGCTAAAAGCGTTAAAATCATAGAAGAAGAGCCGCCGCCTAACGAATACAGCGTCCCTGAGGCACATCCATTTCCTAACTGCATGCCAATTCCAAACATAAACGAACCAACTATCACGCTTACTCCTACAGGTGAAACATATCCTTTTGGCGTTACCCCTGTAAAGCTAAAGCCTGTACTTAAAATAATAGCAAACAATGTTGACGCAATTGCAAGCATAAGCATATGCGCTTGCAAGCCTTGAACATTGCCGACAGATACAAGGCGGCGAAATGCTGATGTAAAGCCAAAACGTGCGTATAGAAGCGTCATCCCTAACGCTAGGCCGATAATAAATAAAACACCTTGCGTCCAATTAGTCGTGAGCACAATCGCAAGAAATAAAATAACTGCTGCTATAACCCCTCCTGCAAATAATGGCTTTTGCATAGGGCTTAATTCTGTTACAACAGTAGTCGGCTTTGATTTATATGATGAGTGCAACGTTTGTACCACATCATCAACTCCTTTTCTGATAGAAATACTAAGAATTAATATTTATCATCTTATAGCACTTCCCTTCTCCTGTAAACTGTTTAGCAAAATGAAAGTGAATTGTTTATTTTTTAAATTTTCTTACCTTTAGTCATACGAAAAGCAGAAGTTTCTATTCTTCTGCTTTTCGCTGCTAAACGTAAATAGAATGAATCTCTTTTACCGGAGTAGGATGAGGCTTTGCAAAATAATACCCTTGAAACAAATCATATCCCATCTCTATCAGGCATTTTAAATCTTCTTCTGTCTCTACCCCTTCCGCAAGAGCCTTCGCCCCCATTTTATGAGTGATAGCTAACATCTCTTGGGCCACTTTTTTCTGTTTCTCATTTTTACTGACTCCGTTTGTGAATTCAAATGCTAACTTCACCACGTCAGGCTCCACTTCTAAAAGCCTCTTCAGCGTGTTATAACCAACCCCTACGTCATCTAAAGCATATTTAAATCCATGGGAACGATAATAATTCAAAATGTTTTTTAAATGCTCAATATCTTGAACATCCTCCGTTTCAATCACTTCAAACACTATTTGCTCGGGTTTTATATTCAATTCTTGAATTAACGCAAATGTAGATGCCAAGCAATGCTCGGGATTATATATTGCTGTAGGAATAAAGTTAATAAAAATCAGCTGACGATCAATAATACTAGCATTTTTTACAGCTTCTAAGCGGCAGGCTCGGTCAAGAGCGAAGGTTTTATTTCTTATTTGAGCAGCTTCAAACATTTTAAAAGGCGGTATAATACTTCCGTCTTCTTCTAATCCTCTTGATAAAATTTCGTGCCCAACGATATGCACGCGTTCGTGATCAATCGATACAATCGGCTGATAATATGAGCAAATTCGCTTGTCTTCAATCAGCTCATCAATCCACAAGGCATCTTTCATTTTTTGAAAAACGGTGATTGGCTCCATACCCCCCAGGTTTTCAAACGGGCTCCGCTGCTTGGCTTCTACAGCCCACACATGCCGAGGGTCTAGATGCTGATGAACATAATCCATAAAACTCCAAAAGATATCTTCCCTCATCCAGAACATATCTTCTCCAAGAGTCTTCCATTGATTTTGAGAAATATCTTTAAAGTATCTTTCCAATTTCTTCACATCGTTTGACTTCTGAAAAGAAACCGTATATCCTGTCCTAATTGGCAGACACCCGTCGCACCCCATAGTTCATCTTCTCCCTCATTTATCATCAGTTTTTTGTATGTAAACATGGATAATTCTAGGAACTATACCATTTTTAAGAAATTTGCAAACCCTATTTTCCCTTTAAAATAGAACGTACTAAAAAGTTTTGGTAAAATGGTAGACGGCTTTTATTATCTAGATCATAGAAGAACTTGATATAAGGAAGTGAACAATGCATGAGCAAAAACCGTTTTACGAAGTGGTTTTTATTTTCTCTAATACTCTTTGCCTTAAGTACCGGAGCAATGTATTATATGCTGTACATATCGTACTGGACGTATTCTATTAAGCTGTTTTTAATCGCGGTACCACTCTTCACCTTATTATCGGTTGCTTTTGGTTCGTTGGTAATCATCCATGAGCGCAAAAGAAAACGTGTATTTCAGCTGCAAAATGAAGGAGCCAGTCCTAAAAGTACGTTTATTCAAGGATTTTCCGAAATAACGGTAGGAGCAGGATGCATCGTGCTGTGCTTTTTTCTTTTTCTTTATTTTCTAATGGATTATTGAGTACATATAAAAAAGACGAGCAGGCAGCTCGTCTTTTTTTATTTGGATCTTTCTAGAATATCTCGAACGCTTGCATAGTCAAGCTCTTTATAAGTGCCAACACCTGGTTTTACAAAGGTCTTTTCAACAATCGCATCAAATTCACGATCATCAATATCATAGTCACGCAAGCTGTTCGGGGCTCCTAAGTCATTCCAGAAAGTGCGAAGCGCTTTTGCTCCTTCCATTGCTGTTTCTTCATCGCTTTTTCCTGCTGGATCAATGCCAAATACGTTTACAGCCAATTGTTTTACACGGGAAGGGTCTTCTTTTAAGACGTGCTCCAGCCAGTTAGGGAACAAGATAGCAAGACCGCCTCCGTGGGGAATATCATATACGGCCGACAGAGCATGTTCGATACGGTGAGTAGCCCAGTCTCCCCCGTCCGTTCCGTTTGCTAAGCTTCCGTTAAACGCCGTCGTGCTGATATACATCATCGTTTCACGATACTTATAAGAAGTCAGGTCTTTAAGAAGCTTAGGACCTTCTTGTACAGCCGTTCTTAGTAAAGATTCAGTAAAGCCGTCGATCATCGGCGTATTTTCCGTGCGATGAAAATAGTGTTCAAGCGCATGCGACATACTGTCAACAATTCCATAGACGGTTTGATCGCGCGGCACTGAAAATGTGTACGCCGGATCTAAAATAGAAAAGACGGGAAATACGTGAGAAGACGTCCATCCGAGCTTTTCTTTTGTTTCCCAATTTGTTATAACAGAAGTTGAATTCATTTCAGACCCAGTTGCTGCAAGTGTTAATACCGTTCCAAAAGGAAGCGCATCTGTAATCTCTTTTTTACGTGTAATTAAATCCCATGTATTTCCTTCATACACGGCTCCAGCTGCAATAGCTTTTGTACAATCGATTACACTTCCTCCCCCAACGGCTAAAAGAAAATCAATGTTTTCTTTTTTACATATATCCACGCCTCTAGCTACCGTAGTCAAACGAGGATTAGGTTCTACACCAGACAGCTCGTGAACAACCGCGTTAATAGACTGAAGTTCAGCTTTCACTTCGTCGTATACGCCATTTCGTTTGATACTTCCTCCTCCGTATACTAACAGAACGTTTACTTGTTTATGATAAGAAGCAAGCTCTTGCGATAGCTTCGTAATTTGATTTTTTCCAAAGTATAATTTTGTAGGATTGTGCTGCAAAAATATATTCATGTTCTACACCTCTAGTTTCATGTTTTATAAAAAGTGTAGCACGAAAACTACTTCATCATTATTGAAGATTCTCTATATCTATTATCAATATTTTTGATAACCTTCTTGAACAAGTGAAATAAATTGTTGAATAGGTGCCGTCAGCCATTTTTTCTTTTTGAATATGAGCTGTGAATAAAGATAAAATTCTTCGTGGTCAAACGGGACTTTAATCAGTTTTCCACTTTCCATCTCTTGTTTTACCGCTATTTCCGGTACAAGAGCAATACCTAAATTATCCGCTACGCACTGTTTAATCGCTTCAAGACTGCTAAACGAGATGACCGATTGCATATGAATACCGCTGCTGCGCATCATCTCTTCTAAAAGCGTGCGATAAGGGCAGCCGCTCTCAGTTAAAATAATGGTCTCTCCCTCAAACTCTTCCATTAGAACGCTGTTTCTTTTACTAAAAGAATGAGAAGACGAAGCAATCATAACCATGTTTTCTTTTCGAATAGGAATCACTTCTAAACTTGAAGATGTTTGAAGGCGATCAAGCAAAACGGCTACATCATACTTTCCGTCAATAATTCCTTGTGTTAAATTTGGACATAAACCCGCTTCTAGCATAATCTTTAGAGAAGGGTGCTGTTTTTTTAATTCACGAATATACGGTGTAATAAAATAGGCGGCCAGCGACTCCACGGTTCCTATTGAAACGGTTCCTCTAGCATCTTCGTTCGTAGTAAGGCGCTCTTTTGCTTCATTTAATAACTCGGTTACTTGATTCACATAATAAAGCAATTCTTCACCAGGCTGAGTCAGCTTCATTTTTTGTCCTGTTCGTTCAAATAGTTTTTGACCGTAATGATCCTCTAATTTTTTTATATGAGTGGTAACGCTTGACTGAGCATACCCTAACTCCTCGCCCGTTCGTGTATAGCTCCCCCACTTCGCTACTTCTTTGAATGTATATAAATAGTTAATATCCATATGCTGCTCCTTATGTACTGCTGTTTGGTTTCGTTGTCCATATGTTAAAGCTGTTCTAGTAATTAGAACTTATACGTAAATAGAATCACAGTACAGTATAAGCGAACTCGTTTTGCCAAGCAATTTTATCAACCTTAAAAATTCTTTTTATATTAGGCAATTACGCCGTTTTTTGTTCATAGAATGAAAAACAAACCTATGAAAAGAAAGGGTGTATCTCATGACAGCCTACAAAGAAGTGTTATATAAAGGAAAACGCTTTGTACTGATTCACGTATATGATTCAGGATACTGTGAAATCCGACCGATTGATCATGCTTTTAAAGTCGAACTTGTGCGATTAGATGAGATAGAACAATGTGGATAACAATCATGAACGCAGCTAATGCAGCTGCTTTTTTATTTGTATTAAAAACAAGTGGATGAGATAAAAATAGCTGAATTGGCTGACCTTTTACATAATTTCTTCCTGTATACTTTGTAACTAAGGATATTCGCACTTATTTAGTTTCTATACTTACTCGAGGTGATTACATGAAAAAAGGCTGGCTGGAATGGATATTATTATCCGTGGCGTTAATTTGGGGAGCCAATTATGCAATCGGAAAATTTGGAGTTGCTCATATGTCTTCCATTCAATTTAGCGCACTGCGTTTTATAATGGTTGCTCCTATTCTTTTACTTATTACAGGAATAATAGAGCGAGGCATTCGGATCGAAAAAAAAGACTGGGGACGTTTAATAGCGGTCAGTATAGTAGGCGTTACGCTCTATCAAACGCTGTTTATGGTATCTGTTAAGTATACGACAGCTACAAATGCTTCTTTACTTATTTCGATGTCTCCTATTTTCACAGGAATCCTAGCTATATTATATAAGCATGAAGCTTTTTCGTTAAAAACACAGCTAGGCTCTGTGCTTGCTTTTTTCGGGGCTGCGTTTGTACTGCTGTTTGGTCACTCTAGTCATGCGCTGTCGCAGCTTGCATGGTTCGGAAACATCATGGGGATTGTCGCAGCCATTGCTTG
Organism: Priestia sp. JV24; assembly: GCF_025910025.1. Taxonomy (NCBI): domain Bacteria; kingdom Bacillati; phylum Bacillota; class Bacilli; order Caryophanales; family Bacillaceae; genus Priestia; species Priestia sp. JV24. Next base: position 72,018 of record NZ_JAPCIN010000020.1, read on the forward strand.
GGGTTGGTACCCAATTTTAGCAAAACCTTTAGTCGTAAAATATTCTGCTTTGCGCGTGACTGCCTGGTCTGCTTTAATCGGAGCTATTCCGCTTACTGTCTACTGTCTTTTCACCTATCAAACACTTGTATGGCCAACAGATATAGGCAGCTGGAGCTCTCTGGCATACTCTGTTTTGTTCGTGACGGTTTACGGACTGGTGATGTGGTATGTAGGAATTGGAAAAATTGGCTCTACAAAAGTAATGGTCTACATGTATGTTATTCCTTTGTTCGCCGTTGTTTTTGCTGCTGTAGCTATCGGAGAGACCATCAATGCTATGCAGCTGCTTGGAGGACTTATTATTTTTAGCGGTTTGTATATTGTCAAAAAAAGCCCTGCTCCTAAAACAGCTCTTAAACTTAAAAGAGCAAACTAAAAAGAGTAACGGGTTCGGTTGATGCATGCCAATAAAGCTCAGATTTTTCTGAGCTTTATTAGTATACTATTTTAATGCCCTAATTGAATTAAACACCCGTTAAGCTGGTTAATGAACATTTTTCAGTTTATATTCATGAGTCATTTTATGCTGATTGTATACGCGTTGTATACGCGTTTAAAACCGTTTCGTTCATAAAATAGTTTCGCTTTGTCCGTGTCTGTATAGAGAACGAGACTGTCGTAATAATTCTCTGCATAGTGAATAATTTCTTTTAAAAGTTGTTTGCCTACACCCTTTCTACGAAACTGAGCTGAAACATAAAACCTTCTTACTCTTCTAACGTTAGCATACTGACTGTTAGGATTTTGATTAAGGCCGGCTACGCCAATTAATTTGTTTTTTTCACCGTAAACTTCCCACAATCTTTCGCCTATTTTGTTAAATACGTTTTGCCCGTTTTTATACTCCACTATTAGCTTGGTAAGAAAGCAAAAGCCTTCCTCCTGGTTTTCTATTAACAGCTCTTTTATATCATGCTCCACAAGCTACGTTATCCTAATGATTCTCATATACCTCCTCTCCGTTCAGCAGGTGTCTTGTCTATTTCGATAGAATGCTTGTTATACATTAATCCTGCCATGCCTATTAGAGCCGTTAAAAGTAACATGAAGCTTGAAAATAGATATACAAACCTTACCCCAAACAGGTCGGCTACTGTCCCTACAAATGCTATGGAAAGTATAAATACAGCCTGTACAAGAGTTGATTTTGCCGCTATTACTTTAGGAAGCATCCCGTTGCTGCAGGTATTTTGATAAATGGTTTCCTGAGCTACATCTCGAAGCTGATAGGCAGGACCCATCATTATCAAAAGTACTAAAGCTAGATACGGGTTCGTTACTAGACCGTAAAAACCGGTTAAAACAGCATAACCGAGTGAGCCTGCGAACATAAAAAGCAAAAGCCTTCCTTTTACCATAGAAGGCATTCGGTACACAATAATTCCTCCAACTATGCTTCCAAAATAATACGCACCGTTTATATACCCCCACCACGCTTCTCCTTTTTCAAGCACTTCTTTCACAAAAGAAAGAGTAATAGCTCCAATCCAAATGGTTCCAAAAAGCGACTCGATGATGTCCATTATAACGAGGGCTCTGATGCGTTTATGTATCCATAAAAAGCGCCATCCTTCCATTAATTTTGCCGCTCTTCGCTTTTGTGTTTGTTTATATGTATGGGTTTCTTTTATAAACAGTAAGCAAACAAATGAGATCGATAGAAGACCTGCCGTTATAAATAGAGACTGAGTGGATCCCGTTAAGGACAAAACGAAACCACCAAGCGACCACCCTGCAAACAGAAAAGTCTGATCAATTGTTGAAAGCAAGCTATTCGCCTGCATTCTTTGACTATCATTTACTAAGCTGCGTACAACTGACGTTTTAAAAATGGAAAAAAAGCCGTTAAAAAAAGAAATGATTCCAACAATGATAAAACCCATCGTTAGTACTGTGACTGTAAATTCTTGTGTAAGCAGCACATACAATCCAACAAGCATCCCTATCTGCATCACTTGAACAGACCGCATAATGTGAATGGATTTATACGTATCGGCTAGTAAAGGCACGCTAAGGCCGCTAAGGAGCCGTGCAAGTAAGCTCGTCATCGTAATCATCGACGCAAGAACTGTTGAACCGGTGTTTTCCTTTATATAGGAAGTGACAGCCATTGTATAAAGAACAAAACCTACATTTGCGGTTACTTGACTTGCTGCTAAAAGATAAAAACGCTGAGTCAATTCTTTTCTCCTTTCTGTTAGACGTAACATGCAAAAAGATAATTCGTTTTTTGTTAATTTTTACCTTTTAAACTATAACACTATTTGACGAAATCCAAAACAATCTATAATTTAGTAGATGGAGGTTTTTATGTTTAAATATAGTTTTCTTATTGTTCTTATCGCTTTTTTACTTATTAACTTTAACGGTCAGGAAAATCAAATTGTAGGAGGAAAAATAAAAAAGGAACGAAGTGAGGTTTTTTTTGGCGAGTACGACAGCTTTACGGGCTGCTACTCCCGGAGCATTAAACTCAAAAAAGGTGTAACCTACGCTTTTACGCTATCTAAAAATACCAAAAGCGGAGACCTGTCCCTGTACGTAGAAGATCCAAAACAGACACGATTTTTTGAAATGACTAATAACTCTCTTTATTTAACACCTGAAAAAACGAGGAGATATCGTATTAATTTTGTAGGCTCTGAGCATAAAGGCTCTTTTCAGCTTCACTGGAAAACCAGTAATCAAAAAGAGAGCGAAAAATTTGTGTAATACCATTTTAGACAACGCTTAAACGAGGGGGAATGGTTTATGATTATTAATCAAGCTGTCCTGTACACCCACTTATTGGACACAATGAAGGATTTTTATGTAAATTCTCTCGATTTTCCATTAACCGCCGTTTCACCGCGTTCTTTTTCCATCAAGGTTGGTGAAAGTGAGCTAACCTTTAAAGAAAGTTCTCTACATACAAAGCCCTTTTACCATTTTGCTTTTAATATTCCAGCAAACCGCTTTATGGAAGCAAAGCAATGGGCTACTCAGAGAGTCTTCCTCAATACGGAAGAGAAGAAAGATGAGATTTATTTTGAAGCGTTTGATGCTCATTCGTTTTATTTTGAAGACCCTGCTCATAATATTGTTGAATACATTTCAAGACATTCGGACTGCCCCTCATCCAAGGAACCCTTTTCTTCTAAGTCGCTTTTAAGCATAGGAGAAATCAACTTGACAACTCCTCATGTCCACTCTGTAGGAACACAGCTTATCAACTCCGGTATCACCGTACGTAACAACAGGCTATTAAACGCTACATTTAATTTTTTAGGAAGCGACAGTGCGTTTTTTCTTGTAGGGACGCCTAAAAGACGGTGGTTTTTTTCGAACCGAGACTCTGAAGTTCATCCATTAATGGCAAAGGTCAATCATTCTCTAACGGTTGCGCTCGACGAAGAAGGAATGTTGAAGATTACGCAAGAATAATTGTTTTTTTAATAAAGCCACGTAACAAGCAAAGTTATTACGTGGTTATTTTTGTTCAAAATTCAGCACATACTCCCCCTAGAGGTTTTGTATATAGTTCTCGATGTCCTTTCTGTTCATCAGCATAAAAATCTTGCAATCCTCATCATTTTTAAGCTTTTTAAACCGGTTTCTCATCTTTTTTTGCCGCTCTCGATACGTAGTAAGAATAAACGTAAAAAATGACCAATCTACTTTTTCAGGGCATCCTTTTGCCATATCTTCACGCGTTTTTCTTGCATATACGATTCTCCGCTTTATTACTCGGTACACACAAACGATGAGCGGCAGCTCTAAATAAATAATGGTATCTGCACGCTTCACTCGCAGGTCATACGAATTGCTGTAGTTCCCGTCGATAATCCAGCTGTCTTTTTTTACAATGTGCTCCTGCAATTCTCTAAAGCTATCATTGTCTCTTTCCTTCCAGCCAGGCTGCCAATACAGGCTGTCTAAATGATATACTTCTAGATCAAGCTTTTCCCCTAATTTCTTGGCAAAGGTAGACTTTCCTACTCCTGGAGAAACGCCCATTACCAGTACTCTTTTCATCTTATCACCTTACCTTTTTAAGAAATAAAGCTGATTGAAGAGAAGGCAGCTGTTTATAGCTGACTCGGCGCATTCAGTGTACTCGGAGCGAGCTGCTTTATAAAACGACTTCATGTTAGGATTTTTATTTCCATGATTTTCAGGCAACCTATAAATATTCATTATAAATTCCTATATTCCTTCTTGCTTTGTAGTAAATAGGTTGCTTTTATGAATCGTTTCCTTTACCTTAAATGTGAGTATATAAAAGTAAGGTGAAAAAATGAATGCATCTATGCTAAAGAGATTTTTACGAAACCTCGGTATTTTTATTTATATTGTCATTGCAGCTATTAATATTTACTTAACAAGAAATGATTTGGGCGATATGCTTACCCGCCTTGTGCTGCTGACTATTTTACTTCCTTTGTTTTTTAGTTTTGTGTATGCGTTAGGAAAATCACATTTTAAAAGACAAGAAGAGCTCGCTGAACAAGAGAAGAAAAAAGAGTAAAAAAAGCCTTTTATCGAGGGGGATTCCCCTTTTTAAAAGGCTTTTTACTTTTTTTCATATAACTGAACATTAACTACATCAGGATGAACGTGATACTGTTTGGCAACTTGATTTACCATTTGCTGAATTTCTCTTTTCTTACGGGAAGAAAGGTGTTCGCGGGGCAGAAGAATCAGAATTTGAGCTTCCGCATAGTTATTCAGCACCCTAACTTCTTGAAAGCCATGCTGCATTAAAAAAGCTTTTAACGCTTTTTCAAAGTCTGTGCTTTCTTTTTGAACAACTATAGAAGGCTGATTGTAAGAAAATAGCGAAACCTCTTTCTCTTCAGGCTTTGTATACACCGTCCAAGCAGTTATAAGCACTGTGACAGCAATACCCAGATTTAACATCCACCTTTTCATACCACGAACGCTCCTTTTAATTAAGTTTGTTCATGATATGAAAAAATTCGTTCATTCATGCGTTATCTTCCTAGCCAGCCTCCGTCTATAGCAAGTAAGTGCCCATGAATATAGGCAGATGCATCAGATGCTAAAAAGACAACCGCTCCTTTAAAATCATCTGCTTGCCCCCATCTGCCTGCGGGAATACGTTCAATGATTTGTCTGCTGCGCGTTTTATCGTTAATAAGTGCTTCATTCATATCAGTAGCAATATACCCTGGTACAATTCCATTAACATTTACGCCTTTTGCTGCCCATTCATTAGATAAAGCCTTTGTAAGCTGAGCAACTCCGCCTTTTGCTGCAGCATAGGCCGGAACGGTAATACCTCCTTGGTAAGAAAGCAAAGATGCCATATTAATGATTTTTCCGCTTCCTTGTTTAAGCATTTGGCGGCCCGCCTGCTGACATAACAACCATACGGTTTTTAAATTGACATTCATAACAGCATCCCAATCTTCCTCTGGAAAGTCTACAGCGGGTGAACGTCTTTGAATGCCAGCGTTGTTCACTAAAATATCGAGCTTTCCAAAATAAGCAACAACCGATGAGATCGCTTCGCTTACTTCAGAAGCATTTTCTAGATCACAATTAACAATAAAACATTTTCTTCCGAGACGTTCAATTTCTTCTTTTACTCCAAGAAATTCCTTTGATCGCTGCAGAAGAGCGATATCCGAACCTGCTTCTGCCAAAGCAATCGCCATTGATCTTCCAATTCCTCTTGTTGCTCCCGTAATCGCTGCTACTTTACCATCTAAAGAAAATAAATCTACTGTCATTGTTCATTCTCCTCTCCATTTGGTGCAAATAAAACCTTAAGTGATTCATCAGGCCGCTGCATAAACTCAAACCCTGCTTGAATATCTTCAAGCTGCAGTTTATGAGAAATTAAAGAATCTGCTGCTATTTCACCGTTTGCCAGTAAATCAATAGCCGTCTGAAAATCTTCCTTTGTATAACATCTCGTTGTAGTTAATGAAATTTCTTTAAAGTGCATCGCTGCTAAATCTACTTCTGGAGCGTTTTTGTATACGCTTACCACCACAATCTCTCCTTGAATACGGCTTGTTTCAACCATTTGTTTTGCTGTAATTTGATTTCCGGCTACTTCAAATACAACGTCTGCACCGACGTCATTCGTAAGCAAGCACACTTCTTTTACGACGTCTTTTTTCGCTGCATCAATTGGTATAAAGCCAAGTTCTTTCGCTTTAGTTAAGCGATAAGAACTAATATCTGAGATCATTACTTTTTTTGCTCCTGCTCGTTTCGCAATCATCCCGATCAGCAGTCCAATAGGTCCTGCCCCTAAAATGACAGCTTGGTCCCCTATTTTCAACCGCGAGCGTCGTACTGTGTGTACGGCAACCGCTACAGGTTCTGCAAGAGCTGCATGCGGGCTAGACAGTTTCTCTGGCAAGAGGTGAAGGCGGTTCACTGGAACAGCCACGTACTCCGCGAACCCTCCATCTTGATCAATGCCGATTAGTTTTAACTTCTTACAAACATGAAACTGTCCTCTTACACAGGCTTCGCACGTTCTGCAGCTAAGCGTAGGCTCAACTGCTACGCGGTCACCTAAAGAAAATTCCGTTTCCCCTCGGATCTCTTCTATAACTCCGCTGAATTCATGTCCCATAATAAGTGGCGCTTTTGCTCTAGGGTGTTTTCCAAAATAAATCATCATATCCGTTCCGCAAATTCCAGCATGAGATACCTTTACAAGCGCTTCTCCTTCTTTTATAACCGGTTTCGCTTTTTGCTGCATAACGGCTTTTGTTTCTGAAACGTAGACACCTGCTTTCATTTTTCCATCCCCCTTGTATACTTGTCGACAGGTTGAAGATAAGAAGATCCAAAAACATTTTAAATCTTTTATCCTTTTTTATGCTTCATTCAAAAGTGAAGCTGTTATCGTATTTCGCGTGTCTTCAAAGTGACGCTTCACTTCATCTTGAATACGTTCTGTATTTTGAGACTTTAATGCTTTAATCATTTCATGATGCTGCTTTATCAGTGGGAGCACAGCTGCTTTATCATCTTGAAATCTTTTTTCAGTGGTAATTAAAAGAGCAGCTAAAATAATTTCACGGATGCTTTCCCACAATTTTAATATCCGCTTGTGGTCTGCTTCGATAATCACGAGCTCATGAAACCGCAAATCTTGATAAGCAAACTCTACATAGTCATCGTATTTAGCTGCCATGTTCATTTGATCAATGCTTTGCTCAAGCTTTTTAATAAGCGAATCATGGTTGACTTCAGATAAACGTTCTAGGACAAAATGTTCTAAAAGCAGACGAACATCGTACAGCTCGTTTAAATCCCTAGCTGTTAAACCAATAACAACTGCTCCCATTCGCTGTAAATCAATGAGTCCTTCGTTTGAAAGGGTTCGCAGCGCTTCTCTTATAGGAGATCGACTCATTGCAAATTCTGCCGAGAGCTGATTTTCCGATAGTATGGCTCCTTTCTTCAGCTCGCCGCTCATAATTTGAATTCTTAATTTGCTTACAACTTGTTCTCCCAGCGACGCTCCGCGAAGCCATCTTTCCGGGTAGGTTACCTTTTTAATGTGTCATCACTTCCTTAGCCAACTTGTATACAAGTATTCAAGATTTAGTATATAGAGAAGCAACCTGATTGTAAACGTTTTCTTTATAGAACGTATATTTTTACAATTCTTTCTTACACTAAGAACTACTGATAAATAAAAGGTGGGAAGATGAATGAATCAAATTATATTATGGGGGATTCTTGTTATTCCATGGTTTTTACTGCTGTTGCTTGATAAACAGCGTGTTAAACGATTTTTTACTGTAGGGTTATTTGCTGCATTAACGATGACAATCGCCTATCAAGTAGCGGAAAAAATGCACTGGTGGACGGTTCAAGAAAACGTATTTTTTCTTACTAACATGGGAGCAACGATTTATTGCCTTCATATTGTGATTACGATCTTTGTCTTTTACCTTACGTATCCCGGATTTATCTTGTACATAATTGTTAACGTTATTTTAGATTTGATTCATGGTTATGTTATTGTTCCTTTTCTCGCTAAAATCGGGCTTTATAATCTGTATGATATCAGTCATTTTGGACTTTTCCTTGTCATGACTACCGTAGCTATTATCCTTTACTTGTTTCAACGGCTGCTTGACTTTATATTTGAGGAAAGCCTTGCATAAAAAGCCACAGCAAACGCTATGGCTTTTTAATCAATTAAAAAATGGAATAACCGTATCTCCGCGAATCGGTTCAACGGCCGCATGAAACCGAATTCGCAAACTTTTTGACGTTTCGATGTCAGAGGCATCCATGACGTGAAAATGAATGTGGGGTTCGGATGAATTCCCGGAATTTCCACACCTTCCGAGCAGCGTTCCTTTACGAACCACGTCTCCTTTTTTCACAGAAACCGATCCTTTCTTCAAATGCGCAAGCACACTGTATTCTTTTCCTTCATGCTCAATGATAACGTGATTTCCTAAAGGATTTTTTTTATTCGTATGTCCAATTTCATTATCTTCTTGACCATCAACTGCTGTGATAACGACTCCTTCAAGCGGCGCTACAACTTTTTTTCCATAGGCATAGTAATCTTCGTTTTTCATTCCATCATTTTTATAGCTTTGCTTTCCTTTTCTCACGACTAAATCATACGCATACCTTTGGTTTTCGACTGGATGGTGATAGTTCAACACCTCATGCTTTCCTCCCCAATAGACAAACCATTCACTTTGAATCGGCATCGTATATTTGTTTGTACTCCATCGATCTCTCTCTGAAAATGATTCTATAGGAGCAATCACAAGTGCTTGTATAATGTTATGTTCATCAAACATAACGCTGATGAATTTTGTCTGCGTAGAATTTAACCAAATAAACTGCTCAACTTGAGGAGTTAAATAGAGATTTGTTTCTAGTCTGTAGAACTGTTCTCCTTGATTAAACAATTTGCTCTGCTCCAAAAATTGCTGAAGCGAAACTTGACGTTTAAATTCTTCGCTTACACAATCATAAAGTTTCTTAAAATCCCCTTGTGCAAATAAAATTCCAAACTCTTCTCTGATGTTCACTTTTCTCTCTGTATCCATCATTGTAATCCACCCTTTTATATGTATTTCAATTTGTTTGAATTATCTATAAGTAATACGTTTTATGTTATAAAAAGGTTTCATTTTCCAGTTATTCTATCTCAAAATCTTCTTCTATACCGTATTTACAATTTTCTTAATCCATTTTATACTTATTTTACAAATATTTGAAAGGAGGTGCAGCATGATGAAAATAACATTAAATAAGAAAATCAAGCTGCGCCGAATAAGTGTTTTTGGCGCTTAGATTTTAAGGAGATTTCACAATGAAAGTAGCATTAGTACGTCATTACAAAGTAAACAAAGGTCTTCCAGAAAACCACCGCTTATCCACTGACGAACTAGTGGCTTGGTTTCAGGAATATGATGAATCAGATATTACGTATGGAGAGACTGATTTGAATAATATCCAATGGAAACGCTGTTTTTCAAGCGATATGCCGCGAGCACACAAAACGGCAAAGCACATTTATAAACAAGAGATCACGCTTCTTCCTGAACTTAGAGAAATACCTATGCCTATTATTCCAGTAAAATTTAAACTTCCTTTTATCCTATGGGCATTACTGTTTCGCACGTCCGGACTCATCAACAAACAAGCTCGTAAAGATATGGCTGAGACTAAGAGAAAAGTGGCAGCAGTGCTAGATCGCGCCATTTCCGAGTCAGAAGACGATTTGCTGATTGTCAGCCACGGAGGCATTATGAAGTTTATGCGTAAAGAACTTATAAAACGCGGCTTTAAAGGGCCTCGGTTTGATATTGCTGTTAACGGAAAGCTTTATTTATTTGAAAAGCAATAGAATGAAACTTACTAGAAAAAGTCGCAGAGACTACTCTCTGCGACTTTTTAATAACCATTTTCTTCAATTGTTAATGCTTCACGCAAAGCGATATCTTTTCGGATATTATGAGCGATTTCACGCGTGATTTCTCCTTTTTCATAAAGTTCTTGCACCGTTTCCCGCTCGGTATGAAACGCTTTATAACATAAATCTCTCGTTGTTTTTTTACGTTTGCGTGAATTATACTCCGTACTCTCTTTTCTAAGTCTTGCCATGGACCTATGGTATTCGCTAATAATAGCAAGTGAAATCATTCGATTTTCTTCGTTCATATTTTCTTTAATGACCTTTATCGCTTCTTCAATCATTTGAATACGTACTTTGTTCACTTTGCTTCTTCTTCGCAAGCTTTGTTTTCTTAACGCCTGCTTATTCGGTGAAAAAATTCGGACTAGTAATAATAAAACTTTTTTAAACCTCATCCAGCTCACCAATAATTTGTACCTTACACGATTGGTTACAGCCATTTCAAGCTTGTGCGTATGTTCCAAACAAATATACGCTGTCTCACGTTCTATTTTTTCCTCTTTTAATAGCTTTTCCACCAATTTCCCCTTGGCCTGAAGAGCCAGCAATCGAATTTCTTCTTCATACTGTTTGTTTTCAGAGGCTTCTAAAGGATGAGTTTTAACGATGATATTATTAATCGTTGTATTATACGTTGAAATTAACGAAAGGGCTGCTCCACGATTTTCCTCGGTCATTTCTCTTTTTAACCGCTGAATAGCAGCTTTGTGCACTTTAATGCGTGCTTTAACCTCTTTTGTATTGCGCTCAGGCTTCTTCGGCGCCTTTTCTGTTTTCGCAATGAGAGGTAAAAGAATACTTGCCGCAACTAGGGTTAACAATATAACGCCTGCTGCTAGAAAAATAATCAGAGAGCGTTCCGGAAAATCACTGCCGTTATCAAGCGTATATGGAATCGAAAATGCTCCGGCTAACGTAACCGCTCCTCGTACACCTGAAACCGTAATAATGCCAATAGAACGAGGCTCAGGTTTTAGATGCTTGTTATTTTTGTAATACCAGCCTACTGACCATGACACCATCACCCAAATAAATCGTAGTACAAGCAAAAAGACAGTAATAATCAAAATATAAAGAAGCACTTGTCCATTATTAAAGTTTGGATCTTGAATAATTGCTTTCGCCACTTTAGGTATTTGCAGGCCAAGCAGTACAAACACCAAGCCATTTAACAAATATAAAATAACCGTCCAAGTACTTTTTGATACTACTTTAAGCTGCTGATTAGGTGATTCTTCTCGGTCGCGCTCAATCGCATGCACAATGCCGCCTGCTACAACTGCCAAGATTCCTGATAAATGAAAATGTTCAGCAATGTAGAAGACAACAAATGGAGTTAGAATTTGTATTAACATATGAATCGTAATATCTTCCATTCCTAAACGTCGAACAAGTACACGCAGTCTGATAATCAAAAAAGCGATAAATGCTCCTACAAACAAACCGCCCAGCGCTACCCAAAGGAACTGAAATGTAGCATCTACTATCGAAAAGACGCCCGTTACGGTAGCAGCTACTGCTACTTGAAACGCTACAAGACCAGAGGCATCATTCATCAGCCCTTCGCCTTCCAGCAAATGCATAATTCGCTTAGGCAGCTTTACTCGGCTCGCCATAGCTCCAACAGCCACTACATCTGTTGGGGACAAAATAGCGGCTAGTGCAAATGCCGCCGGTAACGGAATGGAAGGGATCAGCCAATTGATTAAATATCCCCCTACTGCCACCGTTACAAAAACCAGTCCCAGCGCTAGTAATAAAATAGGTGTACGAAGCTTCCAAAGAGCAGCTCTTGACACGTTTTTCCCATCATTAAATAATAGCGGGGCAATAAATAAAATAAAAAATAAATCAGGCTCTAAATGTACATCTCCACCAAATGGCAAGATAGCAAGCCCTGCTCCCAAAGCTATTTGAACTAATGGAACAGGAATAAATGGTACAAAATGATTAATGATATTAGATAGACCAATCAAAGCCAATAAGACTAATATCGTCAGAAAAAATTCCATGAAAACAATCGACTCCTACTTCTATTTACATCCTTTTAAAGGTATCACGTTATCTCTTTTCATTTATTTTATAGTGTTTAGTTTACGCTTTTTGTGCCAAAAAATGTTGTGGGTTATTAAAAAGTGCTCTTTCTTTTCGGTAAGTTTATTTCTACGGACATTAAGGGAACAGTATACATGATATTCTTTATTTACCATATAAATCAGCTCATCAAACTTTTATAAGGGAGGTGTTCCCTTATCCGTTTCAACGGGGTAAGGAGATAAATTTGGAAACAGTAAATGTCATTTTATTCATCGTATTAATTATATTAACAGCCTTTTTTGTTGCAACGGAATTTGCCGTCATTAGGGTACGGTCGACTAGAATCGACCAGTTAATTGAAGAAGGAAACCGGAACGCTTTAGCAGCAAAAAAAGTAGTATCAAATTTAGATGGTTATCTTTCAGCCACACAGCTGGGCATTACGGTTACCGCACTGGGTCTAGGCTGGATAGGTGAACCTACGGTAGGTCATTTATTAGAACCGCTTATTGACATGCTTCCTTTTGCTACATCACTTTCGCATGTCATATCTTTTGTTCTTGCTTTTTCGGTTGTCACATTTTTAAATGTGGTAGCTGGAGAACTTGCGCCCAAAACAGTGGCGATTCAAAAAGCCGAACAAGTGACGCTGCTATTTTCCCGTCCTCTTATTCTTTTTTCTAAGTTACTTTATCCGTTTATTTGGCTTTTAAACCACTCAGCAAGAGGCGTTGTCGGATTATTCGGCCTGAAGCCAGCTTCTGAAAACGAAGTAGCTCATAGTGAAGAAGAACTTAGAATTATTTTATCTGAAAGCTATGAGAGCGGTGAAATTAATCAATCGGAATTTAAGTTCATGAATAATATTTTTGAATTTGATAATCGTACGGCTAAAGAAATCATGGTGCCTCGTACGGAAATTGTTAGCGTATCAGCAGATGAAACGATAGAAGAATTCTTAAAAATGGCTAGAGTAGAGCAATATACTCGCTATCCAGTAGTTGTAGATGGAAACAAAGATCAAGTGGTGGGATTAGTTAATATTAAAGAAATATTAGCGGATTACATAAAAGAAGATGATATTAAACCACGTACCGTGCAAACGTATATGAAACCCATCATTCAAGTCATTGATTCCATCGCCATTTACGACTTATTGCTTAAAATTCAAAAAGACAGAATTCACATGGCCATCTTAATAGACGAGTACGGAGGAACAACAGGGCTTGTAACGGTAGAAGACATTTTAGAAGAAATTGTTGGTGAAATTCGTGATGAATTTGATGATGATGAAATACCGGACGTACACAAAATTAGTGACAATCACTACGTACTCGATGCGAAGGTGTTGATTGAAGAAGTAAATGACTTACTCGGAACAAATATTGAGCAAGAAGACGTTGATACCATTGGCGGCTGGATGCTGACCGAAAAGTTTGATCTTGCTAAAGGTGACAGCATCACAAACGAAAGTTTTTCATTTAAAGTCATTGATATTGAACATCACCATATTAAACGAATCGAAATAACAAAGGAAAAAAGTACGGATAACAGCTGATTATCCGTACTTTTTTTGATGCTCTTTTTTAAATGTCAAGTACTCTTTATTCTCTCGTACCTCCTTCCATTTTTTCATAAAAATAGCCGCCGATTTTGCTTTTTGTTCATCAATTTGCCGTTCATTACGCTCTCCGTCTTTGCTATATTTCTTTCCGCCTTTGTAGTTCGCGTAGCGCCTGGATCGCGTATATCCCATTTGGAGAAATTTCCGGGCCATGTCCATTCCAACAAAATCGCTTTTTTCTTTATAGGTTAAAAAAAGCTGATAAATGGCGTCCGCGGATTCCTCAGCAATTTCAGGTGTTCGAAAACGCCAATGAGGAAGAATTTCACTTTTATACGGCTCCACAAGGAGAACTCCTTGTTCTCCTTTTCCTACTCTATACTTTTCAGGATGTTTTCTAAAATCGATATGCTCAAAGTCAAGTGAATAATCAAATGCCACGGCTCTCCCCTCCTTTTTGATCTCTACCCCTTACAAATGAATGATAAAACTTTTCTTAAAGAAGTTTTTTACATGCAGATGCGGGTAATAATAGGTGGATAAGTATGACTAACTTTTTTCTCCATGCTAAAAGAAGGCCGAACTTATTAAATCATGATACGGGAGATTTCGTTATGTCAATAAATCTACAGCAAAACCGAATAAAAGCTAATTTTTGGATCACTCCTTCTTTATATGGAATTGTTGCTTTTGTTTTAGCCACTATTAGTACATTTTTAGATCGATATTTAACAGCTCATAAACAATGGTTAAAATTAGTTCCTTCCGTGTTTCTAACGGATAAAGAGCTTGCTCATACTATTTTGAGTTCAGTATCAAATTCCTTATTAACGATGACGACGATTACGTTTTCTTCTGTTTTAGTGGTACTGACTACGTTTGTAGGTCAGTTTTCTCCTAGAACGATTCAAAATTTTAATACAGATGCCAAAACTCAGCGCGTGCTTGGCACTTTTATCGGTGGGTATGTGTACGTGCTTGTACTACTTATTCAAGTTCGAAGCAATCAAGTCAGCAACACTTTCATTGTGCCTTCACTAGCCATTTTGGTAGCTTTCATTTGTCTAGGTATGTTTGTATTTTTAATTCATCATGTTATTAACTGGATTAAAGTCGGCAACTTAATTTCAAACATTGCCAAAAAAACGATGCTAACCATTGAAGAACGACAACTAGAACAGCAAAAATCACCTCAATCAAAAAATGAAGAACAGCTTAATTTTGATAGTGAAAACACGCTGCAAATTAAAAGTAACAAACAAGGATATATCCACTATATTGAACTCAAGCATTTAACTACACTAGCATCTAAATATAACGTTATTGTGAAACTTGAAAAAGCACCCGGTGAGTATGTCGAAGAAGACACACCTCTGCTAAGCGTGATCCATCACGATCAATCATTAGAACACGAAAAATTTCTTCATTGTTTGTTTATTACAAATGATCAAGAATCGATTCAAGATGTGAAGTTAGGGATTCAAAAGCTGAGTGAAATTGCATTAAGAGCTATTTCACCCGCTATTAATGATCCTGAAACAGCCATTAACTGCATTGAACAGCTCACGCAAGTGTTTATTAAACTTGGAAAAAGCTATTCTTCTTCTCCTTGTTATTACGATGAAGAAGGGTGCATTCGCGTCATGCTAGAAAAACCTTCTTTTATGGATTATTTGTACAAAGCATTCTACCAAATTCGCCATTATGGGAAAGAAGATGTTTCCGTGATGTCTGCTGTCATCAAGGCATTAACCGTAATCGCTGAAACAAATCGCTCTGCCATCAAAAACGACGTGTGGGTTTTCTCTTCCTATATCGTAGAAGGGCTGCAAAAAGAAGAGTGGCTTAAAATGGACGAAGAGTTTCTTAATCAGCTGCTCAAAAACCTTGCAAAAGCTTGTGAAAAAAAAGGCGCTTCTATGTTGATAGAATAAAAGTCAAAAAACGCCGCTCATCAACTGAGCGGCGTTTTCTTACGATATAAGGTGCTCTATCTCTTCTCTCTTTTTCACTATTATAAGTTTATCGTTATATGACGTACGAAGGATATGCAAAATTTCAGGTTTACTTTGCTTTTCGAAATCCGCATTCCACTGAAACATTTTAATGAAAATAGAAAACGTCCGTGCATAATTTGCTTTTTCTATTTTAGCTTTTTGCAGAACATACCTTTTTATAATAAATCATATTCTTTTTAGATAATGGATGTCGAGAAAAATAATAAGGTCAGCTCTATTAAAAATTTCATTCACCCACGTATAGTATAAGCCTTCTATAATCCATTCTTTTGAAGCTGCAATATGATGTAAACACTTTTTTCTATCCGTTTCACTTCTTCTTTTATCTCCTTCATATGTTCGTTCCCACATAATGTTATTAAGTTCGTAGTGAGGAACTTTTAATTCATGGGATAATAAACGGGCAAGAGTTGTTTTTCCACTTCCAACAGATCCAACGATATGTATTTTTTTACATGAAGCGCTTTGAATACCTCATCTCCTCCTACTTCAAACCTGTTTTTTTACACATATTGTATAATTCACGTTCTTTTTCTCTAATGCAAACTAGAACGTTTTATGCTAGTATTTTATGGTACTTGACTGAAAAAAGGAGTGAAATCGCAGTGCCTAAAACCCTTTTTGGAAAACTTACGCTGTTTTGGATTGGACTATTTTTATTGATTACAGGTCTATTTTTTTATTATAAATATACAAACCAAGCGTTTACCACTGCAGATTTATTCTTTCGCGCCTCTCCTCCTTTAGCTGCTATTGGCTTCCTTTTAAGCGCAGCCGGACTATATGAAGAACGAGGGAAAAACAAGCTAATTCCTCTCGTTGTACTCAGCATTAGTTTTGTCATGCTTTGCCAAGCAGGCTATCATTTTATACATATGCATACTCCCCCGGCGCGT
The DNA here is from genome assembly GCF_025910025.1 of Priestia sp. JV24. Lineage (NCBI taxonomy): Bacteria > Bacillati > Bacillota > Bacilli > Caryophanales > Bacillaceae > Priestia > Priestia sp. JV24. Next base: position 88,500 of record NZ_JAPCIN010000020.1, read on the forward strand.
CCCTGACTTTGTCTCATTCTCATTTATAAAAAAGCTCTTCGTTTAGTATATTAAACGAAGAGCTTTACTCTCTATTCAAATAAACGCACAAGCTTTTTTGTGTAGGGATGCCTGTTTTTATCAAATAGATTTGCACGGTCAAATTGATCGATAACCTCGCCTTGCTGCATAACCATCATGCGACTGCTCATAAATTTCACTGCCGCTAAATCATGCGAAATAAACAAATAAGATAGCTGAAACGTCTCCTGCAAATCTTTTAATAAATTTAAAATTTTTGCCTGTACTGTAACGTCAAGACTCGCTGTTGGTTCGTCTAATAGCATCAGAGACGGACCTACGCTAATGGCACGCGCAATCGCTACACGCTGAAGCTGTCCACCGCTGAGTTCATGAGGATAATTCAACGCATATTCTGCGCTAATCCCGACTGTTTCTAACAAATAAAAAGCGAGTTCTTTTTCGTTTCTGCTCACATGAGATAAAAATGAAGGAACGGTTCGCTGCTGCCGTAAAGGCTCGAGCAAAGAATCGATGATTTTTACTTTTGGATTAAAAGAAGCCGCGGGGTTTTGAAATACAACTTGCATACCTAGACGAGCTTGCTGCAGTTTTTTTCCTTTTAACCGGTGAAGAGGTTTCTCTGCAAACCATACTTCTCCCTGCTGAATCTCTGTTAACCTTAGCACACTTTTTACAAGCGTACTTTTTCCGCTTCCACTTTCTCCAACAATCCCTACACATTCTCCTTTATCGATATGCAAGGAAACATTATTTAGTGCTTTAACGTCTTTATACTGTTTCACCAGCTGCGTGACGTGTAATATACTTTTTTCTTTCATATCTCACTCCTATATCAACACTTTTTTCTGCATATCTAACAATCGATCAGGCGTTTTCTGTAAAGAAGGAATGGCGTTAAACAGTTTTTTTGTATAAAAGTGATGCGGAGCGTGAAACAGAGATTCGATACTGTTTTCTTCCACGATCTCTCCTGCTAACATAATGGCTGCTCGGTCTGCATATTTCCGCACATGACGCAAATCATGGGTAATAAACAAAATGGCACAGCCTGTTGCTTCTTTCAGCTTATGCAGCAGCTGAAGAACTTCAGCTGCTGACACGCTATCTAAAGCCGTGGTTGGTTCATCTGCAATAATCAAGGCAGGCTTCATCACCAGTGCTAAAGCAATCGCTGCTCGCTGAAGCTGTCCTCCGCTCAGCTGAGAAGCATAGCTTTTATACACGCGTTCATTAGGTAAATTCACAGCTTTTAGAGCCTGAAAAATGGCAGCAGTCCTGTCTTTTTTAGCAAGCTTACTATGTGTACGAATCGTTTCATCAAACTGCTTTCCAATTGTTAAAAAAGGAGTAAAGGCGCTTCGATAATCTTGAAAGATATACGAAATATCTTTTCCAAGGATAGGCGCATATCCTTCCTGCTTAAATATAATAGATCCTCCTTTAAGCGTTACACCTGAAGGCAGCAGTCCTCCTATCGAAGCAGCAGTGATACTTTTACCGCTTCCGCTTTCTCCAACGAGCGCCATCCACTGTCCTTGCTCGATTGTAAAAGAAACGTCTTTTACGATTTGTTTTGTTTTATTATGAATGGCTAGATGCTTTATTTCTAAAACGATGACGATCACCTCTTTTACTGATTAACTTGATATTTCCCTCGAATATATTCACCTAAAGCTGTAAACGCCAGCACAAATAAAATAATGGCCACGCCTGGTATCAACATTAACTGCGGAGCATTGTAAAAGTAGGCCCTGCCTTCATTTAGCATCGTTCCCCATTCCGGAGTAGGCGGCTGAGTCCCTAGTCCAATATAGGATAATGAAGCCATCATTAAAATAATTTTCCCTATATCCAGCGTAGCAAGAACAAGAATATGTCCTCCCACATGAGGAAGAAAGTGGCGCAGGATTAAAGGTAGTGTTCCCACTCCGTTTAATTTAGCGACCAGCACATATTCTTTTGACTTTTCTTGAAGCACAATACTGCGCACTACCCTTGCATAACCAACCCACTTTACAATAACCATCGCAGCAATTAAGTTAAATAATCCAGGCCCTAACAGTCCGCTTAAGACGATGGCTGCAATATAGTCAGGAAAAGCTAAAAAAGCGTCTACAATTCTCATTAAAAAGCGGTCTATTTTCCCTCCAATATACGCTGAAACTAAGCCAACAGGTACTCCAATCAAAAGAGAAAGAGCTAAGACAAGAAAGCTAGTTCCAATTGTGGTCTGAGCTCCAGCCACGATTCGTGAAAAGAGATCTCTGCCTAAGTGATCAGTTCCTAACCAGTGATCACCGGTGGATTTTTGAAGCCGATCTTGCATATTAACTTGTGTGGGATCCATCGGTGTTAGCTGACTTCCAAACAGACAAAATAAAATAAGCGCAATACCACACACGCTTATCACTACAAAAGGAAGCTGCGGCTTTTTCACGTTTTATCCCCTCCCTTTACATAGAGCTGGGGATTTACATATTTGTAGCTCAAATCCACAAATGAATTAATTAAAACAACAAACAGGCCCATCCACAAAATATACCCTTGAATCACAGGATAATCACGATTCATAATCGCATCAATGACTAATTTTCCAATGCCAGGATAAGCAAAAAGCACTTCAATGATGACCGTTCCTCCAAGCAAACTGCCTAAGCTCGTGCCTAAAATGGTAAGGATGGGCGTTAAGCTATACCGGAACGCGTGGAAAATAAAAATGCGGCTTTCACTGATTCCTCTTGCTCGAGCGGATCGTACAAAATCTTGTTTCAGTCCTTCTAGCAGACTAGCTCTAATCATTCGCATATACACAGCGGACATGGCAAAACCGAGTGTTAAAGAAGGCAGTACAAGATGAGCCGCTGTGCCTGTCCCCATCGAAGGAAGCCATTGAAGACGTACAGAGAACAGCTGTATAAACAAAAGGCCGAGCCAAAAGCTTGGAATAGACGCTCCAATTAAGGAAATACTTCTGCTGAGATAATCAATCCATTTATTCGAGTATAGTGCTGACAGCGTGCCGAGTGGCACAGCTATTAACAGCATCACAACCAAAGATGCAGCCGTCAAGCGCAGCGTAGCCGGAAACTTCTCGGCTAATTCATCGATGACAGGCTCTTTTGTCATATACGAAGACCCTAAATCAAACTGAAAAAAGCGCTTCAGCCACTTTACATATTGAATATATACAGGTTCATTAAACCCTAGCTCTGTTCGCAAACTATTTATTTGTTCCTCAGAAACTGCCACGTCATCTACACGGAGCATTTGCTTAACTGGGTCTCCTGGAGCCAGCTTCATCAAAACAAAGCTGAGAAACGATAGGATAACTAAAAAAATGAGTAATTCTATTATTCTTTTACCAATTAATTTCATATCTATTTCACATCTAAATCCTTTGTTATCACATAGTATTCACTTTTAGTTGTGACCCAATTTTTCACATTGTCTCTATAGGCCGCAAAATTATTCGGATGAACAATCGAAGAGTGGAGCGTTTCTTTTTCTACTATTTCTCCGGCTTGTCTTGCTAACTCATTGCGCTGTTTTTGATCAACTGTTTTATTGAGTTTATTGATAATGGAAGTTAATGCTGGTTCATGAAAATGACCTACATTAAATGCTCCTCCCTCCATGTAAAGAGCATTAAAGAAATATCCTGCATCTCCTCGCGGCGCGGTTACTAGACTATATGTAACGATTCCCCAATCATTTTTTGTTGTCATATACTCGTCCATATTTTCCACTTGTTGAATGTCTATTTTCACACCAATCTTTTTTGCTTCTGACTGAAGCATTTGTGACATTAAAGGCAGTTCTGGACGATAAGGGTATGTAACAAGCTTAAAGGAAAGCTGTTTTCCATTTTTTATTGCTTTTCCATCCTTGAGTATATAACCGGCTTTTTCTAAATATGTTTGAGCTTCACTTGGTCCATAGATTTTCGTTTTTTGATCGTTCGAAAAATCTAAACTCTTTAAAAATGGACCATTTGCTGGGGATCCTTGACCTGCAAGCGCTGTATCGACAACATCTTTTGGATTTAATAATACATCAAACGCTTTTCTCACATTTTTATCTTTAAACGCTTCTTGCCTTGAATTATAAAAAAGCATTTGATTTCTCAGGCTCGGCTGTACATCTACTACAATAGAAGAATCTTTTTTTAACGTGTTTAAGCTTTCAATAGCCGGACGGTACACAATATCGGCTTCACCTGATTGCAAAGCGGACGTTCGTGCATTTTCATCATCATTAAATGTTAACACAACTTCATCCAATTTTGGTTCCCCACCCCAGTATTCTTTATATTTTTTTACTTTCATTTCATTATCCGGTTTAAACGAAGCTACTTTAAATGGCCCTGTTCCCACGGGTTTACTTTTTGTATCTGGAGCATCTACATCAATAATTGCTGTGTTTGGATGAACAAGTTCAGAAGGCAGCGTGGCAAGCGGCTCTGTTGTTGTAATGGTTAAGATTTGGCCACTGGCTTTCATTTCTTTAATTTTAAGTGCACTTTTCATTGCTTCGCTTTCTTTTATCGTTCTTTCTAACGAATGTTTCACGGCTTCAGCATTTAGATCCTTGCCATTTTGAAACGTAATCCCGTCTCTAATCTCAAATACCCAGGTCGTCCCATCATCTTCTGTTTTCCACTTTTTTGAAAGCCACGGTTCAGTCTGTAATTGCTCATTAACTTTTACTAACGTTTCGGCAATACCGGCTCGTACAGTTGTATAATTTAACTGTGGATCGAGCGTGTCACTTGGAAAATTCGATACAAAAGTAAGTGATTTCTTTTTGCTCTTTTCTTCGGTACTCGCAGAGTTACTCGAACATGCCGCTAGCAGACCTATCGCAGCAAGCGTTAAGCATAGCAAACTTATCCTTTTTCTCATATAAACCCCTCCTTTATTCAAAACAATCTTTCTTTTATGTACGGTTTCTAACTATAACTTCCTCCTTTTAAATCGTAACGATTATTATTATCATAAAAAGTTTAATTTGTTTACCTTACTTTGTCAACAAAGGTTTTTAAAGGATATAGGCGCTCTAACAGTTGTTTTCACCCTTTATGATGATTAAAATTTATTGATAACGCATACAAATGAGCATAAAAAAAACAAAGCCTTCTCGAGGCTTTGTTTATGCAGCGTGTTTTTTTCTTTTATATTTCCACATCATATATCGATAACGAATCGTGCAGCCTATACAATATCCCATTAGCGCTACACCAGCAGCAAGAATCACCATTATACTAAATACATAGCCGACAAGCGTATAGCCCATTAAAAATGAAATGAAAGCAACCCCCATACATATCGTTGCAATCCATTGGTTAAAAAGCTGCTGATCCCGGTCTTCCATTTGATAAGAAGAAGCAGGCTTTTTGAGAAGCTTTTTCCCTGCCATAATTACGGGATTACGCTTTGTTGCAAGTGTGACTACTCCAATGAGAAAAGGCAAAAGTAAAAGCCATTTTGCCGCAAGTAAAGCGATCAAAACCGTTATAACGATAAAGAGTTGATTAAGCTGAACTAATGGTTTGGGAATGCTCATGGAACTCCTCCTTCTTAAAACCTATTATACAAATTGGTTTACTAATTTAAAAGAAAAAGCACTCCAAATGAACGATAAAACTCATATAAAAAAGTTACATAATTTCACTAACGTATTTTAAGATCAGTATCGTAAATAAAATCAAGACAACGTATCGTAAAGAACGAATTCGACGTTGAAGAAGACGTTTTACATGCCTTTTATTACGCATATGGGTTCTCCCTTTCGTATATTGAATTGTCTCTAGACACACTTATATCATACTTTTTCGGAGAACACCAACGTCAGAAAAAATTGCCAAGAACCACAGCTTTATGCGCTTAAAAAGCCTTTTCCAATTACATCTCGTACATCGTGTACAATCACAAATGCTTCATCATCAATTTTTTTAATCAGCTTTTTAAGCTTAATGAGCTCTTGTTTATTAATGACCACATACAAGATTTCTTTTGATTCTTTTGTATAGTTCCCTCGACCGTTTAGAATCGTTACTCCGCGATCAAGCTGTTCATTGATTTGATCTGCTACTTCATTTTTGTTGCTTGAAATAACGGTAACGGCCTTTTTGGCATCAAACCCTTCAATAACAAAGTCAATTACTTTTGTTGTAATATAAAGCATGACGATCGTAAATAGTAGCTTTTCGATTCCAATAATAAAATAAGAAGCCAATACCACTAGTAAATCAACTATTAAAAGTGCATGACTGACTTTCCAGTTTAAAAACTTATTTAGAATTCGAGCAATAATGGCTGAACCTGCTGTTGTTCCACCAACTCGTAAAATCATCCCAATTCCAACGCCTAGCAGTACACCGGCAAAAACCATGCCAATGAGCTCTTCATGAAGATGAAGACCCCAACCTTCAGTTACGTGAAGAAAAATAGATGTAGCGATAATCGTAATCATCGTATAGACGATGGTTTTTTTCTCTAAAAATTTATACCCTACGATAAGCAAGATACCGTTTAAAATAAAGTTAGTGCTGCCCGTTGAAAGATGCGTTGTATAATATAAAATAATTGATATACCCGTAACGCCGCCTTCACCTAGTCCTATTGGAATGACGAACATGTTAACTGCAAGTGAAAATACAAACGAACCTATTAATAAAAAGATGACATCTTTTACTGTTTTACTCATCGATTAAACCTCCTCGTCATAAAAATTCACATAAAAAAGTCCCTTCTCCAAAAGAGAAGAGACGCTTATGTGTAGTTTTTATATTACGTATTCTTAAATTGCCATGTATGACTATAATATGTTCAAATACGTTTGTCAAACGGAAAGTTTATGCATTATGTGTAACCACGGCTATGAGTCATTTATCTTTTATGTATACTAGGAATGTTTTAATTTATTTAAACAAAGACGGATACAGGAATTAGTTGACTCAATCAATTCTTTATCGCCTTTTTTCAATCGAATTTCTAACGCACGTTGAAAATAGTGATGTGCTCTGGAAACAACCCGCTGATCAAGTAAACATTTTCCATAATGCTGATAGACAAAGTCTTCATATATGTGAAGGTCTTCATCTGCTTTTAATTGTTCAATGAGTAGCTGAAACGTTTCATTCGCTTTATCCCACTGTTCTTGCCAGTGATATGTATGTCCAAGTCGGATCGTATTCAAAAATTCACCTATTGTATCAGCATGCCGGTCATATAGATAAATGGCCAGCAGCAGATGTCTTTCACTGCTCGTTAATTCTCCAAGTATGCGCTCATATACACCAATATGTCCATATGTTTTAGCAGCGGCACACTCATCCTCTTCTTCAAGAGCTCGTTTCTTTAAATAGATAATTCCCTGCTTCATTTGGTGTGGGTTAACCGGAACTTCTCGAAGCTGTTCATTAAATCGATAACTCATATTAAACGGAAGATCTCTGATGTTCATGCACGCTCCTTTCATGTGGCACATCAGCAAACATACTTTCATGACCGCTTGCTTATGGTCCATTGGATGTAGGATTCTTTCCATTTTGATACGTTTACGCGATTTACAGGAAAGCTCAGCAAAAGTGCTGAGCTGTTGGTTCTTATTATTTTACTTATATATCCATTTTATCACAAAAAATACTACCGTAAAGATGCTCAGGCAGTCTTCATATAAAAAAATGGTTTTTTATCAATAAAAATGGTTTTATGCTCTTGAAAGCCTATACGCTGATACAATTTCTTGGCTTCTACGTTATTATATTCAACGTTTAACGATAAAAACATCTTACGCTTTTTGGCTTCTTGCTTGGCTACATTTAAAAGAGCCGTTCCTATCCCTTTTCCACGATAAGCTTCATCTACACATAGAGAGTCAATATAATAATCTCCATGTTCAGTTTCTATATCAATTTCCCACGCTGGATTATTAAGTTTAGCACGTACAAAACGCTTAACTGGTTCATAAAGCGTTTGTAACATACTTCCTTCGTAGCAAAGCATAAGTCCAACTACCTTCTCCTCGACTTCTGCGATTGTAATATGATGATAGCTATAGCGATTCTTCTCAGACAGAATAAACGCTTTAAGTCTTAAAAGCGCTTCTTCATTCGTTGTAGCCGCCGTATGAGAGCGTGCAATACTGCCAAGCATGTCATAAAGTAATTCCGTTACAGCAGAAGCATCTTCTTTTCTTGCTTTCCTTATTTTCACGATTTTCAAACTCCCTTTATTCTCTTCGCTTGCGTTATTTGTAGCAAACCTTCTTACCTATCTACTTTAACACGAAAAAGAAAAGAAAGAAAAAATTAACTGCTAATCTTCCTTTCATTGTATAATTAATGTATATTTTCAAATGAATGGATGATGACTATGAAAAAACACCGTCAGCAGAAAGATACTACGGTAAGTGGATGGGAATTTTTAGCATAAATTCTTTTACAAGTGCCTCAGCTGCTCATATGGCCCCTGCGTCTTCTTATACGGATTGGTCGCTCTTTGTTGGATGGTATTTAGCCACTCCTATACAAATACTTACTTAACTCAAAAAAAAAAGAAATTCAGCAGTTACTGAATTTCTTTATTAGTTTTTTGCTTTTTTGTATCCTGCTTCTTGCGCATCTTTTTCGGTACAAAACCAAATGACGTGGTTCATGGTTTGATTGTAGTGCGCCCCAGTTGGCACGTGATAAATTTTAGAGTTCTGATTTCCTTTTATTTTACCTTCACAGCTTTTGGCAGACTGAGTATCCTTTTGTTTAGAAGAGGACTGATTTTTTACAGCATCCGTATTATACCCTTTTTCCTGGGCATAGTTTTCAATGCTCCAGATTCCTTTTTCGCTTTTTCGAGCCTGCTCCTGGATTTTCTTAAATTCATCTACGTACTTTGTGTTAGGAGGAAATACTGCTACGCGGGCTAGCCCTTTTGCTAGCAGCTCTTCATTATACAGCTCATTGTCTATCCATACATACGCAAGTAACCGGCCATATTGATCACGCTCTTGCACATCAAATTCAAGGGTGATTTCCTGTCCTTCTAGCCTTTTTTTTGTGTAAGCAGATGCTTCTGGACCAAAGGGCTGTACGCCTAGTTTGGGATGCTTTGTTTCGGGGGTATCAACAAGAAGTAATCGCACGCGATCTCTCTTTCCGTTCAGCATTTTCACTTTAAGCGTATCACCGTCCACTACTCTTTCTACCGTAGCCGCCTCACCTACTACATCTTCACGATTTGCTTTAGAAGGACTATGATCTTCTTCTTGATCTGATGAATCTTCTACTTGAACTGCTTGTTTTGTATCGGCAGAAGATGTGCTTGAATGACTTGCCTGCTCATCGCTGCATCCAGTAAGAAGCAACATAAACATCGCAAGCATCGTGCAAATAATTGCTTTTATTTCTTTCAAAACCCGGGCCCTCCTTTAACACGTTCCCTATCTACTATATAAAAGTAAAATGATTTTATAAATAGTGTAGATCACCTAAAAACAAAAACTCGTGAAAATACCTTTCACGAGTTTTTTCGTGCGACTGTTATAAAAATTGGTTACCTGTTTTAAAGTTATTCTTTTAAATAGCATCTATTTTATTTTTATTTCACGAACACATTTTTCGTTTTAGTGTATCCAGATTTTTAATCATGAGGATATTTTACACTACAAATACATTTATCGTCTACCGCCTTATAAGAATAAGGAATAGCCGCACAAATAGAATAAGTGTGAATATTTCAATATAATAACTGGCTAACACGATTGCTATTTTTTTGTAACATAAATAAGAGCCCTCATTAACAATAGCTAATAGGGCTCTTCAAACCTTTGTTTTTACGATCGAATTTTTTGTTTGCGCATCCACTGGGTAGCGACCCACTTTTCTCCTTTTATAACAGGAGCTCCCCCGTGGAGAGTACGGTCATTAAGTTCAGCGTCACTATAAAAATATTCAAAGTACACGGCCATTCCTTTTGTCGGAGATACGGAAAGACCTAGCTTAGGAAAATAAGTTTCTCCTCCTTCTTCGACATCGTTTAAGTACATAACCAATGTACTAATACGGTTGTTTTTAGATGCTTTACTTGCAGAAGTGAAATAATCGTGATGTGCTTTGTATTCTTGGTCAGGCAAGTATTTTAAAACTTGAAGACCTTCAGCATATTCAATAGATGGTCCCATGATTTTAGAAAGTCGTCTTTCGATTTGATGTACAAGCTCGTTTTCGCTTTCTTCAAAAAACATGCCGCTGCTCGTTCGAATACTGTTTACTTCACGTGCAGCACCAATTTTTGATCGCTGCATTTTATCTTTGGATAGCTGTATAAGTTCGTCACATTCTTCGTTACTTAGGACATTTCCTAAAACTAGAACAAGAGGCTCTTCAAATCGAGCAACAATATCAATCTCTCTGTCTTCTAATTTAATTTTATTCCCTGTATGGTTAAAAATCGTTTGTTCTTTCGTTAGTAAAGATGTATTAGTTAGAATCATCTTTTATCGGCTCCTCGAAATAGCTATTTTCCAATTCTTCACTCCATTACATGTAAACGCTTACTAATAAGAATTATATCATGAATACGAAGTAAATTCTGCTAGTAAAGGAAATAAATAAAAAGAAGCCCGTTATATAACGAACCTCCCTCATTTTTTCTTTTAGATTTCACATGTCGTTTAAATGCTTTAACTATCTAAAAGACTCTTTTAATATAGAGTATACGTATCAAAGGCTGCCTAAAATCATCGGTACACAAGTTCTTTTTTACTTAAATCAAGCGTTTGTGATGTAGAAGCATGAATTTCGTTAAAAAGCGCTGGATTTTCTACCAGTGACAAGCCGTAAGAAGGAATCATTTCTTTTATTTTTGATTCCCATTTCTTCATATGCTGCGGGAAACACTTTTCCAGCACTTCAAGCATGACATGAACGGCAGTCGAAGCACCTGGCGAAGCCCCGAGCAATGCAGCAACGGAACCATCAGCTGAACTCACAACTTCGGTACCGAATTGAAGAGTTCCTTTACCTCCGGCTTCCGTATCTTTGATTACTTGTACACGCTGACCCGCTACGACGATATCCCAGTCTTCGCTTTTTGCGTTTGGAATAAACTCGCGAAGTTCTTCCATACGCTTTTCATCGGACAACAGCACCTGCTGAATCAAGTATTTCGTTAAGCCCATCTCTTTGACGCCTGCTGCTAACATCGTTAAGATATTATTCGGTTTTACAGAATTGATTAAATCCAAATTTGAACCCGTTTTTAAGAACTTTGGTGAAAAGCCGGCAAAAGGTCCAAACAGCAGTGTTTTTTTGCGGGCGATATAGCGTGTATCAAGGTGCGGAACCGACATCGGCGGAGCGCCAACCTTTGCTTTTCCGTACACTTTCCCGTGATGCTGCGCTACAACTTCGGGGTTATTGCATACCATAAATAATCCGCTTACCGGAAACCCTCCAATATGTTTGGACTCAGGAATACCCGTTTTTTGGAGTAAAGACAGACTTCCGCCTCCTCCTCCGATAAAAACAAAGTTCGCCGTGTGATATTCCTGTTTGCCGGTATGAATATCATGTACTTTTACTTCCCACGAGCCGTCTGCGGTACGTGTCAGATTTTCAACGCTGTGGTTATAGTTTATTTCTACCCTTTTACTTTTTAAATGTGTAAACAACATACGAGTTAAAGCTCCAAAGTTCACGTCTGTCCCTGAGTCGATTTTGGTTGCCGCAATTGCTTCAGTCGATGTCCGGCCTTTCATAACAAGCGGCATCCATTCTTTTAGCTTTTCAGGACGATCTGAATATTCCATCCCTTGAAACAATGGATTATTTGATAACGCTTCAAAACGTTTTTTCAAAAAGGATACGTTCTTTTCTCCTTGTACGAAACTCATATGAGGGATTGGCATAATAAACTCTTGCGGATGATGAATTAAATTACTGCTTACAAGATATGACCAAAACTGTCTTGAAAGCTGAAACTGTTCATTAATCCGCACTGCTTTCGTAATATCTATAGATCCGTCAGCTTGTTCAGATGTATAGTTCAACTCGCACAGTGCAGCATGGCCAGTCCCTGCGTTATTCCATTCATTCGAGCTTTCTTCTCCTGCATCTGCGAGTTTCTCAAATACTTTGATTTCCCATTCCGGCGCTAACTCTTTTAGTAAAGATCCCAACGTTGCGCTCATCACTCCGGCCCCAATTAAGATAACGTCTGTTTTTTTATATACATTGCTCATCACAATCTTCCTTATCTTTTATATTTTAAAAAAGCACCTTTTAGCAACATGCCTGTTCTACCTGACTCTCTACAGATTAAGTATGTCTGACAAGTTATCTGTCTTACATAATGGGTGTTTTTATACATACCCTTTCATCTTGTCCTTTTTTAACATGCTCAATATCACTTCAGCGGTTTCTTCAACTGCTTTACCTGAGACATTAACAATAGGACAGCCAATGCGCTTCATAATTTTCTCAGCATAGTCCAGCTCTTCAAGGATTCGATCTACATTGGCATAATTGGCTTGAGACGCTAAACCTAAATTTTTTAATCGTTCTTTTCGGATTTCATTGAGCTTATCCGGTGTAATAACTAAACCAATACATTTATTTTTCGGAATAGTAAAAAGTTCATCAGGAGGCGTCACTTCTGGAACTAACGGTATATTCGCTACTTTAAGACTTTTATGAGCTAAATACATAGAAAGTGGCGTCTTAGATGTTCTCGAAACACCAATCAACACTAGATCAGCTCGCTTGATGCCTCTGAAGTCTTGTCCATCATCATATTTAACAGCAAATTCAACTGCTTCTACTCTTCGGAAATAGTTATCGTCTAATTTTCTCGTTAATCTCGGTTGGAGATTAGGTTCTTTATTAAAGGTTTGGCTAAAGGCACTCATGAGTGGGGTCATTAAATCAATGGCTACAATTCCTTCTTCTTGTGCCTTTTGGTCAAGATACTGTTTTAAAGGTGGGATGACGATAGTATACGCAATGATGGCCTCGTTACACCTTGCTTCAGCAATGATATTATCAATATTTCCCTCATCTTCTACGTAAGAAGTATTTTGAATTTCAATATCTTCTCCACTAAATTGAGTTAAAACTGCTTTTACCATCAGCTCAGCCGTTTCACCTACTGAGTCGGAAACTATATAGACAATTTTTCTTTTATTCACATTAAATCTTCCTATTCTTTGATTTTAATAGTTTAATAACGCTAGTATTTTTTGTTCAACTATCATTTATCAGCTTGCAAGATACATATTTTATGGGTAATGAATGGGCTAATATCCTGGATACTGTGATTATAAACACTTAAAAAACGAGCGAATCTAGGATTTATGTCATACTAATTATAAAATAAAACTAAATATGTTATACTATTTTCATTAAATGTTATATTAGCATTAAATATACGGAGATACAATCCCTTTTCTCCGCATTTTATAAAAAGTTTGAAGAAAGAAAAAGTTTAGATGTTAAAATGTTTTATGCTTTGGCATGGTGGCACTCATCAGGGCTGAGAGGCGTTTTGCAGCGATAGGTACGAGGATAGTTATATAGTTATGTTGTTTATAGCATGATTTTTAAGTTATAGAAGATTTATTCTTATCTATTCTTTTTAGCTAAGAGTGCTATAACTAAAAATAATGAACGGTTTACTTTCCACCTTATGTATACTAAAAACACCGCCTAAAAGACGATGTTTTGAATAGTTGGTTATAATGCATTGTCATGAAATAGATTAATTTTTATAAAACGGGATTACTTCTAGTAGATTTTTGCAATAAAAATTTAGAAAGATAATGAGATACGCCGTTTTCGTCACAGTTAAATTCCGTTACGTCATCGACAATTTCTTGAATATGATCCGGCGCATTTTTCATCGCTACGGCATAGCTGGCAAACTGAAACATTGGTAAATCATTATTGCTGTCGCCAATTGCTAGAATGTCTTGCTCGGGCAAATTAAAATGTTTTAGCATTTGCTGAATTCCCGTTGCTTTATTTACGTTTGCCACCATCACTTCAACATTGTGTTTAGATGAAGTAGAAGTTGTAAAGTCGATTTCTTTTTTAAGTTCTTCAAGTTCCTCTTTCCATTTATCGATATGCTCGTGCGTTCTTGCAAAGAAATAGAACTTTGAAAATTCACTTCCCTCTACAGAATCTTTCCAGTCAATTTCTTCTTTAATCGCTTGTTTACGAGAAAGCCATTCGTTAATTTCCACACTGTCTGGCTTTGGCTCTCTAATTTCATTTTCCACATAGGACTGATCTTGTTTTAGCGTCACGCGAGGTGTGCCATACGGGAAAAGCTCGTAGTATACCTTGTTCGCTCTTGCTTTTTCAATAATAGTTTCCACCAATTGAAGCGAAAGCGAGTGCTGAAAGACTGACTCTTTTCCTACGTACCCTGCCATACCATTTGACGTGATAAATCCATCCACTTGAAAGCCTTCAGGAACTAACTCTTCTATTTCATCAAACGCTCTTCCCGTAGCAATAAAAACAAAAATTCCCTGTTTTCGTAATTCGTGAATGATTTCTTTTGTTTGAATACTTACTTTGTTGGAGCGATTTAATATCGTGCCGTCCATATCTAAAAAAATTGCTTTAGGTTTTAACAACATATTTATTCCCCCTATTTGTAAAAAGAGTGTACTTGGCAAGTATAAACTTTTCCATTTTCAAACTCAATGAATGTACTTTGCTTTTCTCTTTTATAAAACTACTATAATACTCTCCTTACATCTAAAATTGTACAAGCGCTATAAAGAAAGAATTTTATCTTTGCAATAAGCCTTTATATACTAATAGCCGGCTAGGCTAATTTGATATAAAACTGCATTCACAAAAACGAATTTTTCTTTTAGCCTTTAGAGTATCGTTCAAAAAAGATATAATAAGACTGTTACAGATTAAATACATACAGAGGAGGTCAACATGAACGAACCATCCAATTTTTCTCCTTACCTTATTAAACAAATCAGCGATGCGATCGATGACAATATCAAAGCAAAGTGCATAGACTTTTTATATGATTCTCATTCGTTTTTTTCGAATGAAAAAGATTTTATAGAAGACTACATTTTAAATATATTGCAAGATACGTTTGTTTTAGAGAATAAATTAATAAATCCTAAGGAAATAAGAAATCCCGCTTACAAAAGAAGACAATCGAATAAGAAAAACTGGCTGCAAACGTTAAAAAAAGATATTAAAGCAGAAAAGCCTAATCCTATTTTTGAAGACATTGAATTGGCCAAAAAAGTGATGGATAAAAAAGTGGATACCGAACACTTAAAAAAGCTGTTTGGCGTGGAAAAACCTGAAGATATTTTAAAGATAAAGTTAAAAGAAGTAGAGGCATGGGCTAAAAGTAAAAAAACAAACATTACTGATTTTCCTTATTTAGATTCAAAAATGAATTATCAAATAGAGAAAGCATTTCACACGGACTTTACTTTTTTAATTGCTGAAATCATACTAGAAAAATACAATGGGAATTTGAGTAACTGGATTGATAAACGATTAAATTCGTGGGTAGAGGCCCCTATCTTCTCAAATGAAAGTCACTCTCTTAAAACCAATATGGAAGTTAAAACAAACTCCCAAGAAGTCGTTTTATATAATGACTATAAAGTTGATGAAGAATATTTCATTCGCACCATTATCCCTGTGAATGATAATCAAACGGTTCTTTCCAAACGAAATATGGTTTTAGATCCAAAAGATTCTCAAATTATCCAGTTTGCTCTTTCACAGCGCGACGAGATGTTTTATAAAGAAAAAACGGTGACTCTTGATTTAGCGGATATCGTTAAAGAAATTTATAATTCAAAAGGTGTAAAAAACTATGAAGCGGTTGAAGCCCGCATTATGAAAATTGCCAGATACCATGTAGAAGGTGTAGCGAAGAAGAAAAATTCCAGAGATACAAAATTTGCAATAAACTTCTTCCAAAAAGCTGTTATTGAAACCGATGAAGTAACGGGCAGACGATATGCAACCATCGTATTTAGCGACGATACGCATCAAGGCTTTTTAAATCAGCAGTTTGTACAAATTTATAGTGACGTTATTAAAAAGTTTAAAGATAACTCGCTGTCTTCTTTACTGCTGTACGCATTTCAAAAAGAGCGATTAGATTGTTATTTACAAGAGAAGTCTTACACCCATTTTTACCCGTATCAATATTTTGCTTCAAAAGTTCGTTTTCGTTCAAAGAAAATTGATGTCAATCTAAAATTAATTAATGAATCTCTAGCAGAGTTTGTTAGCAATCAAGTACTGATCCAAAGTTATCAGCAAAAACTTCAAGGATTTGAAATCTCTTTTATTCCTCTTCAAAATTATGAAATTCAAGACTATTTTGGAGGAGAACATAGAGAAACATTGGAAGGGTAAATTGTTCCCTTCCTTTTTTATTTGATATTTTGCCACTTTCAGCTTATAAATACAAAATATCCCTCTACTTTTATTTCATAGTTTGGAAGTTTTGTCATTTTTAACGTACTAACCAGAAGCTTTTGCCGTTTTTGACGTACCTGTTCGCTTCTTTTGCCGTTTTTAGCGTACTAATTACTACCTTTTGCTGTTTTTGACGTACCACTCTGATTCTTTTGCCATTTTTGACGTACTACATTCATTTTATTTACTCGTAATCACTTATTAATTGTTAATTATTCTCTTTTTTTCGTAAAACAATCCTACCTTTTGCCGTTTTTGACGTACTCCTTCACTACTTTTGCCGTCTTCTGCGTACTAAACATTGCTTTTCCCTTTGTTATTGCCTTTTCAAACCCCATTTTTTATTTTTTTCGCAGCATATATAAAGCTTTTGCCATTTTTGACGTACCAAACAAAAACTTTTGCTGTTTTTGTCGTACTACTACGTCGTTTTTGACGTTTTTCACGTACTAAAAATAGCTTTTGCCATTTTTGACGTACTGATGAAATTCATTGTGTTATTTACAACGATCAGAGAAGTGATTTTTTTACCTTTTTTTAGGTGAATCAAGATAACTTTTGCTGTTTTTAGCGTACTACTCTTCACTTTTGCTATTTTTGGCGTACTACACTGAGCCTTTTGCCGTTTTTTACGTACTAAAATGCATAAAGTTTTTTTTGATTTTTACTGATCGTAACAAATACTGTTCTGCCGGCGCTTGCTTGCTTTTGCCGTTTTTGGCGTACTAAAAAACCTATACGCTGCACCCCTTGATATGACAGCATTCTTTGAACCTTTTGCCGTTTTTAGCGTACTACTCGTTCGTTTGCGATTCTATTTCTTATTGATATAATTTTCACAAGGTATTCTTTGTTATTTTACCCTAATAAATTATTGTTGATATGAAATAGATTGGAGGGATTCTCATGATAAAAAAAGAATTTGCGAAAATTGGAAAACAAATTATTCGCCAATTGTCTAGCACCGTAGAAAAATATAAAGATATTGAAGATCACATGGACCTAGACGCTCATGGGAATCCTACAATCAAAACAGTGGCAGAACATCACCGTTTATCTAAATCTCAAATTTCACAATTAATTTTTTATCACTTCCTTCACGTTGATGAAAGAGGTATTATTTGTGATGTTTCTGAAAAAGAGATTGCAGCCGCTTTGAACTGTACCGTTCGAACAGTTCGCAACAACAATGTAGTATTAGCAGAAACAGAATTAATTTCCTATTCTCGCAGCGGCAAAGGAATCAATATTTGTATTGTTCCCTATCCTCAATATTTTGAAGAACACGGCTTTGGGTTTATGGAATTAGAATATACTCGCTTTGAAGAACTTATTCTAATTGAAAATGTAAATGCCCTTCGCTTAGAGCTGCGCAAAGAATTGGTTTATGACAACGATACGATTAAGCGTCAGTTTAATCCTGCAGAAAACACTTCAAAAATTAGCTTTAATGACTATAAAATTTTTACGCCGAAATATACTCACTACAAAGGTATGATGCAAAAAATAGCTGAAACACAGACAAGCGCATTTAAAACAGTTGTCCAAGGATCTACTATTTTCTTTGTTTTAAAAGACGGAGCTAAAAATGGCAAGATGTCAAAACAAGAAAAGAAAGATCAATACGCTGCGGCGATTCGACGTACTATTGAAGAGACTTTTGTAAAACTATCTGGACACAGCACAGATTCTACCGGAATTATTATGTCTTCATTCCAAAACGAAGACATCGCTGATTTGGTTCAGCTTTCTTTTGAATATGGTATTGAACGAGTAAAGTCTGCCCTTTATTCTCTGATTGAACAGACCTTCTTCAGCCATGATGCTCAAGTCGTTGAAAATTACGGTGGAAAAATCCGTACGCTCATTCGAAAAGAGCTTTCAAAAAATCTTCAAGATCAAGTCCCTGCCGAACTTACAGCTTCATAAGGGGCTTCTTTGGCATGCCTTTTTTTTATTTTCTCTCCCTTCTCTTCTCTTATTGATACAAATAGTGCAAACAAACACCCCTTTTTGCAGCTATCCAATTCCATTATCCTATCTATATAAACGTAATGAGTTCAAATAAATGATATTTCTTGTGTATAACTACGGAATATTGCTAAAAAAATACCTTCATACTTATCCACAAAAGAAAGAAAACATATTCAATGACTGTTATATCATCCTTTTTGTTGATAAAAACATCCCTTTTATTTTTTTATTAACGATAATTTCCAGGTTATTTACTCTTTAACACGACTATTTTTATCCACAATGGAAATAATTCATACTTTTAATAGCAATTTTCATACTATGAGTTTTAAAATCCGTCTATTGCAGAAGAAAAAACATAGTGAATAAAATAGTTTCCATATCTGTTGTTATAAAAAACATCCTTTAGCTAAAGGATGCTGTTCACAAAAAATGTCTATTTTCCACACAGTTATTTATTGAAAAGCAATTTCCTCTCTAACCCTTGATATCATTGGGTTTTCACAGGGTTTTTCTTTCTTTAATATCTGTATATAATGTTTGTTAATAAGATCTATACTAATCTCTGTTATAAGGTTTTATTTAATATTTGTATAAAGAAATGTTTTAAAGATATCTATACCTGAGGATTTTTTCTTTTTCTAAATTAAGGAGTTTTCATTACGTATACCTAATACAAATAAATTAAAATAAAACAATAATTCAAACGCCTCTTCATAAATTCTAGTAGTATATTTTTAAAAATAAATTATACTATTCAGTAGAGAAAATTTTATAAAGCAAGAAAGGGACTTAGTCATGAAAGACATACAGTGGGTACAGAAAACTTTATTTAATACCGGTAAGTGGATTGACATTAGTGAAGTAATTATAAAGATTATCTTGATTTTCATTATTGCTCAAATCGTTATCAGGTTTGCTCGCAGTGTAATTAATAAAATCTTTGATTTCAGATTTAAAACTAAACTGCTGAGGTACAATGAACGTAAAGAAATAACGCTGAAAAAGCTTTGTCTGAGCATTGTCATGTACGTAGTGTATTTTATTGTACTTATTACGTCTTTAGAGGCAATCGGAATTAATATGAAAGCACTCTTAGCTGGTATTAGCGTAGCAGGATTTATTACAGGCTTAGGTGCACAAAATTTGATTAAAGATATTTTAAACGGTTTTTTTATTCTATTTGAAGATCAATTCTCAGTAGGAGATCACGTATCCATAAATGATACGAAAGGAACTGTTGAAGAAATTGGATTGCGCACGACAAAAATTCGCGGAGTGGATGGAGAGTTTTACTTTTTTGCTAATAGTAACATTACAAAAGTAGCGAACTATACGCTCGGTGAAATTCCCGAAGTACATAAGCCTGAACAAATAAAAACTCGTGAAGAATAGCTTCACGAGTTTTTATTTACGACAGTTGTAAAAAATTGATCGTATGATGTAAGGTGGTAATCTGCTTTAATGTCGTCATTTTGAAATGCACATGTTTTGATTCCCAGTTCACGGGCAGGTTTTAAATCAAGCTCGCGGTCTCCAATCACTAAATCGAGCTGATACTTATCGTGAAGATAGGCATAAGCGCCGCTATCAGGCTTTCGTTTATAGCCATCATCTTTTGTAATAATCTCCATAAAATAGTGCTCCATATTAAAAAATGCCAGGATATCAAGAGTAGACTGTCTAGATTTATGCGTAACAATTACATTTGTATTCGCAAAGCTCAGTACGTCTTCTACATGAGGAAAAGCAGGCTTATCTTTAGGATTGATTTTCTGTTCGAGCACATGGAAGTGTTTATCAAACAAAGATTTTTCAATATCGAAGTGCTTAATTGCTATGTCAGAAGATATCTTCATTTGTTTTAAAATATCGTCTTCTGAAATCGTTTGATCTGTTAGTAATTCTTTGAATGCTTTTACAATCGTTGGATAGGTATCAAAGATGGTTCCATCAAAGTCCCATAAAATATTCATTTTCACTGTCTCTCCTTTTTTAAAAACGTAACGATTATACCAAATTTTTCATTGCTTGTCAGTGAACCATTTTGTCGTCGTTGCATTTAAAGTAAAAAAACTCGTTTTATACGAGTTTTTTTACTTTATTAGCTGCTGCTGCACCCACTCCCACAGCTGGAGCTTGAACAGCTAGAGCTGCTGCAGTTTGAACTCGAACAGCTGCTGCCGCTGTCATGATGGTGATGCCCTCCATCGTGTTGGTGATGGTGGCGATTGTCTTCCCATGGACTTGAACAGCTATAGCCGCTGTAAGAGGCTGTATCTCCCGCATACATCGTTTTTTTATATAGCAGCAGCTCATTCATATGGCTTGAAAAGTTGGTGGCTTTGTAGAGAGAATAAAAAACAAAACCTTGAAGAAGAAGTTCGTTTGATACATTTCCTTTTTTAGCCGTTTTTTTAAAATAAGTTGATCCGCCTGCTTTTTTTCTTTTTCGAGCAGCATTGATTTCTTCTTTTAACGTTTGAATCAGGGCTCTCTGCAGTTTTTCCCATTTGCCGTTTCTTAAAAAATAGCGATCTAGTAATTCATCTTCTGACAATCTTTGAAAATCTTGAAGTGTACTTTTATCAAGCGGATGCTGAAAAAATTTCCCCCAAAGCAGTCGGCTGTTGCCCGTTATGTCAAACAAATGAGCATACATCCAATCGAAGAATGCTCGCTTATCCGGCTGTGGTGATGGCGTAGTGTCTACATTTGGCTGGTGATGCAAAAAACGGTCAAAAAAACGGTCTGTAAAACGCCCATAATCCACTGTAAACATGATCATTTCGTGCCACACTTCATCTACTTTTGCACTAAACATCGGTACGTCTTTGATGACTGCATTTAATAAAAAGTAGCGCTTCATCTCAAAAAATGTCCATTCTACTTCATCGTCTTTTGTATTTCGCCCTTGTATACGCTGTTTCACCTGTTGAACATAGGCTTTCGGTAAAGAATCTTCTAGTGAATGAACAATATCTTCAAAACCATTACCTTCATGTATTCCGAGCTCATCTGGAAGCTCCTCTTTATACAAGCGAAATCCCCTTGGCTTTCCAATCCCTTTAATAATCAAAGCTAAAAGAATTACCGCTCCTACTATAATTGCTGTTATCATCTTTTTCCCCCTATACGGTGTCTATATATTCAATATTTTACCACATTCGTAAAATACAAAAAAAGAGCTCAATTAACTTGAGCTCTCGTCATCATCGGGCATCTCGTCTACCTTTTCTACTTTGACTAGACCTTTGGTGCTATATTCAAGATCAAAGTATGCTTTAACGATATCCCCTTTTTTCAAATTGCTTGGAATCGGTTCATTTAAATTTTTATCGGAAAATTTAATGCCCGTTCCTTCTTTTGTTGTTCCGCTGTATGTACCATTTTCGATTTTTTCAATAGTAATATAATACACTCGATATTTGTGCGCTTCCTCGTCGCCCTTTGCTTTTTCTTTAACGGTTTCTTGTTCAGGGAGCTTACTCAGTGTTTCTTGGGCCTGTTCGGAAGTCGGCTCTGCTGATCGATTTATGAATTGCATCACAACTAACACTAAACATATAACTACTAAAACTAATAATAATATCTTTTTTGCTGATAAAGACAATGAACTGTGCCTCCTTACACCTTTATGTATATCATGCTGCACACAAGAGATTATACACGATAAAGGATTAGAAATTGGAATAAATTCTATAAAAATAGTAAAAATATGAAAAAGTACCTAGAATTTTTTACGCTTTTCTGCACTTTTTTGAGATAAAAAAGAAATTTGGTACCTTATCCTTAAATTGTAACTGATTCACTTCATTTTCGAAAAGAGTTTTGACCATTTTGTCGTAAAAAAGTCATAATAAGAAGGAATATCACACCATATTGTCGAACGTATGTATATACTTATAATGAACTGCCGAACTGCTTTTCTCTACCCTCATTGTTGAGGCAATATGGCAACTGAAACAGCTTGCTGTTAAATTCAGATTACACATCTATACTCAGGAGGTGGAATGCAAAATGATGTTTGCACTTATTGTTGTGGTTGGTATCGTAGCACTTGGCGTAGCTAGCTTCTACGTCATTAAGCGGCCTCAAGGCGCTGTTGATCCTGAGGATCGCAAACCGCTTGTTTCTGTAAACGGGCATGTTAAATTTGCAGAAGGAATTAATCAAATTTCCATATCTAAAATTGACATGTACGATCAGCGTCTTGTTATCAATCAAGTAGCTATTATTCCATTTAACCGTATTCAACGAGCAGAATTTTCAAAGGTTGTCAAAAATGAAAAAGGCCTTCACGGAGCTCCTGTTCAACGCTATTTCGGTGAATTAACCATCCATTTCACAGACAAGAACGGGCAAGAAACATACATTAGCTGTGAAACACCGAAAAAAAATCAATTTCACCTCATCTACCAGTACGATTTAATGAAAAGACAATTAAATAAGCGTCTGGGTCTTGAAGATCTGCAGCCTTACCTTACTCTTCAAGAACCATACGAACTATAAGAGAAAACCTCCCTTTTTCACATATTATTTCACTTCCCTGTACATACTAGAAGCGAAACTGAAAATGGGAGGTCATTCCAATGGATTTCGTCCGTTTTTTGCAATATTTTTGTTCAATCGCCGGCGCTCTATGCTTAGGGTTTACCTACTATCACATGTTCAAGCGTGACGCTCCGGTTAAAAAAGAAGAATCACAGCAAGGTGGAACTGACTAACGTTCACCTTGTTTTTTTATGTGCAGGCATGTGTACTTCGCATTTTGTGGTTGAAAGTTAGATTACTTTAATCATTTGTAAAATCACGGGTGATTTTTCTAAAGGAATATCCTCTGTGTTAATGATAAGAAGTCCTTTTTGGACGCTGTAATTGGAGGAAGGCTGTAACACACCGTTTATGAATAGATTACTGTACGAGTAGCTCTCAGGATCCAATATATGCTGAGTGCCGTATTCTTTTAATGCATCTTGATCTGTAAAGATGCGCTTGCTGCCTCCGGCTACCGTATAGTATTCAAAGATGCGAACTTTTTTCGGAAATATATACCTGAATTCCTGCTGAGGCAACACGGGAAGCTTAATAAAAGGTGTTGAACAAGAGGATGCATACTGATCGCAGCCGTAAGATTTTTTTTTCAAGAAAGACTCTCCTTCACAGATGTACTTAGTTTAGTTATAGTCTTTAAGAATTAAATTTATGCCATTAAACCTATTCCTCAGAAGGAACAAATGCATATATTGAAGGATAGAACATGAAAGGAGGTAACACATTTATGCCTCTTCAAATTATGAAACTCGCTATAGCCGCTACTACCACTGTAACAGCCAGCCCAACCGTCTCACGCTTTTTCTATGCAGCCACTGCTACAACTACGGGTGCAGCTACTCTAACAATCGATGCGGCTGACTTTTTTGGTGACACAGGTGGCGCGGCTACTGCACTCCCTGCTTTAGCTACGGATAACAGCTATTACAATGTGTATATCAACGGCGTTTTACAAATGACTGGTCTTTCCACATATACGCCAGGAGCTACGGGTGTCGGTTCTTTAGCTATTACGGTTCCTGCAGGATCTAGCGTTTTAACAGGTTCTCCTATAGTTTTAGAAGTTGTTAACTTTGCTCCTGATTCTGATACTGATGTACAAACTTAAAAATAACTTGCTATCGTTTTATTTTAAAGCGAAATCGCGCGTGTAAGATATATAAAGTCTCAGTTTTAAAGAAATTTAGTGGTCATAACAAAAGCTTCTGCGCTACATCCGCAGAAGCTTTTATTATTGTTGTTTATTTAATTCAAAACGCCCAGTTCCCTTTTCTAAACACAGGTTCTGTTGTGCCGTCAGCTTTAATGCCGTCGATGTCCATTTCAGCTGAGCCAATCATGAAGTCAACGTGGGTGATACTGTCGTTTGCTCCGTTTTGTGACAGCTCTTCTTTAGACATCGTTTTTCCGCCTTCTAGACAGAAAGAGTACGAGCTGCCGATCGCTAAATGGTTGGATGCATTTTCGTCAAACAGCGTGTTGTAGAAGATAATGTTTGACTGAGAAATTGGCGATTGATGCGGTACTAAGGCTACTTCTCCTAAGTATTTGGCACCTTCATCTGTTTCAATTAGGTGCTTTAACGTTTCTTCGCCTTCTTCTGCTTTTACATCAACAATTTTTCCATTTTCAAATGTTAGCGTGAAGTTTTCAATTAAGTTTCCTGCGTAGCTAAGCGGTTTTGTGCTTGTTACTTGTCCGTTTACGCCGTCTTTTTTTGGAAGTGTGAATACTTCTTCTGTTGGCATATTGGCCATAAACGAGTTGCCGTCTTCATTAACACTGCCTGCGCCAACCCAAATATGTTTGTCAGGAAGCTCAATTGTTAAATCTGTTCCTGGCGCTTTATAGTGAAGCTTAGCAAATCTCTTTTCATTTAAAATGTCTACTTTTGTATGTAATGAAGCATTATGCTCTTCCCATGCAGCCACTGGATCTTCTTGGTCTACGCGCACGGATTTAAAAATAGCTTCCCACAGTTTTTCTTGCTGCTGTTCTTCTGGAACGTCAGGAAATACTTTTGCTGCCCAGTCTTTTGAAGGAACAGCTACAATGGACCAGCTGATTTTATCGGATTGGATCGCTTCACGGAATTTTTTCATTGCTTTTCCGCTTACTTTTTGGAAAGCAGCAATACGTTTGCCATCTACTCCTTTTAGTAAGTCAGGGCCGCTTGAAATCACAGATAAAACAGCGCCTCCGTTTTTCACAAGCTCTTCTCTTGCTTGAGCTTTCCAAGCAGGAAATTCACTAAATACAGATTCATCCGCTTTTTCATATTTCAAACGAACTAAATGATCGTCATGCCAGTCTACATCAACAGACTTTGCTCCGGCTTCGTATGCTTTTTTCGCAATTTCACGAACAAAATCAGCGGAAGAAATATCGGCATTAATGTTTAATATTTGCCCTTTTTGAATGTTTACACCGACTTTTACAGCTAGCTCGGCATACTTTTCAATATTGCGCTCAAACTGTTCCATAATTTATCTCCTTTACGTATATATTCTAACGACTTTATTGTATCATGAATAAAACATCAATTAAAAATCCTAGCCTATAGTTTACATAATATAATTACGTTATTTTACAGATTATTATATAGCAAAAGTTTGTTCTCTAAGAATCAGAACAAACTTTTGTCTTTCACAGATTCAGTTTTGTAGCCGAGCCGCTCCGAAATGTTCTTGCCTATATCAACCATGCGTTCTTGAAAATACGTTAATCGCTCATTTGTCATACGCATGGTAGCACCGGAAATGCTGACTGCGGCAACGACTTGACCAAGGTGATCAAAAATAGGCGCTGCGATGCAGGTAATTCCATATTCATTTTCTTCTAAATCCAGCGCATATCCTTTTTGTTTTACTTCTGAAAGTTCTCGAAGAAAGCTTTCTTCATCTGTAATGGTGTGATCGGTATGAGCGGGTAAGCCTTTTCTTTCAAGAATGCTTGTTACCGTGTTAAGCGGTAAAAAAGCTAGGATAGCTTTACCGACAGACGTGCAGTGCATAGGGGCTCTTTTCCCCACTTTTGAATGCATGCGCAGCGTCTGATTGCCTTCTAATTTTTCAATATACACTACTTCACCTTGATCGTAGACAACAAGATGAATAACTTCATTTGTTTCACTTTCAAGTTCTTGCAAAAACGGCTTTGCTTCCGTTCGTAAATCAATAGAATCTAAAAGCTTTGAACTTACTTCTAAAAACTTATACCCAAGCTTGTACCGCCCGGTTTCTTGATCTTGTTCAATATAGCCGTACTGAGCAAGAGTAGTTAGAATACGGTATACGGAGCTTTTGTTGATGTCCATTTGCTTTGCAATTTCTGTGACGCCTACCCCTTCTCTTTCCATACTGACAATTGTGACGATATCCAACGCCCGGCTTACAGACTTCACCATATTTTCTCTCTCCATTTTTTTCTCTCCTTTATGTGTCGTGTTACTGCCGGGCATTTTTTATCACTCTTATACGTTTACACGTTCTTTCTCTGCAGCAAACGGATTTTGGAGGGTTCCAATTTCTCGGATGGTGCATTCAATGATATCGTTTGCGCTTACCAGCTCCGCGCCGACCGGACTTCCTGTTAAAACCACATCTCCCGGCTTAAGGGTCATAACAGTAGAAAGGTAAGCGATCATTTGCTCAACGGAAATAATCATTAAATCTGTCGAGCTATTTTGTTTTTCAACGCCATTTAAAAACGCTTTTACATGAATGGATTTAAAATCAAGCTCCGTTTCGATTACGGGGCCAAGAGGGGTAAATGAATCAAAGGATTTTCCAATGGTCCAGTGCCCGTCTTCATGAAAATAATCCGGAGCCGTTACATCGTTTCCAATTGTATACCCAAATATATAGTCCAGCACGTCTTCTGTTGCGATGTTCTTCGCTTCTTTTCCAATAACAACCGCAAGCTCGGATTCAAACTTGACGTGCTTAATCGCGGTTGGAATGACAATGGCATCGTTTGGACCGATCACAGAGGATGTGGGCTTAAAAAAGAAGACAGGAATAGAAGGCATTTCTCTTGGCAGCTCCGACTTTGCAGCTGCATAATTTGCGCCTATTCCAATAATTTGATTCGGCTCTAAAGGAGCCAAAAGCCTTACTTCACTCGGTGAAAAAGTCTGCCCTGTATAGTCCCATTTCTCAAATATATTTCCTTTAATGACGCTGATCGTATTCTCTTTTAGTACACCTGTATGACGGCTATCTTGTACAGCGAACCTTACAAATTTCATAACATAGCTCCTTTTCCCATTTGCTTAATTTTAATAAGAATAGTAGATAGTCAGATTCTGAAGGTGTAAGTACAGCCTGCCATCCCTATGCTGACAGGCCGTTTGTTTTACTGTTTTATAGCTGCTTTTGCCTTTGCTTCTATACGGCTGCGGTGTAAAATGGGCTCCGTATAGCCGTTTGGCTGATCATAGCCTTGAAATACTAAATCGCAGGCTGCTTGAAAAGCAATGGATGCGCTGTAGTTCGGTGCCATTGGCTGATACAGAGGATCATTTTCATTTTGTTGATCCACTACTTTTGCCATTCGCTTGAGCGTCTCCGTTACTTGTTCCTTTGTACAAATTCCATGATGAAGCCAGTTAGCCACGTGCTGACTAGAAATACGAAGCGTTGCCCGGTCTTCCATTAGCCCTACATTATTAATATCCGGTACTTTTGAGCACCCTACTCCTTGGTCGACCCACCTTACTACATAACCAAGTATTCCTTGAGCGTTGTTGTCGAGCTCCTGCTGAATTTCATCTTTGCTCCAATTTGGTTTTTCTGCCACAGGAATTTGCAAAATGTCATCTTGTAAATCAGTAGACTGAGTAAGCAATTCGTTTTGAACATCTCTTACATCAATTTGATGATAGTGAAGAGCATGAAGCGTTGCTGCGGTTGGTGAAGGCACCCATGCCGTATTCGCTCCTGCTTTTAAATGTCCCACTTTTTGTTTAAGCATTTCCGCCATCATATCCGGCATTGCCCACATTCCTTTTCCGATTTGAGCGCGCCCTTGGAATCCGCTTGCTAATCCTACATTTACATTAGACTGCTCGTAGCCTTGAAGCCATTTAGACGTTTTCATATCATTTTTACGAATAACAGCGCCCGCTTCCATTGAGGTATGAATTTCGTCACCCGTTCGATCCAAGAATCCAGTATTAATAAAAGCCACTCGTTCTTTTACTTCTTTGATACACGCTTTTAAATTAAGCGTCGTGCGGCGCTCTTCGTCCATTACGCCAATTTTAATTGTATGACGCTCAAGCCCTAGCATATCTTCAATTGAATTAAATAGCGTATTGGCAAAAGCTACTTCTTTGGAGCCGTGCATTTTCGGTTTAACGATATAGATAGAGCTCTTTTTAGAATTTTGATACGTACCGTTTTTAAGCAAGGTGTGTTTGGCAATTAAACTAGTAATCACGCTGTCTAAAATACCTTCATAGATTTCGTTGCCATTTCGATCTAAAACAGCGCTGTTTGTCATTAAATGCCCAACGTTTCGAACAAACATAAGCGAACGGCCAGACAGTGAAATCTTTTTCTTGTCCGGAGAAATATAGGTACGGTCTGGATTTAAACGCCTTGTCATGTTTTGACTTCCTTTTTTAAAAGTAGACGTCAAATCACCTTTCATTAATCCCAGCCAGTTGCGGTAAACATCTACTTTATCTTCTGCGTCTACTGCCGCTACTGAATCTTCACAGTCCATAATCGTCGTAAGAGCTGCTTCCATTAAAATATCTTTTACACCCGCATCGTCTGTTTTACCAATCGAATCCGTACGGTCAATTTGAACTTCAAAATGCAGGCCGTTGTTTTTGAATAAAAGAGCATCAGGGCTTTCTTCTTCCCCTTGATACCCTACAAATTTCTCTTCTTCCTGTAATTCGGTTAAACTGCCATCGTTTAATTGAGCGACAAGCTTTCCATTTTCAAGGCTGTACTGAACCACTTCCGCATGAGAAGACTGAACGAGCGGAACAACTTCATTAAGAAAATTCTTCGCAAACGCAATAACTTTTTCTCCTCGAATTGGATTATAAGAACTCGTGCGCGAAGCTCCATTTTCTTCACTGATTGCATCAGTACCGTAAAGAGCATCATAGAGACTTCCCCAACGTGCATTAGCAGCGTTAATAGCGTACCGGGCGTTATTTACTGGTACAACAAGCTGTGGTCCTGCCTGATAGGCAATTTCGCTGTCTACTCCTTCTGTACCAATAAGAAAATCTTCTGTCTTGCCTTCTAAATAGCCAATTCTCGTTAAAAACGATTTGTATTCGCTAAAGTCACCGTCAGGGTTTTCTTGATGCCACGCATTAATTTGAGCTTGCAGCTGATCACGCTTTTCTAACAAACGTTTATTTACGGGTGTTAACTTGGTTACTAACGCTTCAAAATCAGACCAAAAATTTTCTGTACTTAGGCCGCTGCCCGGAAGAGCTTCCTCATTGATAAATTGATAGAGAACTGGAGCTACTTTCAGATTTCCAACTTGTTTATAGTTTGTCACCGTCTGTTTCCTCCTCTTACTCTTTTACATTTTTAAATTTGGACGCGCTTTTATTTCTTTTTGCCAAAAATGGTTAAGACGAACATATGCGGTTCTGTTTCTTATTACGAAACAGTGTTTTATTTTTGTTAAAAAAATCATATCATCGAGCGAATATATTTTCAAGAATTTTCTAAAAATATTCTATTTTTTTCATTTCTTTTTTGACTTCAGCGCAGCGGCTCGGACTTGGAAACAGCTTTCCTGCATTTAATAGATTTTTAGGATTAAATACTTCTCGTATATTCGTTTGTGCTTGAATTTCCTCTTCATTGAAAACAAATCGCATTTCTTCTTTTTTTTCAATGCCCACGCCGTGTTCGCCGGTAATCGTTCCTCCTGCTTCTGCACATACTTGCAAACATGCGCTTCCGGCGTCGAGTGCTTTTTCAGTTTCCCCGGGTTTTCTAGCATCAAATAATACAAGCGGATGCAAGTTCCCGTCTCCGGCGTGAAAAATATTGGCAATGCGAAGGCCAGATTCTTCGCTAATTTTGTTAATTCGCTTCAGCACTTGAGGCAGTTTACTTCTTGGAATAACGCCGTCTTGTACGAGATAGTCAGGGGATATAGCTCCCATCGCTCCAAATCCTGTTTTACGATTTGCCCACCACCTCGCGCGTTCTTCTTCACTTTCCGCTACTTTCACTTCCCGTACGTTTTGTTTTTTACATACGTCTAAAATACGAAGGATTTGCTCTTCGATACCGGCTGAAATGCCGTCTACTTCAATTAATAAAAGAGCTTCAATATCTCTAGGGTGTCCGACTGGAAACGCAGCAGCTTCCACTCCTTCAATGGCGGTTTTATCCATCATTTCAAGCGCAGCAGGTACAATGCCGGCTGATATAATGTCCGATACCGCTTGGCTGCCGTCTTCTATGCGGTCGAAATAGGCAAGAACCGTTTGTTTTGCTTCGGGGTTTTTCAAAATGCGTACCGTAATTTTTGTAACGATTCCTAACGTCCCTTCTGATCCTGTTAAAAGCCCTAATAAATCATATCCCGGTTCATCTGGAATACCTTGCTTGCCAAGCTCAATCACATCTCCATTTGGAAGCACGACCTCTAGCCCTAAAATATGGTTGGTAGTTACCCCGTATTTAAGACAGTGTGCCCCTCCTGCGTTTTCCGCTACATTTCCACCAATGGTGCAGCAATATTGACTCGAAGGATCCGGTGCATAATAATATCCTTTTTCAGAGATTGAATTGGTTAATTTAAGATTAATAAATCCCGGCTCTACAACGGCACGCCTGTTTTCATAGTCGACGCTAAGAAGGCGCTTCATTTTCACTAAACTAATAACCACTTCGTTATTAAGAGGAATTGCTCCCCCGCTCAGTCCTGTCCCTGCTCCTCTTGCGAGAAAAGGCAAATCATGTTCATTGCAGTATTTAACAATGCTAGAAACTTCTTTCGTATTTTGAGGAAATAACACCGCTTTAGGCAAATGTCTATGAATGGTAAATCCATCGCAGTCGTACGCAAGCAAATCTTCTTTATGATGCAAAATAGAATGAGCATCTACTAGTTGAGAAAGATTTTTTACGTGAAGATCTTTTATTCTATTTTTCTTCAACACGATGTGCTTCCTCCTCTTCTTTTTGATAGGCCCACTCCAAAAGCTGTACCGTGTGAACAATTTGCTGACTTCGTCCATATTTTTTCACTCCTACTGCCATCTGCAGCATGCATCCCGGGTTTCCCATTGAAATCATTTCTACGTCATGAGGCACATGTTCCATTTTACTTTGAAGCACAGCTCCCGCCATATCAGGATTTGTTAAATTATAAATTCCTGCACTTCCACAGCATCGGTCCGCATTAGCCATATGAACCATTTCCACTCCCGGAATAGAAAGCAAAATATCTCTTGGTTCTTCTCTAACTCCTTGACCATGAGCTAAATGGCAAGCGTCGTGATACGTAATACGCTTATGCAGCTTTGTCTGCGGGGCTCGATATCCCGTATCGTGAAGGTATTTTGAAATATCCTGGACTTTTTCAGCAAAGACTTCGGCTTTTTCAAGCCACTCTTGCTCTTCTTCTCTAAATAGTTCAGGATACTCTTTCAACATGCAGCCGCATCCTGCAGCGTTTACAATAACAGTGTCCGCATGCTGAAACGCCTCTATATTTTTTTTTGCAAGCTGTCTTCCCATGTCTCGGTCTCCTGCATGAACGTGCAAAGCACCACAGCATGTTTGAGATGGAGGAATAACGACGTCGTTTCCATTTCTTCGTAATACATTAAGAGTCGCTTCATTAATATCACTGAACATGACGTCCATGATGCAGCCGGTTAAAAAAGCAACTTCTGCTTTTCTTTCGGCTTTTGCTTTTAGAACGCGTTTCTTTTTATATTTTTTTCGAACAGAACGGGTAATTTTAGGCATTACATGTTCCATTTCCGCTAGATGTGTCGGCATCATATTTAACATGCCTGCTGTGCGCATCATTTTTTGCATTCCGCTTTTTTGATACAGCTTCAATAAGCTTCCTGCAGCTTCTAAGCGATGAGAGTGAGGAAAAAGTTCTTTTAGAAAAAACTTGCTGATCATGCCTTTCCATCCCGTCAAAGGCATTGCCTGACGAATTTGGCCGCGAGCTTCTTCAATGAGTCCGCCAACGTCTACATTTGCAGGGCAAGCAGTTGTACAGGCCCGGCAATCCAAACAGGCAAACACAGGGTCTGTAAACTGCTCATTCACGCTTATTTTTCCTTCTGCTACCGATTTGATAAGGTGCACGCGTCCTCTTGGTGAATGCTGTTCTTGCCCCGTTATTTCATAAGTAGGACAAGACTCCAAGCACATTCCGCAGTGTACACAATCCGCCCATTTTTTTTCGTCTGGCGCGTCTTTCCACAAATAATTGCTAACACTTTGACATGGAGCATCTTTGATATCCGCTTTCGCTGAATTCACTTAGATTCCTCCTATAAATCGTTTATAGTTAAGCACGTTTTTAGCGTCCATCTTTGCTTTAATTCCTGCTAGTAACGGAAAATGAGAAGGTTCTTCTCCCCATACATTTACTTTTTGGCGGAGTATAAAAGGCAAATGGTTAACGATCACATATCCTCCGTACGTTTTAGCAGTTTCAGTAAATGAAGTAATAACGGAAAGAATGGCATCTTCTGAGCCTTTTATGTAGACCGAACAAAGACCATGTCCAACTCCTCCATGTGCTTTTATCAGCATTGGACGGGACGTTTTTAATGCAGTACTTTTGTTTATTACATCGAGTACATTCATATTTGGTACGCCAATTTTTAGTGCGGCTTCCGTTTCCTCTTCGGAAGAACAGCATGCACCATTTGGACTAATGTTACTAAAAAATCCCCAAAATACTTCGGCTTCTTTTTCATGCAGCACTTTTAAAATCGTATCAGGCGGCTGAATACTTTTGATGTAATTCTCTTGATAATGAACGGAGCTTTCCACATCTTCAAAGCTGATTACAAGTGTAAACAGATGCTGCCCTATTACATCTTCAGCTAGAGAAGGATTTAATAATTCCAAAGCAACGGGCTCTATCATGGAATCTAAGACTTTGCTAACAAACGCATGAATTTCTTCGATATTGCCTGTTGAAAAAGAAATAAAGACAATGCTTTGATACTTGGGCAGCGGACGCAGCTTTAACGTTATTTCGGATATAACGCCGAGCGTTCCCATTGAACCAATAAACAGCTTATTCATATCATAGCCAGCCACGTTCTTGACGACTTTTCCCCCTGAACGAACAATGGTTCCATCTGAATATACGACTCTCATACCGATTACTGCATCTCGAGCTGATCCATAAGACAAGCGCTTTGGACCACTTTCATTCGCTGCAACAACTCCGCCGATTGTAGCGTATTCTCCTAGAGCTGGGTCAAGTGAAACTTGCTGATTATAGGTTTTTAAATACGTTTGTAGCTCTCCAAACGGTGTACCAGCTTTTACAGTAACCGTCATATCTCCTACTGTATGTTCAACAATTCCGCTGTATTCAGTCAGTGAAAGTAAAAGGTCAGCTGTCTCCATAAGCCCGCCAAACCCTTTTTTTGTACCGTTCCCTTCAATGATGACTTTTTTTCCGTGTTCCGTTGCATACTTTAAAACGGCTGCTATTTCTTGCTCTGTAGTTGGCTTAACGTGAAGGGATCCGTTATTTCCAAGGAAGGGATTCATATGCTGTTCTTCAAGTGTGGAAGAATTAAATAAAATGGATTTTAAATGACCTGGAAGCTCTAACGTACTCAATAAATTGACTCCTCTCGTTTTGTAATAGCAAACAACGTTTCACTAGTAACAGAAAGAAGTGCTCCATATAATACGACTAAAAGTAGTAGATTAATAAGAAGGATAATTAGTAGAATAGATGAAAAGATATATTTTAAGCGCTTACAATCATTAAATCACCTATTCTTGGGATTTTCAACCAATATTTTCTTCATATCAATAAAAAAATGTCCCTTCTTTTGAAAAAAGTTTCTTTTGGCACTTGCCTATCCTAAAAGGATTAGAATATAATGTAAGCGAATTCATTTTTACATAAGTCATCAGATGACCTTATCATCGTAATTTTGATTGTTTTGTTTTACTAAATTTGTAGTTCACTAATTTGAAAATGAGGTGTTAGTTATGACATGGACACAGCAGTTCACCCCTGTAGGAAACAGCGTCATTTGGTCTTCATTAATCGCTTTGATTCCTATTCTTTACTTCTTTTGGGCTCTGGCTATTAAACGAATGAAAGGTTATATGGCTGGGGTTACAACTTTACTGGTCGCACTTGCCGTTGCAATACTTGCCTACAAAATGCCGGCTAGCATGGCTTTTATGTCGGCTAGTCAAGGAGCTGTATACGGTATACTGCCGATTGGATGGATTATCATTACGTCCGTTTTTCTTTACAAACTAACCGTAAAAACCGGTCAGTTTGATATTATTCGTACCTCTGTCGTATCTATTACAGAAGATCGCAGACTTCAAGCTTTGTTGATTGCTTTTTCGTTTGGGGCTTTTCTTGAAGGGGCCGCTGGTTTCGGCGCACCTGTTGCTATTTCAGCAGCTCTGCTGGTAGGTTTAGGATTTAATCCACTGTATGCTGCTGGCTTATGTTTATTAGCAAACACAGCACCCGTTGCTTTTGGTGCAATTGGTATTCCTATCACGGCTATGGAAGGTCCTACTGGAGTAGCGGCAATGGAAATCTCTAAAATGGTAGGCCGCCAGCTTCCTTTTATTTCTGTATTTATTCCGCTGTATTTAGTTTTTATAATGGCAGGATTTAAGAAAACAGTAGAAGTACTCCCTGCTATTTTAGTATCCGGCATCTCTTTTGCCCTTACCCAGTTTGTCAGCTCTAACTTTTTAGGACCGGAACTTCCCGATATTTTATCGGCACTCGTTTCACTTTTTGCGCTTGCTATTTTCTTAAAATTCTGGAAACCGAAAACAACGTTTCGCTTTCAATCTGAAAAAGCAGCACATGAAGTAGCTTCCGCTTCGGCTGAGCCAAGAGAAACTCAAGATCAACCTACATTCACGGGGGCTCAAATTGCAAAGGCGTGGTCACCTTTTTTAATTTTAACGATCTTTATTTCTATATGGGGAATTCCTCAAATTAAAACCGCTTTGACAGGACATTATGAAGGAGCTAACGCTTTTTTGAGCGCTATCAATTCCATCGGACATTATTTAACGTTTATGCCAGAAGTACCTTGGTTAAATAATTTAATTTTAAATGGAAATGGAGAACCGATTGCGGCAGTGTATAAGTTAGAATTACTAGGCGCTGCCGGCACAGCTATCCTGTTGTCTGCTGTTGTCACAAAATTTATCGTCAACATCTCTTGGAAAGACTGGTTCATTACGTTTAACGAGACGTGCAAAGAATTAGCGTTGCCGCTGCTTACCATTATGTCCGTTGTGGCATTTGCTTACGTGACAAATGCTTCTGGAATGAGTACAACCTTAGGACTACTGCTAGCTAAAACAGGCGCGTTATTTCCCTTTTTCTCTCCTGTACTCGGCTGGCTCGGTGTTTTTATTACAGGATCAGATACATCGGCCAACCTATTGTTCGGCAACTTACAAAAAATTACGGCCACGTCTATTGGAATGGACCCCCTTCTTGCTCTTGCAGCAAATTCTTCAGGGGGAGTAACCGGGAAAATGATTTCCCCCCAGTCCATCGCCGTTGCCTGTGCTGCGGTTGGGTTGGCTGGAAAAGAGTCCGATTTGCTTCGTTTTACGGTGAAACACAGTTTATTTTTACTGCTGATTGTCTGCGTACTAACATTTTTACAATCTAATGTATTATCATGGATGATTCCTTAATCAAAAAAGCTTCCGTATCTAGAGGTATCCCTCTGCGCGGAAGCTTTTTTTCTTCATTTACGATCGATTAATGGCATATACAACAAATAAAACAATATCTAGCAAAATCATTACAACACCAAAAAGCAGCCAGACGTTTCCTTGAGTCTTCTTCTCTCCTTCTTGCATTTCAAACGCTCGAATAGCAAATACAATTCCAAGTGTAAACACAAGAAAAAACAGCTGACGGTAATCGAAGAACGACAGTACGACAAAAATTAAGGTAAAAAACACCATAATCATTTCTAAAATCCGATAAGGTTGCTTTTGACATGCTAATAAAAGTTTCATTTCTTGACCTACTTTCATCCCGTTCTTAATAGCGTTAGTTTACTATTAATTTTAAATGAGATGTTAGCGTTTCGTGCACTGTTCACTGTTTTGTAACAAAGAAGCGTACGTTAGTTAAACGCACGCTTCTTTTTCATTCATTTACATTTGGATTCATTGGATTATCCATCCCTGTTTTATCTTGAATTTTTTTATAGATAAAATACGTGTAGACGGCAATTAAAATGGAGAATGCCCACGTAACAGCCTGACGGAATACAATCATGTTCCCGTACCCTTCTACTCCGTACTTTTGAATCAATACGTATTTTACAATTGCTAAAAATACATAGCGACCTGCGAACAGTACTGTAAGCCAGTTCATCATTTTGAATAAATCAGGCTGGTGGAAGAGTTTTAGAGAGTCTTCTCGCTTATAGCCCATTAAGTAAGCCGTATCTACAAAAAAGTACAAACCAATTGGCTTTTTTATCACAATGGTAAAAAGGACAACTACAGCCAGTCCAATCATAAAGTATACTTGATTGTTTAACATCGTTGCTGCGTTCCCAGAAATTAAATCAATAATAGTACGTGCCAGCAGCGTAATGACAATAAACAATCCTGTTACGTTAAACTGGCGATCTTTAATAAATGTATAAATGGTATACACAAATGCTGGTGCTGTTGAAAGCAAAATGGCATAGTAATCACCAATAATGTCTTTTCCTTGGTTCCATATTAGGTAAGGAATAGCGATATAAAAAAGTAAATCAAACCATACTCGTTTTGTATTGTTCATATATAACTCCTTTAAAAACGTTGTTCTTGCTATTATATGGGATACTACGCAAGAAAAAAAGGCTTTTACCTGGAATGTTATGAAATTTTAATCATTTGATGTTTAGATCCAGAGCGACAGGGAAAAAGATTTCTAGAAAGACTTTAAGAATCATAAACATCCAAACACTTGAGCAGCAATACATGTGCCACAAGTGAAAAATGCTGAAAGGATTGATTCATTATCGCACTTCACCTAACGTACACGTCAGAAATGGAAAAGGCCATGCAGCTTTCTCACGGCGTGGGGTATGCTGAATATAGCCGTAAACTAGACAAACGTCTACAGGTGGAAAAAGAACGAGAAAAAGATTATCAGGCTAGCAAAGATATACTGCGTGATATTAACCAGCATCGATAATAAAAAGCCGCTTGCTACTTTTGGTAGCAAGCGGCTTTTTATTTACAAATGAACCAAATTTATACATAATAAGGAAGTGCGTATACCAAAGAAAGGAACTTGCTTATTATGATGGAAAAATTACTGATTATTTGTGTGTTTGTAGGAATTATTCATATGATTGAAACACTAGCCTACTCTGTGAGGCTTGCGGGCTTAAAAACTGGAAAACTAGTCGTGGCTTTATCTCTTTTTAATATTATTGTCATTGTGTCAAGAACAGCTAATATGGTGCAAGCTCCGCTGACCGGTAAATTAGGAGATGCGGTTCAGTCTAAAGAAGATTTGCCCGTTCTGCTTCATCAGCTTCAAACTATCTTGCTCGCGGCTTCTATTGGTACAATCGCAGGTGCTCTTTTAATTCCTAGCTTTGTATCAATTTTCTCCCGAATGATTTCACATTTAGAAGTAGCGGGATCTGTACCCAAAATGATGAAAAACATTACTTCCATACATACGCTGGAAAAAGCAAAAAAACACGTGAAGCGTCCTAGGTGGATTATGCTGTCTCAGCTGCGAATAGGCGGAGTGCCCAAGCGGTTGCTTCTTTTAAATTTAATGGCTACGACCATTTATACAGTAGGTGTTCTTTCCACTCTTTATGCTTCTACGCTCGAGCCTACTCTTTCTAAATCAATTTTGATGTCTTCTGGTCTTATTAACGGACTAGCGATGATTACCCTTGCTGTGTTTGTAGATCCGCAAGTAGCCATTTTAACTGAAAAGGTAATGAAAGGTGAATCTACTAAGCAATCTATGAATAAAATGGTTGGTACACTCGTCATCTCTCGTTTGTGCGGGACAGTATGTGCCCAAATTCTCTTAGTACCTGCTGCTCTTTATATTGCATGGATTTGCAAATTAATCCCTTAGAAAAAAGACTTCGTTAAAGAAGTCTTTTTATACATATTCCACTTTTTTGTATCTATGAACAGCAGCGATTAAAAGAAAAAAACTGCTCATTAACGTAACAACTACGGTATAGGTGACACTTTGTGACCAATGCAATTGTTCAAGCAGACGAGCGGCGTATTGTGACAGCGCTGCAGGACTCCACTTTAATTGATTCGTAAACAAAGTACTCAAAAATGAAAGTAACGCAATGATCAAAATACTTACTCCAGCAATTCCTCCGCTTTGTAAAAGAAATGTTCCAGCTGCCACTAAAACGGACAAGATAAAAATCAGCCACAGGCTGTATAAAAGAAAGCTAACTAGCATATGAGTCCAATCCACATATGAAAATAAAAGATTTGTATAATACCATGCTGCTATATAGCTTATAAACGTTGAGCCAATGACCAGTACGATTTGCGCAGCCCATTTACTCATAATGTATTGAATGACGCTCACCGGTCTCATCATAACAAGTATAGCAGCATGATTTTGTCGTTCATTTGAAATTATATTCATGCTTGCTAGTACAATCAGTAAAGTTCCTATTGTGCTATATTGTGAAAGGACACCTTGCATTACTTCTTGACCGGTGGGCGTAGGAAGTTGAATAATTGCTCCTTTTGGTAAATTCCCTGCCATGTTAATGATTTGTGGCATATAATAATTCGTTAAAGGCTGTGTGATGCCTAGTAAAATTAGAGAGATTGGCAGCCAAATTCCTTTGCCGTTCGCAAATAATTCATGCAGTTCCTTTTTAAATAAGACTCCAAATGTGTTCATTTGTTCATCACCTCTAGATACACATCTTCGAGAGAATGCTGTTTTCGTTCAAATAAAACAAGGTTTGCTTGTTGATCAACAAGCAGTTGAAGCAGTTGCTGCTGCTGAGATGTATCTTTTACACCTACAGTGGCTTTATAAGGAGAATGAAACAGCACCTGTTCACTTGGCAGACTGCTAAGTGATCCAGGGAGCCTTTCTTCTGTTTCAATCGTAAAAGCAGGAGTCGTAAACTCTTGGCGCAGCGAACTCTTTGTTCCATTCCATTTCATACGTCCGTTTTTAATCATAATAATGTTATCGCATATTTGTTCTGCATCATGCAAAATGTGAGTTGAAAAAAGGATGGTCGTATCTTTTTTTAATGTTTCGATAATCATTAGGACATCTTTTCTGCCTTCAGGATCTAAAGCCGAAACCGGTTCATCTAGAATTAGCAGTTCAGGTTTATGTAACAAGGCTTGCGCCAAGCCCAAACGTTGTTTCATTCCTCCAGAAAAGCCAGCAATTTTCTGCTTTTCCTTTCCTTTTAAACCTACAGTTTCAAGTACTTCATCTATTCGGTGGGAAAGCACATTTTTTGAAATGTTAGATAAAAGACCTAAAAAAGTTAAATACTGCTGAGGCGTCATCCAATTAAAAAACGTAGGATGCTGTGGCAGAAAGCCAATAAATGATCGTACGTCTTGATGCTGTTTATCTTCAAAAGAAATTTTCCCTTTATTAGGTGCAGTAAGACCTGCAATCATATGCAAAGTAGTCGTCTTACCTGCACCATTAGGGCCTAACAACGCTGCACATTTTCCCTTGTCGAGATTAAATGAAAGGTTATTCACAACAGTTATATTACGATACGCTTTTGTCAGTCTTTCTACTTGCATAAACATCTTAGTTCCACCTCACTGTTTTTTACGTCCTAAAACAAAATATAAAACAGGGCCAACTGTACTTACACATAAAATGATGAGTCCCCATAACCATTTTGGCCCGTTTGTCTCTTCTTGCTTTATGCAGCTTATCAATGCTGGAATCATTAAAAGCAATTGTAAGAATAGAATTGGAGCAATTAACAACCAGTTAATGTCCTTCATTTACATCCCCCTTTTTCTTCGTGCTGGCAGCCAAATAATAAAAAACCAATAAAACAGCGTTGGCATTGGAATTTGAATCAGTCCCCATATTCCCCAAAACCATGGATGAGCGCCGCGTTTTTTTGCATTGATAAAAAGTAGAAAGCTTTGAAGAAGGAGAAATGGTGAAATAAACAGCACAAGAATCCATTTTTCATTCATTATAAAAACATCTCCTTTTTTCGTTTATAGTGAAAGACGATAAAAGAAATAGGAGCAACAATGATCCCAATTACTTCAATGGCGATAAATAAGGCAGGTATTTGTAAAATAGCAGTTGCCATTACCGTTAAAATAACAAGTGCTGTTAATGTAAATAAACATAACTCTTTCCGGAAAGCTTTTTTCTGCTTTTGTTTTTGAATGAGAAGCTGTTCTTGAATTGCATGAAGAGAAATACGTTCATGACTTGCTAAACTCTCTAGCTGCTCCCAATCTTTTTTTAAAGAATGTAAGGACTGATTGTTATTTTCTTCTCTCATTCTTTCCACTCCTTTCTCAGTATGTTTACTCCTTTATTTACTCTTGATTTGACGGTTCCTGCTCGCATAT
Organism: Priestia sp. JV24; assembly: GCF_025910025.1. Taxonomy (NCBI): domain Bacteria; kingdom Bacillati; phylum Bacillota; class Bacilli; order Caryophanales; family Bacillaceae; genus Priestia; species Priestia sp. JV24. Next base: position 129,354 of record NZ_JAPCIN010000020.1, read on the forward strand.
TCAGCATATGGGCAATCTCATCGTATGTATATCCGTAATAATGTCGAAGCAAGACAGGAATTCGAAAGCGCGAATCGAGTTCGTTAAAATCGGAAAACATCTCGCTCCATTCCACTCCTTTGTATTTAGCTTTCCACTGAAGCTGGTGCGATAAAGACTGCTTTATTCGCTGGAGACTGCTTTTTTCCCGTTTTTGCTTACGCAAATAATCCATGTACAGTCTTGAAGCAATGGATATCATCCAAGTCGAAAACTTTGCTTCATTTTTGTATGAAGAAAGATTCACGTAACACTTCATCATTGCTTCCTGACACAATTCACTGCATAAGTCCTCATCTAATGTCAGCTTTAAAAGGTATTTATATAAAAATGAATGATAGCGCTGAAATAATAATGAAAAGGCATCATCATCACCTTGTAATGCTTTTTGGACAAGGATGAAATCATCTTGTTCCAAAGCGGTCACCCCTCCTTTTTGTTTCATCACCTATATGACGCTTTAGCGATTGAAATCGTTCATTTTTTATATAAAAAAAACGCCCAGCTGGACGTTTTTATTTAGTACGAAGTATTTTTAATCCTTCTTCATCTTCTTCTAAGGGATAGACTTCGTCGTTTTTAGCGAATAAAACACCGTGGAAGATTTGAAGATCATCATCACAGGCTTCACAAAATTCCTTTTCGCCTTCGTTCCAAAAGCTAAAAAGCGCTAGTTCATCGCTACGCACGCTTGCATATTTTTGATGAAATTCATAAATCATCATCGCATAGTAGCGAAGCGCTTCTTCTTTTTTTTCAAATTCAATAGTTTCAATAATATCTTTTTCCCAGCCTTCTAAAAATAGCCAAGGTTCACAATCGCTTTTTATTTTATGAACTCTCCATTTATCTGTCATGATAGAACATCTCCTTACTTACAGCTTACTTCTAAAATTTCTCTTTTCCTTATTATTCAGCAAAAATAACTTTGAATCAAGTAAAACGGAAAAAACGCCTATTTTCAGGAAATAGACGCTAACAATGTGGCTTAATCTGAACTTCTCTTTTATATTAATAATAGCTCCTTAAACTATAAGGAACTAAACTGCCCGTATAATACTGGGTAATGGGAGGAAAAACGCCTGCTGAAGGCGTGATTTCCCCCCACCAAGATGGTTTTTTGCCCCGCCAGTTGTCCATCGCTCCATCAGGTGAAACGACAAATCCAATTGGACGTGCAAACGAAGGCATAAAATACGGATAGAACGAATACTGAAAAGGCGTATAGAAAGAAGAGTAAAATATCTCTTTCTTTATCCGTTTCCGAATCCGTTTTGATCAGAACCATCGGGATCGAGCGTATTTGTATTAGAAAGTCCTGAATTTGTATTTACACAAATTCCTGTATTTGAAGACCCTGAACCTTGTGCAGTTTTACTGTTACTTTTTGGAGAAACATAGTACGTATCGCCAAACGTAACGACTCCTCCTGTAACGTTTGGAATCACTACATGATTAATAACAATCGGCATTATCCTCACCCTTTTTATTTTCATCATGATGTAATATATGAACGATTTATCAAAAGGGTTATACATTAATGGATATAAATAAAAAATCCCCCTGCAGAGTGGGGTATTTTTACGCTTTTACCTCTTTTTTAGAATGACTTAATTCATCTCGCAGAATATCAAAATCTCGTTCTGCTACTTCTTCAATTTTAGTATACAATTCCTTCTCTGTTAGAAGTCCTTTTTCTTCAAGTATTTCGACAAGAGCCTTAAACTTTATTCTAGATAAAAGCATTTCGTTTACGGTGCTCTCTGTTGGCTGTTCATTTTTCACTTGTTCTTTTGCTTTAACAGGTTCTTGCTGCAGCTTCACCCTGAAAACAATATTCGTATGATCTGTAATTTCAGGTGACTGATAAAATGTGCTATGCGAAATGTTTTTTAGTGTTAGCGTTTCTTTTGTCTCCATATTTGTTACTTCAAAATACGGATCCTCAAAAAATGCATCATATTTATCATAAGCTGCTTTGCCTACAACCGAAAAAGAAAAGTTTAGCCTTTTCAACTCTTCACCTGTATTCGCATCAGTAATCATTTTTTCTTCAAACATATCAACGTGAAAATTTACGTTATTAATCATTAGTTGTGTCAATTCAATCGCCTCCTTCTTTATTAATACGACACGGAGTGACAAGTTCCCTGTTTTTTTATATAAAAAAACATCTCCCAAAAATGGGGATATTTTTCAAGGAGCTAAAAAAATGCTCTTTTTTAGCTCTACAATTCTTCTTCTGCTTTGTCATATTTGCGTTCGTGCGCCGTATCTTCTTCGTTATCACGAATGGTTTTTTGGAGCACAAAAGCAGACATTGTTAAGTATAAAGTTCCAACGGCATAATAACCTTTTACCGGTAATGATGCATCTAAGGTATAAATTCCTATAAACATAGCTAATAGTGCTGTAATAAAAGCTGTCCATGCTAAAAATGTAAAAGCTGCTGTATTACGCTTTTTCATCGTATGACCTCCTCTTTTCCTTTTTCTGTTAAGCGTCGCTTTCATTTTACATTGTAAAATAATTGTTGTCATGGGTATTTATAGTCAGTTACCCTTTTAATCAGAACAAGAAACGGAAGAATTTGGGTCTTACATCCTATTTTTATCATAAAGCTTTTTTTCGAAATGATTAGATATATGGAATTTTTCTTTAAAAGTATGTTCATTCGTTTTCATTAAGAAAAGCTCCAAGTAATTATTGTAATAAAAAAATCATCGCCGAGACGATGATTTTTTGTTTAGCCTTCAAAGTATTCTTTATAAAAGCCGCCGACTTGGCCAGTGTTATCAACAACAAAATAAAACTCTTCTGTTTCGTTTTTCACATCATATGTTTTTCCTGCTGTTAAGACATTTTCAACCACGAATTTTTTTGCATCTGTATGTATGCATTTTACTTGTTTAATTGTTGGACGATCGTTCCATTCTAAATGAATCATGTATGTACACTCCTTTGTTTTCATTCAAGATTCATTTTATCTTACTTGAAGTAAAAAAGAAACGGAGCGAATTTAAAAATTAAAAAATTCGCTCATGCACTTTTTTTTTGGCAACTGTTGCTTGTACAAACTGTGCCGTTTGTGCAACAATTGTGTCTTTATCAAAATCCATCGACGCAACATGGTAAGAGTTTCGAAGCATGTGCTGTCTTTTTTCTGCTGATTGAATATGGCTTAAGATATAAGCTGAATTCTCAGGCGGTACTACGTTATCAACTGTTGATGTTAGTACTAAAGCAGGGCACGTTACATAAGATAAGCGTTCTTTTGTTTCGTCCATTAAAGAAAGCAGCTCACGCATAGAGCGCACGGGTACTTTATCGTACGTAATTTCATGTACGTTTGGATCTTTAATATCAGGATGCTCTTCTTTTAAATAACGAGGCGTATGACGAGAGCGATAAGGCTCCATTGAAGGAATGGACGTCATAGCCGGATTGATTGCAATAACTCCGTCAAGGTCTAATCCTTGGCTTGCTGTATGAAAGGTAAGAGTGCCTCCCATGGACTGACCCAAGATAAATACATGACGGCATTCTTGCTTCAAACGCTGATACCCAGTTAAAAAGTCTTGCTTCCATTCCTGGTACGTTGTTTGTTCAATATCATAGTAGTGAGTACCATGTCCCGTTAGTCGTAAACCGTACACAGTAAAACCTTTTTCAGCTAATTCTTTTCCGATATATTCCATACTTTGAGGAGTCCCCATAAATCCATGAGAAACAAGTATACCAATGTCGTTGCCTTTATAATAAAAAGATTCTGCGCCTTGAATTACGTCATAACGTTCCATTTTCTTCACCCTTTATCACAAATTTTCTGACTAAATGAACTATCTTTATAATACAACTATAATTCCTATAAGTCAACTGGGGTATTTGTTTTTTTACGATTTAAAAAGAACGAAGCAAGAATTATCTCTTGCTTCGTTCTTTTTGGATATGTGGAAATACTAGCTCAGCAAACGTATATGCTTCTTCTAGATGCGGGTAGCCTGATAAAATAAATGTATCAATTCCTAGCTCTTTGTACTCTTTTAACCGATCCGCTACAATTTCAGGACTTCCAACAAGAGCAGTGCCAGCACCTTCTCGTGCTAAGCCAATTCCCGCCCATAGATTCGGAGCAATCTCCAGTGCACCTCTATCTTTTGTGCCGCTGTGCAAACTTGACTGTGTTTTTTGGGCAGTGGAGTCAAATGAGGCAAACTTATCTTGAAACGCTTTGATCGTATCATCATTAACATGTTTAATTAATTTATCTGCAGATTCCCACGCTTCGTCTTCCGATTCTCTTACAATAACGTGCAGGCGAATACCAAAGCGAATGTCCCTGCCTTCGTTTGCAGCTTTTTCTTTCATCTCATCAATTTTTGTTTTAATCACCGCAGGCGGTTCTCCCCATAACAAATATACATCTGCATGCTTTGCTCCTACTTCTTTTCCTGCTGGAGAAGACCCGCCAAAGTACAGCGGAGGATACGGTTTTTGGATAGGAGGCGATGGAATGTACGCGCCTGTTACATCAACATACTCTCCTTTATAATCCACTTTTTTTCCTTCCATTACATCTCGCCAAATCGTTAAAAATTCATCTGTTAACTCATAGCGTTTATCGTGGCTTAAATAGTTACCGTACGTTGCTTGCTCCACGGGATCACCTCCCGTCACAATATTTAACATAAGTCGGCCGTTTGACATTTGATCAAATGTCGAAGCCATCCGTGCTGAAAGTGTTGGAGACATTACACCCGGGCGAAGTGCAATTAAAAACTTCAGTCGATTCGTAACGGAAGCAAGTGCCGATGCAATCACCCATGAATCTTCACAATTTGAACCAGTGGGCAACAAAGCGCCGTCATATCCTAGATAATCCAGTCCATGTGCGATTTGCTTTAAGTAGTGAATGTCGCTTGTTCTGCTTCCTTCGGTTGTGCCTAGATAATGTCCGTCGCCTGCTGTAGGGAAAAACCATAAGATGTTCATTTCTATTTCCTCCTAAATATTCTCGTATTCTATATAAAGCGTTTTCATATTGTTTGTTTAATTCTTGTCCGCTAATTATAGAGATGCATTTTTATAGTAGCGTATGTAATACGACTCTTTTTATTTATTAAATTAGTAAAATCATAATACCTCTTTAACCTATATGTCAAGTATGAATTGGAATAAAAAAAACAAGAATTAAAAGTAATTCTTGTTTGCTTTATTTCCTCATACGTGAAGCCATCGCGTTAGCAAGGGTTGATTTTGTTGATATATTTTCAAACGATAAACCTAAATGAGAAGCGGTAATCGCGATTTCAGGACGTACCCCAGAAATAGTTGATTCTACACCTATTAATTTTAATGCATCAATCAGCTGGAAAATCTGATGAGCAACCATCGTATCAACAATAACTACTCCTGAAATATCAATATAAAGGTGATTCACTTGCTGTTCAGCGCAGCGAGTTAACGTATTTTCTAAAATTCGGCGCGCTCTTGCTGTGTCGATATCCCCAACAAGCGGAAGAATCGCAATATGATCGCTTAATGGAATAACTGGCGAGCTCAGCTCATTGATCAGCTCTTTGTGTGCTTCAAGTAACCTCTTTGCATGCTGATGGTGCTCTTCTACAAATTTATAAACGGTGATATCAAACACGCGTACAATCAATTCGTTCCATTCGTCTAGTTCTTCTTGCGTAATATCTTGCTCGTACTCTTCTACAAATTGATTTAAATACGTTAAATACTGTTTTCTAACTCGGAAAAATTCTCGAATAATATAATGAATAGGCGTTCTTACATGCTCTCCGTCTTCCGCAATCTTTAAAATCCACGTTTCAAATGAATCAAAAAATTCTTTTTCACTTTTTATAAATACATCGGCTATGTATAAATGGAATTCATTATTTTGATCTTTTAATACTGAAATGACTTCCGGATGAGTAGATGCATAAACTGATTCTGGGTCATTGTCTTCAATGCTTTCATACCATTCTTCCGTCAGTTGATCCGCATGTTTTAAAAAAAACATTCGAAGTGCTTCATTTTTATTCAAAACGATTCCCCTTTCCATACCAGCTACTGCTATCATTATAATTCAACTTTTTCACCCTTACTAGTTTTATAAAAAGAGAAGAAAGAAAATTATTCTTTTAAATACGTGTAGTTTATGATTTTATGCTACATTGAAAATAGTTATAAAAACACAAAGGAGTTTTCAAATGATACGAACGTTAGCTCTTACGAACGATGACATACTTGTGAAGCATATACAATTAGGTCAGATTCACGATCCCTCTATTCAGTACTATTGGATTGACTTTAACTGCCCTTCTGAAGAAGAAGCGCTGCTGCTTCAATCATCCTTTCACTTTCATCCGTTAGCGATTGAAGATTGCTTTCATTTTCTGCAGCGCCCAAAACTCGATTATTATGAAGGATACAGTTTTTTTGTCCTTCATTCATTAAATCGTCAAACGTTAGAAGCTGAAGAAGTTGACCTTTTTATCGGCGGAAATTATATGGTTACTTTTCATTTTCACCCGTCAGCTGCAATTGATAAAGTATGGGAAAAGCTGCTTCATACACCTTCGATTCAAGAAAAAGGGATAAGCTATCTTGCGTATTCTGTGATGGATAAAGTGGTAGATGAATATTTCCCCACTGTATATCAGATTGAAGATGAGCTGAATGATATAGAAAACATAGATGCAAAAAAATCCATCTCTGTTTTAATGGAAGATGTATTCAAACTTCGAAGTGATTTGCTAAAAATCAGAAGAACCATTTTGCCCATGCGCGACTTATTGTACCGTGTTATAAATTCTGAACGCCTAGATGTTCATCCGGAACAAAAAAGGTATTTTAAAGATGTCTATGACCACTTATTAAAATTAGCCGATATGATTGAATCAAATCGGGAAATGACGTCTGATATGCGCGATAATTATCTTTCTCTTAATTCAAACCGGATGAATTCAATCATGATGACACTGACTGTTATTTCATCTATCTTTATTCCCCTTACCTTTATCGTTGGCGTATACGGAATGAATTTTGAAAATATGCCTGAGCTAAAGTGGCACTATGGCTATTTCTTTGTGCTTGGCTTCATGGGACTGATAACGGTGGGGTTAATTTTATGGTTCAAGCGAAAAGGCTGGTTTAATACTGATAAAGAGTAGAAAGATTGAGACATAACGAAATCAATCCAATGTAAAGACGAATGTAAAGACGAACAAATTGGATAAGTAAGCTAGTGCTGTCAATTTCCGCACAAGACTTCGCTTTCAGGGGGCGGCCAATGAGCCTCCTCTTCGCTTAGACTCCTGCGGGGTCTCACCTGTTCCGCTTTTCCCGCAGGAGTCTTTGCCTTGCCCTCCAATTAACAGCTATTACATACGGTAAATCTACGTTCACCATCACAATGAAAAAATCCGAACGAGTTGAATTCTCCGTTAAGAATCTCGATTGATCGTTCGGATCTTCCTTCACCGAAAATACGTCTGTCCCAGCTTCTTTTCTATGAGAAGGTAACTAGTTATTTCCCGAAAATATTCATAAAATAACGTGCTTACGTTTCTTTTTTGAAAAAGTTTCATAAGATAGTGAAAATAATGCTCAAAAAGGAGGCTGAAGTAGTGGATATTAAAGGCAAACACTTGCTAATGGATGCGTTCGAATGCGATGAAGGGATATTAAACGACCCCTCACTCTTAAGGAGAATTCTTGTTGAAGCTGCACTAGATGCAGAGATGGAAGTTTTGCACTGTTATTTTCACCAGTTTACGCCCCAAGGCATTACAGGCATTCTCGTATTAGCTACCTCTCACTTGTCTATTCATACGTGGCCGGAGGAAAACTACGCTTCATTAGATTTTTATACGTGCGGAGACAAAAAAATAATTGAAATTGGTTATGCGTTGCTGAAGCAATTAGCTTCAAAAAAAGCTGTTGTGTATTCGATTTCTCGCGGAATTCAATACGCCGAAACTCCAACAAAAAATCGTCAGCATGCTGAAAACACTCGTCTTCTCAATCGTGGAGATGACTCAGATCACGTTAGTCTAAAGCAACTCTTATCAGGCCAGCATGACATTTTGTTTCATCAAAAAAACCGTATTCAAGATATTCAGCTGATTAAAGCATCGGATATTCGAATGTATTTGGATGAACAGCTGCAATTTAGTTCATTGGATGAACATGCGTACCATGAAGCTCTTGTACACCCTATCTTTGCAGCTTCCTTACGTCCTCACCGCATTCTTATTCTAGGCGGTGGAGATGGTTTAGCTTTACGAGAAGTCCTTAAATATAAAGAAGTTAAAGAAATAGACCTAGTGGAAATAGATGCTGACGTTGTAAATGCTGCGATGAATGTAGAAGAATTAAAGAAGTTAAATCAACGCTCATTTGAAGATTCTCGTGTCACCGTTCATATTCAAGATGCTGTTGACTACCTCTCTTTGAATTCAGCGTGTTATGACATCATCATTATTGACTTTCCTGATCCTACTAACAAAAAAATAAGTGCTCTTTATACAAAAGAATTTTACGCACTTCTCCATCGTTCACTATCGCGCAGCGGCTTGGTCGTATGTCAGTCAAATTCTCCTAGAGACACACCTATCGTTTTTTGGAGCATTAATAAGACGATGAAAGCTTCTCAGTTTTATACGTTGAGCTACCACACCATTATTCCTTCTTTTGGAGATTGGGGTTTTCACATCGGCTCGAAAACACCTTTGTCTGCCCCTATACTCTCTACTGATGTTTCATCTACTACGCTGCCGTCAGACTTTACTAAGTTAATGCGTTTTTCTCCCCATTCTCTTTCCAAAAAACAGTTTGCAGTTGTGAACTCTGCTGAGCACTTGGTTCTGCATAAAATATTTAAAAAAGAAGGCTTATATTTGTAAAAAAGGAAAGCTTGGCTTATACATTCCTTTTCTTTTGACATACTAAAACAGTCTCGTCACCACTGTGCAATAGAAAGGATTGTTATGAGAAAAATTTCGATTTTTGTTATCTTAGTGCTAACTGTTATTTTCCCTTCCCCCGCTTTTAGCCAAGTGAAAGTGCCTGTCTTGATTTACCATTCTATTGATGCCTACACAGGCCACGGGGAAAAAGAACTGTATGTGACGCCTGAAAATTTTGAGAAACAACTTCTTTATCTTAAAAAGCAAGGATATACGCCGCTAACATTTGAAAAATGGCAGGAACTAAAGCGTGTGAAAAAACCTATATTTATTACATTTGACGATGGATATAAAAATAATCTTACTATCTTGCCCATTTTTCAAAGAGCAGCCAGCCCTCAATTTCATCCAGCGGCTACAATTTTTGTGATTTCAGATTTTATCGGCCGTCCCAACCGTTTGTCGCCAGCGGATTTAAAAAAATTTGTTGATTCAGGATTTTTTTCTATTCAGTCTCATACCGCTACTCATCCGGATTTAACTAAGACGAAAAATTTATCCTACGAGCTAGCTGATTCAAAACGAAAAATTGAAGCCATTACGAGCCAGCCCGTTATTGCTCTTGCTTACCCTTACGGAAAGGTCAATAGCCGCGTAGTGGAAGAAACAAAAAAGAATTATACATTTGGCCTTTCAACGATTCCAAAATCTTTCACTGAGAGCGGACAAAAAAATGAAAACTATCTTATTCCCCGTCTTTACGTCACGTATTCTACAACGATTGAAGATTTTGCTAAGCTATTAAAAGAAAGCTAAAAACCCTTTCTTTTAAGGAAAGGGTTTTTAGAATTTTGTTATTTCTAGTCCTCGCTCTTGCTGCCATTCAGCATAAAAAACTTCGCTGTATTTTTTAATTTTCTTGATTGCAAGCTGTTTTTTCAACCATTTTTCATCTACGTTTGCTTCTTTCAAATTACCAGGCACTACTTTTCCATCCATGATTAAGGCAATAGGTAAATTGGTTTGAGAATAAGGGATATTTAAATCATTTTTCGTCGGAGGGCCGAATTCGTGTTTAGGAGCGACGCTCACCTCTCCATTTGTTTCTAAAATGACGTATTCTGCTTCATACAGTGAAAAATACCCTTGCTGTCTCATTAGATGCTGAAGCTGATTCAAGTCCAAGTTGTTTTTCTTAAGCTCTTTATAAAGGATTTTCCCTTTATAAATAATCATTGAAGGCTTTCCTTCAAGAATCCCTCTAAATCCTGTAAAGGTTTGAGATAGCTTTGTCACTGCGTAGATCAGAAGCCCCCAAATCAAAACGCTATAAAGAATTTCAGTTAACTCTACTCCTTTTTCAAGAGCTGCGTCCCCCACAATATTTCCCAGGACAAGCGTGGTAATAAAGTCAAACGGGGTGATTTGAGCAAACTGCGTCTTACCTAAAAGCTTCAGCATAATAAATAGCGCTAAAAATCCACATATCAGTTCAATCGCAATATCTTTATACATCGATACCCTTCCTCTATAGCAAGCATGTTATAGTATCAGTTTGTATCATATGTGAGAGTGATAAACCTGACTTTTCATTTTTCTTTCCTTCTTTCTCCAGTTATAGAACTTTTGATTAAGCTTTTTTCTTACTTGCATAGGTTTCTAACGTTGCATATTGATTAAAAATGGATGCAGCTGCTTTTTTCCCTACATACCTAAGGTGCCATGGTTCGTATTTATAGCCGGTAACCTGTTCTTCACCTTCAGGGTATCGAATAATGAATCCGTATTGATACGCATTTTTTGAAAGCCAATGAGCCTCTGATGTAGCAGCAAAGCAGTCTGCGGCAGCACACATTCCGCTTCCTCCCGTGACATCGATTGCTAGTCCCGTTTCGTGTTCACTTGTTCCAGGGTAGGCGCTATAGGTGCGTGCTTGTTCTTCTCCGTCTCGCTTTGCGTAAAATGCAAAAAGCTCTTTTTGACGCTCGTGAGATCGATAACCGGATACACCAAGTAAGCTGATTCCCTCTTTTTCAGCATCTCGGAAAAGTTCTTCAAGCGCTTGTGCTGCAGGCTTTCTAAGCATTCGTTTTTCTATTTTTTCGTTGAAGATAAACGGAACGTCGGCATAGACTAAATCGGAAGGCTGATAGGATTCAGGAAGCTGATGCTTTTTATTAACTAAAGCTGTAACCGATTCTGGATTGGCTATTACCACTGTTTCGTCTACTTGAGCCTGTCCATTTTTTGTAAATTCTCTAGCAGGCTTTGATGAAGAATTGTTTGTGCCACACCCTGCTATCATCAGCGTAAAAGCTAAAGAACAAATGAATAAAAAGTATTTCATGATGTCTTACTCCTTTCAAGCGGCTTTTGATGCGCTACAAAAGCCTATAAAGAAAGGATAAAATATAAATGTTTCTGTCTGTTATTCAGTTGTTTCAAACTTGTAAACACTCTAAAAAAAGTAAGGTGTGAAAAAAATAGAAATAGACTGCCTAAGCAGTCTATTTCAAAAAGATAATATACGTATGAACTTGATTTTGCGTAAAGCTCGATGCAACTAGTTTATTTCCTGATTGACTCCAAGCAAGCTGATCAGCGGCATAGTCTAAATTTACGTTTAAGTGTGTAACATCTCCTGTTAATCCATCTGCTATGAATATCCCTTTATCTCCCTCTTTTTCAGAAATAAAGTTATAGGCTAATTTCGAACCGTCGGGAGACCAGCTTACGCCAAAAATTTGAGTGGACAGAGCAAGCTGAAAGGCCTCTGATCCTTTTAAATCTGTGATAGACAACGTTCTCGTTTGGGCATCTTTTTGCTGAACGAGTGCTAATTGTTTTCCGTTTGGAGACGGGATAATAGAAATCACATTATCTCGGATTTTTTCAGGGTTCGTCTGTTCGTTATGAAGAAAAAAAAGCTGGTTGTTTACACCAATATAATAAATGCCACCTATTCCTTTAACTGCATCTAAGATTCGATCGTCTCTGTGCAACAGAGGTTCTGCTTCTCCTTTTACATTTGCTTTAGAAAGCTTTCCTTCCATTGTAATAAACATTACTTCTGAATTATTAAGCCACTCTCCGCTTGATGGATAGAGAAGAACATTCTTTATTTTAACCGTTTTTTTTGTTTGAAGGTTCATTATATAACCAAATGTATCTTCGCCTTTTGCTACTTTATAAAAAAGATAATCACCATTCGGAGAAAGCTTCGCCGCATGTTGAATTTCATTGCTTGGATGCAACACAAAAGTAGACTTGTTTTTTAGATTATAAGTAGCTAGATTCTGTGCATATACCTCTTTGGGACCGAAATCGTGCGAACGAAATTGTTTATTTTCTTTACTAACAATCATTGTGTTTTCATTTAAAAATTGAAACGCCCTTACGCCGTTAATATCCTGAACATCTTTCACTTCTATTTTTCCATCTTTATCTACTTGGTCCAATATAGTAATTTTCTTGTCGGGTTTTTCAACGGTTTCTCTATGGCTTTCTTTTTGTCCGCATGATGTTAAAATAAGAAAAGTGCTTGCTATACATATCATTAATCTATACCGTTTCAATAACGGTTCACTCCTTTTAGCTAACTCATTTCTCTGTTTTCAAAGGAAACGACACTTTGAAAATCGTCCATTTAGAGTCAGAATGATGCAGCCTGATAACGCCTTTTTGTTTTTCAGTTAAATCTTTGGCTAATGCTAAGCCAAGGCCTGTACCTCCGGATAAACGCGACCGATCTTTATTTACGGTGAAAAATGGTTGAAATAATTTCTCTTCTGCTTCGGGTGGAATCCCTATTCCGGTGTTAGCTACATCCACAATAATAGAATTCTCTAAAGTGTAAGACGTTATTTCCACTTTTCCGCCTGGTTCATTATATTTAATAGCATTGTCAATTAAATTGATAAAAATGTGTATTAAACTTTCACGATCAGCCCAAACAACTGCTTCTTTAATATTTGTATGAAGAGTCAAATCAAATTTAGCTGCTTTTCCTTTCATACGATCGCATATGTCTTCTAGAAGCCGCTTCAATTCAACTTGCTCTGGCCGCTGCTCGAAATCATATTTTTCAAGCGCTGAAAGCTTTAAGATTTTATCTACCATTTCATGAAGGCGATTCGTCTCTTTACGAATATTCTGCACGCCGTCTTCCATAAGCTGAGGATCATCTCGATACATATCAAGTAAGTCAACATAAGCTTTGATCGATGTTAAAGGCGTCTTAAATTCGTGGCTGATGTTACCGATAAACTGCTTTTGCTGCTGTTCAAGAGACTGCAGTTTCGAAATAGCAAACTCAAGCTTTCTTTTTTCTTCATTCATTTGATCGATATTTTTTTCAATCGACGTACTCATAAAAAACAAGCCTTGACTGAGCTCTCCAAGTTCATCGCGTCGTTTGAACGGTACATCAGTTAAATAATGGCCTTTTCGAATCTGCTGTGAAGTTTTTTGAAGCGTAGCGATGAGCGAAGCAATGCGGTAAAAATAAGCGTAGCCAATTAAAAAAGCTACTGCTGCTGCAATCATTCCTCCCATACGAAATAAGTGCCTAATATCAGCTATAAACTGCTGATTATTTTTTAGGGAATGGTCAAAACGAATGGCTCCAATAAATTGATTATCGATTGACACAGGTGCGAAGTAAATAAGGGAAGAACCCGAGATTTGATAGGCTATTTTTCCTTTCAAAGCATAGCTAAGCGTATCAGAAACATCCACATCTTTTTGGCCGATGGGAATAGAGCTTCCTGCTTCCTGTCCTTTTTGATTATATAGGACTGTTTGCATTCCGCTTTGTGATGCAATCGAAGATGCAAGGCGCTGTCCTTTTTGCTGAAGAAAAGAATCTGTATTCAGAGACGGGTCACCGGTTACATAACTTTGATGAATCGTCTGCTCGGCTGCTTTGCTTTTTTGAATAAGTTCACTTTCTAGCTGATCACGCTGATTTGTCTCAATTCCTTTTAACACAAGTACGCTCAGTACAGTTACTGTTAAAATAATTAAAAAAGCAAGAACGAGTCCCATCTTAGCTTTTAGGCTGATTTTCATTCATTGATCCCTGCTGTCGCTTTATATCCAACCCCGTATACCGTTTGAAGCAAATAAGGCTCTGCTTCTCCTACTTTTTTTCGAAGGCGCTGCATGTGAATATCTACCGTACGTGTACCGCCTGCATAATCCATTCCCCAGACAAGATCTAGTAAATCTTCTCGTGTGTACACTCTCTCTAAATTGGCAAGTAATAAAGCAATAAGATCAAACTCCTTTGGTGTAAGCTTAACTAACTCATTGGCAACATGTAACGTGCGCTGAATTAAGTTCACCTTCACTTTTCCCACCGTGATTTCTCCCACAGCTTCAGGAGCTTCATTTTTTTCCATTCGCCGAACAAGTGCTTTAGCTCTAGCTACAAGTTCTCTTACGTCAAAAGGCTTGGTCATGTAATCATCTGCGCCTAACTCTAAGCCTAGAACTTTATCGACGATATCATTTTTAACTGTTAACAAGATAATCCCCATTCCTCTTCGATTCTCAAGTTTTCGGCATACTTCATAGCCGGTTAATTTCGGCATCATCACATCCAATATCATCACGTCAGGTTGAAAGCTTTTTACTTTTTCAAGTGCTTCTTCACCGTCAGATGCGGTGTCTACAATATATCCTTCGCGCTTGAAAGCATAGGATACTGCTGTAGCAATACTTTTTTCATCATCAACTACTAAAATCTTTTTATTCAATGTATCACGTACTTTCATTTGATATTTCTATTCGTCTATCTTATCAAACAGCTTTCCCAAAAACATCTCCAAGTTGTTTCGAAATTGTAAACAAAAATAAAAACACCATATAAGATGGCGTTTTTTTAGATCTAATATTCATTTGTAAAAGGAAGGATTTTATGCGTATTCAAATATTGATGAAGCAGATCTATACGCTGCTCGCTGCTAATAAAACCAATGTATCCGTCCGGTCTAATAACGTACAGAGCATCTTTTTGAAGCCCTGCTTTCTTCAAGTAAGGGTTCCAAGAAAACTCGTGCAAGGAGAAGTCTTTTTCTTGCATGCTTTTTTTTAGCTTCTCTGCTGCTGTTCCATAGACATGTATTTGCCAGTTTAAAGACTGTAAAGATTCAAAATTCCCTTCTACATAGGGTAATCGATCACCACTTTGCACATTTGTCCCTTGCCCGCTGCTTAGGTCACTATTTCGATACTTAATGCGGATTTGAGATAAAATCGTAAATGCTTTGTGACGGGGATAAGGGAAACGAAATAAAAAGGATAGTACAGGCGGAAAGATATGCTTCCTAAAAAATTGACTCGTTTTATCTCGTGCCACCATTCGTTTAAAAGCGCGATCAGTTGTATTTACAAGCAGCTTTGCAAAAGGCAACCTTTCTTCTTCGTATGTATCTAATATGGAAAGTGCCGCTTTGTGTTGAAGGACAGCTGCTAATTTCCATGAAAGGTTGATTGCATCTCCAATTCCTGTGTTCATTCCTTGTCCGCCTGCAGGACTATGAATATGGGCTGCATCTCCACTTAGAAAAATACGCCCTTGTCGGAAACGATTTGCTACTCTGTGATGGATATGATATGTCGAGAACCAATTTATACCCTCAATCTGAACACCAAATGTTCGTTGAATAAAAGCGTGAATGTTTTCAGCTTTTACATCGTTTTGATCTCTAAAAGCTGAAGGAATAATGCCGATCATTCGATACGTTCCTTTACTTCTAACCGGCATACAAATCAAAAATTCTTCATTGCTAAAGGAAATACTTATTTTTTGATCCTTCATCACTTCACCAGAGCCGTGAACATCCATCACATAAAAATGCTGTTTATATTTTTCTCCTTTAAACTCTATCTTCATTTGCTTGCGAACGGTACTGTGTGCTCCGTCACATCCACAAATATACTTAAAATAAGCGGTTTCCTCTTGCTGGGCTTTTAATAAAGTTTTTACCCCTTCTCCGTGTTCAGCTAGAGATAGTAACTCCGTCCTCCATTCTACTTCGATTCCAAAATTTTTTAATTTTCCAAGCAGAAACCGCTCGTGGTCGTCCTGTGGAAATGTAAGAACAAAAGGAAAAGGACTTAATCCTTCTCCTAAAGATCCTAGATGAACTTTTGCTTTTATTTTATTCTTCACTCGGATGTATACATCTTCCATCTTAATCCCGCTGTCTATGACTTCATCTGCAAAACCGAACTGCTGATAAAATTCAAGTGTTCGCGGTAAAATAGCCATTGCCCGGGAGGCTTGCCCAGGTCCGTCGCTTCTATCAATAATTCGAAAAGGAATGTTATGTCTGGCTAAATTGTAGGCCATAACGAGGCCAGTAGGGCCGGCACCAACGATTAGGATTTGTGGATTCATCATCATCTCTCCTTTTCATTCAGTTACAGTATCTTTTATATTGAGCGAGACTTCTCTTTTTTTACAGAAGATGCAGGTAAAGCAGAAGTAAACAGAGCACACAAACTTATTAAAGAGATAAGAGCTAGAGCAGATACAGAAGGATTCCATGTCAGATGTTCTCCAAAGAAAAATAGTTCTCTTACGCCATCTACCATAAATCTCATTGGCAGCCATGGATAAATCAACTCTCTATAAAAATCAGGCATAATTTCTGGGGCTATTGAAAGCAAAGGTGCGCCAAAAAATAGAACAATAACAAAAATCGGAAGTCCCTTTAGTCCTAGCCATGAAAGTACGGCTGATATCAAGGTGAAAAAACTGAAGTAAGCAATAGCTAAGAATAGTGCTGTATCCAAAAATGAAGGAACGCTTATTCCAACTACTTCAGCCAGCCACGCTAGCCCGAAACCTGCAGCTAAAGCAAGTATAACCCCGATGATTACGAGTCCTACTTGGTTAACGATTTTCTCTTTACGAGAAGAAAACGTGATTTTTTGAATGCTGAGGAAGATCATTGCAGCACCGGCTATACTTGCCATCCACAGCGGCTGAAATAATGAAACGGGGGCATTTCCGTTGACACTATGAGTCCCTGTTTCGTTTACGTTTATCACTGTCTTTTGAATCGGTGCAGCGAGTGCTAATGCTTGGTTTGCACTTAGTTGCGTTCCGTTTTGTTCAAATCTTTTCACTAGCTGCAAGCGCATATTTTCATTCATCTTATCAACTGCCCCGTTTAGCACCTGACTTGCTAGGGTTGAAGCAGCTGTATTCATTCCTTGATTCACTAATAATTTAACAGCAGGTGTATCAGGCTTAGCCGTCTGAAGAGTCGCCTGTTTTTTTGTGAAATCTTTTGGAATGATAAGCGCCCCGTAGTATTGTTGATTATTTAACCCCTTTTCAACTTCTTTAGTATTTGAGACAAAGATCCATTTAACCGAAGACTGTTCGGTATTTGCCTGTTTCATATTTTGTTTCATTTGATTTCCTATATTTACATTACCCTTTGCTGGAACTGTCATTCCTTCGTCAGCATTTACGAATGCGATTGGCAAATTCTTAGGTGCTGAGCTTGCCGAAGGAATTAAGGTTAGAATAAAGATAAAAATAACAGCTACTACTATAATTGGTGAAAAATATATAAGCTTTTGATTCCCTAATTTCATATAGATCTCTCCTTTTTGTTTTAAGGATATACACGTTAACGAAAAGATAATGTACATGATGTTGATTAGTGGTCACTATGTAAATTATAATGAAATTACCTGTATTCTCAATATGCAATAATAGCGGGAATGTCGATTACTTAACACAAAGCATATAACTGTTCATTATTAAAGAAAAAGTAGGTGTTTAAAAGCCGTGGGGAATTCAAAAACAGATCGCAGAATTATTCGAACGAAAAGATTTATCCGAGATGCTTTGACAGAATTAATGGAAGAGAAAGGGTTTGAAGGCGTAACGGTCAGGGATTTGACGAACAAAGCGGATATTAATCGCGGAACTTTTTATTTACACTACCAAGACAAATACGATTTGCTTGAAAAAAGCGAAAATGAAGTCATTCAAGAAATAAAAGAATTTATCAAAAAAGCAAATCCCAATGAGATTGTGTCTGCTAATTTGAAAGAACAGCCTTTGCCGTTTATTATTACACTTTTTGAATATATTCAAGAAAATGCACGTTTTATGCAGGTTATGCTTGGTCCAAAAGGCAACCCTGGCTTTCATCTTAAAATTAAAGAAGTTATGAAAACCAATATGCTCGAAAAATTAGAGCTCATTGATAATAAAACGCCTCCGCTTGTTCCACTTGAACATTTAATATCTTACGTAACGTCAGCGCATCTTGGAGTTATTCAGCACTGGTTAGAACAAGGTATGAAGCAGTCACCGGGAGAAATGGCCCTGACACTCGCTAGCATGACTTTTTTGGGTCCTGCTTATGTTGCAGGCATTAAAAGAACATAAAAGAACCTGCTATTCTCTAAGAAAATAGCAGGTTCTTTTTATTAACCTTCTAGTAATAAAGATTCTGGATCTTCTAATAGTTCTTTAACAGTAGCTAGGAAGCTTACGGCTTCTTTGCCGTCAACGATACGGTGATCGTAAGAAAGTGCAATGTACATCATCGGACGATTTTCGATACGCTCTTCATCAATTGCTACCGGACGAAGCTGAACTTTATGCATTCCTAAAATACCAACTTGAGGCCCGTTTAAAATTGGTGTAGACATTAATGAACCGAATACGCCGCCGTTTGTAATTGTGAAAGTTCCACCTTGTAAATCTTTTAATGCTAATTTGTTGTCGCGCGCTTTTTTCGCTAAATCAACGATAGATCCTTCGATACCAGCGAATGTTTTGCGGTCAGCATCACGTACAACTGGAACAACAAGACCGTCTGGAGCTGACACAGCAATACCGATATCATAGAATTTCTTAATTAATAACTCGTTTCCTTGAATTTCAGCATTTAATAATGGATACTTTTTAAGTGCTGCTACTACTGCTTTTGTAAAGAATGACATAAAGCCAAGTCTTACGTCGTGCTGTTCAAAAAATTTGTCTTTGCGTCGTTTGCGAAGAGCCATAACAGCAGTCATGTCTACTTCGTTAAACGTTGTTAGCATAGCCGCTGTTTGCTGAACTTCAACGAGACGTTTGGCAATTGTTTGACGACGACGTGACATACGTTCGCGTTCAACAGGTTTGTCGCTATTTTCACTTGCCGCTGGAGACGGAGATACCGGGTTAGCTGGCTTACTTGCTTGTGCCTGCTGCTTTTGCTCATTTGATTTTTGGTCTGCATACGAATCAATATCATGTTTGCGCACACGGCCAAGAGGATCAGTAGTTGGCACTTGATCTAGCTTAATCCCGCGTTCTCTTGCTGCTTTGCGAGCTGCAGGAGAAGCAATTAGCCATTGTTTTTGATTTCCTTGCTGAGGCGCTTCAGCTGCTGGCGCTACTTCTTCAACAGTTTTTTGCTGAGCTGGAGCCGCTTCTTGCTTTGGTGCTTCCTCTGCTGGTTTTTCTTCAGCTTTTGGTGCTGCTGGTGCTGAAGCTCCTTCTTTCGCTTCAAGACGTGCAATTGTTTCACCAACTTGCACTGTGTCGCCTTCGCCAGCAAGAAGTTCCGTTAACACACCAGAGTCTTCAGCTGTAATTTCAACGTTAACTTTATCTGTTTCAAGTTCAACGATATAATCGCCTTTTTCAACGAAATCTCCTACTTGTTTTAGCCACTGTGCAACTGTTCCTTCAGAAATTGATTCTGCTAATTCCGGTACTTTAATCTCTCCCATGGTTCATTCCCCTTCCTTATCGTGTAACAACGTCGTTAGCAATTTCATTTTTAGTTAATGCATCTTGTAAAATACGTTCTTGTTCTTGTCTGTGAACTGTTGGATCTCCTTCAGCTGGACTTGAGCGTCTTGTGCGGCCGATGTAGTCAACCGTAGCTCCTTCTGGTGCTACTTCACGCAGTCGATCTTCTACATAGTTCCATGCGCCCATGTTTTCGGGCTCTTCTTGTAACCAGACAATCTCTTTTAAATTTTTATAGCGAGCAAAGATTTCAGCAATTACGCGTCTTGGGAACGGATAAATTTGTTCTAGACGAAGGACGTGTAGCCAATCTTTATCATCTTCTGCTTTGTTCAAGCGTTCCGTTAATTCACTGCTGATTTTTCCGCTGCACAGAACGATTCGTTCAACTGCATCTTCTTTTTTGCCTAATCCAGGCTGTTCTACTACTAAGCGGAAAGAGCCTTTTGTAAACTCTTCAAGGTTTGACACACTAAAAGCATTACGAAGCAAACTTTTTGGTGTCATAACTACTAGCGGTCTTACTTCTTCGCGCTGTAAAATGGCAGCTTGTCGTCGAAGTAAGTGGAAATATTGCGCAGCGCTTGTTACGTTTGCGATTGTCCAGTTGTTTTCACCAGCTAGCTGTAAATAACGTTCTAGACGAGCGCTTGAGTGTTCTGGCCCTTGACCTTCATGGCCGTGTGGCAGCAATAAGACCATTCCAGATTTTTGTCCCCACTTAGCACGGCCTGCGGCAATAAACTGGTCAATAATAACTTGACCTGCATTGGCAAAATCACCGAACTGTGCTTCCCAAAGAACAAGCGTTTCAGGAGCAAATACATTATAGCCGTATTCAAATCCAAGCACGGATCCTTCAGATAATGGACTGTTACGGATATCAAAGGAAGCGCTTACGTTCTTCATTGCGTGTAGTGGTGAGTAAACATCCCCTGTCTTATGATCATGAAGAACAAGATGTCTATGTGCAAACGTACCGCGTTCAGAGTCCTGGCCTGTAATACGAATTGGCGTGCCGTCTCTTAAAATCGTAGCAAATGCAAATGCTTCACCCAATGACCAATCTACGCTTTCATTTTCTTCAAACGCTTTGGCACGTTTAGATAAGATGCGATCAAGTTTTGGAAATACGTTAAATCCTTCAGGGTATTTCACCAGCTCTTGATTCACTTCAAACAGCTCTTCTTTTGTAACCGATGTATCAATATCTGAAATTCCTTTGAAGACTGCTTGTGGCATTTCCATAATTCTATGTTGCTTTTCAGCTTTTGGCGGTACTTTCTCATAAGCTGCTTTTAACTTCGCTTGTAACTCTTCATTAATTTGATCTGCTTGGCCGCTTTGAATCACGTTTTGTTCTTCAAGCTGCTTTGCATACATAGCACGAACAGTTGGACGTTTTGTCACAATTTCATACATCTTCGGCTGCGTTACAGACGGTTCATCCATTTCATTGTGGCCAAATCGACGGTATCCAATTAAATCAATCAAGAAATCTTTGTTAAAGCGTCTGCGATACTCATAAGCAAAATAAGCAGCAGCTAAACAGGCTTCCGGATCATCCGCATTTACGTGAACAATTGGAATTTCAAACCCTTTGGCTAAGTCACTTGCATATTTCGTTGAACGAGAATCGACGCTTTCTGTTGTAAATCCAATCATGTTGTTAGCAATAATGTGGATTGTTCCACCTGTTTGATAACCAGTCAATTGATTTAAGTTCAGCGTTTCTTGTACAATACCTTCACCAGGGAACGCAGCATCTCCGTGAATTAAAATCGCGAACGATTTTTTTACATCTTGTTTTGGGTATCCATTCACATCACGCTCATCTTGAGCCGCTCTTGTAAACCCTTCCACAACCGGATTAACAAACTCCAAGTGACTAGGATTGCTAGCCAATGTCAAACGAGCTCGAACTGTGTTTTCTGCTTTAATTTGTTTGTCAGCACCCAGATGATATTTTACGTCTCCCGTCCAGCCGTAGTTGATACCGATTGAACCTTCTGAAGGAACTAATTCCTTGTTAGGTGCATGCTGGAATTCTGCAAAAATCATTTCATACGGCTTGCCTAATACGTGGGCCAATACATTTAAGCGTCCACGATGAGCCATACCGATATTAACCGTTTTTGGGCTTGTTTCCACTGAGCGTGCAATCAGTTCATCTACAAGTGGAATTAACATATCTACGCCTTCAATAGAAAAACGTTTTTGTCCGACAAATGTACGGTGTAAAAATTGTTCAAAGCCTTCTACTTCTGTTAAACGCTTTAATACAGAAGTTCTTTTCTCATTTGAAAGAGGTTGGAAAATAGCACCTGACTCGACCATATCAGTCAGCCACTTATTCTCTTCCATGTTATGTACGTGATGGAATTCAAACGCAATGGTTTTTGTGTAGACATCTGTTAAATAGTTAATTGCGTCTAAACCATTTTTGACGTGTGATGGCGCATTTGTACATAAAATATCAACCGGAATTGATTTCAAATCTTCTTGCGTTAAATTGTAATCTTCCAAGTGAAGCAAGACAGGATCTTTCTTCTCGCTTTCAAGAGGTTTAATTGATGCGTATAGATGACCATAAGCACGGATGTTTTCCGCTAGCTTAATAGCCGATGCAATTTTAGATGTGTTAGCTGAAGGTGCAGCCTGTGCGTATTCAGCTTGCTGAACCTGCTCGCTTTCGTTTAATGGAGGAGCACCCCAATAATCAAATAATTCTTTTAACTCTGGATCTACTAGATCTGACTGCTCTTCATATAACTCATACTGTTCTAATACATAGCCATAGTTCGGACCCAAAAATCCTTGCCAAGGCTCCCCTCTATTCGACGTTTCGTTACCCATGATAAAACCCCCAACGAGTTATAATAATTGTCGTACTCAACAATCTTTCCATTTTGAATGTCGATTACCTTATCGTCTGACATCTTTACAACGAGTGATAAATCTCACTGCGTGTGTATCTGATATCTGCTTATATTTTACCACTCTTTTACTCGTCAATCAAAATGAAATCGCTATATTTCTTTAATTTTTTTTACTTTTTTAATAGTCTTACTACTTTTTGAAAGCGTTTTATAAGTAAAGCTGATTAAAGGTCGAATCAGGTGTTAATTAATTGTTATTGACCTAGCTTTTGGCAAAATTAAATTGCTTGAAATATATTTTATGACTATTAAAAAAAAGAAGCAGCGTTTTGCTTCTTTTTTAAAACTCATCTACGATTTTTTCAACGTCTTCAAAATAACCATCATCTACTTCTGTAAGCTTGTTGCTTTTCGCCGCTTCGAGTAAATGAGTGAACCAAGTTAGTTCTACTTTCAAATGCATAATCGTGCGCATAATGATCGACAGATTTGCAATGGAATGATCCACCTTTTTAACTCGGTACAAATTTTGCATTTTTTCTAAATAAGCTGCCGTTTCCTCAATCTTTTTTTCTAAAGAAGAAGCCACTTTTTCTTGATCGACGTAAGAAGTAAATGAAAGCGCAGCATAAACTGGTCTATGCATATGCTCTTTTTTTAATAGCTGTTCAAAATAAAGGCGCTCAAATTCTTCTCTTCCTGCATCCGTGATAGAATAAACGGTCTTTTCAGGTCTGTTCGTCTCTCGAATCACATCGACTACTTTCACCAGCTGATTTTTTTCAAGCGTATCAAAAGCATAATATAAAGAGCCGCTTGCCAGTTTAATATAGTGCTTCATTTGTCTTTCATTAATGGTTTGCTGAATTTCATAAGGGTGCTTGTTTCCTTCCATTAATAAACCCAATATGACTAATTTAACACTCATAACACCTTTCACCTCTTGATATGCATCTTATTTAGTAAAAAAAGCACGAAAATCTTCGTGCTTTTTCTATTTTTGAGCTGCAGGTTCCTTAGCTTCTACCCGCTTTTTAGGGGGAACTTCCACTCGTTCATTTCCCATTAAAAAGACAGTAATGATAGCTACTGCAATTGGAATAAGAGCAAGCATAAATGCATACGTGATCGATGTAGACATAGCATCAACAATCTTATCTAATATTTGAGGCGGAATGCTGTTTCGGGCACTTGATTGAAAAACTGCACTCGGATCTCCTATTTGAGAAAATGCTCCTTGTGATCCATTTCCCATACCTTGAAAATTGCGCTGCAGCTCATTTGTAAATGTATTGCTTTGAATCGTTCCAAAAATCGTAACTCCCAGCGTCATTCCTAAAGAACGCGCAAATGAGTTCGTTGAGTTGGCAGAACCTCTAAACTGTGGATCCAGCTTATGCGTTGACGAAGTTGGTAAAAGAGAAAAGCTAAATCCTACGCCAAACCCAGTCAAAATCATGAATACCGTTAGCATCCAACGAGGTGTATCAGGTTCCATTGTTCCTAATAAAAACATTCCTACTGCAAATGAGAAAACGGACATAACCATTAAATTTCGGAAGCTTGTTTTTGTAAGAAAAATCCCGCCGATCGCACTTCCTGCTACCGACCCTAACATCATTGGAGTTAAAATTAAACCTGCATTTGTAGCAGAACCTCCATAAACAGCTTGAACGAAAATAGGAATAAATACCGTTAAAATAATAAACGTTGCTCCGTATAAGAAAGCGAGAATTTGTGATGTTGCAAATAAACGGCGTTTGAACATCCAAAACGAAATAATCGGCTCTTGCGCCCGTTTTTCTACAAAAAAGAAGAATGATAGCGCCACAGCAAAGATAACGAAAAGAGATAAAATTTGTGGAGAAGACCACTCATACTCTTTTCCTCCAAGCTCAAGAGCAAACATTAAACTGACTACTGAAATTACAAGAGTGGCTGCACCAGCCCAGTCAATTTTTTGCTTTTTATGACTTTTTGACTCTTTATAAAAGCGTACGATAAAAAATAATGACAAAAGTCCAATCGGCACGTTCACATAAAACACCCAGTGCCAGCTGATATATTCTGTAATGTAGGCACCAAGAAGCGGGCCAAATACGCTTGCTGAGCCAAAAACAGCACCTAGTAATCCAGTCATCTTCCCGCGCTTTTCGGGAGGGAAAATATCAAATACAATGGTAAAAGCAATCGGAAGAAGCGCTCCTCCTCCAATCCCTTGAATCGCCCGGTAGATACTTAGCTGCACAATGCTTTGCGCTAGGCCACACAATGCAGATCCAAGTAAAAATACCGTCAATCCAAAAATAAAAAACCGTTTACGACCGTACATATCAGACAGTTTACCAAATATCGGCATACCTGCCATCACGGCAACCATATAGGCGGATGTAACCCAAACAAACTTATCTAACCCACCTAGATCAGAAATGATTTTCCCCATAGCCGTCGCTACGATGGTATTATCCATGGCTGACATAAAAATACCGAGCAGCAATCCTGCTACGATAAAACGAATATGTTTTTCCGATGAAACCATTTCAGTTCCTCCTTTCGCATCATCTTTCTTGATGAACAGAAATGATAACTACTTAAATTATTATATTCAAATTTGAGTATTTTACAATCTTAAATGTGCTATTTTTTAGAAATAAACATAAAAAAAGCGTAATGAACTCATTACGCTTTTACTGTGAGCCGGGGCTCTAATTCAATTTCAACATTTCCTTGGATGGCTCTTGAAATCATACAGGATGTTTCTGCTTTTTTTATAAGTCGACTGATTTTTTCTTCTTGAGCCGTAAGTTCAGGTGTGATGATAACGTGAGGTTTGTGAATAATTTTTTCGTATGTGAATACACCATTCGTTACGTCCACAACAGCTTCTGATTCCATCGTTAAAGCTTCCTGACGGATTCCGCTTCTTTCGAACATCGCCGCAAGCGTGATAATATAGCAAGTGGCTGCTGCTCCTAGCAGCATTTCATCTGGATTTGTTCCTACTCCTGGCCCGTCCATTTCTGGCGGAATAGAAATTTGTGTTTTTAATTGTCCTGATTCAATTGTACCTACTTCATTTCGACCTCCTGGCCAATTTGCTTGCAGGTGAAAATGGTGTTTTGCCATAGTTTATCCTTCTTCCTTCTATATAATGATGTGTACCTAGCGTACCCTTTTTATGTATAAAATAAAAATGTTCTGCTTGTAACAGCAAAAAGACTGCTAAACAGCGCAGTCTTTGTTTTCTCTTAACTTAAAGGTACTTTCTTTTCGCTTTCAACGAAAGCTTTGATTAATGATGGCAACCAGTCCTGCAGATTTGTAAATGAATATCCCCAAAAGCTAGCTTTTTCATTGCTCATTGTCCAAGAATGATCTACTCCGTACGGAGAACTATTTTCGTCTGTTAAACGAGAGGTTGTTTTTGCTGTTTTACCCGCTGCTTGTTCAATATATGAAAATAAATTTTTGAGTGAAATGGTACCATTTGAACAAGCATTAATCGGCCCTTTTAGCTTCTGCTCTGCACACCAGACTAAAAATTCACCAGCTTCTTCCTGTGAAATAAAGTTCATTTCCGCTTCGATAGCCGGTACACCAATTTCTTCTTCATGCATAATTTTTTCTACGTGAAAACGTAAACGATCCGTATAATCATCTTTTCCCATTACAATTGGAAAACGGACAGCCGTTACCGAAAACGGTGCTTTTTGAAAAAATACCGCTTCAGCTTGGCGTTTTCCTTCTTGGTAGGAAATATTTTCACGGCGTGTATATGAAATAGGATACTTGTATGGGTCAAAATCTTCTTCATAACACGTTTTTTCTAAAGAACCGTATACTGAAAGAGTCGAGGTGAGTACATAGTGACTCGTACTATGACGAAAAGCTTCAACAGCCACAGCTGCGCCGTGTGAAGAATAGCATATTTGATCGAAGATAACATCCCATTTTCTTCCTCGTGTTGTTTCGATTACAGAATCTTTTTCTACACGATCAAGAAAAATCCGTTCAACTCGGTCGCCGAAATCATCTGGTGTTTTACCTCGCGTTGCTAACGTAACCTTAACTCCTTTAGAGAGCAATGTCTGGACTAAATTTTTTCCAAAAAAACGAGTTCCACCTAACACAAGTGCTGTTTTCATCTTTTTCTCCACCTTTCGTATTTGATATGAGTAACCATACCATTATTATCCAACTTTTTTGTTCATAAAGCTATGAATCTTTCCGCTTATTTTTTTATATTCCCCCCTATTTTTTCGCCATTGCCGTGTTAAGATGTACATATCTAACAAAAAGGAGCGACAGTGATGAATCCTTCTCCACTTCCCCTTAACGAACGCCTTGTTGTTCTTGATATTATTCGGGGTATTGCTTTGCTAGGCATTTTCTTAGTAAATATCCCTGCTTTTGCTTGTCCGATATTTATTTTTCAAATGTACGATATTCCTTATGAATATAAAGGAATCGATGCTTATATTGATTTATTCCTGCTGCTGTTTGTTCAAGGAAAGTTTTTTACGATTTTTTCTTTTTTATTTGGACTTGGATGCGGAATCTTTTTGCGTAGAGCTGAAGAAAAGCATTACTTTGCCGCTGCTTTATGGTCAAGAAGAATGGCTTCTTTGCTATTAATCGGGCTTTTTCATCTTGTCTTTTTCTGGTATGGAGACATTTTGCATGTGTATGCTATTGGCGGTTTTTTATTGTTGTTTTTTTATAATCAAAAAACCAAGACGATTTTGCTGTGGGCAATAGGCTTGCTATGCTTTTTTTATCTTTTGGCTTGCATGCAGTTTTTTATTCCAGCCCACGTCTTGCAGGAGGCTCAGTTGGAGTATAAGGTTTTACATGAACATGCCTTAGTCCAATATTTATCCACCTACAGGCAAGCAGACTATTTATCTTGGCTGTTTTATCGTTTGAATGTTGAAGTGGTACCTATGCTATTAAATCTACCGTTTTCTATCTTTCCCGTATTTTCTATGTTTTTATTTGGCTTATATACTGCTAAAAAAGAATTAGTACATAGTATCGAACAAAATCGTTCCTTTTTTAAGAAAATTCAGTTAATAACAGGGGCAGCAGGTTTTACTTTAACTATCATTCTCGCTATCTTAAAACTAGAAATTTTAAAATATGGACTCTATCAGCAGTCGGCCATTCACCTTTTTACAAGTTTGAGCGGCATTTTTCTATGTTTTTTTTATCTTACCACCTTACTGTTATTCCTGCAATTTTCTCCTTACGCTTCGATGCTGGGTCTTTTTAAGTATAGTGGAACAATGGCATTAACAACTTACCTTAGCCAAACTTTAATTTGCCTGTGGATGGTTAGAGACTTTGGTTTATACGGAACTCTTACCTTAACAGAAAGCACGATTATTTGTCTCATTATATATACACTCCAGCTTTTTTTTAATAAGTGGTGGCTTTATTATTTCTATTACGGTCCGTGTGAATGGTTATGGCGGAGCTTTACATACCGATCTTTCCCGCCTCTCAGACGGAATAGAAAAGCTTCAGCTTAACAGCAAATCGGCCTTCAAATTTGAAAGCCGATTTGTCTCCTTTACTGCAAAGGAGGTATGGTTATTCGTTTAATTCCATTTGTCTCAAACTCTCGTATATACTCCATTTCTCGATGAAAAATTTGCATAAAAACTTCATTTTTTATTTCTTTAATGGGTCCTATTTGTTCTATCACATCTCGTTTAGCCATGCGATAGGCTAGCGCTTCCCAAAACACTTCGTTATCGTATTCTCCAATAATATCTTGAAGAGAATCCTCATGTTCTTCTGTAAACATAACTTCACTGTTTAGCGTGTGAAAAGGTCCTTTTTCAAGGAAAGGCTCTGCATGAGAAAACATTTGTTTTTCTACATCCGTATATTCTTGTGCATGCTCATCTTCCACTCCAGAACATGCTGTGACCATCCAGTTACCTAAATAAATTAAATCAAGCAGTTGAAAAAAGTGCGTTTCAGATAGTTGAAGTTCAATTTCGTTTTTTACAGGAGCTTTTGACATAAGCGCGGATCTCTCCTTTAATTTTGAGGGTAGTTGCTACTAAATAAAATAGCTAAAAGGGTTAGTATGCAGGCTAGCAAGAAAACTGAAGAAATGACTTCACCTCTTTTCTGTAGTGTAAAAATAGAGGTACTGACATCCAAAGGAGTGAATACGAAGGGTGTAAACTTATCATAATCGAAATAAAGACAAGATACAAGACTTTTTTACTAAATTTTCTGACTATTTTCGTCATAAATACCTAGTTTTGTTTTGTTTATACTAGAAAGGCCCGAAAATTGCGTGCCGAGCTGCTCAAAATAAAAAAGCGCTGAACCAGGCGCTTTAACGGTGTAAAAAAATAGATAAACCAATAAAAAAAGCAGCTAAAATAAAATCAAAAATCCATTGCCACTTCTCACGTTTTAACAATACATGCTCTACCCCTGATAACAGCGAACTTATACTAACCAAAACAAAAATAAAGCTTAATTGGTTAAACGAAAATTTAGTGACAAAATTTGATACAAGTATGACTGCTACGGTGATGAACAGTGCCATTTGACTTATAAGTACCCATTTAATTCTCTGTTTATATCCGTCTTTTAAAGCTTGTAATAAATCGTTGCTGATCACTCTCGCTAAACCCCTTTTTATTCCTATCGTTAAAAGTAAGAACGCAGCAAAAACGTTTCTCTGCATCTTAACTACTTAGCAAAACTAGCTATTAAATTGAAACATAAATATCAACTTGACTGTACTCAGGATCAATACAGCGTTCATCATATAATTCAAAATCTATTTTATAGGCACGATGATTTTTTTTAGCCCACTCGCGAATATAAGCCCAAGCCTCTACGACTACCTGTCTAGCTGGCCCAACAGCTGTTGTAAACACCATGTATTCACCTTCCGGGATGATGAACTCTCTCATATCATCTTTCAGTTCGCCGCCGGGTAAAACTTCATATCCGAGAGCAAATGTAAAATCCATTTTTTGATCATATTCAAATTCTGTATAAAGAGCAAATGTATTACCATTTACTTTATTGGCAATTTTATTAGCTAACTGTTGTTTATAAAAAGTCTGCCAGTGCTCTGGAATAAGACCTGTGCCCGTTTCTTCCACAGGTTCATCTGTTCGAATAGGCACTCCTACAACAGTAAATTCATTTACCTTGACTACTTTTTGACTTACAACTAAGTCAGTCAACATATTGAGCCCCCTTAATTCTTCTTTTTCTGTAGTTACAATGAGGGAAATACTTCTTAATATGCATTTTATTTGTATTCAAAGAAAACGTCAACCTTTTATAAAAATCCCTTAACGAAGGGGCTGAAGATCATTCTTCTAAACTATAAAAAAACGATTCTATTTTCTTTGTATACATCATACCTATAAGATACCCCTAATTTACAATAGAGTGAGGTAAAAAAATGAAGATCATTGAACTTGCCGAATTCATTAAAACAAGTAAAAAAACAACTAAACTTGCTCTTTCCTCTTCTACAGTACAGTATACATTAGAAACAGATGATTTGAAAATTGAATTAAAAACAGGCGGCACGAATAAGCGAATCGTGTTTTTTCGCATCTTCTTAAAAGGAACATACAAGGATTGGATTTGTTATCACCGGAACGAACATCATATTTACGAATTGTATCAAAATATTTCTTTATCCCCTCAACTGCAAAGGCAGCTTTTGTACGCTATTGCATCATAAAAAGAGCTGGCTTAGTTAGCCAGCTCTTTTTATTTATGCTGTAGCTTTGTAAATGAATGTTTGTGCGGCTTTACATGTAATTTTCCCTTTGTCCATTGAATTCCTCTATATAAATAGTACGAGCACCAAAAAACTGCTGGAACGATGAGTACGTAGGCAACGACACTATTCGTAAAGAAAGAAGAATCTATAGAACGAAGCAATCGATAGGTCTCATTTAATATACATATATGCACTACATAAATGCCAACTGAATTTTTCCCAACTTTTGAAAAAAATGAGTTTTTGCCAAGACTTGGACTGCTCAATACGAATAAAAACAATGATGCCGATAAAAAAATCGTAGAAATAAAGTAGTCTCCGGGCTTGCTATGCTGGATATTAACCAACCAGTAACGTTCGACGATCTCTAACGCTGAAAACACAAAAAAGCTGGCTAAATAAATCATTGGCCTTGCGTTTAATACTGACAGAATTTGCTTACCATAAAGGGCAAACATAGCTCCTAATACTGTATAGAACAAACCAAAGAACAGGGCATCTCTCGTTTGAAAAGAAAGTGGAAAAAATAAAGAATAAGACTGCCCAAATAACCCAGTTACATATAATACGGTGCTGATAAACATTAATAAGCCAATCTTTTTCCATCGTTGAAATAAGAAAACGATGACAACAGCCCAAATTAATGCAATCAAGTACCAAAGCTGAAATCCGCTTGTGTCACTTCCATAATAAAAAATATCTTTGAATGTGATGGATGATGTTAAATAATCAGCTACTGCATCTTTTCGTTCTGCTAATGTTCCGTGGTTCTGAAATAAGCGCAGAACTACACCAAACAATAAATAAAAGATGAACCAACATGCATAAAGCTTTGAAATATTCCACGTGTATTTTTTTAAGTATGCAGAAGGCTTTGGATGCTTTTGGATTTTATTCATAAACAAATAACCTGATACAATAAAGAAAAAAGGAACCGCGAATCGTGCAAATGTGTCAACAATGACATCTAGCACATTTTCCTGGTTCCCTAAAAAGAAATCGTCATGTGATGGATTAACATGAATACAAACCACAAACACTGTAGCAAAAAACTTAATAAAATCAATTGAATAATTACGTTCCATCTTGTTGTCAGCTCCTTAAAATAAACTCGAGCTCTATTTTAGCATAATTATCCAAACAGGAAAGAATTTTTGGTAAAATTAACCTTATAGTCATGGAAAAAATTTCTTAACTTCCAATATTCTAGTCTTGTTTACTTGTATGATGTCTTTCAACATTCTAAATAAATGATTCTAAAGAACTACAAAATAAAAAAACAGATTACGCGTAACCTGTTTTTTAAATTAACATTTTCCATGCAAACTTATTATCTGGTTTAATGTCGACTTCTTTTTCATGCAAAGCCTGCACATGTTGTTTAATCTGTTTCAGAAACAGCATTACTTCCCCGCTTGACACGGCAGCTGAGTTGAGAGATAACGAATGTTTTTTAGCAATTTTTAATTCCTCGGTTTCCACTGAAATACTCACGTGGCGAAATAAGTGCCAAGGGTAGTAAACTGTTTTAAAAGATTTTGAGAAATAAATTCCTTTAGAACAAACGGTAATCCCTTCGGTTTTTTGAAGAGGATATGTATTTAAATGAGCTACAATTTTTTCTTTAGCAGGTAAGTAGAGCCTGTTTCTCATCTCTTTTTCAACTTCTTCACATAGCTGTCCTTCTACCGACAACACATCTTTTGGATCAGGGGTTTGATGAATTTGAAAAGATGAACAAATAGAAGTTAATTCTTTTGAGGATACACACGGATATATATAGTCTTGACACATATATTCATGGGAATGAGTGCGAATAAATTTCTTGATTTTTTTTAATAGAGATACTAGCTTTCTAGCTGAATAATCATTTTGATTGACTTGAAATTTCTCCACGTCATTAAAACAAATCATTTCTTCTTTTCGAATGGTAATGGATTGAATGTTAGCGAACTCTTCCCATAACATTTTTCCTTTTTTCATCCCTCTGCTTTTCCAGTAAATCCCCTTATTTGTAAGGCAAATTCCCCTTTTATCTAGGCCTGCTATAAAAGAGCTGTGTAAATACGCGATAATTTTTTCTTGAGGCTGAAACTGAAAGTATTTGCTAGCCATTTTTTTGTAGAAACTAGGTATTTGCAGTACATAAAATTGACTTTCTCTATAGATTAAGCATAAGTCAGTCAAATAATTAGTTTTCAGCGTCGCCACGCTCTCACTTCCTTTTTGAGTGTAAATAACCGTACCCATTTTTTTCTATTACTTTATAAACGTTTTTTAATGAAAAAAGTTTCAACTTTTTTTGTTTTTTATAAAAAAGCTTTAAATTGAATCATTTCTTTCATCTAGGGGGTTGCCTAATTACTCACTTATTCAATAATCTTATTTTAAATGTTCCCTACTTAATTAAGAAACTAAACCAGATAATAGCAATGCTTGCCTGCTTTATCCAAATCATCCCTTGTTTTTTAAGCTAAATAAGCTTCTTTTATTTTTTCATTATGAATTAATTCCGTCCCTTTTCCTTGTAGAATAATTTCTCCCGTTTGAATCACATAGCCTCGGTGTGCGATTTGCAGTGCTTGATAAGCGTTTTGTTCAACGAGTAAAATGGTCATTCCGCTTTTATTTAATTCTATAATGATTTCAAATATTTGTTCTACAATGATAGGAGCAAGCCCCGTAGAAGGTTCATCTAGCATAAGCATAGTAGGGTTCATCATAAGTGTTCGCCCAATGGCTAGTACATGGAACAAAAAGCATGTCACCCTACGAAAACATGCTTTGCACCTATTTAACCTAAAAAAGAGGCTGGGACATAACGAAATGAATCCAATCTAAAGGCTAACAAATGAGATACGTGAGCTGAACTGCTTATGACACCGCCATTGATTTCTGCGCAAGACTTCGCTTTCCGCGGGCAGTCGCTTGCGCTCCTGTGGGGTCTCGTCTGTTCCGCTTTTCCTACAGGAGTCTTCGCCTTTCTTTCCAATCAGCTGCTAGAAGGAACGAAACAGATGTATGTTTAACATAACAAAGAAAACGAACCGTTAATCAAACATGTTGACTAACGGTTCGTTTTTCACTTTGGCTAACATACTTTTGTCCAAGCCTCTTATATGTGACCCTTTGTTTTCTACTTCTCCCCGACTTTAACTATTATTTCGTAATGCCTGTGATCCCTCTTCCCCTGTTCGGATCTTAATCGCATTTTTTAATTCA
The DNA here is from genome assembly GCF_025910025.1 of Priestia sp. JV24. NCBI lineage: Bacteria > Bacillati > Bacillota > Bacilli > Caryophanales > Bacillaceae > Priestia > Priestia sp. JV24. The sequence goes on from NZ_JAPCIN010000020.1 coordinate 162,969, forward strand.
TAGATAAATATTTTCCCATCTCCAGGCTGACCTGTATTTAGTACTTTTCTTGCTTTATCAACAACGTCAGATACTGGAACTTCGCACACCACAATTTCTACTTTAATTCGTGCGTGCATATTGTCTTGTTTTTTAACGCCTCTATAAAGTTCCGTAATGCCTTTTTGCAACCCGCATCCCAGCGCATCTGTAACTGTGATACCGCTAACGCCAATTTTCGCTAGTTCTTGCTTAAGCTCTTCAAACTTTGAAGGGCGTGTAATAATTTCAATTTTTGTTAAAACATCACTCACTGTGCCCACCCCTTTTACATATTCGATTCGTGATACGCTCTTTCACCGTGCAGCGTAATATCAAGCCCAAGCGTTTCTTCTTCTTGTGTCGCACGCAGAGATACGATTAATCCAACCACTTTAACAATAATGAATGTAGCAATGCCGACAAATAGATACGTTGCTACGATAGCCACCAGCTGTTTCCAAAGTAGACTTGGATCTCCGTAGAATAAACCATTCGCACCGGCGTCATTTACAGAAGTTGTGGCAAATAAACCTGTTGCGATACCTCCCCACGTTCCCCCAATACCGTGAAGACCAAATGCATCTAACGCATCGTCGTAACCGATTTTCTTTTTAAGTGAGAAGATACCCCAGAAACAAACCGCTCCGCCGATAAAACCAATTACAATAGAAGCAAACGGTGTAACGAATCCACAAGCTGGTGTGATAGCTACAAGTCCAGCAATTGCTCCCGAAACGGCTCCAAGCAGCGTAGGTTTTTTATTGATAATCCACTCTACTACAAGCCAGCCGATAATTCCTGTTGCTGCCGCTGTATTCGTGTTAATAAAAGCCGTCATTGCAACGCTGTTAATAGTTAAAGAACTTCCAACGTTAAAACCAAACCACCCGAACCAAATCAGCATTCCGCCTAAAAGAGTTAACGGTAAATTGTGAGGTGCTGCGGCATCGGCATTTTTTCGTTTTCCAACAACAAGAGCTAGAACTAATCCTGCTACGCCTGACGAAATGTGAACGACGTTTCCTCCGGCAAAGTCAATAGCTCCTAGTTCACGAAGCCAGCCGCCAACTCCCCAAACCCAGTGTGCAACTGGTGCATATACAAATAATGACCATAGGATAGCAAATAAGATAAATGCTGAAAACTTCATGCGCTCTGCAAAAGCCCCAGAGATAATAGCTACTGTTAGTACAGCAAATGTCAGCTGAAACATCATAAACATATTATGCGGGATCGTAGCACTGTAGTCCCCGTTTGGAGTGAACCCGACTCCTTTTAATCCCACCCAGTCCAAGTTACCAATAAAAGCATTGCCACCGGTCGAAAAAGCTAACGAATAGCCTGCTACTATCCAAAGAACGGATATAACAGCTAAGGAACCTACGCTATACATCGCGGTACTTAACATGTTTTTACTTCGAACCATGCCCCCGTAAAACAATGCAATAGCTGGTGTCATAATCCAAACCAATAATGCTGAAAAAAACATAAATACTGAATCGCCCATTTGCATGATGATTTCCCCCTTAAGTACGAATAAATAACCCCTGAATCTAATGTTAGATTATATAACATCTTTTGTTATGTTTACTATCATATTTGATTTATATGTATTTAGCAACTACTTTTTGCAAATTTATTCAGAAAAATTTTGTTTTTTATAGTGTTTTCTTTTTCTTATGTATTCTCCTACGTACACATAAGCTGAACTATTTTTTATTCGTGTTATATTTTCTGACATAAAAAATCCTCTTCTTGGAGTAGAAGAGGATTTTTCTTTACAAATACATATATACACCAGGCCCCAGAGGAATACCGAATATAGCAAAAATAAGCAACATAACAATCCAAATCCCTAAAAAAGCTAGAGTATAAGGAAGCATAAGTGAAATAATTGTGCCAAGCCCTGCCTTAGGCTCGTATTCTTTCATAAAGGCTAAAATAACAATCATATATGGATTTAAAGGAGTGATTACATTCGTGGAAGAATCCGCTATTCGGTATGCCGCTTGAATAAATCCAGGGTTGTAGCCTAACAGCATGAACAATGGAATAAAAATAGGTGCTTCTAGTGCCCATTGAGCGGAGCCGCTAAAAATAAGAAGGCTTAGAACAACAGTTAAAAATACAAAACCAACCACAACTGGAAGTCCAGTTAGATTTAGTGCTTTTAATGCATCCGCTCCTTCTACTGCAATCCACGTTCCAATATTAGTCCAATTAAAGTAAGCGATAAATTGAGCAGCCGCAAAAATAAGGACAATATAGCTAGCCATATCTTTCATCGAATCAGTCATATAAGCGGGTACATCTCTAGAACTTTTGATTTTCCCTACTGTTATTCCGTAAACAGAGCCAACTACTACAAAAAACAGCAGCGTGATCGGAATGATACCATCTAAAAAAGGAGATGGAACAATTCCACCGTCTTCATTTCGTAGAGGAGAGTTGGGCCAAAATAAGAAAACAGCTAGTACAGCGACATAAATACATGTAGCAACGATACTGTTTTTTAACCCTTTTGCTTCTGCCTCACTAATTTCACCAAAATCATTGCGTTTTTTTCCTTTATAATTGCCCAGCCTAGGTTCGACAATCTTTTCGGTGACCATCGCTCCTATAACGGTCAAAACAAATACAGAAGCCGCCATGAAATACCAGTTTGCTGCAGGACTGACAGCAGCGCTTGGGTCAATTGTTTTAGCAGCTTCAGTAGAAATGCCTGATAACAATCCGTCGGTTCCGGATATAATAAGATTCGCTGTAAAGCCTGATCCCACCCCAGCAAATCCTGCTGCTAATCCAGCAAGCGGGTGCCTTCCTACTGTATAAAAAATCATTGCGGCAAGAGGAGGCACGATGACAAAAGCAGCATCTGCCGCTAAGTTGGCCATAATTCCTGTAAAAATGATGGCGTATGTAATAAGAGCTTTTGGAGCATTTAAAATCGTTTTCTTTATGGCCACTTCAAGCAGACCTACTTTTTCTGCAAGTCCGACTCCAAGCATCATAGCAAGTACAAGTCCTAGGGGCTTAAATTCAGTGAAATTGGTCAGCATCGATGTTAAGATATACTGAATGCCTTCGTGCGACAACAAACTTTTAATTGGAAGAGTCTTATTAGTACCGGGATGGACCACCGTTACTCCGATACTATTAATAGCAACAGATGCTACTACGATAATAAGCGCTAGACATACAAACAAAATAAAAGGATCAGGTAGTTTGTTTCCGATTGCTTCTACTCTTCCTAATAGTTTGTCTAGAAAAGTTGTTGGATATGATTTTTGCTCTGTCTGCAAATTAGGTTGTGCCATGCTTTCTCTCCTTTTTCGTTTAGATTCTTTTTAGGTTTTTCCTTTTAATTACCAAAAAGACTATTAGTACATAATAATCTGAATATTTATATTATTCAAGTATTATTTTTAAGGAATTTTTATTTATCTATTAAAACTAATAGCATTTAGATAAATAGAAAGGCAGAAGATATCTTTTTAATCGACAATCAAAAATAACAAAAAGCTCTCCGTTTAAGGAGAGCTTTTTGTTATTTCGCTATACTAGACGGAGCGGACTCTTTTCCTGACTCATTAACAGCTGTTACATAGTAACGAGCTTGAGATGCGTCGGAGTCAGCAAAGCTTTTTCGCTCAAATTCCGAAACGCTGCCAATATGGACAAATGTTCCGCCTGGATTCTTTTTATAAATTCGGTAGCCGATAATATTACCTTCTGGTACCGCGTACCACGTAAGCAAATTACCACTCATCTTTACATGTGTAGGAGTTTGTGGTGCATTTGCTTCACGCTCCAATTCTTTTGCTTGGTCAGCTTTTAGTTCTGTATAGACAACTAACCTCTCTTGATGGGTTCCTTCCGCACGGTCAAACGTGCCTGTGCACGTAATTAAATTTAAATTACGTTTGTTGCTGTACCCAAAAATTTCGTTTAGAGGTGCCTTATCTCGCGGATAGCTTTTTATACGTTTAACAACAAAAGTAAGCGTGGTTCCCTGTGCATCTCTGACGGTAATTTCATCGTCTTTTTTTAAGTTTTTTAGGTTGTAAAAGACTGCAGGGCCGGTTTTACTGTCTACGTGTCCTGCTAATACAGCATTTCCTTTTACGCCAGGTTTAGCTCCTGGTTCAAACCAAGCAACTCCATTTTCTGTAGATGGAGCTGCCATTTCACCGCTGTCTAATACTCCTACTTGTTCAATTGAAGCCTCCACATGAACAGCAGGAATGGACATTTTTTCAGGAATGATTCCTTTAAATTCTTTGTTTAACTGTTTGGCTTCTGTTTTATGCTTTTTTAGTACAGCAAATTCTTCTTCCAGCGTTACCCGGCTTTTTAGATCCTTTGATTGTGCTTCTTTTTCTTTTTGCTTAGCTGCAGCCTGTTGCTTTGTTTCTTTGGCTTCTACCATTTGTTCTTTAAAATATAGTCCCCCGCTAACAAGCAGGACTAAACTTAATATACAGTAGGCGAGAACAATCGCTTTTTTCACATCGTCACCTCATTTCACAGCTGTTTATAAAAAAGAAGAGAGAACAACCTCTCTTCTTTTTTTCAGGACTCTTGACTTGTAAATCATAAGGAAAAGGAGAAAAAATATTATTTGCTTACTGGTTTCTTGCGTAAAATCACTCCAGCTGTTAACACAGCTAACGAACCTAGTGCAATATAGATCGCTGTTAGTGGGTTCATCGTTGATTCAGATGCCCCGCCCATACCTGTTTTCGGCATATCTGTTGGCATAGCTGTTTCAGCAAACTTATCGGGGTTTTGTTTTACGATTGCTTCACCTAAAGCTTGGCCAACACCAAACATTAATTTATACCCTTCACGATACGTATCATAACTTCCAGCGTAGTCACCGGATGCATATTGTTCAAATGTTTTAATAACCGTATCTTCGTGTGCTTTTATAGCTGCCTGTGCGTCTGCAGTTGGAAGGTTTCCATCTGTTGCTGTTCCTAAGAATGTACCAAATTCTTGCGCGAATTTATGGAGCTTATCTTTTGCAGCTTTTTCTCCTGCTTCATCGCCTTTTACTTGTGCACTTACTAATTCAGCTTGGGCATTGATGTGATCTCCTTGCCAAATTTTTTCGAATTGTGCAGCTCCTTCATCGCCATATACTGAGCCAATTGCAGCTTTAAAATCTGCTGTGTTAGCATTTTCTAACCAGCTAACATAGTCGTAATCTTTTGAACCGTTAAACCCTTTTTCCATTCCCATTGTTGCTAGAGCAAAATGTTCTGCTGCTAAGCTGTTTAATGAAGAACGTAAATCTGCTGCTGGTGTATCTACTTTTGTATTGTCGAATTTATCAGGCATTTGCGTTACGATTGCATTTGATAACGCTTTACTAATTGCGAACATTTGCTGATATCCTTCGCGGTATGTCTTCGCGGCTGCCTCATAGTCACCTTCTACATAATCTTCAAACGTTTCTTTTACTTGATATTCGTGCACGCGAAGCGCTTCTTTTGCTGCATCTTCAGGTAGTTTACCTTCCGTAGCAGTGCTTAAAAATTCAGCAAATTCATTCACGAATTGATCTACTTCTTTATCTACTTCCGCCATGGCTTCTTTGTCGTTTTCTTTTGTTGCTTTTACAAAATCATCTGTGTAATTGTTGTGTTCTCTGAAAATTCGTTCAAATTCAGCCGCTCCTTGATCACCATAGATAGAAGCAATAGCTGGCTCCATGTCGACGGCATTTTGATCCAATGCTTTGAACGCAGCGTCAGCATCTTTAGAACCGTCATAGGCTGTTGTCATAGCGGCAACGGCAAGCGTAAAGTGTTCAGATAATAGGTAGTCTAAGTTCGCTCGTAGATCTGAAGCTTTTGTTACTGCCGTTGGTTTTACTTCTTCCGCATTTGCAATAGTCGGCATCAATAGTGAAGCTCCTAGTACAGGGATCATTAATTTTTTACTTAATTTCATCATTTTCCACTCTCCTCATTTTTAGTTGATGTACGCCACTTTTTTCATTCTTACCACATCTTAAACCATTAAATAGATTGAACATTTTGAATATTCTATATATTAAACTTTCATGTTCCTTCACATTTAATGATCCTTTTTAGGAAGTATTCTCTTTCTATTTACTAAACGATCGCTGAGTGACGTTGGATCACTTTTTTAAAAAATTTTTAAAAATGTCATTTTCGTGAGGAATGCCTTCCCTTTCTACTTACCTAACGAACGCCTTCTTCAGCTAGATCACTTTTTTTAAAAAAGTTTTTAACCGCCTTTTCTTAAGAAGTACTTCCTTTTCTATTTACCTAACGAACACCTTATTCATTTGGATCACTTTTTGAATAAATATTTTAAATTTAACCGAAAAAGAAATTGAGACAGAACAAGATAAATTCAATTTAAAGACGAACAAATGGGATAAATGAGTTAGTATGAATTACTTTTAATACCACTGTTGATTTCCGTTCAAGACTTCGCTTTCTGCAGGCAGCCGCTGAGCCTTCTCGTCGTTTGCGCCCCGCGGGGTCTTTCCTGCAGGAGTCTTCGCCTTTTCCTCCAATCAACAGCTAGAAACCACTATATATATGAAACCTGCGCAATAAAAAAATCCGAACGAGTTGGATTCTCTATCAAGAATTTCAATTCATCGTTCGGATTTTCTTTCACCTAAACTACTTTTGTCTGAGCCTCTTTTTATCTTTACTTATTTAAAAAATTCCACATCACGTCGTTTACTTCGTGAGGCTTTTCATGCTGAGGGGCATGAGATGCTTCACCTAATCGGTGAACAGATATGTTTGGTACATATTCTTCAATACCATCTAAGTTTTCAGGCATAAAAGTAGGATCTTGATTTCCCCAAATAATTTGTACCGGGATGTTTAACACTTCTTCTTCTAACGGAAACAAAGATTTTCTTTGAAGGTCTTCTTCTGTGAAAATCTTTAAGTTGCGGTAATAACTTAGCATGGACAGCACAGAGCCATTTTCCCAAGAGTTCACGTATGCTTGAACATCATCAGCTGTTAGATATCCTTTTTTTACGCCTGGGTCGATCACAAGCTTACGCAAACCTGAGAAATTATCTCGTTCCATATAGTCCTGTGCTTCTTGTTTTTGAAACCATTTCATATATTCACTTGCTTTTTGCTGATTTTTATTTGTTCTAAGCTCACGCATAAATGTATAAGGGTGCGGACCGTTAAAAGCAATTAATTTTTGTACATATTCAGGGTAGCGATAAGCAAATGTCCAGCCGATTCCTGCTCCCCAGTCGTGTACAACTAGCGTGCAGGAGCTATATCCTAAACCTTCAATCACTTGGCGAATATCTTCTACTAATACATCAATTTCGTATGATTCTAGTCCGCTTGGCTTTTCAGATAGATTATATCCTCTTAAATCCAAAGCAACTGTGTGAAAATCATTAGAAAATTCATCTATCTGGTGTCGCCAAATATGCGAGAAGTCAGGAAACCCATGAAGAAATAGCATAAGATCTCCTTGTCCCTTGCTTATGTAGTGCAAATTAACGCCATTTACGTTTATATACTGTTTACTCATTGTTCATTTCCTCCTTTATAAGTAGCTGTAGAGCAGTATAACGCTGCAAAAAATGAACGTCAATTCATTTGCCTCATTCACTTCTTTTTAGTTCCTTTTATGAATATAGTTAATTATTTAGAGTGGATCTTTTTGAAGGAGTGATTAACAATGGCTCATATCTATTCAAAGGGCTGGTTTGTTCAGCAGTTAAAAGCGGCCAATATCTCTAAAATCGATGGAAGAAAGCTAGAAAGTTATAAAACCTACATTCTTCGTAATTTACATGCTGAGCTTATAGAACAAGGTAAAATCAACGGCTAAAAGAGGTTGAGACATAACGAAATGAATCCCATCTAAAGATGAACAAATGGGATATATGAGCTGAACTGTTTGAGACACCGCAGCTGATTGCCGTGCAAGACTTCGCTTTCCGCGGGCGGCCGCTGAGCCTCGTCGCTTTCGCTCCTGCGGGGTCTCACCTGTTCCGCTTTTCCCGCAGGAGTCTTCGTCAACAGCTAGAAAGATTTACACACATGAAATCTACGTTTGTCCTAACAAAAAAACGAACCACTAATCAAAAGTCTTGATCAATGGTTCGTTTTACATTTCGTCTAAAATATTTTTGTCCCAGCCTCTTTTTTTACAGTGATTGCTCAATAAAAGATAATACGCGCTTTACATATTCTTTTTTGTATATATGATAATTTTGAACATGTTCTGCTTTATCAGTTTTCCAGAAGTGAAAAGCATCCGGGTGCGTTTTAGCCATTTTTTCACTTTCAGTGTAAGGAATTTTTGTATCTCCTGTGCTGTGTATAAATAAAATTGGTCGAGGGTAAATATGCTCGACTGCTTTAATAGGACTAGCTTCAGCAGGATTTGCATCTGCAATAACAGGAAGAATAGCAATTGTTAGCGGTGTAAACGGAAAGTTTGGTAAATGAGACCATACAGATAGATTTTCTTTTAAATAAGAGGTTAAATCACTAAAAGGACTGTCGGCTACCACCGCTTTTACGTCGTCCTCTTGAGAAGCTGCTAATAAAGAAGTAGCTGCTCCCATTGAAATGCCGTAGAGCACAATTGGCTCTTTTGTTGTTTCTTTCATTTTCTGAATAACGCCTAATAAATCGAGCTGTTCTTTTACACCAATCGTTGTTTGATTTCCTTCTGAGTCTCCTGAATCTCTAAAGTCAAACATGACTACTCGATATCCCGCTTTTACAAATTCCTTACTCAGCGGCAGAAAGCCAGCTCCTTGTGCTTCACGGTTATTTCCGTATCCATGTGACATAATAATGGTCGCTTTTGGCTGTTCCGTTGGTTCAATCATCCATCCTTTTAAATGGGTTATTCCGTCTTTGCTCAAAAATACTTGATTGCTATAGTACATGCCGTAATCACCAGGATTTTTCACAGCAGGATTTTTATCTAGTTTTGTCAGGCTTATGCCTACATAAAGAGAAATTGCCGTACAAAGTACAAAACAAAGAATAACAAAGGATATCAGGCTGATCCATATTGTTTTTTTCTTTTTTCCTGTATTTGTCTGTCGATTTAGAACTGGAGTCAAGCTCGTTCCTCCTTTTTATCTAAGATCATCTTTCCTATTCTTATTGCTGCTTCCCTTTCTCCATTTTAAAGCTAGCACATCTATTTTATGAATAAAATTCGTTTTATTTTCCACATATTTTTCTGGTTCAAAGCGATAACGATGCGCTAGTTCTATTTTCAACGTTTCGTATTCTTTTGCTGTATCAGGGTGAGTTCGCAGATAATCTCGAAACCATATATGCCGATTAATTTCTGGATGACCTTTTTCATAAATATGAACATGGTGCGTTCTTTCATTTCCGCCTTTTTGGAAGTATCGTCTTCCTTTTATGCCGTTTTCACCTTTCGCTTCGTAACCAAGCTGCTCCATCCTCTGATTATATGTATCTACTTTCTTTATATCTTTCACTTCAATAAGTAAATCAATAATCGGTTTTGCGCTTAAGCCGGGAACAGCAGTGCTTCCGATATGATGAACCTCTAAAACTTGAGCTGACATTATAGTTGTTAAGGTGGCAGCTTCTTTTGAAAATTTCTTTTCCCACGCGATATTATAGGGTGTCAGCTGAATTTCTCTTACGGACTTCATCTCCAATTCCTCCTCTTGCAACGAAAAAACTGCTTATTATAGAATAGCCTATAATAAGCAGTTTTTCATCATTTAACATGTTATTAAGTTTTATCTAGCAAACGCCTGCTTCGCTAAATTAACAATCGTCATATCATCCATTGGAGGGTTGTGAAGCCCAGCACGCACGTCTCTATAATAGCGCTGCAGCGGATTACTGCGCTGCAAGCTTCTCGCCCCCACGATGCGCATTGCTTTGTCGACAATCGTACAGGCACTATTGGTCACTACGTGTTTGACAGCTGCTAACTCTCCCGCTAATGCTGCTCGGTCGCTGGTTTCATCCCATTTACTTGCCACGCTGTACATAAAGTGACGCGCTTGCATAAGTTCAAGTTCCATCTCTCCTACTAACCGCTGCACATTTGGCAATTCGCTAATCGTTCCTTCAATACTATTAGGCGAATATTCTGTAGCAAATGCGACAGCATAATCTCTTGCTGCGATGGCTGTACCCATGTAGCAAGCTGGTATATGAAGCAGCCAGCCGCTTGGCTCATTCTTTTTAAAACCACCGAGGCGTTCAACAAGAAAGTCGTGTTTAATATCGACGTTTTCTAGCACAAGATCATGACTTCCTGTTCCGCGCATTGCAATCATATCCCATGTTTCTTCTATTAAAAGTCCGCTTGTTTCACGAGGAATTAAAAATAAGCCGATCTCTTCTTCACCTTCAATGCTTGCTTTTACCAAAAAATAATTTAACACTGGAGACATCGTGGTGAATGTTTTTCGGCCATTGATTCGCCAGCCTTCTTTTGTTTTTACGGCTGTCGTTTCCGGTTTTCCTCCTCGAGTAGGACTTCCCGTCTTCGGTTCAGTTGCAGCGGTGTTAATAAGTGCACCTTTTTCTATTTCTTTAAAAATAAAATCGAGCATTTGCTGATTCCAAGGCTGTTTTTCACGCAAGTCCATTGTAATCCCCATATGCCATCCAATACTAAGAGCCGTAGAAGCATCTCCTTGAGCAATTAATTCTTGAAATAATAAAAAATCATAAAGGCGTAATTCATTTCCGCCATATTTGCTTTCGAGAGAAAGACGTGTATAGCCCGCTTCTTTTAACTCTTGAATATTTTCAAAGGGAAACGTACCTTCTTCATCTATTTTAAAAGCTCGTTTCTTAAATTTTTCGACTAGAGGCAGCAATTTTTCATACGTAGACTCTTGATTTTTATTTACAAATGAAACACTCATTTGCTTCATCTCCTTTTTATATGACAGAGTGTCCCTATCGGATTAATATATAGTTCTTATCATAGCATACCTCACCTTTTCTGTGCATGTTTGGTGTATTTATCTTTCTTGTTGAATCTATTCTTTTTCCAATTTAATGGTCTGTTTTACCTACACATTCCATACATTTAATGAAATAAAAAGAAAGGAATGGTGTGAATGAATCAATGTCCAAAATGCGGGGCCAGTGCAAGCACAGACCAATTATTTTGCAATAACTGCGGCTTTTCTTTCACCGTGTCGCCAGCTGCAGCCAAGCATAAAAAGAGCTGGTATATTGGCGGGGGTATTGCGCTTATACTTCTTTTAACTTTTGTATTTTATTTCTTTTTCTCTGGCTCAGAAGAAAAGACGGCTGACCGCTTTATTGAGGCATTAGAATCGAAAGATACAGCTGTGTTAAGAGAGTTGTTAGACTCTTCGCAGTCTACTATAGTTATTAATGACACATCTATTCAAGCTCTGTTAGACGCAACTTCCGATGGTTCTATTTTACGAGATGTTGAAAATGATTTAAAAAATAAATCGAGCATCTACTTTACAATAAAAGAACAGAAACATTCACTACTTTTCAAAAAACAGTACGTGGTTGTGCCGTCATCATATTATATCTCTCTCACCACGCCAGAGGATGCAACGGTTATAGTCAATGATACAAAACAATCGATATCCAAGAATCAAACGCAAAAAATAGGGCCTTTTATGATTGGAAATTACCCGCTTACGGCTTTTTATGAAAGCTCTTATGGAAAACTTACAGACCAAACCACTGTAAATTTTCACCGACAAAAAGAAGAAAATATATCTGTGGTATTTAACGGGGCTTACGTTACAATCTCATCGAATAGAGATGACGCTATTTTATTCTTAAATGGAAAAAGCACGGGACTGCAGGTGAATAGCTCATCACAAATAGGGCCTGTTGCCACGGATGGAAGCGTCACTGTTCATGCAGAAGTGCAAAAAGACGGCACAACGTTCAAAAGCAGTCCCTACACTATTCAAAGTGAAGAAAGTATTATGTTAAATATACAAACGCCGCCCGTCGAAAAGGAAAAAACCGTCATAAAAGAACGAGAAGTGATCGTGCCTGGGCCGCACTCTTATGCTACTTCAAGCTCTTATATTCTTCCTGATTCGGATTCTTACAAATTAAGCTATAGTGATATTAGCAGTTTGAGCTCGAGTGAACTAAGGCTAGCTCGAAATGAAATCTATGCGCGGCATGGGTATGTATTTAAATCGAAAGATCTTCAAGCCTATTTTTATGAAAAGTCATGGTATACGCCTGATTCATCATTTAGAGATTCCTACTTATCAAGTGTTGAAAAATACAACGTTGATTTTATTAAATCATATGAGTAAGGTGGCCTCCCCTTTTGCATAGGGGAGTTTTTTAATTGAAGAGAGTGCTTACTCCAACGTTTTTTTACATACCATAATCCCTATATACGTTAATAAATTTCTTATAGCCTTCTTTATTCTTTTCACTGTAAAATATAAAGTAGATGTACATAAACTTAATACACACATAAGGAGAGATGGAGAATGAATGGAATTGGACGACTTCCACAAAAGCTTAATGGCCATTTGATTTTAGAAAATATTCAAGAAACCATGATCATTGCGGATAAAGACTATCGTGTGCAGTGGATGAATGCAAGAGCAATTGAAACACTCCAGCCAGTACTTCCAATCTACCAGTTATCTCATATCGAAGAGTTAATTGGAAAGCATATGGACTTCTTTCATTCCAATTCTGAAGAAGCGGAAAAATTACTCACCTCTCTTCATACAACCTACCGAACGCGTATAACGATTGGCAGTCAATACGTAGCAGAAGCCGTGATTCACCCTATTGATACAAAAGACGGCGAGCGTTATGGCTACTTGCTTATGCTATTAGACTTTACAGATCAAGCCGAAGCAGAGCTTGAAAAAGAACGGTTAATTGAGGATTTGTCTACACCTTTATTAAAAATATGGGACGAGGTTTTAGCTGTGCCCATTACCGGTAAGATGGATATAGAACGTGGTAAGAAGCTAACTGAAACGGTATTGGAGGCAGTTGTAAAAGAACAGGCGCGCTATTTGCTTATTGATTTATCTTCCCTTCATTCGTTAGATGAAGAACACGGTTATTATATTAACACGCTTCACGATGCTTTGCGTTTGATTGGTACCACTTGCCTTATTGTGGGTCTTTCTTCAAAAATGGCTCTTTCGCTTGTAGATTCTCAGTTTAATTGGCGAACATTTTCCACTGTCCAACAAAGCATCTCTTACATTTTAGAAAAAAAGAATTATCGTATTGCACCCATTTCATAAGCCCATCATATCATTAAGTAATCCTCTCTCAATCGCTTTTTCCTTCAATCGGAAAAGGCGATTTTAGTTATGAGGAATTGTGAACGTTTAGGCACTTATCATCATAGGATACATTAATCAACCATAGAAAAGGGTGAGAGCGTATGCCAAGTGTTATTAACATTTATAATTTAAAGATCAACAGTATCTCAAGCAACGGTTCTGTCAACATTGGCGAAGCACTCCATAACAGTCACACGGCTCATTCAAAATCCACTGGTACGAACTCTTCTTATGGCGATGTCTCACCTGCTTCCTCGAAAATGCGAAACATTTATATCGATCCTGATACAAATGACCAAACAGATATTGCAAACGTTGATCATGTCAATGGTTATCAGCAGTGATATAGGGCGATGCTTGTCAACAGCATGACGACAAACGGTGAATACATTCTCTCTGAACGCAATAGACTGTTGGAGTAGAATGAATAAAAACAGTAAGGAGTCTCTTTATGCCTCTTCAAATTAACGTTTTTAATATCGTAACAAACGGTGTCACGCAAAACGCAAATATTGATTTTGGTTCCACCATTCAAAACAGTCACACGGCGAACTCAAAGTTTAACGGCGCAAATTTCTCTTTAGGTAACTTCTCTCCTACTTGCTCTCAAATGAATACGGGCGTGTTAGATCCTGATGTAAGTGATCAAGATCAAATTGCAAACCCTTCAGCTCCAATTGGAAATCAAATTTAGCTTTAACAATTTTGTTAGTTTACTTGGCACATTACAAGGAGGTGTGTAAATATGTTTCCATTTGGAAAGTCTCCTTTTAAAGGAATGATGGAAAATATCCCAAAAGGAATGGCATCTAAAGACATGAATAAGTATATTCAGCAAATGATTTCTTCTACAATGTCCCATTCTTTTCCCGATTTTATGCAAGGAAATGAATTCTTTAAGCAAGCCCAAGACATGATGAAAGAACAGCAGGATGTGGGAAATGAAGGTCAAGGACAACAGCTAAGAAGGTTTGATTCAAACGTCATCAATACATTAGACGAATGCATTGTACAGTTAAAAATCCCTAATCGCGATATTGTATCAAGCATTAAAGTCTATCATACTCCATACGTGTGCACGATTGAAGGAATAGATGGAGAAGAATCCTTCAAAGAAGAAATTCAGCTTCCTTGTTCGGTTCGCAAAAAAGGTACGCGCGCCGTATATCGTTCCGGAGTGTTGGAAATCCGGATGCCTAAACATGTTAATATTCCTATGTCTCAAATAGACGTCCACGATTTAGATTAAAGTGGACGTTTTTTTCTGTTTTCATGCATACATATAAAATAGAAAGCTGCAAAAGGCCTTGTTTTATTTTTTTAAAGAAGGTGACAAATATGAATCACGGAAAATTTAAAAAGTGGGCAGAAACGTTACAAGAAGAAAACCATACGAAATTTTGGGAAAAGATTTTTGATGATGATCATGAAGAAAAGAATGATACGGAAGCAGATGCTTCTCCTCAGATTGTAAATGAGTATCGAGATTATCCTTTAATTGATGTATATGAATGGGCAAATCAACTGTTAGTTGTAATTGAAATCCCCGGTGCTAAACGAACAGACGTCGAATTGACTATGCACGAAAATACTTTACACATATCCGGTTCATCTCTTTTAACCGTGAAGGATGCAAATGTTCTTCACAAAGAAAGACGTGAAGGAACGTTTCAACGATCAATTATCCTTCCACCTGCTGTAGAGGAAGCGCCGTGTCACGCATCATTTAAAGATGGTCTTTTGCATGTGAAATTTGATTTGTAATTTATTGTGCAGAACTATACGTAGCATGAAAGGCAGGGAATTTCATGTTTTCTAAGTGGTTTAAACAATCGCCTAAAATTGAAACAGTCCGCAAAATAAATCCGTCTTCCCTCCCAACCAAAAAAAAAGTAAGTCCCATAGACCAACGTTCTAATCAAAAGCGGAAAGAATTACCCAAAAAGATGAAAACTAAAAAACAGTCTAATCTAAAGAACCCTTCTCAGCAGCCAAAGAAGTTGTCTAGCCAAACGGAGCCTAAGACATCTGCTGAAGCTGAAGTCACAAAACCTGCTCTTTCGTCAGATTCAGCGCTGAACCTGCAGGGAATTATTGATCAAGTGACGCGTTTAACCGACGCGATCCCTAAAATAGAAGAGCTTCATCAGCAATTACATGAATCAGCTCACCTTATTCAATCACTGTCTCAACTGCACGAGCAAACAGCTCATTTACTCTCGGCTATGCAGTCAGCTCCTAATTTCGAGGCTATTCAAAATCAGCTCTCTGCGTTAAAGGAAGAATCTTCTAATACCGCCTTATATGAGATGGTGAAAACTCTTGACAAAAAGATTGATGAAGTAACTCAGCCAAAGCAGTCCATTGTTGTTGAAAAAATCATGGTCGAAAAAGTATTGTTAGACAAAATTGATCTTAGTAATAATTTCGGCCAGCTAGGCATTAAAGATTTAACGGGTCACTTAAACATCGGCACCACTTACAGCGCTGACTCTGATCAAGTAGATGAAGAAGTCAAAGACTTGTTTTCTGTTAAGCTAAAAGAAAAAAAGATTGATGAACATACAACTGAAACAACGATGAGTTCAGGAGGTGAACCAGAAAAATCTGATGATCACTCCGAAGAATAAAAAATGACCGCTACTGCTTATTTAAAGCAATTGTCGGTCATTTTTGTTTCCATAAATAGTTGTAATTCTTTTTGGAGGCGTTCCATTAAGAACTCTGAAATTTCTTCTTGATTTTCTTCTTTATGATGAGATGATGCTACAGCAATACGTCCTGTTTTCCCTAAGAAAGCCCGGTACTCAATTACCTTCATCGCTGCATGAAGTAAGTTCGCGTCCGAAAGCGGTGTATTTGTTAGTAGAACAATATTCATTTCATTCTCTTTTTGTCCATGTGTCAGCACAGCCAGCCACGAGTAACCTTTATCGTCTTTTAAGCGAACTTCATGACTGGATAAAGACGCAGATTTCCACGCCGCGTTAGCACTGCTTTGCTGTTGAACAATTTCTTGACACCAGTCTAGGCCTGTTTCATTTGAACCCAGTGAAAGAGTTCTCAAAGGACGAACAAAGGATAAACATAGGTTGCCCGGTTCCTTTTGTAACTGATATAACTCATGAAAGTCCGTCTCTGGATATTGATACGGCGGCACAAAAGCAATTTGCCGCTTGTTCACAGCGGGATGGTGAAATACATGCAAATCAACCCCATATACTCTTTTTAACGTAGCTGCATCCTGAAAAATAGCATCCATCCCCGTTTCTTCTACTCTTCCATCTTTCAGTAACACAGCATTATCTGCAAACAGCGAGGCGATGTTGAGATCATGCAAAATGGCCAGAACCGTTAAGCTCATTTCCTGCTGTAACGTTTTTAACAGCTGAAGCAGTTCCATCGTATGTTTTACATCTAAGTGATTCGTTGGTTCATCAAGAAGTAAGTAGTCAGGTTCTTGCGCCAGTGCTTTAGCCAGTAAAACCCGCTGTTTTTCTCCACCGCTCAGCGATTGAAAAGTATGATTTCTATAGTGCCAAACGTTTGTTAATTTCATCACGCTTTCCACCACTTCTTCATCCTGTGCTGATACAGTGCTAAACAATCCTTTTGCCTGATAAGGGTAACGTCCAAGTGAAACAATTTCTTGAACCGTAAATTCTAGCCCAATTTGATTTTCTTGCGTCATGACTGCAACTTTTTGCGCCAGCTGTTTTGGTGAATAAGCCTTCACTGACTTTCCTTCTACCTTCACTTCGCCTGATTGAATGGTTAATACATTCATAATCAAGCGAATAAGCGTTGTTTTCCCGCTTCCATTTGGTCCTAGTAAAGCGACAAAAGAACCTTTGTCTACGGTGAACGTGATGTCACGAACGGTCGGCTGCTGCCTATCGTATCCTCCTGTCACATTATATAGTTCAATCATGATATTCCTCTTTTCCGCATACGTTCTTTTACAAGGAGCAGGGTAAAGATTGGCGAACCAATTAAGGCGGTTACGACTCCAATCGGCAGTTCACGAGGTTCTAATATCGTTCGTGCCAATAAATCTGCTAAAACCAAATAACTTCCTCCAATTAAAATAGAAAGCGGCAGTACATGCTTATGATTAGCTCCCGCTACGAGACGCACTACATGGGGGATAACTAAGCCAACAAATCCAATTGCCCCAGATACTGATACCGCAGCCCCTGTTAATACGGATGCACCTATTAAAATCATTCTTTTTTTCTTCTTTACGTCTATTCCCATAAACTGAGCGGATTGATCGCCAAATGCTAAGCCGTTCAGCTCTTTTACATGTAACAACAGCATAATTGTACCAATCAAAAAGAACGGCCCTAAAATTTGAATATGAGACCATCCTCTCATTGATACGCTTCCCATTAGCCAATATAAAACCTGTCTTACATCTTCTTCGGGAGAAAGAGCCACAATTAATGAAATAAGCGCGCTCATAAAGGATGATAAAATAATCCCCGCTAAGATGATGGTTTCATTGGCCAAATTGCCGCTTGCGAGTTTCGTAATACCAAAAACTAAAAGAAGAGTAATAAAACCAGATACAATGCCGACTACAGGCAGCGTGAAGATAGACAAACCAAAAATACTCCAATGAAAATAAATTGCCATGACAGAGCCAAGGGTTGCACCTGAGGAAACCCCAATCGTATAAGGATCAGCAAGAGAGTTTCTTAATAGCCCTTGAAAGGCAGCCCCTGCTATTGAAAGCGAAGCTCCTACTAAAAATGCCACCAGTACTCTTGGAAAACGAATTTGCCAAATGATTAAATCCATGTTTTCGGGACCGTGATATAAGGATAGCCCGGTAAGGTGGCCAATAATAATTTTGATTGTATCTCCTACGGTTAACGAAACTGTACCAATAAATACGCCCATAATTACCGAAGTACATACAATAAATAAACTGACTATGTATAAAATAGATGCTTTGTTAAAAAAAATACGTTTAAAAATCAATACGTTCAGCTCCTCTAGGAAACGAGGCGTGATGTTTTATATTACATTAACCATTCATTTTCCTGTCCATAAACCATGCTTCCACCATGCATTAAGTTGGAAACAATCATCTTTTATTTGTTACGAGTGCTAGACTGTTGAACTAGGCAACGTAGAATAGCGTACTAAAGTTCTCGGCAAAAAAACAAGCGAAAGCCTCTACAAGCTATACTTTTTGTGTTTGCTCCGGGCTTTTATAGTTGTCTATTAACTGATACAGCTTTTCCATATCTACGGCTTCTCTCACATATGCTGCTGCTTTTGAAAAAGATTCCTCTTTTTGCAGGCGACTGTTGAATGTGTCCGTAATAGGCGGCAATTTTTTATGTTTACGAATTTGATTAAGCAAAGCTCTGCGCAAAGCATCATTATGAAACATATCATGAACATACGTGCCAATGACGTTGTCTTTAACCGTTCCTTCTTTTTCATGCTCTACCACTGCAAAAGCTTCCGTGGTGCTCTTAGAAATCGTCTTTCCCATATGAATTTCGTAGCCTTCAATCGAAACTCTTTCACTTTCTAGCTGGACATACCCAGCAACTCTTTCTGTTTTTTTGCTGGTTGTCATAACCGTTTCCACTGGAAGCAAGCCCAGCCCTTTAATGGATTCAATCCGAGATTCTACTGCATCAGGGTCTGTAATTGTCTCCCCTAGCATTTGATATCCTCCGCAGATGCCAATGACGTGAACGTTCGTTGTGTTCAATACTTGATTAATGGCTAGAGCCAGGCCGCTTTCTTGTAAAAACTGCGCATCTTCAATCGTATTTTTGCTTCCTGGTAAAACAATTAAATCAGGCGTACCTAATTGCGACGGCTTGGTTACAAGCCTCACGTGACAGTCTTCTTCTAAGCTTAAAGGATCGATGTCTGTAAAATTTGAGATGCGCGGGTACGAGATGACCGCAATATCAATTTCTTTTAACGGATTCACAAGCGTTGAGTAATTTCTAAGTGATAACGAATCTTCCGCATCAATTTCCACGTTGTTCATATAAGGAATAACTCCTAGAACCGGAACACCCGTGTATTCTTCAAACCACTTCAAACCTGGTTTTAAAAGTTCTAAATCTCCTCGGAATTTATTAATTAACACCCCGATAACTCTAGACTTGTGTTCATCTGGAAGCAATTGAAGAGTACCCACTAGGCTCGCGAAAACGCCACCTTTATCAATATCTCCTACTAGCACAACAGGCGCTTCTGCTATTTTTGCAACACGCATATTTACGAGTTCCCGATCGTTCAAATTGACTTCGGCAGGACTTCCAGCGCCTTCAATCACAATTCGATCATAATGATTGGCAAGCTCTTTATAAGCTTCCGTGATAACGTTCAAACCTTCATTAAAAAATTCTTGCCGATACTGAAAAGCAAACATATTACGTAGCGGTTTTCCGTGAACGACAATTTGAGATTCATGATCACGAGTTGGTTTAATTAAAATAGGGTTCATATTGGTTGTTGCTTCTACTCCAGCCGCTTCTGCTTGAATTCCTTGCGCTCTGCCAATTTCTTTTCCATCCATTGTAATGTATGAATTAAGCGCCATATTTTGCGATTTAAACGGTGCAGTTTGATAGCCGTCTTCTTTAAAAATACGGCAAAATGCTGTAGCAATCATGCTTTTTCCAGCGTCTGAGTGCGTTCCTTGAATCATAAGCGGTTTTCCTTTTTTCACTTTTCCCACTCCCTACCACATAAAAAAACCTTAACTGTAAAAGTCAAGGTTTGGTCATGCGCTCATTAACACATTGTCTTGACTTATTTCTCCCACCGAAAAATAAGGGGTTTTTAAAAGCAGGTCTCCTGGCTTATGCTTCGTTTTACTTCTGCACCCTTCCTAGTTTGACTAGTGGGTCTTTGCAGGTTCATCCACATTTACAGTAGCGGGGGCTGCACCGGATTTACACCGATTTCCCTATTATCCTCCTTAGAGGCACTTTTAAAATCATTTATTCTTTATTGTAACGAATTTTATAACCATTCACAATAACGATTTTCTTCTATTATTATATATTACTGTGTTTATACTTATTTGGGTCTCGTATGCTATAATAACAATTATTTTCCAAACATCTTATGAAATAGCTAGGAAGGTGCTCACAGTTGAAGAAAAAAATGATTTATACCTTTATTGGTTCTCTTGTTCTTTATATAGCAATTATATCTTTTTGTATGTATCAAACTGCTCACAAGCCTGTTCCGCAAAACGCAGATTATGTGCTCGTTTTAGGTTCTAAAGTAGATGGTGACCAAATGTCTCCTAGTTTAAAAGAACGAGTAAAGACGGCTTTATCTTATTTACAAGCACATCAACAAACAAAAGTTATCGTAACGGGCGGAAAAGGATCCGATGAAGCA
This sequence comes from Priestia sp. JV24, assembly GCF_025910025.1. Taxonomy (NCBI): domain Bacteria; kingdom Bacillati; phylum Bacillota; class Bacilli; order Caryophanales; family Bacillaceae; genus Priestia; species Priestia sp. JV24. The sequence continues at coordinate 183,709 of NZ_JAPCIN010000020.1, forward strand.
ATTTCTGAAGCAGAGGCAGCCTATCGTTTTCTGCGGAAAGAAGGAATTAAAGAGAATCGAATTATAAAAGAAAATCAGTCAACTTCTACTTTTGAGAATTTTACTTTTACTAAACAGAAAGTTGATATTCAACACAAAAAAGTCGTCCTTGTTAGCAGTGATTTTCATTTATTTCGCGCCTCTATTATTGCTAAACGTCAAGGTTTTGACGTTTATCCTTTAGGTGCAAAGACACCAAATTCAATTAAACTTCAAGCCTACTCTCGTGAGTATGCTGCTATATTAAAAACGTGGCTGTTTGATAAGTAAATAGAGTACACCCCCTATACAAGCGAAAAACACGGCATGAATTCATGCCGTGTTTTTTTATTAATCATCTGTATCGATAACTGCTTTTGGTAAACCTGTGTATTTCGCCCAGTAGAAAATACCAAGTGAAACAAGAGCAATTAAAATTAAGTCAAGCGGGTTGCTTAGCACACCTTGTCCTCCACCAAATGAACCTAGATAAGAGATAACAAGCATAATAATATAATAAGCAACTAGCCACCAAGCAGATTTAAGCTGCTGTGCAAATTTTACAACGTCAGTTGGTACGTATTTCTTAAACGCTACGTAGATAACAACCATTAGAAGCTGTGATCCTAGCAGCCAAGAAATTGTCGTCCACCCTGACCAATATACGATGTATGAACAGAAAATAAATGATACAGGAGCAATAACGCTCATGCCTTTTAATTTAAAAGGTTTTTTAAGATCTTTTGCATTTACTCTGAATGCAGCAGCTGAAATTGGCGCAATCGCATAAGACAGAATAAGTGCCACTGAACATACGTTTACTAGCGCTTCCCAAGAAGGAAATGGCAGTGTCCAGAATACGGACATTCCAAATGATAGCCATAGTGACGCACGTGGAATTCCTGTTTTCTTATCTACTTTTGAGAAACGTTTAAATAATGTTCCATTACGAGACCAAGCATAAACTAAACGAGAAGTTGTATTCATGAAGATGTTCCCGTTACCGCCTGGTGATAAAATAGCATCAAAAATAACAAGCGTTACTAACCAGCCAAGGCCTAAAATAAGTGCAATATCTTTAAATGGTAAAGAGAATTGCTCTTGAATTGTTCCCCATCCTCCTGATAGCATATCAGCCGGGATGTTACCAATGAACAATACTTGCAGTGCTGTGTAAATAATCGCTGAAAGTACAATACAGATAATGAGCGCGATTGGAATATTACGCTGCGGGTTTTTAACTTCACTGGCTACAGAAACAATAGGGTGAAGTCCTAGGTAAGCAAACATAACGCCACCTGTTGAAATGGCTGCTTGGATACCATTAAAACCAAACGGAGCAAAATCGCCAGTTGTAAAGTTAGCTGATTTAAAGTGATAAGCCAACACGACGATAATTGTAAGAGGAACCGCATATTTGAACACAGATATAATAACATTTGACTTAGCAAATGCTTTTACACTTACGTAGTTAATGATAAAAAATAGCGTTAATAACGCGAACTGAAATAACCAGCCGACTGTAGTAGGCGATTCAGAACCATGTTTAGTTAGACCAGGAAGCCAAAAAGCAACATACTGACGTACAGCCGTTACCTCGATAGCAATCAAACTAGTGTAAGCAATAATGGTAATGAATGAAATTAAGTAACCCACTAAATGACCGTGTGAGTAAACCGGATAACGGATAATTCCACCGGTACGTGGCAGCGCTGCTCCAAGTTCAGCATACACTAAACCGATAAGTAAAATAATGACTCCGCCAATCAGCCACGAAAAACTTCCGGCTGGTCCAGCCTTTGACGCTACGTTACTAACCGCAAATAACCAGGCGGAACCAAAAATAGCTCCCATCCCAATTAACGTTAGGTCAAGTAACGATATTGATTTTTTAAATTTTCCTTGATTTCCTTGATCAGACATAAAATCCTCCTTTAAAATTCCCACTCCACATATCTACGCCCTTGCGTCCGATATGGGATTCTTTACATCATCCTCCTCTTACTAAGACCTCACAAGTGGATATGTTAACAAATATTCTCTAAAAAACCAAGTTAAAAACTTTATTTTTTTGTAAAACATCGTTGAATTGCTTATGTATAGCGCATAAATTCCACAGAAGATTTGAGGACTACTCCTCCTATTTAACCGCATTTTTCTTAGGTTAAACATAAAAGAATATTCAAACTATTTATCAAAAAAAGAGGCTGAGACATAACGAAATCAACCGCTAGAAGCAGCTACTACATACGCAAAACCTACGCTTGCCATACCAATGAAAAAATCCGAACGATGAATCGTTCGGATTTTGCTTCAACTAAAATAATTTTGTCCGTACCTCTTATTTTGCTTATTTAAATACTTTTACACGTTCAGTTAGCGGTTGAAATTCTTTTTCTCCCGCAGGTGACACAGGATTACCAAATGGCATTTGGGCAATTAATTTCCATGAGCTTGGAATATTCCAAGCTGCTTTTACTTCATCGTCAATCAATGGATTGTAATGCTGTAATGTTGCTCCTAGGCCTTCGAGCTCAAGCGCTGTCCAAATCACATGCTGCAGCATGCCTGATGATTGGTTAGACCAAACCGGGAAATTTTCGCTGTAAGATGCGAACTGCTTTTGCAATCCTTCAACTACTTCTTGATCTTCAAAGAAAAGAACTGTTCCATAGCCGCTTCCGAATAAGTTCATTTTTTGATCCGTATCTGAAAAATTTTCAGCTGGAACAATTTTACGAAGCGTTTCTCTCGTAATATCCCATACTTTATCATGCTGTTCGCCAAATAAAACGACTACGCGTGCGCTTTGGGAATTAAATGCTGAAGGAGTATGTTTCACCGCAAAGTTAATAACTTCTTCAATTTTTTCTTCTGATATTTTTACATTTTTATCAATTGCATAAATAGAACGTCGGTTTTTAATCGCTTCATAAAAATCTTTTCCAACCTGTTGTTGATCACTTGATTTATCAAATAATTTATCTAAAAAACCCATTTTCCACACTCCTAATTGTTTGTTTTTTAAGCTTAAATTGCATGTTTATACCCTTCCCCCTGATAAAAGGAGATAAACAAGATATAATGAATTCTTATATCTCTAATTCGAGATATTAAACTAAAAAAATATTAATTGAAATTTAATTACTTTATGTAACTTACTTTACAATGATTATTTTGTTCTGTCAAGCAAAAATTATTATCTTTTTCTTTTCTTGATTATATGAAAAAAGACTGCTAAATACGGCAGTCTTTTTTCTTAGATGCTTAATGTTCATAAATCATCTTTCGCGTCATTCCCCCGTCTACTACGAGGTTAGCTCCTGTTACAAAATCATTTTCGACGTTTGTTAAGTACATACACGCTCTTGAGATATCGGCTGGCGTTCCCACCCGATTAGACGGATGCTGCGCATGATCGATTTCACGAAGGCCATCGTAGTCAGATGTCTCAATCCATCCTGGAGAAATAGCGTTTACTGTGATATTGTCATCACCAAGTGAAATGGCAAGTGCGTGAGTTAAAGCAACGATTCCTCCTTTTGTAGCAGCATAGGCTTCTGTGTGAGGTTCAGACATTGTAGCTCTTGTAGAAGCTAAGTTTACAATGGAGCCTCCGCTTTCGTTTTTTCTCATCACCTTAGCTGCTTCGCGAGAGCATAGAAACACGCTGCGCAGGTTCGTATTGATAATGTCATCCCATTCATCAATGGTTAGCTCATACGGTGATTTCCAGCGGGAAACGCCTGCATTATTAATCAAAATATGTATCGTTTCATACGTACTGACCGTTTTTTCAACGAGATTTAAAATGTCGCCTTCTTTTCGGACGTCTGTTTTGACAAAAATGGCTTCTCCGCCTTGTCTTTGAATAGCTTCTGCGTGACGCTCTCCTTCGGTTTCGTCCACATCTGCCAATACCACTTTTGCTCCTTGTTTCGCGTATGCGCGGGATACATCTTTACCTATTCCGTTCGCAGCTCCGGTAACAACAACAACTAAATCTTTAAACGACATATCATCTCCTCCTTATACGCTTTATTCACTTTTTTCTTCGTCTTTAAACAAGTGATCCGTGACGAAAAGAGCAAACGTTTCAGCCGTTAACTTGCATCCAGAAGCTTTTGGGTGACCTCCTCCTCCAAGGTGCCCAACAATTTCTGCTAAGTTGATTTCGTCTTTTACTGCACGGAAGCCAATCTTTTGGCGTCCCATGTCCACCATAACGGAAAAGTCGATATCTTCGTTTTCTAGACACAGTGCATTTCCTAGCTCAGACTGATATGTATCTGCGAATACAATCCCTGCGTTGTACGCTGTGTTATCAATTTCAACCCTTTCTTTTATGATTTGTTTTTGCTTGTCGTAAATGTATTTTTCAATCTTTTTTTCTTCTGCTTCTAGTAAAATTTCATGTTTGTCCGTAAACGTAAATTCTTGATTTTCAGTATGGTACGATTCACGAAGCGTTTCTAGAATAGTTTCTTTAAATTCTTCATGCGGGATTAGATAATATAGGTGATTAAGGCGCTTTGCTTTCAAGTTATTTTCATGGAACCAGTCCCACGTATCAAATAAGCGCACAAGTTCTACGTACTCATCAAGCAACGCCGTTTTTTGGAGCATGTTGTTGCGCACTAAGTAGTCGTAGAAAAGAGATGTAGCTGCCGTCTTTTTACCGTTTTCGTCTTCTGCAATAACATGAACCCAATCGTATTTCTCAGCTAGTGGAAGAGCAGAGATATGATGGTCAATAAGAGTGATTTTTTGGCCTTTTTTTACCAGTTCATTTAATTTTTCCGCTACTTCCTCATTCACGCTAATATCCGTTATGTATAAAGCTGTGTCTCCATCGTTTTCTTCTTCAATAAAATGTGTCACTGTGTCATTGATGCGGCCAATGCTTACCGTGCTGTAATCAAAGTTGTCATCGCCAAACGCTAACCGACCCAATAGTGCCGGACTTACCCCGTCTAAATCGTTATGTGAAATTAATTTTATTTTTGTCATTAATCAAAACTCCTTTATTTTCAGTCGCCTTAGTATATGTACCGGCTTGTATATTATAGCAATTTCAGCATAAAAATGCTGTTATTTACTTTGAAGTGAAGTCAACGTTCAGACTTAGACTTGCCTGTATCAAAGGAGATGAGACATAACTATCTCGATTCAATCAACAGCTAGAAGCAACTACACCCATGAAACCTACGCTCATCAATACCAATGAAAAAATCCGAACGAATGTGATTCTTTATCAAGAATCTCGATTCATCGTTCGGATTTTCTTTTAAATAACCTACTTTTGTTCTAGCCTCTTTCCTCTTATTCTAAATTGCTGTGCTGCTTAAACGCCTGTTCATGATTCGTGTGATTCAAATTCCCGTATTCTAAACAAATGGTATCAAATACAACGTGAGCACATTGATCAAATAACGAGCCCAAAGGCTGAATGGAAGCTGCTTCATTTTCACTTCGATATTTGGTTGCAGCGGGAATGTGTAAAAGCTCGTCAGTATGAGCAGTTAATGGTGATTCTGTACTAGCTGAAATGCCGATAACTGAACATCCTACCTCTTTCGCTTTTTTTGCTACACTCACCACTTGCTGTGTTTTTCCTGAACCAGATACGGCCACCAACACGTCACCTGCTGCAATCGAAGGAGTAATGGTCTCCCCTACAACATATACTGTCGCACCTAAATGCATCAGTCTCATCGCAAATGATTTGCCCATTAACCCAGAGCGGCCTTCGCCTATAACAAAAATTCGTTTTGCTTGGTAAAGTGAAAACGCTACTTCTTCTATTTGCGGTTCTTTTATGTGATTCATTACGGCCGTAATTTCGTCTAAAATCGTTTGTGTTTTTGTCATCATACGTTCCCCCTGCTCATAAATAAGTTTTGAAATTTAGCAGATGCCTTTGCCACATCCGGACTTTTTGTAATCGCTGATCCAATAATCGCGACGTCCGCTTTCATTTGAAGTAATAATGCTGCTAAGGCTGGATTAATTCCTCCTGCTACTGCTATTTGGGCATCTGAATGAAAATATTGCCGCAAATTTATTTGACTCAGCGATTTTCCTTCTTTTTCTTGCTCATCTTTGCTGATATGATGGCAAAAAATAGCGTTTCTATAAATACTTACTTGCTTTTGCGAGCTGCTTGACGTGTTTAATAAATCAACCATCATTTTTTTATTCCATTTTTCGCTGACATTTGCGCACGTCTCTATCGTAGGTAAAGGTGATACACCCATGACCGTTGCTATATCTGCTCCTGCTTGATAGCACATTGTAAACTCATACTCTGCGTTATCAATCGTTTTGATATCTGCTACAATCGTCTTGTGCGGAAATGCCTGTTTGATTTTATAAATGCTTTCAATTCCATACTCTTTTATAAGAGATGTACCTACTTCAATCCAATCAACAGAGGGTTCTGCCAACTTAGCAAGGATAATAGCTTCTTCAATTGTGACGCGATCTAATGCTAATTGTATCTTCATATTTTTTCTCCTCACTTTTTACTAAATCGGTTTAGTAACTGCATAAAAAAAACCAATATTTTGATGAGCTAAAAAGAGCACGCCATAGGCGCTCTTTTTAGCTTAATGCGACAAAGTTGTTTCTCGAATAATTAATTCACACTCATACTGGTATTCTTCATAAGCTATCTTTTCGTTCAAAATTTGTTTAATAAGTAAATCTGCTGCTTTTTTTCCCATATCAAAAGCGGGCTGCGAAATCGTCGTAACAGCAGGCGTTGCTACATCTGCGTAAGGAATATTATCATAAACAATTAAAGATAAATCATTTGGGATATTAAATCCGTGTTGTTTAATAAATTTCTGCACTTCAATGAATACTAAATCGTTTCCAGCAAGCAGCGCTGTGGGCGGATTATCGGCTGCAAATAGCTTCTCAAGCGCTTTTTGCATGTCCGCTTTTTTGCAGTTGATAATCATGGATTCATTTACAGGCATATTGGCTAATGTTAACGCTTCTTTGTACCCTTCTACACGTTCAATCCGGGGTGTAATAGTTAATGGTTCTGTAATAATCGCTATATGCTTATGTCCCAGCTCGAGGAGATGCAAAATAGCCTGTTTTGTGGCTTCTTGGTTGTTCGCCACTACGGATGGAATTTTTCCTTTTACATCGTGAATTTTGCGATCCATAATAACAACTGGATATTCTTCTTTAATCATCTGCTCATAAAGAGAGGTATTGGCTCCCGTTGGAAATAAAATAAGGCCATCTACTTGCTTTGCTTTTAACATATTAATATATTTCTTTTCTTTATCAGGGTCATCATCTGCGTTACAGATGATGGCATGTATATCTTGTGAATGGCAATAGTCTTCAATTGCACGAATGACTTCAGTAGAAAATCTGTGCATAATATTCGCGACAATAATCCCAATCATTGACGTTCGCTTTTGTTTTAAGCTTCGTGCTAGATAGTTGGGCTGATAGCCGAGTGTATCAATCGCTTCTTTAATTTTCTTTCGTGTTTCTTCGCCCATATATTCATACCGTTTGTTAATGTATTGTGATACGGTGCTTTTGGAGACATTTGCTGCTTTTGCAACGTCCAGCATAGTAACTTTTTGCATCATAATCCGCCCTTTTCATTCAATCCCTAAAATTATGCTACTCCTAGTGTAAACGAAAAAAACGAAAAAGGAAAAGCCTTCTTGCTAGCAGAAGGCTTTATTTATTAAGCGTACGCAAGCCTAGCTTCTTGAATTTCATTAGTAAAACGCTTTGCTTCCTTTGTTACTTGACGTAAGTATTCAGGAGTTGGAAGCTGCTTTCCATCCACTAATGTGCTTCCTGCCCCAATAGCAGCTGCTCCAGCTTTAATATAAGCGCCCGCATTTTCAGCCGTAACGCCGCCCGTTGGCATTAAAGGAATGTGAGGAAGCGGTCCTGCTATATTTTTAAAATAAGCGGGGCCTACTACGCTTGCCGGGAAGACTTTAATCATATCTGCACCGCATTCATAGGCTGTTAGTATTTCAGTTGGTGTAAAAGCGCCCGGAACGCTAATGACACCGTATCTTTTAGCCGTTTTAATTGTTCGTTCATTAACCGTAGGAGAAAAAATAAATGACGCTCCCGCCATAATAGCAATTCGTGCTGTTTCTTCGTCTAGAACAGTTCCTGCTCCAATAAACATCGAGTCGTCAAATTCATTTTTCAACTCTTTAATAACCTCTACAGCAGCAGGGTTTTCCATTGTAATTTCTAGGTTTGTTACTCCGCCTTCTTTTAATGCGTAGGCAAGCGGAATAATTCGCTCAGCACTTGCTCCTCGAATGACCGCTACAATACCGCTACTTGTAATTTTCTCAATATGCATCTCAATTCTCCTTTTTTATCGTTACATTAAGCCGTTGTTTCGACTGGCTTTACACTTTGAACTTCTCTTGGCTTTTTCGTTGCGACAATGGTTAAAACTGCCGCAAGGAATAATGATCCAGCCATAAAGATATATGAAGCGCCAAATCCTCCTGTTGATCCATTTAAAAATCCTACAATATAAGAACCGGCAAATGAACCAAGTGCGCCCATGCTATTAATTAAAGCCATTGCTCCTCCGGCAACATTACGCGGTAAAATTTCAGGAATAATTGCAAAGAACGGTCCGTACGGAGCGTACATCGTTCCTCCGGCGATAACGAGTAAAGTAAAAGAAAGCCAGAAGTTGCTTGTGCCAACTAAATAAGATCCGTAAAAAGCAAACGCTCCTACTAATAAGAACGGCCATACAAATGCGCTTCGTTTTAAAAACTTATCTGACAGATATGAAACCGTTAACATTAATACAACTGCTAATACGTAAGGAACGGACGCTAACCACCCTGTCTTCACTATACTCATGTTAGGCGCTGCTTTAATAATAGACGGAAGCCACATAACAAATCCGTAGACACCGATACTCCATAAAGCATATTGAATGCTTAATAAAATGACAGTACGATTTTTAAAAGCTTCTTTATAGCCTTTAACAGGTTTGATTCCTTCTTGTTCCTTTTGCAGCGCATCGTGTAAATCTGCTTTTTCTTTTTTCGACAGCCATCCTGCATCTTTTGGCTCATCATTTACTAGTTTCCACCATAAAAATGCCCAAATAACAGCTGGAAAACCTTCTAAAATAAACATCCATCTCCAGCCAAACGATTCTAGCAAATACCCAGAAACAATCGACATCCAAAGAACGGTTGCCGGGTTTCCTAAAATTAAAAACGTGTTGGCTCTAGAACGTTCTGCTTTTGTAAACCAGTGGCTTAAAAATACCAGCATAGCAGGCATAACGGCACTTTCAACTACTCCTAAAGCAAATCGAATAACAAACAAAAATCCGACGTGGCTTACCATACCCGTAGCTGTAGCAAGTGCTCCCCATAAAATCAGAGACCAAAAAATCAGCTTTTTGGCGCTTTTATTTTCAGCATAGTGAGCGCCTGGAATTTGGAAAAAGAAATAACCTAAGAAAAAGAGCGACCCTAATAAAGACGAAATACCTGGCGTAATATGAAGATCTTCTGCCAGCCCTGCCGCTGCTCCAAACCCATAGTTTGCACGGTCTAAATATGCAAGGCTATACGTAATAAATACGATAGGAATTAATCGAAGCCATCTTTTTTTTGCTAGCTGCTGTTTCATTATCACTTCACTCCTTGTTTTTGGGATTCCATATATCTTTGCAACTGCTGTTCAGTTGGATATCCGTCGTTATCTCCAGGGCTTTGTACAGCTAATGCCCCAATAGCATTTGCTCTCCTTACAGACTGAGTAAGAGAATCATTTTGAAGAAGTCCGCTTAATAGTCCTACTGCAAAACCGTCTCCTGCTCCGACTGTATCCACTATTTGTTTCACTTTTATTCCTTCAACCATCCCTTGCTCTTTAGCCGTCTTAAAAAAGGCTCCTTGTTCACCTAGTTTAATAACGACAAGCTCTACACCTGCATCTAAATAGTAAGAAGCAATGTCTTCTGGATTTTCGTAGCCGGTTAAGATTTTTCCTTCTTCAATGCCCGGCAGAACGTAGTTTGCTTGTTTAGCAGCTTCATTGATTGTAACAACCATTTCTTCTTGCGATTTCCAAAGAGTGGGTCTCAGGTTTGGGTCAAAGGAAACCGTTCTTCCAGCTGCTTTCATCGATGTAAGTGCATGTAGAGCAAAATCGCGCATACTTGCTGACACAGCAAGCGGTATGCCTGTCATATGCATATGTTTTGCCGCTAAAAAATAGGTTTGATTAAAATCGCTCGAGTGCAAGTGACTGGCTGCTGAATTTTTTCGGAAGTAACAAACTTCCGGATCTCCCACTTCCACTTTTGATTTAATTTGAAAGCCTGTTGCATGCTCGCTATCTACTAGTACACAATCGGTGTTGACTGACTCCTCTTGTAGCCGTTTCATAATAAACGTACCGAAAGGATCGTTGCCGACTTTGCTCACCCAGCCTGCGCGCAGACCGAGACGAGCGAGACCAATTGCTACATTTGTTTCTGCTCCGGCCAGTTCTTTCGTATAATGTTTAATCTCATGCAGCGGTCCCGGCTGTTCTGCCATGAACATTGCCATTGCTTCTCCGAAGGTAATAACGTCTAATGAATTCATTGAACTTCCTCCTGTTCTGCTGCTTGCACCAATGAAATGAAGCGGGGGATTTGTTCCGGTTCATCGATTGGAAACTCTAAAGCTTTAAAAATCGAATGAGAAAACCCTTTCAAAATATCTTTCCACATTTCATTTGAATTGTTTGATATAGCGGTTGTCACTAGCTTTCCGCTGCTTTTTATGACGTGTTTAATATGAATATAGCCCACAAATGACCTTAGCATTTTGATTGCTTCCTGGGGTTGTTCATGTACATAAAGCCAATTCCCAATATCAAACGTCATGGAAACAGGAACTTCGTAAGCGTTATCAAAAAATGCATGCAGAGATGCTATGTTGCCTCCGTGACTGGTTTGATCGTTCTCTACAAATAGACGTAAAGCTGGAAATGCTTCTAATAGCTGCTGTAAATCTGCCATAGGCGATTGGGGCTGATAAAAACCAAGAGAAACTTTTACCCACTGAGCGCCAAGTGATACGGCTTCTTCAAGAATAGCTTTTAATTCTTGTGTGTTTAACTCTCCATTTTCTTTCCACAGTTCAATTGGAGCCGAATATACTGTAAAAAGTGGATATGTTTTTAATTCTTCGGCAATAAGCTCAATCTCTTGCTCTACTTTTTTCATTAACTCTCTTCGAATTTCCACTCCATGTACTTGCTGCTCATATATTTTCCCAATCATGGTGTGCTGAAAGCCTGTTGTTTCGAATGCATTTAACGGGATAATCATACTATTCATAAATCGACCTACCTTTCTTATTATACTAACTAACCACTTACTAAACCGGTTTAGTAAATCGATTTATCTAAATTATAAGACTATTGAAAGCGCTTTTCAAGCTTTTTTTATAAATTATAAAAAAAAGAAACAACACAGCTTTATGCCGTGTTGTTTCTTAGTGATCATCTGTGCTTTTTACTAGATTGCGATCTTGCTGGTAAATATCATAAATCAAAAAGCTAAAGCCATAGTACAAGACCATGATGACAACTGACTTCGTCATGATAAATAAAGCGCCTAGCCCGATACCAACTAACAGCGTCTGGACACTTAAACGGTCACGCTGGAAAGCTAGCTGTGATAGGAAATAACCAATACCAATTAAGACGGCCAATACCCATGTGTTTCCAATAGCTAATATATAGTGACTATATAAATAAAAGCTAGGAAAATAAACGGTGCTTTCTACGAAGCTGGAGATACCGCTGTATGCAAGCCACCACTTTTGCTCTCTTTCCGTTTTAGGAACGGTTGCCTCAATTGACGTGGGCATTTCCTGTTCCACAAAAACCGTTTCTCCATGATCTTTCATCCATTGAAGCATAATGGAAAGAATGATAAAGCCTGCAAAGATTAAAAGCAGCAAATATTCAATCCACGCTGGATACGGAGCCGTGCGGTGAATCGTATCGAGATATACTCCCTGTAATCCTAACATAGAAATTGGAACCCTATGGTATACCATCACCGCAATATAAAATAGTAAAATTAGCACATAAAAAAAGAACTGTTCTTTGTAGTAGCGAATTTTTTTGCCTTCTGAAGCAATTCGCTTAACAGTCACGCTTTCCAAGTAAGGACGGATAATGCTTATGATAATAATAAGACACGTAAATACAATCATATAGTTATGTAATCACCTTTTCAACTTCGTTATGTAACATATTTTTTCATTTTTTCCATCCGTAATAACAGTAGGTTAACAGCCTCTGCACTTTCTTATAGTACCAAAAAACTAAACTTTTTGACAATCCTGATTTATCAATCAGGACGATGAAATAAGCATAGCTACATTGATGCCGCTAATCGTGACCATAGGAGACCCTCCTCCAGGGTGAGTCGTTCCTCCTACAAAATATAAGTTTTTAACATCTTTTGAGACGTTGCTTGGGCGAAGAAAACTATCCATTTTCCGGTTTGAACTCACGCCGTACAGAGCACCTTTAAATGCACCAAACGTTTGTTCAATTTCATATGGAGTAACAATTCGTTCATGTACAAGCGAAGGCTCGATATCTAAACCAAACTGAGAAAGCTTGCGATAGACAACTTCTCTATAAGCTTTCATTTCTTCTTGATTCTCTTCTTTCACAGCAGGAGCATTCACTAAAATAAATAAATTATCGCCCGGAGCTACCGTGTTATCGGTATATGAAGAATTACAAATGTAAATGGTGGGATCGGTTGGAAGCGTTTTTTGCTGAAATAGCTCATAGAATTCCTGTTTATAATCCTGAGAAAAATACACTTGATGATGAATCAGCTGAGAAAAGCGCTTCTTAACAGCTGCCATGATCACATAAGCTGATATGGAAGGCTCGAATTCAGCTGCTTTTTTGTTTTTAAAATGAGGTCTATCCTGTTCTTTTACAAGTGCCGGATAGGCTTTTAGCAAGTCTCCGTTCACAATAATGATATCCGCGCCTATCTTTTCTTCTCCATTTACTTCCACTCCGACAGCCCGTTTATTTTTTACGATTATTTCAGTAACACTGCAGTTTGTATACAGCTTTCCTCCAGCTTTTTGGAACACATGTCCCAGCCCTTTTGCAATTCTAGGATTTCCTCCTTTTACATAGTACACTCCATCATTCATTTCTAAATGTCCAATCAATGAAAACGTAGCGGGTGATGTATAAGGTGAAGATCCGATATAGGTTGCATATCGATTAAATGCATTTCGTATGTTTTCGTTTCGAAAAAAACGCTGATGAAACGTATCTACTGTTTCAAACGGCCTTACTTGCAGCAATGCTTTTAATAAAGAAGGGTTTGTGTAATCTTTCCACGATGAAAATGTCCGGTAGAAAAATTGGCTTTTTGCAATGTCGTATATTCTTTTTACTTCTTTCAAATAGGCAGGGTATTGCTCTGCAGCAAAGGGATCGAGACGTTCAAGCTGCTGAATCATTTTTCTTTCATCTATAGACATGGAAAATTGGGAGCCGTCGGTGAAGAAATTATTCGTATGATGCGTTAGTTTGACAAGAGGCATATAGTCTTCTGGACGTTCACCCGCTTGCTCAAATAACCACTGAAAAACTTCGGGCATTGTAATGGTATTAGGCCCAAAATCAAAAGAATATTCTCCTAGCTGCACAGGCATCATTTTTCCGCCTACATGCTCGTTTTTTTCCACAATTGTGACATCGAACCCCTTTGTTTGAAGAAGAACTCCTGCAGCTAATCCGCCTAATCCTGCCCCAACTATTAGTACTTTTTTCATTGATAATGCCTTCCTTTCCATTCATATCCCTGCTTTTTTCGTTCACGCTTCATGGAATGATTCATCAGCAGCATCAGCACAATTGCCGACGCGGGCATCGTACAAAATAAAAGCCCTTTTTGCTGAGCCGACCGGTCAATTAAAAACCGCTGAAAAAGCATAATGCAAAAAGGAAGAATCCAAAGCATGTTGCCTGTGAATATTCCTGCTATAAAAAAAGGAAGCGGCAGCACATAGTAACAGGCAAAATAAACGCTTAGTACCCAAACTGCTTTAGCGGAGCGGCCCAGACCTACAAAGATGTTTTTAGCAAAACCGTTCCATACTTCTTCTGTTGTTTCATACATATAACAGCTAACATGAGAGGTAATATTAGCTAAAATGACGCGGTGTTTCTTTTGCTTAAAAAGCTGGGCTAGGTGGACATCTTCTACTAGTGAAGATTTGACGGCTTCATGTCCTCCTACGGCCTCGTAAGCTTCTTTTTTTATAAACATAAAAGCACCGTGAGCCGCGGAAGCTTTGCTCATCTTGTTACGATTAGCTACGACAACCGGTAAATAACTAAAAACAACCACATGCTGAAGCGGAACAACCAATGCTTCTAACCACGTTTTTACGGGAAAACGAGGGAAACCTGTTAAAAGAGCGGCTTTTGCCGCTTGTGCTGTGGCTAAAGTATGTTCTAGTGTACGTTCTTTTAGTTCTACATCTGCGTCTATAAACAATAAATATTCTCCATTTGCAGCTTGCGACAGCTGGTAACAGGCATGAACTTTTCCGACCCAACCCTCTCTCAGCTCTTTTCCTTCTATGATGGTAAACCTCGGATCCCCGTGAATTTCTTTCAATAGCTGTGTTCGTGTTTGATCTGTGGACTGATCGTCTAGTATGACACATTCTAGATTGCTGTACGTTAATCCTTTAATAGAGGAAATGATTCGCTTTACATTTCGTTCTTCATTTCGCATTGGAATCAAAATAGAAATGAGAGGCTGAGGTGTTTTGGAATCCGGCTCGTATCTTTTTAATTTAGGCATTGCTTGAATATTTACAATGGTTAAAAGCAGCATAAAAATAAATAAAAGCATATAGTAAATCATTCTTTCACCTTCGCTTTCCACCACGTTAACCATTCACTAAGCGTCTTTTTTCCTTTTAATAAAACCGTAAACTCCTCATCGTTTTCTTGAATTATTTTCTGTTTTTGATGATCAAGCTGAGCAGTGACTGCACCGCCTAGCATGTTGGTTATCTCTTCTCTTGCCTTGGCCGAGTCGTAAAAAACAGCTTGCCCTATCCAGATAAAAAGCTCCGGTCGCTGATCATGGCGAAACGTATAATAATACGTAATGGGAATAACTTCAACGTCAGAATGCTTCTTTAGAAGAAAAGCAGGTCCTTCAGAAAAAGTTAACGGTCTTTTTTCAAGATGCTCTTCTTTTCCTTGGGGAAAAATAAGCACCGCTTTTTTCTCTTCTAACAGCTTACTGGCAAACCTTAACGATTCCACCGTATGCTTCGGAGACGCTGCATTTACTGAAAAAGCTCCGATTCGTTGAAAAAAAGGAAAATCCTTCATTCCTTGTTCGGACATCATAGCGTATAGATCTGTTTTTAATACCGCGTTATTTAAATAAAATGTCACTAAACCGTCCCACCAGCTGGAATGATTAGCAATTAATAAAATTTTTTTATCTTTTGGGAGCCCTCCTATATGTAAATGAATACGATAAAATTGCTTTTTAAGCTGATATGTGACAAACAGTTGAAAAAATCGCTCAAATATTGAGTTTTTCTTCGGGTAAATCATAAGCGAGTCTCCTTTTTATACACAATATAAAGAATAAGAAAAGGAATCATCGTCAGCCATACGACAAGCCATAGGCCATTTGCCAACGCTACAATCACAAACATCATGACAACTGCACTATACAAAAATACCATTCTTTTTTCCCACACCGGATTTTCCTCTTTAGGAGACTTAGCTAAAAAGAAGTATACGACCAGCTGAATGAAGAAAGACAATAAAAACCAGCCGGAGAAATTTGATAAAGGAATATTATAATAAAAGCTGTCCCCTTCCCACACCCAATATTGTTTAACAACATAGGCAACAGGATCAATAGCCAAATCCATAATAACAGCAAAAAGCGAACTAATGACTGCATAGGCAATTCCATGGACAATAAACGGCAGCTCCATACGTTTCATAATTCCTAGAGCTAGTATTCTGCTTGTAACCACAACCATAAACCAAGCCGAACCAATGGTCAGAGGAACACCTAAAATTTTGGCGCCAAAATCTTTTTCGTAATCGTAGGATCCAAATAAAAATCCATACTTAACACCTAGACTTTCGATATAAATAGATGCGCCTGTCACAAATATCGCAACGAGCAGTGCCCGCCTTACTCCATAAGCTTTAGCTAGATAAATAAGAGCAAGAAGACTGCTCAAGTGTAAAAAGACCGCGTTTGCCCATTCTAACCATGAAGGCAGCAAATCGAAGGAAAGCAAGACGACTCCGCATACGTACCAGATAAGAAAAAAACGATAAATACCATTTGTGATCATCCTCTATCCACCTTCTCACCAGCTTCTTTTTGTCAAAGTGCTATTATATAAGCTCGTACCCATTCTCTCCATTTTCAATGTGCTCTTTTTTATGAGTAGTCCGCGCTCTCTTAAAATTATGTAAAAACAGCCACTGTTAGTACGTTCCCTAAATAAGAGACTTTATTACTTATTTATAAACAAAAATAAAATAAACGTCCATTAAAATCTACGGATGTATAGATTGTAATGACGTTTATTTTTTCTTATGTATATACACTTCTAATAGCTTTTTGACAATGAGTCCGACAACAAGTCCAGGTATAACAGACAGCATAGGAAGCCAAATTGGTCCTATAAAAACACCGTTGATGGTTGTTACTGAGGAATACATAATGCCTACTGTAACAAAATAAGCACAGGAGACAAAAGGAATAAATGTAAATCTCGATGCGCCGTTTTCTGCTTCTTTAACAGCATCCCAAATTGCAAAAAAATATAAACATGGATAAAACATTAACCACTGTATGTTCATTACTTCTAGGGACTGCCTTGTTTCTCCTAAAAAGCTTAAGCGGATGCCTTCATTAAAATTTGCGCCCATATTAATGAGAAATTCAAGTACAATAAACAAAATTCCTTTTATATGTTTTTTGTTTAGTAATTGTCCAAAGCCCGGCAACGCAATGCTCCATAAAAGAGCTTCTAGTCTAGTCACGTTCTGTCCTAACATTTTGACGTATAAAAGAACTCCACAGCATAATATCAGTAGAAATTTTGTCCATAGTTATCAACCTCACAATAATTTACTCATAGTTTTTGTAAATGTAAAATTTTTATACTACATCTTCTTTAATATTTGTAACTTATTGTAAATTGATAAATAGTTTAGCTATTCGACCAGATATTTTCGTTTAGAATTTTCTGTTTATTAAAACAAAATCGTACGATATACTAGTGTTATACGTACGAAAGGATGAGAAAGCTGACATGGAAACAAGTTTTTTTTCAATTTTAATACTAGGGTTTCTTTTAGGAATCAAGCATGCTCTAGAACCAGATCATATTATCGCTGTATCAACCATTGCTTCAAAAAGTAAAAAACTGTGGCGCTCTTCGCTTGCAGGAGTGTACTGGGGGATTGGCCATACGCTTACGCTGTTTATTTTTGGCATGATTTTAATGGTGTTAAAAAGCAGTATTTCTGAACGTATGAGCATGTCACTTGAATTTTTAGTGGGCATTATGCTCGTTTACCTCGGTTTCACATCGTTTCTGTCTTACAAAAAACAAGTACATACGCATCACGAAAAAACGTCTTACTTAAAGTCATTAGGCATTGGCTTTGTTCATGGACTGGCCGGAAGCGCAGCGATGGTTGTATTAACGATGAGCACCGTTACTCACGTATGGCAAGGTGCTCTGTACATTATCATTTTTGGAATCGGCACTTGTCTTGGCATGCTGTTATTTACCACGGTCATTGGAATTCCATTCGTTACAACTAAAAAACAAGTGACGTTAAACCGCTGCTTACTGCAGGTAACAGGCGCTGTCAGCATTATATTTGGCCTTTATTATATGTATAATTTAGGTGTAAGCGACGGATTGTTTAGCCTGTGGTTCTAAAAGCGAATGAGACACAACGAAAACAATTCAATCTAAAGATGAATAAGTAGGATAAATGACCTGGACTGCCTGTTCCACAGCTGTTGATTTTTGTGCAAGACGCCGCTTTGCCCTTTAATCAACGGGTAGAAGGAGCTACATACAGGAAACCTACGTTCACCCTACCAATAAAAAAATCCGAACGAATTTGATTCTCCATTAAGAATCCAGCTCGTTCGGATCTTCTTTCAACTAACATATTTTTGTCCCAGCCTCTTTAATACTTACGCAAAAGTGATACTTCAGCTTTTAGTAAATGCTGTCGGAACAATCCGTATACTTTAGCGATTATGTCTTCAACTTCTTGTGTACTAGCAGCTAATATTCGAATAGCACATCCAGGGATCGGAAGTGCAGAAGCTCCTACTTTACAGCCTGCCTCTTCGCACAGCTGATGTACTTTCGCTGTAAATGCGTCGTCGGCGTTTGGATGAACAATGATAATCGATCCAAAATGAGTATACCCTTCCATTTTCATCATGCCGCGCAAATGGCTTTCTGGCTTCAAGTATAAGTGATCGTATACCTTCAGCTGCTCGTTTACATACAGTTTAAGCTTGGAACGCATAGAGGTATATTGAAACAGCTGCCCATCCGGCGACCACCCCGGGGTGATGCTGTCACACATAAACAAAGCAGCGTTTTGTGCCATACGAACCGTTATTTCTTGGACAAATGCAGCATTTTCATACAAAATAAGCGGGTCTGGTATATATTCCATGATTGCTTGTTCTTCAAGGGTTATACACGTTTCTTGTAAAACAGCTTTGTTCGGTGTTTTGTACACCTTTGTCGCAGATTGAGTAGTAGCCGTCAGCTGGGCATTTTTCTCTACCGTTATCATCGTTTTATACTTGTCTCCGCTTACGTATCCTCCGCCTACGTGAAGCATATAAACAAAAGGGGATTCAGGAGTCATGTAAATAGGTCTGGCAACTTTGAAAGCACCGTAATGGTACGTATCTTTAATAACGGTTCGCTCACTGTTTCTTTCTGCTCGAAGCTCTAAATAACCCGTGTAGCTCATGATTCAAGGCCGATTAAAAAGGCCTCTTTTTTAATCCATTCTATCACTTGGTCGAGCCCTTTATCTTCTTTTAAATTGGTGAAAACAAAAGGCTTGTGCCCTCTTGCTTGGATTGTATCTTTTTCCATTACTTCTAAACTGGCTCCTACATACGGGGCTAAATCTGTTTTGTTGATAATGAATAAATCAGATTTAATCATTCCTTGACCGCCTTTACGCGGGATTTTTTCCCCTTGTGCTACGTCGATGATATAAATCGAAAAATCAACGAGCTCTGGGCTAAACGTTGCGGCTAAATTATCTCCTCCGCTTTCTACAAAAATAAGTTCAACATCGGGGTGGCGTTCCACTAACTCATCGATCGCAGCAAAGTTCATAGATGCATCTTCTCGAATGGCCGTATGAGGACATCCTCCTGTTTCTACTCCTACGATACGATTTTCTGGCAAAATACTGTTTTTTACTAGAAATTGCGCATCTTCTTTTGTGTAAATATCGTTTGTAACGACTGCCATGCTTAGCTGTCCTTCTAGTGCACGCGTTAATCGTTCTACTAACATTGTTTTCCCTGCACCAACAGGTCCACCAATTCCAATTTTAATTGCATTCATTTTTACGCCTTCATTGTTAGAAGGCTTTCCCTCCTTTTTTATGACATGAACAATCGAACATGCAACTGTTCATGCTGCATTTGAGCAATTTCTAACCCTGGTGTCACCGCACCAAATTCCTCTTGATCTGCTTGTAAAATATGCTGAAGTGCTTGCTGCAGCAGCGGCTGAAAAAGAACGAGCGTTTTTTGCCCATCAGTTTGCCCGATCGGTATGCCGCGAACAGCATTTTGAATTAACGAAGAAATACTAGCGTACAAGTGACTTAAAATTGCCTCTTCTTTTGTAATGTTTAACTGCAGGCTGGCTAATGCAAATACAACAGCAGGATGTCCATACGCCTTTTTTGCTTTTACTTCACTCATATACTTTTCTAAATAAGAGCCTTGAAATAACTCTAAGCAAAGTTTTAACATGCGCTGGCCCACGCGTCTCGTCCCTTCTCTTGTTTCTTTTGACAAAGCAAGAGCGTATAATTCATGATCCACTCTTATAATTTCGTTAAACTGGTCATGATTTGCATACTCATAAGCCAGTCTGCATGCTAAGCCGTCCGTATACGTCAGCTGAACATCAAGGTATGTACGAAGCGCTTCTTGAAAGGTTTCTGTGTTGTAAATTTGATCTCGCTGAATATACGTTTCAAAGCCAAACGAATGTGAAAATGCACCGGATGGAAAATTTGAATCACATAGTTGAATCAGCGAAAGCAATGAATTAGTCATGACTGTGTCCGATATGCTTAAAAGCTTGTTTTACTTTTCTTTTTTCGCGCTTATAGGGAATATCAAGCTGCTGAAGCAATTCTTCGACTAAATAATCGTACTGTACGAGCATGTCTCCACCTTCAAACTGTGCTGGCAAATGTCGGTTGCCAAGCTGATGAGCAATTTCTCCCATTTGCTGAATATCAATCGGCTGAATCGTTAAAATATCGTCTGCCACCACCTGAACAACAATCATATTGCTTTCATCCATAAACAGCACATCGCCATCAGTGAGCTCGCGATTTTCTTTTAGACGAATTCCTAGTTCCTTACCGTGATCTGTTACAACGCGCTGAACGCGTTTTACTAAGTGATCACTTTCGATATATACCGTTTCTATATGCGGAGCCCGTTTTTCTAATGTTGCCATATTTCCGATAATTCTTTCAATTACCATTTCTTTCACCTCAAAATAAAAAGTATCGCTGTGCCATAGGCACAACTTCTGCTGCTTCACATGTAATCATTTGTCCATCTACTTTTACTTCGTACGTTTGGGGATCAACTTCAATTTTAGGCATTTCCCCGTTTAACTTCATATCTGTTTTTTTTAATTGACGAATATTTTTGACCGGTTTAAGCAGCTTTTGCAACCCCAGTTTCTCGCCCACTTTGTTCTCGTACGCTGCTTTTGACACAAACGTAAGAGACGTTTTAGCTCTTGCTTTTCCATAAGAAGCAAACATCGGACGGTATAAAACCGGCTGTGGAGTTGGAATTGACGCGTTAGGATCTCCCATTAAGCTGTGTGCAATCAAACCGCCTTTTACAATCAAGTCAGGCTTTATTCCAAAAAAAGCTGGCTCCCATAGGACTAAGTCAGCCATTTTCCCTGTTTCTACTGATCCTACGTATTCCGAAATTCCATGAGCAATAGCTGGATTAATCGTATATTTAGCTACATAGCGTTTGACACGTGCGTTATCGCCAGCTTCGCTGTCACCATCAAGTTTCCCTCGCTGCTTTTTCATTTTGTCAGCTGTTTGCCACGTTCTTGTAATCACTTCTCCTACACGTCCCATTGCTTGGGAATCTGAAGAAATCATGCTGAATACACCTAAATCGTGTAAAATATCTTCAGCTGCAATGGTTTCTTTGCGAATGCGAGAATCAGCAAAAGCGATGTCTTCTGGTACAGAGGGATCAAGATGATGACATACCATGAGCATATCTAAATGTTCTTCAAGCGTGTTGACAGTATAGGGTCTTGTTGGATTAGTTGATGATGGAAGCACGTTTGGAAAGCTTGCCATTTCCATAATATCAGGTGCATGTCCCCCTCCAGCTCCTTCAGTATGATAGGTATGAATGACTCGATCGCCAATCGCTGCAATCGTATCTTCGACAAAGCCGCCTTCATTTAAAGTATCTGTATGAATCGCAATTTGAACATCGTACTCGTCTGCTACCTGTAAGCTTGTGTCAATGGCAGATGCCGTGGTTCCCCAGTCTTCATGAAGCTTTAGTCCAATCGCTCCAGCTTCAATTTGCTCAATTAAAGGCTCTTTGGCACTTGCATTCCCTTTTCCTAAAAAGCCAATATTCATTGGGAATGCTTCAGCAGCTTCAAGCATTCGTTCAATATGCCAAGCTCCGGGTGTACAAGTTGTAGCTTTTGTTCCTGTAGCCGGTCCCGTTCCTCCTCCAATCATTGTTGTAACTCCCGAGGCAAGAGCAGTTTCAATTTGCTGCGGACAAATGAAATGAATATGTGCATCAATACCGCCGGCGGTTACAATTTTTCCTTCAGCTGCAATCACTTCTGTACTGGCACCAATGATGATGTCTACTTCATTCATCAGCAGGGGATTGCCCGCTTTTCCGATAGTTTGAATGAGTCCATCTTTTATTCCAATATCTGCTTTATATATGCCTGTATAATCAACAATAATTGCATTTGTCAACACTAAGTCCGCTGCTTCGCTTCGTGTTGCAAGAGGATGCTGCCCCATTCCGTCACGAATGACTTTTCCTCCGCCGAACTTTACTTCATCTCCGTACGTGGTGAAATCTTTTTCAATTTCAATAAATAGCTCTGTGTCTGCTAAACGAACAGCATCTCCAACGGTTGGTCCAAACATATCTGCATACTGACGTCGCGACATTTGAAAACTCATCTTATACATCTTCCTTTCTATCAGAAAGCGATCTGTTTGTTTTATTGTTAAGACCGTAGATTTCTCTTGTTCCGGAGAAAGCAACGAGATCCACTTCTTTTGCATCACCTGGTTCAAAACGAACAGCTGTACCGGCCGGAATATTTAAATGATAGCCAAGCGAAGCTTCGCGGGGGAACTCAAGCGCAGCATTCACTTCAAAAAAATGAAAGTGTGACCCTACTTGAACAGGTCGATCGCCTCTGTTGATTACAGTCACGCTAATTGATTTCTTTCCGTTATTGCATGTGATGGGGTCTTTTTTTAAGAAATATTCCCCTGGAATCATATCTTTCCCTCCTCTTAACGAATTGGATCGTGCACAGTGACGAGCTTGGTTCCGTCTGGAAAGGTAGCTTCCACTTGAATATCATGAATCATTTCCGGAATACCTTCCATTACATCTTCTCGTTTTAAAATCTTGGTCCCTTCTCGCATTAGCTGTGCTACCGTCTTGCCATCACGAGCTCCTTCCATAATTTCATATGTAATAATAGCTACTGCTTCGGGATAATTAAGTTTTAATCCTCTTGTTTGACGGCGTCTTGCTAAGTCTGCAGCTACGACAATCATTAATTTTTCTTGTTCTCTCGACGTAAGTTTCAATGAAAGCTTCCTTTCTGCTAATCTATTTTCTAATTAACATCAAATGTGATATTTTCTAACACAAAATACATAACTAATTATAGTAAATTTTCTGACAAAAAACAAAGAATTTATCTCTTCCGCTAAAAAAAGATGAGCATGTTTGCTCACCTTTTACTCTTCTGAAATCGCTTGTGTTTTCCATTTCTGCAGGTGTTTCCAGCCCAAACCTTCAGCTAGCTGACGTTTTGCATAGTCTACTCCTTTTTCAATAGAAGCTTCATAGCCAAATAGATAATAGCGCAAGCCAGCGTTTAATACTACTTGATTATAGACGTAAGTCAGTTCGGAAGAAGATTCACCCTCCAGAATGCGCGTCACATATTCCACTTGTTTTTCAACACTTATTTTCTTTTCAAAGTGCTCTTCTTCCACAAACAGTCCGTATTCTTTTGGATTGACAATAAACGACTCCATCTCTCCTTCTGAGATCGTAAAAACAAAGCTGCTTCTATGTACAGGTACATCTTCTGATCCTTCTATCCCTTGTACCACGTATACATGTTTGAAAGGCAGAGAAGCAAAAATAGGCACAATCTTATTAATGGCTGTACGGTGAAAAGCGCCCATCATTAAAGAAGAAGCATTCGATAAGTTTAGTAGTTTTTCAACCGTATTAATAAGTGTCCTTACACCAATTTCATGACGAACTTGTTTGATGCGGCTAAGAGGATAAGAGATTGTTTCGGCATTTACAAAGCCAATTTTTAACGTTTCAAACGCATGACCGATGTCTTCAATCGTTTGAGCTTGAGGGATCTGTAATGAATGAAGTACGTCTTCAATCGTTGTTCCAAACTTTGGAGGAAGTGCTTCTGTACAGTGTAAAAAAGCTGGCACACCTCTTTCAGCTAATAAAATTGATACAGGAATGGTCGCAAAAAATGAATTCCTCCCTGCATAAGGGCTTGCAAAATCAATTGATTTATCTTTTAACGGCTGAGACAGCGGTATTTCTTTTGTTTTTTCACGAAAAGCATGGACGAATCCCAATAGTTCATCTGCATTTTCAGTTTTAATACGTTCCGCGATAAAAAAAGCAGCGATCTGAGCATCCGTAGCTTGTCCAGAAGCGATTAAGCGAGCTGCTTCTTTTGCTTGTTCATACGTTAAGTCAGTTGATCCCCTTTTTCCGCGCGCTATTTCTTTGATAAATTGCTGCATATCGTACACTTCCTTTTTAACTGAATATTTGTACATTGTATCACATATTTTCTTTGTTCCTTAGATTATCTTCTATCAAGTACGCAAACTGCTAAAAAATATGAAATTAAAGGAAAAGTACTAGTTCTTTTATAATCTAATATAGTATAATCTATCTGCTATACTATTATTTGGATATTTGGGGGACTTTACAAATGAAAAAAGAGAAACTACTTGTACCATTTATAGCAGCATCTGTTTTAGTAGGAGCATCGGTGACAACGCCTGTTTTTAGTCACTCTGCTTATGCTGCTTCTTCTGTCAGCGTTTATCAAAAAGACGTTAATTCGCTAGCAGATTATTACGCACCATTTTATAAAACCGTAGAAAAAAAGCTAAAAGAAATTGAAGGAATAAAAGATGACGAAAAAGCGTTAGATGCATATGATCAGCTTGCGAATCAAATTGACCAGTTTCTAACAAAGACTGATAAAAATTATGCGATGAATCACCTTAATTCAGAAGCTGATCAGCTTCAAGGGTATTTATACGACAGCTTAATTGCTCTTTACAATTACATTGTAGATCTTGAAGACTATGCGTATGGAGATGTAAGTGACGCGGAATTTAATAAGATCTCTGCAAATTTTGAAAAAGAAATCAACGCATACAATACGCAATTTCAGCAAAAAGCGAAGAGCTATAAAACGAAGCGAAAAGTAGCGTTTAACGCAAATATGAGTTATTTGCTTGATGAAGATATTCAACCTTCACCAACAGCTCCATCTACACCGGCTGATAGCAATGGCACCTACACGGTGAAAAAAGGAGACACGCTGACAGCAGTCGCTAAAAAGTACGGCATGACGGTAGCTGAATTAAAAAAATTAAACAATTTAAAAACAGACGCGCTAAAAGTCGGACAAGTGTTGAAAGTGAAAAGTGCAAGCGCACCTTCGCCGGCTCCAGCACCTCAAACTTCTGTTAGTGCAAAACAGCAGCAAATTGTATCGTATGCTAAAACGCTAATTGGAAAGCCATATAAATATGGAGGTACGACACCAAAAGGTTTTGATGTATCAGGGTACACACAGTATGTATATAAAAACGCGGGTTCAAATATTTCTATCCCCCGTACAGTAGCAGATCAGTATAAAAGCGGTACGGACGTAAAGCAAAACAGCCTGCAGGCTGGAGATTTAGTTTTCTTTAAAAACGGCAAATCCGTTTCAGTCGTAGGAATTTACCTAGACAAACAAGAATTCATTTATGTCAGCAGCAAAGGCGTTAAAACGCAATCACTTTCAACAGCGTACTGGAAAAACAGCTATGCGGGCGCAAAGCGTATTATAAAGTAAAAAGAGGTGCCATAAGGCACCTCTTTTGCTTTACTAGCTATGTATTTCTATACTAGACTAGCAATTTTATAAAGAACTTCTTAGTTCATAACCGTAATTTTAACAGATTTTCTTCCGAACTGTTGAGCATCACCTTCAGCAGGAACGAATACATCAATTCGATTGCCTTTAATTGCTCCACCTGTATCGGCAGCTACAGCTTCACCATAGCCTTCTACATAAACTTTCGAACCTAATGGAATAACACTAGGGTCAACAGCGATTACTTTTTGATTTGGATTTGCTTTTAAATCCACTCCTGTAGCAGTCGTACCGCTACATCCAGCACAATTAGCCGTATAGGCAGTTGCTTCAACTGTCATTGATTTGCCGCTGGCTTGTTGTGACGATTCAGCAGGTTGTTGTTCTTTTTGAGCTTGTTCAGCTTGAGCCTGCTGCTGCTCTTTTTGAGCCTGTTCAGCTTGAGCCTGCTGCTGCTCTTTTTGAGCTTGTTCAGCTTGAGCTTGCTGCTGCTCTTTTTGAGCTTGTTCAGCTTGAGCCTGCTGCTGCTCTTTTTGAGCTTGTTCAGCTTGAGCTTGCTGCTGCTCTTTTTGAGCTTGTTCAGCTTGAGCCTGCTGCTGCTCTTTTTGAGCTTGTTCAACTTGAGCTTGCTGCTGTTCTTCTTGAGTTTGTTCAGCCGGCGCTTGAGCTTGCTGAGCTTCTGGAGCAGCTTGGGCTACTGAAGGACTTGATTGCTGAGCTTGGCCGTTTGGAGACTGAATTTTTAATTGTTCGCCAGGATAAATTAAATCTGACTTCAGTCCATTCCATTCTTTAATTTGATCTACCGTCACGCCGTATTGCTGACTGATAGACCATAATGTGTTTCCTTGCTGAACTTTGTGCGTCATTTCTTTTATAGTAGCTACGTTTAATTCTTGATTTGGATAAATAATATTAGATGTTAAGTTGTTTGCATCTTTTAGCTCGTCTACGCTCACGCTGTGCTTTTGAGCGACTTTCCATAACGTATCACCTTTTTCTACGTGATACGTTCCGCTTGTAGAAGCAGAAGCTGCACCTACAAATCCTGCTGAAAGGATTGCTGTTGTTCCTAGAGTAAATATAAATTTTTTCATTACGAATACCTCCTTATTTACTCAATGATTGAATGATATCATCCTCACATTTCACAGCCGTTACAGAGCCATGCTACTTTTATTACAAAACTTAACAAAACAGAACATTCAATCGTAATATTTCTGATAATTTGGCTATATGATGAAACGTTTCTACTTTTTACTGCTTTTTATTGTTGTTTTTACTAAAATAGTTAAATTTCTCTACCATTGCTGACTATGCCTCTTCTTTTTTATTGATCATTTAACGGGTATATTCAGTTTTTTTATAACAAAAAAAGCGAACCGCTAATCAAAAATTTTGATTAGCGGTTCGCTTTTCAATTCGGCTAAAATACTTTTGTCCCAGCTTTTTTTATTTCTTATTAAATCCTTGCTTTTCAACAAATTCTTTCATATACATACGCTTAGGATTGGAAAGCATGTCGGCCATTTGACCAGTCCATGTGTCTTGGCGTTTGCCATTTGTTCTTTCGTTGTAATAAGCGGAAATTTCTTCGTTATACGCTGTTAATTCTTTTTTCGTCTGCTCATCGTTCGGTTCATATGTTTCTTCATGATACACATGTTTAAATGGTAAGCGCGGCTTTTTATCCGTAATACCCGCTGGGTGTCCAACCGTTAGACCAAATAACGGAATTACATGATAAGGCAGTTTTAACAATTTGCTTACTTCTTCTAATTCGTTACGCAAACCGCCGATGTAACAAGCTCCAAGTCCCATTGATTCAGCAGCAAGCGTTGCATTTTGCGCAGCAAGGGCAACGTCAATAATAGCTACCATAAACTGCTCTGTGCTTTCGAGCGCTGTCGATAAGTCTTTTTTCTCCATTTCCGCAATGACATCATGACGATGAAAGTCAGCGCAAAATACAAAGAAGTGTCCATTTGTTTCTACGTAAGGCTGATTTCCTGCTAATTGAGCAAGCTTTCGCTTCGTTTCTTTATCTTTTACTCCAATAATGGAATACGCTTGAATATAGCTTGATGTGGAAGCTGCCTGTGCGCTTTCTACAATCGTCTGAATTTGCTCTTCTGACAATGGTTTGTCTTCATATTTGCGAATAGAACGATGATTTAAAATCGTTTCAATAACTGAGTTCATATTATAATCTCCTTTTACTTCATCTAACCTTCTACAGTTGTTATCTCTACAGTTAGTTTATCGAATGTAAAAAGAAATAACCAATGTTCTGCTTAAAATTGATTTTGACTTGTCTCATATCGATACAGCTTAAAGTGATCTGCAAGCACGTGATCTACTTTTACTTCTAAGCTGTCTACATATTCGTCCATCCGTTTTATCAACCGGTTTCGTTTCACATCATTTTCTAAAATGTTCTTAAGCTGCTGTTCAAAGGCTTCAGCCTCATTAAGCGGTATCAGCAGCTCTTTTTCTTTTAGATATTCAATGTTAATTTGTTCTTGACCGGGAAGAGAGGAGTGAATAAAAATAGGTAGTCTTTTGTGAAGGGCTTCGCTAATTGTCACTCCCCCCGCTTTTGTGACAATGGCATCTGCTCCCTCATATAAATCATTCATTTTCTCTCTCGATTTTACATACGAGACCGCTTTAATTCTCGGGTGGTTTAATTTTACTAGTTCTTGATACAACTTTTTGTTTTTTCCGCACAGCACATAATACATATACGTACAGTTTTGCGGAAGCTGCTGAAGCATTTTGCGTACATTTCCAAGGCCGGAATTCCCTCCGGCAATCAATATATGTTTCTGTGGCATAAGATGGTCAATCCTTCTTTTTAAAAACGCTTTATGAACAGGAATTCCCGTTACATAAATAGAAGACTCTTTTACACCGTGAACGTTTTGTAAAAACGCTTTTGTATCCTGATCAGGCACGCAGTGAAGCTCAATTCCATTTTTACCCCATACGTCGCTTACTAAGAAGTCTGTGTATACGTTTATAATAGGAAGATCAATGATTCCTTTTTCTTTTAACCCGCTTAATACACAGGAAGGAAAGCTGTGTGTACAAACAATGACATCCGGCTGCTCTGCATCAATTAATTTCTTCATATGGTATTCGATAATCGGCCACTTTTTCACAACAAAATCGTCCATCGTATGGTCGTTTTTTTTGTATACATGACCGTAATAAAATTTTTCAAACTGCTTTGGGAAAACAGAAATCCATTTCATGTATATCGATGAAATCATTTGTTCAAGCGGTTTGCTCCAATAGCTTAAACAATCAATTTTTTGACAAATAACGTGGGAAAAACGCTCCATAATGGCATCCATAACGGCGTCTGCTACTTGGTGATGACCAGATGGCATCTGAAAAAGCGGTAAGAATAAAACCTTCCTCATTGACCATCCCTCCTCTCAAGACGTTTTCGGTTTCTTGTTCTTTTTATAAGTAAATAAATGACAAAAAAAGCTACAGCGCCCATGATGATATACGAAATATGAATTCGATCTCCTACGTAGTAACCTAGAATCAGAAAAGAAAGGACCCATACTAGACTTCCTACTACCGATAACAATAAATAAAGGAAAAACGGATAGCGACTTATTCCCGCCATATATGGGCTAATTTGACGCAAGCCTGGAATATATAAACCAAATAAAATGGTCCATATCCCATATTTATGGTAGCTGCCGCTTGCCGCTTCAATTTTCTCTTTGGTTAATCCTACGTATTTTCCGTATTTATCAAAAAATGGGGTTCCCGCATATCTTCCTAGCCCGTAAGCAGTAAGCATTCCAGTGATAACACCTAAAAAAGCAAAAAGAGATGATTCGTATAAGTTCAGCTGATGTTTGGCAATAAACATGCCTAATAATATTAAAAATGATTCTTCAGGCGCTGGAATTCCAACAATCCCACAAAAAAGTACAAGTAAAATAACAATATAACCATAGGAATGTATATACTGAGAAATAATTGTTAAGTCCACTGCTCGCTCCTCTATTTACGATTGATTCATCAATTGCTGCATGGTTATACTTTCATACCCTTGCTGTTTTAAGTAAGGTAAAAATTCTTCTAACGCCGCAATCGTCATTTCAGGTGCTTTTTCATCTGCTCCCGGGGTATCTCCATTATCGTGTAACACAAAAATGGCTCCATCTTCTACTTTACGCATTAGTTTTTGAACTAATGCCGTTTTCGTTGTTTTTAGTGTCCAATCCTGAAAGATTCCTGTCCAGATCACAAGGTGATATGGCTTGGCCATTGATAAACTGCTCATATTTAAATGTCCCCACGGCGGACGATAAAAAAGCGGCTTTTGATTGGTTACTTTCTCTATAACCTGTGCACATTGATGAATTTGTCTTTTTAATTGCCAAGGTGTTTGCGTCCATGCACTCACATGACGGTGATGATGTATAGCTACTTCATGTCCTTCATCAATCATTCTGTTTAAAATAGACGGGTGTTTCTCCCCTAGTTCTCCCACAATAAAAAAAGTAGCTTTCATTTCATGCAGTTTGAACAAGTCCAAAATTTTTGGTGTATAAACAGGATGAGGTCCGTCATCAAATGTTATAGCTATTTTATGCTTTTTTGCCCCTTTTATTATGACTGATGAATGATAGCGACGGTAAAGGGTTTGCGAAATAATGGTATATACACATATAACCATTAGAACGAAAAGTAAAACAATAAAAAAACGAGTCATATGCTTTTAACCATCCTTTTGAATTTAAATCCTGCATTTATTATAACGGTTTACTCAGACTTTGGTTTCATTTTTTTGTGATAGAAGCCAGGAATTTTAAAATAATTTGATACTTTACCTAAAAATAGCTATTCTGCAAGGATATACCGGAAATAAAATGATATCATAAAATTTCCCTTCATTCAGTAAAAAAAGTACTTTTTACCATTTATATCTATCTTTTGTACGATAACTTTCATTATTTTTTAAAAATAAAAAACTTCCCGCACGAATGCGGAAAGTTTTTAAATTAAAATTTTGCTCGATACCATTTTTCAGCTGCTTCAATTTCTGTTCGTGTTAACTGATGGCCAAATGATTCCCAATGCACCTGTACGTCCGCTCCAGCTTTTTCTAAAAGCGCAGAAAGTTCTTCCGTTTCTGATGCTGGGCAAATAGGGTCGTTTTTGCCTGCGCCAATAAAGATAGAAGCGTCGGTCTTAGGCACTTCAATTCCTCTTCTTGGAACCATCGGATGAAGAAGAGCTGCCCCTTTTAAAGAATTCTCATAATGAAATAGCAAACTTCCTGCAATATTGGCACCATTTGAGTAGCCTACAGCTACGATGTTGTGTCGATCGAATGAGTATGTTTCAGCCGCTTCATCTAAAAATTGATGAAGTTCTTTTGTGCGTTCAATTAAATCTTCTATATCAAATATTCCTTCTTGTAAACGTCTAAAGAAACGAGGCATTCCGTTTTCTAGTACATTTCCTCTTACAGATAATACCGAGCAAGAGGAATCAATCATATCGGCAACAGGAAGCAGATCTTGTTCTGTACCTCCTGTACCATGCAACAGCAATAAAGTCGGTTTCGTCTCGTCCGTTCCTTTTTTAAAAATATGTTTCACGTATATCCACTCCTTTTAAATATCTCGAATTAAAGATAATTTTATTATAAGAACTTTCGAAGCATTTGTAAAGGAACTACTGTCAAAGAAATACCTGTATGTTTTGCTGGCAGTATCACATAATACTGAATAACTTCATATGGCCATTGCTCATATGCAGCTAGGTATTTAATTCGTTTGACTTACAGCGGGGAAAGAAATATTCCACTTTTAGCTAAGTGCTCCCGTCAAAAGGTGGATAATGATTAAAACTCGCCCGTCCTCCTTCGTATAAAAAGTGCCCTAGTCTGATAAATTAGTTAATTTTTTCTTTATTTCGTTACTTTCAACAGATATCAGCATTTATACCCGAACGTACTAAATCTTATTTCGTATACGTGTTACAACAACTTTTTTCTATGAGAAACAGAACGTAAAATATCAGCTTGTTTTTTCATAAAGGGGAACAAAGCCCCGAATGGTGCTTTATACGACTTTATTTGACAAACACAAATTTATGGGTAAACTAAGTTCAGATGATTGTATTTCACTTTGTTTCAGTTTAATAAAAAACGAAGCATCTGCGAGTAAGCAAAAAATAACTGCGTAAAGAGCTATTTATGTCAATCATCTTATACCCTAAAAACTTACCTGCACTTGAATAATAGCCTTTATTAAACTTAGCGCGTCAGCTTGTGAACGTTAATACTTTATCACCCATTTCTCTGTTGAAAGATTAAATGGGGCAACAAACTTCAGCATTCTTTACATAACGACCTTGTAAAGACGAAGAATGTAGCTATGTGTGAACATGGAATTATTACTTAGTGGAGTGAACCAACATGAGGAAATTTATTTTAGCCTTTTTAGTCGTTGTTTTAATTGTAATGCTGGGAGTTACCTATGTATTAAAGCAATTTCAGCAAACGGCTGATTTATCTTACTCGAAACTGCAGTCGGTTCAAAGTACGGTAGTCTATGACAAAAATGACCGTAAGATTGACGAATTGTATAAAACCGTTCCCCGTCAAAATGTTTCGAGCAATGAAATTCCCGATTATGTAAAAATGGCGTTTGTTGCAACGGAAGACCGTCGCTTTTACAAGCATTTTGGGATTGATTTACAAGGTATTGGCCGCGCCCTTTTTAAGAACATTGTAACAATGAGTAAAGCTGAAGGCGCAAGTACCATTACACAGCAGCTAGCAAGAAATCTTTACTTATCTAGTGATAAGACCATTAAACGTAAAGTAGATGAAATGTTTCTATCACTTGGCTTAGAAAGACAATTTACAAAAGATCAAATTTTGGAATTATATTTAAATCAAATTTATTTCGGAAGCGGTGTATATGGTATTGGTGCAGCTTCTCAGCTTTATTTTAATAAGCCTGTATCAGATTTAACCGTAGGCGAAGCTGCGCTTTTAGCGGGACTGCCAAAAGCGCCGAGTACGTATTCACCAAGCAATAGTACAGAAAAAGCGACAGCCCGACGAAACGTTGTATTGAAACTGATGCATGACCAAAACGTTATTAGCGATACTCAGTATCAGCAAGCGTTAAACGAACGTGTAGTCAAGCCTAGTGTTCCTGTTAAAAAACCGAACTCCAATCAAGCATTTATTGATTATGTAATTAAAGAAGCTGCTCAACAGTATGGCGTATCTGCTGATGACCTTTATAAGGGTGGTTATGCCATTTATACAGATTTAGATCCTAATTTACAGGAATCGATTAATAACTCTGTAGCAAATCATACGTTCCGAGATGATGACATCAACAGCAAAGTAGAGGTTGGGATTTCAGCTGTTAACCCTAAAACAGGTGGGATCTCAGCGATGTATGGAGGACGCAGCTATGAGCGAAACGGCTTAAACCGTGCTACAAGCGGCTATCAGCTTGGTTCAGCTATTAAGCCGTTAGCCGTATACGGTCCAGCCTTAGAAACTGGAGATTATACACCAACTTCACTCTTAAGTGACGAACGACAAGACTTTGGCGGTGGATATAGCCCTAAAAATGCAGAAGGTGAATATCAAAAGCATGTGACAATGCGTGAAGCACTTACTCGTTCACTTAACGTTCCAGCTGTTTGGCTTTTAAAACAAATTGGTATTGATACAAGCGCAAAATTCATGGAAAAAGCTGGACTTCCTCTTGAAGATGATGATAAGTCAAAATTAGGGCTTGCTCTTGGAGGAACGACCACAACGTTCTCTCCCCTTCAGTTAGCACAAGGATATACTACTTTTGCTAACAAAGGCGTCATGACTAAGCCGTACGCAATTCGAAAAATTGAGATGCGCGACGGTGAAGTGAAAAAGCCAGACATTCAGACAGAGCAAGTAATGAGTGAAGAAAATGCAGATACAATGACGTCCATGCTGCAAGATGTGATTGAAAAAAGCTATGGAACAGGTGTTAACGCTCGTTCTTCACGAGATGCTGCAGGTAAAACCGGTACAACCAACGATGTCAAAGATGCTTGGTTTGTCGGGTATACCGATGATGCAGTCGTTTCTATCCACGCTGGCTTTGATAATGCTAATTCTACGCAAACAACGAAATACTTATCAGGCGGCGGTGGACAAGACCCTGCTACACTGTTTAGCTCAATTATGAATAACTGGTAACCAAAAAACCTCCAACTTCACTGTTGGAGGTTTTTTTAGGATAAATGCGTTTTATGCTTAAGTGAAAAAAAGGAAACATTAATGACTTTGCAAATCGTTACATAATGCAGAACGGTCAGGACAACCACGCCACAGTTCATCCCGATAATAATTCCCTGCATGCCAATATTTGTTTGTGATCCTAAGAAAAACATCAGGGAAAAAGATACAATATGAGACCAAATCGTATGATAAAAAGCATCTTTCACATAGCCAAGGCCAATTAAATAAGCTTGAAGCGGGACGGCAAAAAAGTGAAAAAGAAAATACGGCCATAAAGCCTTTAGGTAGTACACGGCTTCTGTAGAATGAAAAAACAAGTTAGTAAGCGGCTCAGCAAAGAAATACATCGCCACTATAGACGGAATCCCATATAAAAATGTCATTTGCATACTTTGAGTCAAAAGTCTTTGAAGCTGTTCTTCCTGATTTTTCGCATGAGCTTCAGATACAGCAGGTATTAGTGCTACTAAAAGAGAATGAGCAAAGAAAGCCGGAAAAAAGCCGATCGACATCGCTACCCCTGTTAGCATACCAAAATGCTGCGTTGCCCCGGTTAAAGTCATGCCCGATAAAACGAGCGCGTGTTTGATTAAAAACGGCTGAATAGCATTACATACCGCATTAAATAAACGCAGTCCCGTGGTCGGAAGTGAGACGCCTAACAGCTTTTTCCGAATCTCACTTGGAGAAAGCAGAGGTCTGTGCCCTCTTGATAAAACACTTAACTGGGTAACATACGTGATAAAAAAATAAAGCAAAATAACAGCTTCGGTCCCAATTAGCGTACAAATCGCAATAAACAGCGACATTTTAACATCTGTGAAAGCAAACATTTGAAACACAATAAATAAAATCGTTAGCTGAAAGGCTTTGCGGATAAAATTAGACACAGCGATAGTCGTCATATTATTTTTACCCGTAAAATATCCACGAAGCACCGCTGAAAACGAAACAACCGGAATGAAACATAGGACAACCCATTTTAAGTAAGGATGATAGTGACTAAAAAATGGAAAGGCTGCTAATACGGCTAGTGTAATAAAAAAGATTCCCAAGCTCACAGCAGTAGCAAAAATGGTGGCATGCTTCATCATATGCTGATGTTCTTTGCGATGATGTTCAGCAAGAAATTTAGAAATAGAAATAGGCAGTTCTAAGTTGGCTACGGTGGCAATAAGAAAAATGATAGGAAGAACAGTCATGTACATGCCCATGCCTTCCCTTCCTAATTCTCTAGCAAGTACCATATTTACAAGAAATTCAATTAACTCTCCTGCAAAGGCAGCACCTGCTAGAATAAACGTTCCTTTCAAAAAAGTGTTCATCTCGTTATCTCCTCTATCTCCCGTCCTTTTTCATCACTACCTCTTCTCTCTATGTATATGACAAGCCCAATACGAATTATTTGTCTAATTGTATTTTTTCGGTGTACAAGTTCTTGTATAATGTTCAACCTATGTGAAAAAAAACCGTTATATACCTTTTTTACATAGGAAATTCATTCATTTCTTATACTTTGGCTCTTGAAACTTACATAGAAAAACAGGAGACTGAGTGAACCTGCCGATTGCTAATGGGAACAGAGCATGTTGTTTTAATGTAACAAATCCACATATTAGTTAAGCGTCTTTATTCACTATTTTCTGTGGATGCACTTCTTTTTTTGACACCGAAGCGTTTTTGCCTAGTACAACCGAAAAAACAACAATTATTGCTGTAGCAAGAGTAAAAAGTGTAATCGTTTCACCTAGAAATAGAGCTGCAAACAGAATCATTAAAAATGGCTGTAAATATTGAACTTGGCTAACTCTGGCTATTCCACCCATAGCCATCCCGCTGTACCAAGCAACGTATGCTAAAAATTGACTCACTACTGAGAGATAAATCAAACTAACCCATGCTTGTAAAGGCGCATGGAGCATTTCAGCTGTAATGCTTAGTCCTACTGGAACCATAAAAAAAGGTGCACCGATGATAATGGCCCAAGCAATTACTTGCCAGCTGCCTAATTCTCTTGCTAACACCCCTCCTTCTGCATAGCTCAGTCCAAGTATCAGCACCGCTGCTAGTAAAGCTGCATCAACAAACTGCAGTTGACCGAATCCAAGGTGAAGAGCATACACGATAACAGCTGCCGAACCAATCATACTTGATATCCAGAATTTTAAAGAAGGGCGTTCACCCCCTCTAAACATCGCAAAACCGGCTGTGGCTAATGGTAAAAGAGCGAGTTCAACCGCTCCGTGAGAAACAGGCAAGGATTTCATTGCCCAAGAAGTGAGCAGAGGAAACCCTAAAACTGCGCCTAAAGCGACGATCAGCAGACTTTTAAATTGGCGGAGAGAAGGAAATTTTTCTTTTCGTACAATCAATATCACAGCTACTAAAACAGCAGCTACAGCTGTTCTTCCTAAACCGGCGACTGTCGTTCCGAAATACTCGACTGCAATGCTTGTAGAAGGAAGGGTTAAGCTAAAACAGATAACGCCTACTAATCCCAACAATACACCCATTTTCTCTCTAATTTCTTTTTGCATCTTACCCTACCCCTGTCTTTTTATTTTTCAGAACTATACCATTTTTCTAAAAAAAGTTCTGATATAATTAAAAGGATAGCGCAGGACAACTACTAAAATAAATCATTCTTTTACCTATCTGTACGGGTACAAATTAAAGGAGTATGACCTATGAGTTTAAAATATCTGAAAATCATGGAAGAAATTAAGCTTGGCCTAGCAAATGGATCGCTTATTGCAGGTGGTAAACTCCCTTCTGTTCGCCGACTCTCCCAACTTTTTTCGTGCAGCAAGAATACCGTTCTCAAAGCGTACAGTGAACTAGAAAAAGAGCATTTAATTTATTCTGTTCCTAAAAGCGGCTACTACGTTGTGGCAGAATTTCAACATAGGACGAATGAAAATGAAGTGATTGATTTCTTGTCTGCTGGTCCAGATAAAAACGTTATGCCTTATCTTGAATTTCAGCATTGTATAAACCAAGCGATTGAACATTACAAAGAAGAGCTTTTTACATACTCTGATCAACAAGGCTCTTACTCATTGAGGGTACAGTTAGTGAAACACTTGCAGAACCTACAGGTGTTCACTCAAGCTGAAAGGTTAGTTGTTGTATCCGGGTCTCAGCAAGCTCTTCACTTACTAGGTTCTATGCCCTTTCCAAATGGAAAAAATAATATCCTAATTGAACAGCCCACTTATTTCGGTTTTATCGAGTCTCTTACGGTGCACCAAGCTACTACTTTTGGGATCCAGCTATCGATGGAAGGGATTGATCTTGATCGTTTGGAGTACATTTTTCGAAATAATGATATAAAATTTTTCTACATTATTCCAAGATTTCACAATCCTCTTGGGCATTGTTATACAAATTTTGAGAAGAAAAAAATCGTGGAGCTAGCCGAAAAATACGATGTATATATAGTGGAAGATGACTTTTTGGGCGACCTTGATCCCGATGCAAAATCAGATCCTTTATTTTCTTTTAATCCTTGTGGACGAGTTATTTACATTAAAAGCTTTTCGAAAGTCTTTCTTCCTGGGTTACGTATTGCTGCTGTCGTGCTTCCTTCGTTAATGAATAGCAACTTTTTACGATATAAATTCAGTTCAGATTTTAATAGTTCAGCGCTTTCCCAAGGTGCTCTTGAAATTTATTTAAAAAGCGGCATGTTTACGAGTCATCTTAAAAAGATAAAAGAGGTATACCATACCAAAATGCAAACTCTTGTAGAAGCATGTGATTCACTGCTACCCGCTCATACACACTTTTCTAAACCAACTTCAGGATTCTATTTATCCATTAGTTTGCCTGAGCATGTGACAGCAAAACAGATTGTTCACATGCTGAATGAGCAGCACATATATGTTGATGATGCCTCTAGATTTTTTTTACCAGAATATAAAAGAGACACTCTTCTCCGATTAAGCATCTCACAAGTAAATACGAATACGATCAAACGAGGAATTGAACAGCTGGCTCAGTGCATTACTTTAATTGATGATAGAAAACATCATCCTATTCCAAATAACCTTTTCCCCTTGTAGAATGGGAATTCAATGGACATACTAAAAGAAAAGAAGCCAAGGAATTAGAATCCTTGACTTTTTTTATTTAATCGTAACGGTTATAAGAGGCATGTTATGCGTCCCTTTTGCAGAAACATGTGATTGCACGGTATATGTGCCAGGCTCAGAGAAAGATGTTTGTATTTCATATACACCTTCTCCTATTTGTTTAGGCTTTAACATCTTCCCTTTCCCTTCGCTATCTTTTTTTTCTATTTCAAATTCAATCATTTCAACATCATCATTTTTCACTTTTTCGTCTCCATATGTAACTTCGGCTTTGTAGATACCGCTTTCATTTTTCTGTAACGTCTCTGGGCCTTGAAGATTTACGTCCAACGGTTTTGGCTGCTCAGCATTTGTGGTTTGAGCAGGTTCCTGACCACAGGCCGTTAAAAGTAAACAAAGACTGATTATAGATATACTTATTCTTTTTTTCATATATTCATCTCCTTTTTAAACCCTTTGTTTAACTATAACGCGTATTGCCAAGAAAAAAATGAATTTTTCTAAAAAAGAAGGACTTTTAAAGAATTTTTAAGAAAAAAAGTTCATACTGATACTAACTAGTTTTTTCCAAGGAGGAAGAAAATGAATTCAGCTAAATCTCCAGCTAAAAAATCATGGCTACAGACATTAATCAAAAATAAAAATGAGCGCAAAAAAGTGATCTTTATCTTTACTATCTCTTTTTTACTAGTTGTAGCAGGGCTTATTTACATCCCTATTTATAAACATTCCCTTCCACTCGATTCTAAAATATATGAAGGGAATTTTAAAGAGCTTGGTTCAATCGCACGAATTGGTTTTTTTGCAGCTTTAGCCATTTATCCTATTTTTTTATTATTAAAATGGAAACCGTTATCGCACATAAAAAAAGGAAATTTTGAGTTAAAACCGCTTATCCAATTTTTAGCCAAGTATGTTCGTCAGTGGCACGTTCCCATTGCTCTTATATCAACGGCCATGATTATTTTACATGGTTATATGGCTTTAATAAAAGGATTTCAAGCAAATTTTACGTACTTTTCAGGAATTATTACGATGGCTGTTCTAGCTTGTTTACTCGTGATGGGCGTGAAGCGCTATAAGCGTACAGATAAAAAGTGGCATCTTAAATTTGCTATCTCTTTTTTGGTTTTGTTTATGATTCACGCTACCTTTTCATAACTTGCCATTGTTTAAAGTTTTTTTATATAGGGTACAGTTCACAATGAATACATGATATGTATCACTATACGTTTTACATCATTTAGGAGGTATAAACATGGCAAGAGTGTTAGCTGTATTATCAAGCGGATATGAAGAGAAAGATTATCACACAGGTTGGTGGGCAGAAGAATTATTTGCTCCGCTGCAAAAGCTTGAGGACGCAGGGCACACCGTTGATTTAGCCTCACCTTTTGGAGGTAAGCCGGAAGTAGACGTTCGAAGTATTTCAGAAGACTTTGATCCAGACGGAACGTATAAGAAATTATATGAATCAGGAAGAGCGGATCAGACAATGAAACTTGAAGAAGTAGATGCTGAGAACTATGATGTTATCTTAGTAGTAGGCGGCCACGGCGCTATGTTTGACTTAGCAAAAAATGTGGACTTGCATGCACTTATGAACAAAGTGTACGACAATGGAGGTATTTTAGCAGCTGAGTGTCACGGACCTTCTGTTTTTGCTTTCTTGAAAGGATCCGATGATGAACTGTTAATTAAAGGACTAGACGTAACCGGTTATCCTGATGAAATTGAACCGGAAGAAGTACTTCCTTTTTTACCATACAGTTTAGAACAAGAACTTCGTGAAGTGGCTAATTACATCCCTGAGATGGATAAAAAAGCATATGCTGTTTGGGCAAATGATCAAATTGTCACAAGCCGAGATCCTTTTTCTTCTGAATTAATGGGTGATGAATTAGTTAAAAAGCTAAATAAATAAACTAAAAAAAGACTGCTTAAAAGCAGTCTTTTTTGTTTGTTCTATAGGGATGTTTGAAACTGCTGCTCTACCAAACGCCGGTAAAAAGAATGAGAGGCTAACAGCTCTTTATGCGTTCCGCTTCCTGTAACCTTCCCTTCTTCTATTACAACAATTTGGTCCGCATTAATGACCGTAGATAGACGATGTGCAATGACGAGTGATGTGCGTTCTTTCATTACCGTTTCCAATGACTCTTGCACAAGCTTTTCTGATTCGGAGTCTAAGCTAGCTGTTGCTTCGTCCAGTAGTAAAAACTGGGGATTGCGTAACAGCGCTCGGGCAATTGCAATACGCTGTCGCTGTCCTCCTGAGAGATTAATACCTCTTTCTCCAATCATTGTTTCATATTGATCTTCAAAGGACTGAATGAAATGATGAGCATTCGCTAACTTCGCTGCTTCTTCTATTTCTTCATCCGTCACATGCCGCTCTAATCCGTAAATGAGATTTTCTCGAATTGTTCCTGCTAAAATCGGAGAATCCTGCTGAACATAGCTAAACAGGTGACGCCACGAACGTAAGTTGACGTTTTGACTGTCTGTTCCATCCAAGAATATGCGCCCCGATGAAGGCTCATAAAAGCGTTCGATAAGCGAAAAAACAGTAGATTTTCCAGCTCCGCTAGGTCCAACAAAAGCGGTAACTTCTCCTTTTTTAGCAGAAAATGAAACTTCCTGCAATACTGGTTTATCTTCATATTGAAAAGCAACTTTATCGAACCTTAAACTCCCTACCTGTTCAAGCACTTCTCCATTTTCATAGTTCTCTTCTTTCTCAGCTAATATATCAAAGATTCTTTCTGAAGCTCCTTTAGTTTGCTGAAAGCTAGTAACAAATCGGGTAAGTGAACCAACCGGAACCATAATTTGAAAAAGGTAAAGAACAAAAGCTACCAGCTCTCCTGCAGTGATAAATCCCTCACTCACACGATATGCACCAAACCCGACGATGGCAATCATAACAGCGGTCATCACCGTGCTAATAATCGGGGTAATGATGGCTTCAATTTTAGCTCTCTTTACACCGAAGAGGTAGAGTGACTGAAACGATTGTAAGCCGGAACCAACTTCTTTTTTCTCTGAACCGGATACTTTAATCAAGCGGATTTCACTCAGCATTTGAGCTAAAAAAGCTGTAAGCTTGGACATTTTATCCTGCTGCTCACGTGAAATTTTATGTATTTTTCGCGCTAGGGGCATAACCAGTACAAACATAACGGGAATAACCGCTAATAAAATGAGCGTCATGGGTACATCAAGCGTAAATAAAATAACAATGGCAACGATAATAGATAAAATATTTTTAACAAAGTCAATCATTTCTGTTGACAATAAATTCATCACAATGGTTGTATCATTTGTAATGCGGCTTACCATTTCACCGGAACGGTTTTGGTCGTAAAATGAAATCGGAAGCTTTATGAGCTTGTTCCACACTTTATGTCTGAGTTCTTTTACAACACCTTGTCCTACTTGAGCAAGGAGATAAAGAGATACTGCGCTTGTTACCATTTGAGCAGCGAATAAACCAAGGAGTCCTGCTATAAGCTGCGGTGAGACGCCTACTGCAATTTTCTCCATCACTTCTTTAATGACAAGAGGGATAGAAAGCGACGCTCCGGTATTAATTAAGGCCAGTATGAACGAAATGAGTAGCTTTCCTGTCGGAGGGTTCGTTAGCAACCATAATTTTTTAAATGAAAAATGAATTCCTTTTTGCGTATTCATCTTAGTTCCTTTCTAATTCTTTTAATAGGTGGTATACACACTTTAGGCAAACACCACACACTTTACCTTCAAAGTTCCATCTTATTTTACACCATTTCCTTTCTTAACCTGAACTTCTAAGCTTTTACCTATTTTTCAAACTCGTCTATACGAAAATGACAAGCTGGTCATACATTATGGTACACTGAATTCTTTTACTAGATGAGAGG
Source organism: Priestia sp. JV24 (assembly GCF_025910025.1). Lineage (NCBI taxonomy): Bacteria > Bacillati > Bacillota > Bacilli > Caryophanales > Bacillaceae > Priestia > Priestia sp. JV24. The sequence goes on from NZ_JAPCIN010000020.1 coordinate 225,827, forward strand.
TTGAATAAGGATGTCTGTTTATATTAAATCTATTTCTATTGGAACAATTTCTGGCGGGATCGTTATTTTTGGAAACGCAGGAAATATATCGCCTCCAAGCGGCTCTACGTCCGGCTCTGGTTCTAGCTCTAACTCTGGTTCTAATTCCCAAATGCCGATGCCTCCTTCTCCGGGAAAAGGCCCGAGAGATAATACAGCTTTTAATGGCTAATAAAAAAACAGTGAGATATTTCTCACTGTTTTTAGACTTGAATACTTGTCATCATCGCAATATAAAAAGCAAAAACAAACAAACCCGCACTTAATACGCTAAGCCATACTGTCTTTTTGTAAAAACAAATAAGTAAATACACAAAAAACAGCAGTGCGACAAATAAGAATAGGATTCCCACAATCGTTACGTGAAACGTTAGAGGGAGCGTCACTTGTTTCCCATAGATAAACGGAAGAATCGATGAATCCATTGCCATATGACTTATATTAGTTGGCGGCGATTGCGTTACCATGATAGCTGTAAATAAAAAAATGATAAGCAAAATAATGCTTTCTGCTCGAATCCACATCACGGGCTTATATTCTGGATGTTTTATCGTTTTTTTCATAAGAAAGCTATTGATGACGGCAAATGCAAGCAGCGGAATAATCGTAATATGCTTTAGCAAAAGAGACTGCCCGTAATCTGTAGCCCATGAATTTACATAGTTGGACAGACCCATGATAATGACCATCGAAATGAACCCACTTAATGAAAGAAGCACAAAACAAGCGATTGCAAAAGGAGTAAACCAGCTTAAGAAACTTTTCCAATTGGAGGTTTCTTTTGAAAAAGCGGAAACAATCAGAACCACCCCTCCCCACAGTCCAACTGCTAAAATATGAAGAGAATGAGAAAGCATGCCGCTAAGCGCAGAAGCGGATGCTGCGTGACTTGCGTAGGCGATTCCTCCCACCAAGGCTACAGTCAGTAATGTATACATATGAGGGTGGCTCTCTATTGAAACAGCAACCATACATAAAATAGCAATTAGCATAACAAAGATCCAGGCGTGTCCCGTTCTTGTTTCCAATAATACAAGACGAACTGTTTCACCTAACCCTCTTATTTTTGAAAAAGATAAAATAATCTCAAGCGAATTTCCAGCCGAAAAAATAGCGACAGCCGCTGCACTTGCAAGTAGCCATCGCTTTGATAATAAAATTGTTGGCTTTTTTGTAAGCGGTACATATTGCAGTACGGCAAATCCTAATAATAAGGAAAGACCTACGTATGTGAACCACTCAAAAACAGGCAACAAAATACTCATCTTTTTAAGACTTTTTCTTTCTGAAGATTAAGAGTAATGCTCCAACCACAACTACAATAGCAATAATCATGATAACAAAAAACGATGAAGAATCATTGTTCTCTGTTTTTTCATCATTTGCTACTGCACTTTTTTGGTGCTGTTCGGATTGCGTGGCGTCTTGCTTTTTTTCACTATCTTTTCCGGCTGCTTGAGTATTCTCTTCTTTCGCTTCATCTTTCACATCTACTTTAAAAGCAATCGAATCTTTCATTACATGACCATCTTCCCCTACAATTTCCCAGTCCACTGTGTAAGATCCGTTTTTAAGAGGCTGATCGAGAGAAGCTATTAAATCATGACCCTCTACTTTTTGAGATGCAAGTGAAATTTTTTGTCCATCTTTTGTAACGGTTACAGTACTGATTTTCTCGATGTGTGTTTCAAAGGTTAATTTAATTTCTTTTAGAGGAGTTGTAACAGTTGCACCATTTTCCGGCACGGTTGTTTGCACATGTGTATGAGCAAAACTAACTGTCGGAACAGCTAAAAAGCATGCTAAAAGTAAACCTATTATTTTTTTCATATTTATGACTCCCTATCTCTTTTTTCTTTTTTCATCATATCCAAAAATGTTTTTATGTAGACGTTTCCGAACACGATCTATTTTCCTAGTAAGTGTACTCCTTTTTTACTCAGTCTCACAATAACTATTACCAATTCGTTATAAAATGTTCACAAATCCTAGGGAAGATGCCGCTGTAATTTTTTTGAATTTTCTTTCGGACTATCCTTGAATATAGTAAAATAGTTAAATAAGATGACTGACCTTTTTCTAGCTTAAAATCCCATAAAGAAAGGATAGAAACAATGAAAAAGTATACATGCCCTTGCTGTGGTTATCAATCTTTAGACAGTGATGGTGACTATGACATTTGTGAGATATGTTTTTGGGAAGACGATCCGTACCAAAAGCTGAATGCCAACGAATTAGGAGCCAACTCTATTTCTTTAATAGAAGCTCAGGAAAATTTTATAGTTTATGGAGCGTGTAATAAAGAAAGCTTACAGCACGTGAGAAAACCTTCTGTTCAAGATGTAAAAGATTTTAACTGGAAACCTATTATAAGTCACGAGTAGCAAAACTAGTTTATAAAAAAAGAATGCTTGCGAAAGCATTCTTTTTTGGATTCAGTAAGAAGTAGAAGCGAATGTAGAAAGCACATTTGTAAACCTATAAAAAGTTTGAGTTTTAGACGAAGCTCTTCCTTTTGAAGTGAATGAATGAAACATAGCACTTCGCAGCGGTTGGCTAATCTCTAATTGAATACTTTTCCCGGTACGATTTTTATTTGCAATGTTTTTAGGATTAATGCCTGCAATCTCATCGTGCCCTTTTGTAATCAGTTCCGCGGGAAATCCATTTTGATTTAATAATTTTGTTAATTTTTTTGCACGTTCCCGATCAGTTCCCCCCACAAAAATATGTTTTTCATTTCCAGAATACCCGTGAAGAGATAAAACATTATCATACTTGCTTACCATCTTACGCGCTGTGGGCTCATCAAAATGAGTGCTTGTGAGATGCAGGTCTCGTGATCCTTTCGACTTTAACGATTCGAATAGGTAAAGAGCATTTTGTTTGCCAAGCTCTTGGGCAATTTCGCTTGTCCCCCCTTCAATTCCTCCACCGTGTGGAGCAAAGATAAGGACAGGGCTTTTCGTTTCTTTGGTCGTCACTTTATAGCTAGCTGAAGACTCATGCTGTGAGAGCTGCTTGAAATTTTGATATTTATCAGTTGACGCACTAGATGTATCTTGAAAAGGTGAAATGAATAAAAAGAGTAGACAGATACATAAGGTAGAGAAACTTACTAAACGATAGCTTTTCAATTTGTACTCCTGCTTTCCGTTGTGTAATAAGACCTAAAACATTAGGAACCTAAAAAATCCAAAAACAATATTTATAGTAGTCTTATTTACTTATCGTTAAAAGTTATAATTTATTTAATAGTTCTTAATACCTATTTATGTTGTTTAAAAAAACTTCAGCGCATATTCACTGAAGTTTTTTTACTTTTTTTGTTTTTATTTATTTAAAGCAAGCGCCAAACTAATTTTATCCAGCCAAAGAAGGCGATCCATAAAGGTATGCTCAAAGATGTTCCCCACGCTAAACCAATTAAGAAGTTTCCTCTTTCAATCATACAAACCACTCCTTATGAACATTGTAGGTGAACAAGTACCATTCTATACCTTCACTATAACAGAAAGCGCTTTCATTTAATAGTCACTTACACGTTTTTAGTGCTATATTCATACAGAAAACCAGATTCCAAGTAGAGAAAGGGCGATATATAAGAAAATGAATAATTGCAAAGTGTAAAAGTATAATAATCTACTAAAAAAAAGAAACCTTCTTTGAAGGTTTCTTTTCTAGGTGTTTTTTATTGTTCGCCGCTGCGCTGCAAGCGATTCTCAATAAATAGGCGCTCAACAAATTTATTTAGCTGTGCTTGATACAAACGGCGCTCCTCTAGCGTTTTTGCGTCTTGTATTTGCTGCTTAAAGCGTTTGATTTGCTGTCTTTGTTCAACCGTTACATGATGAGAAAGAAGCATAGGTCCCCCTCCATTTCACTAACGTTTAAATTAAGTAAACCAAAGTTTACCAAAACAAACAACAAACCTGTTAGCTTCTCTTACATACATTTTTTATTCAGCCTCTTTAGCCCCAACTAATGCTAAACCTGGACCGTACGGCGTTGTATGAACATCTAACATTAATTCATTTGTATAAGGCACAATAGAAGCTTCCATTGCTACTTGTACTCCATCGACTTCATACATTTCATCATTTTCAAAAGGCTCTTCAAAAGCTAACCCAATATTAGGGATTTCACAGCTAATTCCTTTGAAATACAAGCGAATTCCTGTTATCTCCTGTTCTTCAAGTATATTGTTAATTAATTGTTTTGCTTCTGGTGTAATATGCATGACTAACCCTTCTTCCTTTCAATACTCTTGCTCTATCCTATCATATCTTTAGAGTTTTTAAAGAGAATAACTATGATTTAAAAGCACTTTTATTATTATTTAATAATTATTATAAATAAGTATTGATTTTAATTTGATATTTGATATAATATAAATATAAGATAACAACAACTCATTAGGAGGCTATTAACTATGAATTTAGAAAACGTATTGAACCAACAAATTGCCGATTTTAACGTATTGTATACGAAGCTACATCGCTTTCACTGGTATGTAAAAGGGCCTCAATTTTTTACGCTTCATGAAAAATTTGAAGAATTCTATAATGAGACGGCGGACTATATAGATGAATATGCAGAACGATTACTAGCCATTGGAGGAAGCCCAATTGCTACAATGAAGCAATTTTTGCAAGCAGCTACTCTTTCTGAAGATGGAAACGAGCAAACGAGTGAAGAAATGGTAGAAACCTTAATTAATGACTATACGCTACTTGTTAAAAACCTAAAAAATGCAGTTGAAAACGCTGAAGCAGCACACGATCACGTAACAGCTGACTTATTCATTGGAACAATCGGCAACATTGAAAAACATATTTGGATGCTAAAAGCTGCTTTACCTGTAAAAACATCCGTAAACGCATAAAAAGAGCCTAAGCGGCTCTTTTTTACGTTTGTTGATTTACTTTTTTTTGTCTTTGCAGCCACATAAAAAAAGACATATCATCGTGAATGTCATCTTCTAGCACAGCCTTATAGACATGATCACTCGTATAATAGCGATTATATCCGCTTTGCTGCTTGAAAAATAAAATGCATTCCCGCTTCTTTTCAGTGAAAAGTGATTTTAATAACTCTTGTTTCTCAACTTTGCCTTTCACGATATTTTCTGGAAGCACGGAAATATCAAGCTTCCACTCTTCTCCCTTCTGAATCATATACACACTCCACTGATACTTATCTTTTTCATTAGCAAATATCATCTTATAAGGGCTAAAACGCTTTGTAAGCTGATACCCCATGTGAAAAATAGATTCTTCATCCATTTCATCATTTCCTACGTAAAAATTAATGATGCGATTTGTCATGACATTTAACTCAAAACTCTCCCCTGAGAGAAGACAACCATATTCTCTTAACAGATCCAATAAATGACTGGATACCACCAGTTGATTTGCTTCGTGTTTTAATTCACTTGAGTATGACAGCAGCTCATTCATGTTTTTTGATTCCCCTATCTATAGATCGTGAATTGTTATTGATATTCGCTTTTTTTTCATAAAACCCTTTCACTTTTACCCTTTAATTAAATAACTAGTTGTAAATTAAGTTATGTAGAGCAACATTTTATGAATAAATCAAGTTTGAGTATAAAACCTGAAGAAGTTTAAAGACTATAGTCGATACCGATTTTAAGGAGGACTTAGTATGAATAATCACGAACTTCCTACAAACATGCAAACTGGAGCTGTACCCCCTCAATTGAACCATGGAGGGCATGAACTATTTGACGTTCATGAAACACTTGCGGGCTCGATTAATGTAATGGATCAGTTTATGATGTTTAGGCAATATGTAAAAGAACAAGAGCTGCTTGATATCATTGATCGGCAATATCAGTTTATTTTAAATGAATATAATTTAATCGTAGAAGCTTTTTCTACTGGTCAAAAGCCGGCCGATTCTACACATGTATATAACATGAAGCAGTCTCATACCTTTGTTTATGGCTTAAAGCCTTCACAGCCTAAAAAGCCGAATCAGTCCGTTGAGGAAATCAATGAAAAAGGCATATCAGGTCATATGCTAGGTCTAGTTAAGTCTCAAGCATCTCTTTTAACCATGACCGCTTTAGAAATAACAAATCCTGTTGTTCGCCGAATATTCGGAGACAGTGTTCCTAATTGGATTGAAATGGCTTATGAAATTTCTCTTTATCAAAATAAACACCATTATTATCAAGTGCCGCAGCTTGCAAAAGCAGATATGCAGCAAATGATTACAAGTTTTGCAAAAGCCACTGCCTCTCCTCAGATGCCTAATAACCATAAACTGCATTAATTAAAAAGAGGCTGGGGCAAACGTATTTTAGTTGAAGGAAGATCCGAACGATTCACCGTTCGGATCTTTTCATTAGTACGGTGAATATAGGTTATGTTTAGAGTTGCTTCTAGCTGTTGATTGGAGGGAAAGGCGAAGACTCCTGCGGGAAAAGCGGAATAGATGAGACCTCACAGGAGCGCAATCGACGAGGAGGCTCATCGGCCGCCTGCGGAAAGCGTAGCCTTGCACGGAAATCACCAGCAGTGTAACCAAACGACTCATACTAGATCATTTACTCAGTTTACTCGTCTTTAGATTGTATTGTATTGATTTTGTTATGTCTCAATCTCGTTTTGTGCGTATATTTCAGAAAATGACAAAAAACTATGCATTTTGGATTATTTTCTGAATATTTGTAGTATTTTGATTAATTGTGTATTATAATACAATTAACTAATAGAAAGGGGTGAGAGATGCATCATATATACTCGGATTACAGTTAAAGGAGGTGTCATAACACACTCGCAATACGTTTGCTAAAAGTCAGTTGAACTGTAGAACCGATATGTGATAGACCATGATGGTAAAGTTAAGATTAATTCCCCTAAATGAACATGTAACATAATAAACTGCTTCTTTTTCTTTTTAAAGATAGAAGCAGTTTTTTTATGTGCGTTTTTCTTTTCTTGATTTAATACATGTTTTCTCCACTTTGGCTAACACTTAATATATACATTTACATACAAGGTGGTGACTTTGATGATCGCCGTAAAATTACTATTAGTCGCAGTTTTAATTGCATTAACTGCTTTTTTTGTAGCGACAGAATTCGCTATTGTAAAAGTAAGAAGTTCAAAAATCAATCAGCTTCTAGAAGAAGGACATAAAAAAGCTGTATCTGCCAAACACGTTATTACGCATCTAGATGAATATCTATCCGCTTGTCAGCTTGGTATCACCATCACGGCTCTCGGGCTTGGTTGGCTTGGTGAACCGACGCTAGATCGGTTGCTTCACCCTCTTTTTACTACCTTCCATACGAATGAGCCGCTTGCTGGTATTTTATCTTTTGTCATTGCATTTGTTGTTATTACTTTTTTACATGTTGTCTTAGGGGAATTAGCTCCTAAAACGTTTGCTATTCAAATGGCTGAACAAATTACGCTGAACTTTGCAAAACCGATTATCGTGTTTTACAAACTTATGTATCCGTTCATTAAAATATTAAATGGATCAGCTCGTATGTTGACTAAGATTTTTGGTATAACGATGATTTCAGAAAATGAAGCTGCTCATAGTGAAGAAGAGCTGCGTATTTTGTTATCTGAGAGCTTCGAAGGCGGTGAAATCAATCAATCCGAATATCGATATATGAGCAAAATCTTTGATTTTGACGATCGTTTAGCTAAAGAAGTAATGGTCCCTCGTACGGAAATTGTGAGTGCTTCCAAAGACGACGTCGTAGAGGTTTTTTTGCAAATCGCAAATGTCGAAAAATATACGCGCTATCCAATTGTTGAAGATGGGGATAAAGATAAAGTAATCGGTCTCGTTAATATCAAAGAAATTTATAATGATATTGTATTCAACGAAAAAGACGGCACCAATACGTTAGAGTCATACGTCAAGCCTATTTTTAAAGTAATTGAAACCGTACCCATTCATGACTTGCTTGTAAAGATGCAAAAAGAACGTATTCAAATGGCTATTCTTTTTGATGAGTATGGCGGAACCGCTGGGCTTGTTACAGTAGAAGATATTATTGAAGAAATTGTGGGAGAAATTCGAGATGAGTTTGATACGGACGAAATTCCTTATGTACAAAAAATTAAAGACGATCATTATATTCTTGACGGAAAAATGCTCATTAGCCAAGTAAATGATTTACTCGGTACGGATATTAGCGACGAAGAAGTAGATACCATTGCCGGGTGGGTGTTAACCGAAAAGTTTGATGTGACCAAAAATGATATCATTCAGCATGAGCAATTTTACTTTAAAGTTCTGATTATAGAGGATTTTCACATTAAGTATATAGAAGTAAAAAAAAGAAAGAAGAAAGAAAAAAAGGATGATCATCATTAATCATCCTTTTTATTTATTCAAAATCCCTTTTACCAATCGTCTCCTCCATCAAAAAAATCTCCATCCAACAGATCTTCCCCGGCTTCTTCAATATCTTCTCCAATTTCACCAAGCGCCGAGTCTTCAAACATATCATCCATCAAATTCTCAATGAGCAGTCCGCCTAACATACCGGCTGCAAAACCTCCCATTGCTCCCCCTAACCCGCTCATACGTGGGTGGTGTGAATGCTGATCATAGTGAGGAGACTTATAATATTCATAGTCTCGAGGATTCTCCATCATCTCTTCCATCGCTTCTTCCAGCAAACGAGCGATAGTAGATGGCTGGCTTAGTTCATCATTTGTAAAAAAGAGTTCATTTTTTATTTCCCTCTCACGGCCAAAAGAAGGCAAATCTAGCTCCAACAGCACGCGGATCCCTTCTCGTTCAATGGCTACCTCAAACTCAACCTCATTTACATATCCCTTTAAGAAGTCTGTAGGGAAAAATGAAAATTCTTGTTTGTATCCGTTAAATTTTCCTGAATGATGTTTTTCTCTAAATCCAAGTGCTTCAAAGCCCTCTACTAGCTGATATAAGCTTTTTGGAGCTTTAATGCGCACAGGGTCCCGGTCTGTTGAGTCTACTCCCCCTTCAATATCTAAGTGTGTCTTAAAGAAATAGCTAACGTTGCTCGCAGAGATTGGAAGGTCCAAAGGTAAATGATATGTAAATGGAATTTCTTTTTTCTCGCCTTCATTAATTGTAAATGAAGAAGCTGCGCGCAGGCTTTCCACACGATGTGTATGCATTTGACCGCTTTTCAATTGAACTTCAAGCCAAAATTCAACATCAATTAAATTAATATGTTGCTGAACGTTTCCACCTTGGATGACAATGGCTCCTTCAATTACATGACCGAGCGTATAGGCGGTTTCATTTAATCGTAAATCCACTTTGGCAGCTCCAACTCCAATTTTAGCAAACATTTTTTTAAACATTTTTTTCCTCCTCCAAAATGCTCTTACTATATATACGAAGTATACCGTTTATAAGTTTCAACTTACAAAAAAAAGAACTCAATTTCTTGAGTTCTTTCTGCTAAATCAACGCTTCATTTTAATTCAATTATTTATTAAATTAAAACACCCAGCCCCAACAGCAGCGACGTCTTTTACAACCGCCGTGGTTACCGCCATGACAACCGCCGTGACCTCCACCGTGGTTACCGCCGTGACCTCCGCCGTGGTTACCGCCGTGACCTCCGCCGTGGTTGCCGCCGTGACCTCCGCCGTGGTTGCCGCCATGACAACCGCCGTGACCTCCGCCATGACTGCCGCCGTGACCTCCGCCATGACTGCCGTCGTGACCTCCGCCATGGTTGCCACCATGATCTCCGCCATGGTTACCGTCGTGACCTCCGCTATGGTTGCCACCATGATGGCATTTTTTATGTCCAGAACGATGATCATCATCATGTTTAGGACAATGATCGTTATGCTTATAATCGTTATGACAGCATTTTCCTTCATGGCTACTTCTTGGATCATAGCCAGAAGTTTTGTAATAATACTGATTAGAACACCAGCAACACTTCTTTTTATTGTTGTAACTCACATAAACCATCCTTATCTATAAATAAGATTTATATAGGCAATTTTATACCTATATATAAATAGATTATGTAAACTAGTACAAGGAAGTGCATTGCTGTGGGCCATGACCTAAGCCTGTTTTTAGGAGTATGTACGGGGAGATAAGACAAGAAAAAAAGCCATCTCTAGATGGCTTTTTTTATATTTGATTTTTCACTTTACTTGCGCTTTCTGCATAAAACTCTAGAATTTCTCTTCTTCTTACAATTCCAATAAATACACCTTGATCATCCGTTACAGGAACAAAATTTTGGTCAATTGCCTTTGAAAGGATGTTTTGAACTTCATCATATATAGCAACTGGGTTATAATCTTGATAGCGGTCAATCTCTGTTAATTTAATATTTTCCGTATCTTGAAAGCGATAGTCTCCTAGGCTTTTTAGCTTCCAAAGAAGATCTCCTTCAGTAAGAACGCCCACATATTTACCATCATCGTCAACTAGCGGAACTGTAGAATAGCGATGATACTCCATTTTTTCAAGAGCCTGTCTTAATGTGGATTGAATATTTAGTGTTACAACATCACTTTTTGGTACTAAGAAAAATGCAATATTCATTTTTTAATCTCCTTTTCCTTACCCGCTCATCTTACAATTTCTATTTATTTTTTCAGTTTTCGGCTTATTTTAATGTTTTAATCATACAAAATGCAGCTCGCAGTTATCTTACATTTACAACTATAAGCTGTCAATCCTAAGCTATGTAATTTTGACTTCTTATTTTCTTTATTACAGTACCCGTTTTCTAAATAATCAAATCCTAATTTTTAGAAAAATACGTCTAGTTAAAATAATGGTTCCTGCAGCTGCTTCTTTATACTAATAAGGGCCGGAAGAGCTACTTTCAGCTCTTCTTCTCTGCGATAAGAACGCAACTGAACCTCATTATATGCTCTGTTTATACTTTTTGACTCATGAAAAAGTCCCACATGATTCGACTAGCATTGGGACCTTTAGGGTCTGTATAGCTGCCCGCTGAATTCCCTCCTGACCATGCATGCCCCATTCCATTGATAATATATTTATCAATAGCCAATTCTCCCTTACTGCTTTCGTAGCGATATGTTGTATAATCCCGTCCAAAGAGAATTTTTTCTTCTCTCGTTTTAACCGGGCTATCTTGAATCCATCCATCTATTCTTCCATTATAAGCAAGATTATTCGTTGTAATCCACTGGTGAACCACTTGATCTGCATTGGCTACATTTACCGTAGAATCAGCGTTACCATGAAATACAATGAGCGGCAGTGGCTTTGCCCGTTTTCCCATTTGCTGATAAGCAATTCTTCCTTGTTTAACGGGGGAAGGACCTTTACTGGCCATGACAGAATACGCATTAAATACGTTAAGAGCCGCCTGATATTCGATACCTGCTGACACACCTATTCCAGCAAACAGTTCTGGATACGTTACCCCCATAACAATGCTCATTGCTCCTCCTGCTGACAGACCGGCAATAAACACTTTATTTTTCTGAATAAAGTGCATGTTTTGAACTTTTTTTACAATCCCTGCAATAATAGCTGGCTCGCCAAACCCTCTAATTTGATGAAGAGGTTCAAACCAGTTCCAGCATTTATTCATATTTGAGTTAGAAGACTGCTGTGGGTATACGACAATAAATTCTTTTTCGTCGGCGAGCTCGTTCATTTGCGTGCCTATTGCAAAATCATCTGCATTTTGTGTACATCCATGCAGCATAACCATTAGTGGGTAAGATTTTAAAATATGATAGGATTTAGGTAAATAGACCTTGAATTTTTTTCCTTTATGAGTATATGTTTTAAATGATTCAGATGACGCTTCTTGTTGTTCACTTGAAGACACAAGCGTTGACGTATTTATAACATTAGGTAGTGAACCCAACATGGTACCCCTCCTCTTTTTGTCAACGTTTTCATTTTTCTTCCCAATTACGTCCTGTATTACAATACTACATATTATTTCTTTTTTTTGCACGTTCTACATACTCTAAGAGTACAACTTGTTTTGGTTTTAAGCTGTTTTTTATCTTCTTGAAATTTGGGATTTTTTTGCTATATATATACTTTATTACTATATATGAAAATTGTCACTATAATCATGAAAAAAGGACAAACATGCCGTTTGCCCTTTTATTTGGACCTTGATGTTTAAATATCTTTTGCCGAATTAAGCCTCTATACTTTTATTATATGATGCTCCCTATCATTTATATGAATTTATTGCTTTGCATGTTTAAATCTGTAACCTTTACTATTTTATACTTTGCTTTTTATTCACCACTTCTTTCGCAGCAAATGGCAAGGTGTAGGTGCAGAAGCCACGTTTAAAAAGAAGAATCTTAAAGAGCAAATGTTTTGGTTTAACCTCTTCTTCGTTCGCAACAATTATACAAAGGCTGATTGCAATCACTCTTTTCCCCTCCTTTTGCTTAAATAAGTACAGCAAAGAGATGCTATTGGAGTAGATTCCTTTATTTTGCATACATTTTTTAGAAAACTATGGTAAAAATAAGACTTATCATATGGAGGTGAATAAATTGGCAAATATCCCAAAGGATACTGAGCCCTACTGGCGCGATCATTTAAAGTTTCCAACATACCCATCTCTTTCAGAAAATCGAAAAGTTGATGTTGTAGTAGTAGGAGGCGGTATTAGCGGTATTACAACAGCTTATTTATTACAAAAAGAAGGGCTGAACGTGGCGTTAATTGAAGCTGATAATATTTTAAATGGTACAACCGGTCACACAACAGCAAAGATTACAGCTCAGCATGACGTTATCTACGATGAGCTGCTTTCACACATTGGCGAAGAAAAAACGCTGCTGTATTATAAAGCAAACGAACAAGCTCTGCAGTTTATGAAAAACTTAATTCAAACGGAAAACATTGACTGTGATTTTTCGGTACAAGATGCTTACTTATACGGAGAAACGCTGGAGTTTGATCATCGAGTTCGTAAAGAATTTCGAGCCTATCAGCGATTACATATTCCATGTGAATTTGCAACAGAGCTTCCTTTTAATTTTGATATTAGGGCAGCAGCTATTATGAAAGATCAAGCTCAGTTTCATCCGTTAAAATATCTGCTTCATTTAGTAAAAAAATTCACAGAAAGCGGCGGATTGATTTTTGAAAACACCGTAGCCACGGATGTAGAAGAAAGCACGTCGCCCACCGTTGTCACAAGAGACGGACATCGAATTTCTTGCAAATATGTAGTGGCGTGTTCACACTTTCCATTTTATGATGGAGCCGGCTTTTACTATACGCGCATGTATGCCAAACGTTCGTATGTGTTAGCAGCAAAAGTTGAACAAGCTTACCCTGGAGGCATGTATTTAAGTGCTGATCAGCCTACTCATTCGCTGCGTTCAACAAAAGTTGACGGAGAAGAACTCATTTTAATTGGTGGAGAAGGCCACAAAGCTGGACAAGGAATTAATACTATGTTCCACTATGAGTCCCTTCAGAGGTTCGCCGAAGAAAATTTTACTGTTCAACATTTTCGTTACAAATGGTCTGCACAAGATTTATTTACGCTTGATAAAATTCCATATATCGGTCCCATTAAAGAAAGCAAGCCAAATATCTTTATTGCTACCGGATTTAAAAAATGGGGGATGACTCATAGCACCATTGCAGCACATATTATTCGAGATGCAATAACCGGAAAAGACAACCCATATGCGGAGTTGTATAATCCGTCTCGTTTTTATGCGGACCCTAGCCTTAAGCATTTCTTTCGTCAAAATCTTGATGTGGCTGAACACTTTATTACCGGTAAGTTTTCAATGCCTGAAAAAGGACTGGATCAGCTTCAAAATGATGAAGGGTCGGTCGTATATGTAAATAGCAAACGTACGGGAGCTTATAAAGATCCTCAAGGGAAGCTTCACTGCGTCGATACTACATGCACGCACTTAGGATGTGAAGTAAATTGGAACGCTGGTGACCGCACGTGGGACTGCCCTTGTCACGGTTCTCGTTTCTCTTACGACGGATCTGTGGTAGAAGGCCCTGCTAAAAAGCCGCTTACGCCAGTGGATGTCGATTCAAGCGATAAAAAAAGCACGCCGTAGGGCATGCTTTTTTTATCATTATCAATAGATTCACATTTGAGTTTACTCTTTACATCCTTCTTTTCTAAAATATCGATTATACACCAAAACCATTGCATAAATGACTAAAAAAGAAAACGTAAAGATAATTAACCTTCCAGATTCAGGGACATGATCAAGATAGTCTGTTTCAAAAAACATAACAAACATCAAAAATGGCAATAGGAACAAAAACCAAATAAAATCTCGATCCATAAACATTTTTATAAAAAATAAAATGGCCCCGATGTAGACAATCATCAAAAACATAATCATTCACCAAATTCTATTTAATACTAGAGGTGTTGTAATGATTATATCGGATTTCTCCGGCGAAATATAGAGTCATTGGTTTTAATTTTATAAATTCCTTATAACTTTCAAACTGCTATTTTAACATAATAAGGGAATTTACTGCTGTAAAGACTCTAAGTGAGCAAAAAACTGCGGGTAAGAGACGGATACCGCGTCACGATTTTCAATAATTGTTTCCCCTTCTGCAATACAAGAGGCAACAGCGAGCATCATACCGATACGGTGATCTCCGTGGCTGTTTACATTTGCTCCGTGAAGTTTTGCACCTCCGTGAATAATCATTCCATCTTCCGTTCCTTCAATGTTAGCTCCCATTTTGGTTAACTCATTCACTACCGTATCAATACGGTTTGTTTCTTTGACTTTTAACTCTGCAGCATCTTTAATAATCGTAATCCCTTCTGCCTGTGTGGCAGCTAGTGCAATAATTGGGATTTCGTCAATTAGGCGTGGAATCAAGTCTCCGCCTACTTCCGTACCTTTTAAGTGAGAAGCTTCTACAACTAAATCTGCATAGGGCTCCGCTGTTTCTTTTGTTTCTTTGACTGTCTCGATCGAAGCGCCCATATTTGAAAGCACATCTAAAATACCCGTTCGAGTCGGATTCATCCCAACTTTTTGAATTTCAATGCGGCTGTTTGCAATAATAGCCCCCGCTACTAAAAAGAATGCAGCTGACGAAATATCACCAGGCACTTCTACATGGGTTCCTCTTAACGTTTGGCCGCCTTCAATTGAAACGGTTAAGCCTTCTTCTTCAACTTTAACACCAAATGCCTCTAGCATACGTTCTGTATGATCACGTGATTTCGCCGGTTCCGTTACAGAAGTTGTTCCTTCCGCCTGCAGTCCAGCAAGTAAAATAGCTGATTTTACTTGTGCGCTTGCAACGGGAGATGTATAGTGTATACCTTTTGCTTTCCCACCTCGTATAACAAGCGGTGTAAAATTAGCATCTTTTCGACCGTCTAAATGAATATTCATATCACGAAGCGGACCGGTCACACGCTTCATAGGGCGTTTGGCAATGGATTCGTCTCCAATCAATGTTGAATGAAAGGGTGTATTTGCTAAAATCCCCATCATAAGGCGAATCGTTGTGCCCGAATTTCCAACATCTAAAATATCAGATGGCTCTTTTAGCGCTTGTATCCCTTTTCCTTTTACTACGACGCTTTGTTCATCAATCATTTGAATACCTACACCTAGTTTTTGAAAGCAGGAAATGGTGCTAAGGCAATCGTCTCCTGGCAAAAATCCGTTAATCGTTGTTGTTCCTTCTGCAATCGAACCAAACATAACGGAACGGTGAGAAATAGATTTATCTCCTGGAATTTGAATCGTTCCTCGTAAAGCTTTTACTGTCACAATATATCTCTCCTTTTATGCGTGAAGCGAATCACGAAATTCTTTGGCATCTGAAAAGTAATCAAATAATTCGTGACCGTCACCTTTTTCTACTAATAGTTTTACTTGTTCCATTTCTTTCATCCAGTCATCAAGCAATGTTAAAAGCATAGAACGGTTTTGTTTTAGTATATCTCTCCACATATGAGGATTACTTGAAGCAATTCTCGTAATATCTCGAAAACCGCCTGCTGCCATTTCCGTGACAAGATGATTCTGTGCTGAATATCCTTTTACTTGTCTTACAAGACTGGTCGCAATCACATGAGGTAAATGACTGACAACTCCAGTGATTTGATCATGAGTAGCTGCATCAAGCGGTACAAATTGTGCACCTGTAGGCTCTAGCAAATGCATAAGCGCATCTATTTTTTCTTTTTGCTCATTTTCAAACGGCGTTAAAATATAGCGCGCCGAACAAAATAAATCCGCTCGTGCATTGACTGCACCGCTCGTATGAGAACCAGCCATCGGATGCCCGCCAATAAATGAAATACGTTTCTTATTCAGCGCTTCGGCTGCTTTCATAATTTCACCTTTGGTACTTCCGACATCCGTTACGATAACCGTTTCTTTAAGCTTCCAAGTAGAAAGGTCGTGTATCCATGCTGTCGTGTACTCTACTGGAGTAGCAAGTACGATATAATCTGCTTGGGCTGCTTCTGTTTTTATATCTTCAGCTACATAATCAACGATACCTAGCTGGTTGGCTACTTGTACTTCATTTGTATTGATATCAGCTCCAACGACTGTGACGTGACGATGCTTCTTCATAGCTAGCGCTAATGATCCTCCAATAAGGCCGACGCCAATAAGTAATACACGTGTTTTCACCTTTCATTCTCCTCTATTCATTAAAATTGCTTTGCGTATTCTTCATGTTTTTTTACGTTTTCTTGAATTAACTGAATTCGATCTGCCCCAAATTGATCGATAATAGCAGATGCTAGTTCCCAAGCAATCACTGATTCTGCTACAACCGCTGCCGCCGGTACTGCACAGCTGTCTGAGCGTTCAATACTTGCAGCAAATGGCTCTTTTGTATCAATATCTACACTTTGAAGCGGCTTGTATAAGGTAGGAATAGGTTTCATGACGCCTCGCACAACAATCGGCATTCCTGTTGTCATGCCTCCTTCTAAACCTCCCGCATTGTTCGTTTTACGCGTATAGCCGTTTTGTTCATCCCATAGAATTTCATCATGGACTTCACTTCCCGGTCTGCGAGCTGCTTCAAAGCCTACGCCGATTTCAACGCCTTTAAACGCGTTAATGCTCATAATAGCAGCAGCTAGCTTTGAATCTAACTTACGATCATAGTGCACGTAACTTCCCACTGCAGTAGGCATTCCTTCTACTACTACTTCCACTACGCCACCAATGCTGTCTCCATTTTCTTTTGCATCATCGATTGCTTTCATCATTTTCTGTCCCGCTTCTTCATCTAAGCAGCGAACAGGTGACGCTTCTGTTTTTTCCTGAAGTTCTGTCAGTGACTCATATGCCGTTTTTTCAGCTTTCACACCGCCGATTTCAAGCACGTGACATGCAATATTTACGCCTACAGCTTTTAGTACTTGTTTGGCAACTGCGCCTGTGGCTACTCGTACCGTCGTTTCACGAGCAGATGAACGTTCCAATACGTTTCGCATATCTCTGTGACCGTATTTAATCGCTCCATTTAAATCCGCATGACCTGGACGAGGTTTTGTAATTTGTCGCTTTACTTCTTCATCATGATCAACTGGATCAGCACCCATAATATTTCTCCAGTGAGTAAAATCCTTGTTTTCAACGACTAAAGCAATGGGTGAACCAAGCGTCTCACCGTGGCGAACCCCGCCTTTAATCTGAACTTGATCTTTTTCAATCTGCATGCGGCGTCCGCGCCCATGTCCCTTTTGTCTTCTTGCTAAATCTTCATTAATATGTTCGGCTGTTAATTCAAGCCCTGCTGGTACTCCTTCAATAATCGCTGTTAATTGAGGTCCGTGCGATTCTCCTGCTGTTAAATATCTCATATTATCGATTCCTTTCTGTTGTAAAAAATAAAAAACTCGCCCCTACGTCATAGGGACGAGTTTTTCTCGCGATACCACCCTAGTTGCAAACATTGCTTGCCACCTCGAATTGTTAACGATCCGCTGACCGCTCTGTAAAAGAGTACTTAAAGAGTGTAATTCGCTCACATTTGTGTACTGACTTCCACCAACCGTCAGCTCTCTGAGACAGGGAAATGTTTGCTACTAGTTTCTTATCACTGTATCACTATGAAATTAAGATAATTTTACTGCTGCACCTTTTAATTCTTCCATGAATTTGTGGAATTCAGGAATGTTCATTTGCTGTGCTGAATCTGATAGTGCTACTGCTGGGTCTGGATGAACTTCTGCCATTACAGCATCTGCGCCGATAGCAATCGCTGCTTTTGCACATGGTAATAATAAGTCTTTGCGTCCTGTTGAATGCGTTACGTCTACTACAACTGGTAAATGCGTTTCTTTTTTCAAGATTGGAACAGCTGAGATATCTAGTGTGTTGCGTGTTGCACGCTCGTATGTGCGGATACCGCGTTCACAAAGAATAATGTTTCCATTTCCGCGAGACATAATGTATTCAGCAGCGTTAATGAATTCTTCAATTGTTGCTGCCAATCCACGTTTTAAAAGAATCGGTTTGTCTACAGAACCTGCAGCTTTTAATAGCTCGAAGTTTTGCATGTTACGTGCACCAATTTGAATTACATCTACGTAGTCGAGAGCCGTTTCAATATCTTGAGGAGAAACAATTTCACTGATAATTGATAGGCCTAGCTCATCGCCTACTTGACGTAAGATTTTTAAGCCTTCCACCCCAAGACCTTGGAAATCGTAAGGTGATGTACGTGGTTTGAACGCTCCGCCGCGCATTAACGTAATACCTTGTTCTTTAAGCGCTAAGCCCACTTCTTTTACTTGTTCGTAGCTTTCTACTGCACATGGTCCCATTACAAATTCTAAGTTTCCAGGTCCTACTTTTGTACCGTTGATGTCAACGATTGTATCTTCAGATTTCTTTTTACGAGATACAAGAAGTGCTTTGCGGTGATCGTCTTCTTGAAGCTCTAAGCTTGCTTTGAAAATTTCCTTGAAAATATGCTGAATTGTTGAAGCTTCGAATGGTCCATTATGGTTAGCTAAGATTTGATCTAACGATTTACGTTCACGAACTGGATCAAAGCGATTCACACCTTGTGTACCTTTTACTTTTCCGATTTCTTGTGCGATTTCACCGCGTTTATTTAATAATTCTAAAATTTCTAAATTTATTTCGTCGATTTGTCCTCGTAATTGTTCTAGTGATTTTGTCATTTTAAAAATCCTCCTTTGATTTTATAACCTTGAACGGATCTTCTCGTTTAGTTTGTATTGAAAAATCCGTTTTACACCTACACAGCCGCTTATGCGGATATACAAAAAGTCCCTACTGATTGTATCAGTAGGGACGAATTGATCGCGGTACCACCCTAATTGCAAGCATTGCTTGCCTCTTCATTAAGATAACGGCTATTGCCGCTTTTGACTATTGCCAAAAGAAAGCTCCAAGAATGTAATTCGCAATCTCTTTTGTACTGATTCGCACCAACCATCAGCTCTCTGAATACAGGGAAGATTTTGCTACTATGCTCTTTTCATCGCTTGTAATGGATATAAAATTATAATGGGCCAAAATACAAAAAGTCCCTACTCACCCTTAAGATTTTTCTTAAGAGTCAGTAGGGACGAAAATTCGCGGTACCACCCTAGTTGCAAGCATTTTGCTTGCCTCTTGATTAAAATAACGGCTAGGCCGTCTTTTCCTACTCGGAAAAGATGCTCAAGGAATGTACTTCGAAAAAATTTGTGTTCTGACTCGCAGCAACCGTCAGCTCTCTGTTACAGGGAAATTTTTTCTACTAGTGCTCCTATCAACGCTCAGTATTGACTATGTATGTGTACTTGGATAATCAGTTCCGATCGTTTGAAACTGTTTGTCGCTTCCAAGTTGTGTGTAATGTTGTGTGATGTTGATTTGTATTATGAATGGTTTTTTTATCTTCGTCAACACTTTTTATTAATTTTTTTTATTTTTTAAAACCATAGCTCCTTCAAACCCATCTCTATCAAGAGTTTTGCTGCTCTAGTTTTTTTCAAACTTGTATTCCATTTCAGATTCATATTCAATAAATCCATGTTTTTGATACAAGCTTTTTCCAGCGGAAGAAGCATTTAACCATATTCGATTTACACCATTTTTTTGGCAGTACTGCATCAAATGCTTTAAAACAGCTGAAGAATAGCCGTGCTTTCGGTGATCAAAAGCTGTATACATGTTCATAACATATGCTTCTTTTCCCTGGAGGTTACTCGGTGAAGGCGGACGTATAAAAAAGACGATGCTTCCTGCTGATACAATTTCTCCATTCGCTTTTAAAATAGTCGTATAGCTATGTGGATTATTTATATTTGCAGTAAAATATTCTTCTGTAGCTTTTCGAAACAGCTCCTCATTCCCGTTTAATTCTCCCAGTTCTTTCATAAGCAAAATTCGCAAGTTAACTAGATCCTGAACGTTTTCTAACACCGCTTTTTCAACCATGACTTCCCCTCTTTTTGTCTCTTTTACAAAAAAAAACTCTCATCCTTCGAGAGCTTCATTCACGCAAGAAAAACAGCTCCGTATACGAGTGCTCCGACAATAACGAACGCTGGATGCACACGCAATTTTTCCAATAAAACAAAGCTGGCTGCTACTAAAAATAAAGTTTGCCATATCCCTGAATCACCGTATGAATTCATAAAAAATTCATATGCCATCAAGCCCAGTAAAATGGCAATAACCGGACGAATGTAGTTCGTCATTTTCTTAACATTTGGCGAATCTTTATACTTAAATAATATTCGAAGTAAAATAACTAAAAGTAAAACCGACGGAGCAATCGTTGCAAAAAGAGCAATCACCGAGCCTAAAATCCCTGCCTGTTGATATCCGATAAACCCCGCCATTTTTGTGGCAATCGGACCAGGAAGCGCATTTCCAATTGCCAGCATTTCACTAAACTCTTTGACCGTAAGCCAATGATAGTGATCCACGACTTCTTTTTGAATAAGCGGAATCGACGCAGGTCCGCCTCCATAGCCTAAAATATTTGAAACAAAAAACGCCATAAATAGCTGAATATAAATCATACTGATTCCCTCTTTTGCTTGTGTTCAGCACTTTCACCTTTTTTTCCTTTTCGTTTTAGCGGAATCCAAGCTGCTGCCATAAGAACAATAATAATGACCGCTGGATGGATATGGGCGAATTCTATTAGCCCTAAACTAATAATCAGTAAGATAATAGCTGGCGTCCACCCTAGACCAGACGTTGATTTTTTAAAAAAGTCCCACGTCATAACCGCGAGCATAACTCCTACTACAGGAACAACTGCTTTGGTCATACCCATAACCCACGGCTGATCTTTAAATTGCGTTAAAGTTGTTAACAGCAATACCATTAAAAAAACGGTTGGAATAACGGCTGCAAATAAAGCTGTCCCGAGACCCAAAATACCACCGACTCGATAGCCGATGTATCCAGCCAGCTTTGTAGCAATAGGCCCAGGCAGCGTATTGGCGATTGCTAATAAATCGCCAAATTCATCGTCATCCATCCACTTGTACGTATCGACCACTTCTTTTTTTACGAGTGGAATAGCTGAAGGTCCGCCTCCGTAGCCGAGCATACCTGAGCGAAAAAACGCTATAAAAATATCCAATTGTCGCATTTCTCGCGCTCCTTTCTCTGTGATCTAATAAGCAACGACCGCTCCGTCTGTTCGCGCTTCTGTGCCGCCGTATAATACACCGGTTTGTTCATCTCTTAAAATAATCTGTCCTCTTCCAAACGTATGTCTGCTCGTAGCCACATGAATATCATGCCCTTTGCGTTCTAATGCTTCTACAATATGTGAAGGCATTTCTTTTTCCACAAGAACCTTTTTATGTTCAATCCACTGCCATCTTGGTGCATCTAAAGCTGCCTGAGGATTCAGATGGAAATCGATCATATTCATGACGACTTGCACATGTCCTTGAGGTTGCATGAATTTGCCCATTACACCGAATGGACCTACAGCGCTTTTATTCTTTGTTAAAAATCCAGGAATAATAGTATGGTAGGTTCGTTTTCCAGGCTCTAATCGGTTATGGTGCTGTGGGTCTAACGAAAAATTATGCCCGCGGTTTTGCAGGCATATGCCCGTATTAGGTACGACAAGTCCTGAGCCAAAATCCATGTAATTACTTTGAATGAATGATACCATGTTTCCTTCTCCATCAGCTGTCGCTAAATAGATCGTGCCGCTATGAGACGGCTGTCCGGCTTCGGGAACAAGCGCTTTTTCGCCAATCAGCCCTCTGCGCTTGTTTGCATAAGAATCATTCAACAAATCTTCAACTGCTACTGTCATTTTATCAGCATCTGTAATGAATTTTTGTCCATCTGCAAACGCTAGCTTCATGGCTTCAATTTGCTTGTGATATGTATCGACAGAATCTTTGGCATCGAAAGAAAAGCCTTTTAGCGTATTTAAAGCTAAAAGTGCAATAAGGCCTTGGCCGTTTGGCGGAATTTCCCACACATCATATCCTCGGTAAGAAGTTGAAATTGGCTTCACCCACTCTGCTCTAAAAGCTGCTAAATCTTCTTTTGTTAAAAATCCACCGTATTTTTTCGAAAAAGCTGCTATTTTATCAGCTAAATCCCCTCTGTAAAAAGATTCCCCATTCGTTTCGGCAATTTCAAGCAGCGTAGCAGCATGGTTCGGTGATCGCCACACTTCCCCTACTTTAGGAGCTGATCCATTGTTGGTAAACGTCTCAAACCAGTGCTTATATTCGTCACCTTTTAACGCGTGTGTAAATCGTTCAAACGCTCGTTCCCAATTGTACCCTAAAATTGGGGAGATTGGGAACCCTTCTTGTGCATACGAAATAGCAGGCTGCAGCACTTCTTTTAACGACAGTCGCCCAAAGCGTTTTGACAATTCCGCCCACGCGCTGGGGGCACCTGGGACCGTAACAGGAACAAAACCGCGAGCCGGCATCTCTTTTATCCCCATGGCACGCAGAACCTCAATAGAGATGGAAGCAGGAGCAGGACCGCTCGCGTTGAGTCCGTATAGCTCTTCATTTATCCACACGAGAGCAAATGCGTCTCCGCCAATTCCATTTGACGTAGGCTCTACAACCGTTAAACAAGCTGCCGAGGCAATAGCAGCATCTACCGCATTGCCTCCTTTTTTCAACATTTCAAGACCCGCTTGAGCGGCAAGAGGCTGACTAGTCGCTACCATTCCATTTTTTCCAAACGTACACGTACGCTGAGATGCATAGGGGTGTGTAAAAAAGTATTCGCTCATAGAAAATCTCCTCTTTTCTTTATATGATGAATAAAACGAATCTTTACAGACTAGACAAGGCTACTTCTTCCTCGTAAACTTCTAATGCTGCTTGTAAAGCAGAACCTGCATTCACGGTTGCACCGTTTCGAATAAGCACTGCTTCAAGACCAGCCAATGTAAAGAGAACGTTGTCTTTTCGACAGCTGTATCCCATTGTACCGATACGCCATATTTTTCCGTGCATTGGCCCAAAAGAACTTGCAATTTCAATTCCAAATTGTTCAAGAAGCGTAGAACGAACTGCCTCTCCGTCAATACCTGAGGGAATTAAAACACAAGTAACGGTTGGAACTTTTGAATGCTCATCCCCGAATAAAGATAATCCCATTGCTTTAATACCGGCTACAAGTGCTTTTTCATGGAGGCGATGTCTTGCAAATCTTTCCTCTAATCCTTCTTCTAAAATAACGCGCAGCCCTTCTCTTAAAGCATAGAGCATGGACGTTGCTTCCGTGTGATGATTTAATCTGCGCTCACTCCAATAGTCTTGAAGCTGACTCAAATCAAAATAGTTGCTGATAATATTCGGACGCAGACGAACAGTTTGAGCATCTGCTTTTGTCGCAATTCCTTTTTCAACTTTTTTACGTTCCATAATAATTTTTTCAATACGATCATTGTACGTAATAGGTGCCATGCCGGACGGAACAGATAAACACTTTTGTGTGCCTGCAATCAATGCGTCAATGTTCCACTCATCTACTTTTACATCCGTACCGCCAATAGTAGCTACTGCGTCGACGATAAATAAAATATCTTCGTTGCGGCATGCAGCACCAATTTCTTTAAGAGGCTGCATTCTTCCTGTAGACGTTTCACCATGAACCATTGCAACAATTTTCGGGTTTACT
The DNA here is from genome assembly GCF_025910025.1 of Priestia sp. JV24. Classification (NCBI taxonomy): domain Bacteria; kingdom Bacillati; phylum Bacillota; class Bacilli; order Caryophanales; family Bacillaceae; genus Priestia; species Priestia sp. JV24. The sequence goes on from NZ_JAPCIN010000020.1 coordinate 249,994, forward strand.
TTTTTTATTTCACGAATAACTGTTTCAGGGTCAAACACTTCTCCCCATTCGCATTCGATATTGTGTACATCAGCTCCGTAGCGCTCGGCAATTTCCGTTAATAAATAGCCGAAGCGGCCGAAAATCGGGACGAACACTTTATCTCCAGGCTCAACTACACTTGCAAGAACTGCTTCAATCCCAGCTCTAGACGTTCCATCAACGGGAAAAGCCCATTTGTTTTTGGTTTGAAATAGTTCACGAAGCATTTCCATCGTTTCGTTCATAATGTGCGTAAATGCGGGGTCAAACTGACCTAAAATAGGTGTTCCTAATGCTCTTAATACGCGTGGATCTGCTTCTACGGGTCCGGGTGTCATAATCGTACGCGGCGGTGTATGAAGCTGTTTTGTTATAGTCATGTCAAATTCCTCCTAGTAGGCAAGTTTATATAATAGTTCTATTAAGACCTTTACTCCTTTTTCTAACTGTTCTCCTTTGGTGAATTCCTTTGGGGAATGGCTGATTCCATCTTGGCTCGGTACGAATAACAAACATGTGGGAACTCTTCGTCCAAATACCTGGGAGTCGTGTCCTGCACCGCTTACTAATTCTCGGGAGGAGATATTCTTTTCCGAGGAAATAATTTTGGAAAGTTCAGATAATTCTTCGCTCATAGCGACAGGTTTTTCATCCATCCAGCAGTCGATATTCACTTCTAAATCCCCTGCTGTTCGCTTTATAATTTCCTTCATTTCTCGTTCTGCTTCTTGTAAAACCTCATACTCATGATGTCTTATATCGACCGTGAATTCCACATATCCTGGTATTACATTCGGTGCATTTGGAGAAAGTGTAATTTTGCCAACCGTTACGTATAAAGCGTTATGATATTTTTCGCTCAATTCAATAAATGCTTTAGCAAGTTTGCAGCTCACATAAAATGCATCTTTTCTGATGTTCATCGGGGTTGTGCCCGCATGGTTACTTTCACCTTTAACAGATACTGTAAATCGTTTCTGCCCGACGATACTAGAAACAATTCCGATATCGCAACGAGACATTTCAAGCTGCTTTCCTTGTTCGATATGCAGTTCAATAAAAGAAGCGATGTCCGTGCGGTATGGCTCGCTGTGGAGGCCTTTTCCGAAATTGAGCTGTTTCATTGCGTCATCCAGCTTAACCCCTTCTTTATTTATAACATGTTTTGCATCACTTTTGCTGTGTAATCCATTTATATTGCCTGATCCCCAATACGTAAGAGGAAATCTGCTACCTTCTTCTTCACAAAGTGATACGACCTCTAAGGTTTTTGTAGGGGAGCCGTAATGCGCATATAGGTACTGCAGAGCAATGATACCTGCCACAACACCAAACGCCCCGTCATACTTTCCTCCGTTTATCACGGTGTCGATATGGGATCCTGTTAAAATAACTTGTTGTTCTGAACCCGTTCCTTGCAACCGTCCAAATAAATTTCCTACATCATCGTAATACGTTTTGAGGTGAAGTCCCTTCATTTTTTCTTCCAATGCCTTTTGAGCTGCATTCCACTGTTCCGTATATAAAAGCCTCGTGACCCCTTCTTTTTCATCTACCCCAAACTGTGACAACCAGTTAACGTTTTCTTCGATTTGCTGACAAAGCTTAGATTTTCCCGTCATATCTGCAACCATTGCTATCCCTCCTGCTATCTTCATTTTAAGAAAATGACTGATTGTTTTCATTAACACTTTCTACAATGATTTAGTGTTTTTTTAGCTATTATCACTAAATATGCAAAGTCTTATATACGTCACTTTTTCTAACATTATATGTTATTTATTTTATCTTACAGGATTGAATATACTTCTTCATTAACAATTTATACATTTTTTTCTGAAAATTTTATTTATTTTAACTAAACTTTCTTATAAAATAAAAGATAGATAAAGATACGCGTAGGGAAATGTGAGAATTTTTAACAAAAGGAGTAATAAATAATGGAACTACAAACTCTTTTACGCATTCCAATTTATGAGAAAGCATCTGTAGTAGCCGGGCAAAAAGGAGTCACCCGCAAAGTACATAACGTCAATATGATGGACGCACCCGATATTTTATCTTTTTTAAAAGAAGGAGAGTTTTTAATTACAACGGGTTATCACTTCAAAGAACATGAAGAAAGCTTAGCAAAACTTGTAGAAGGAATGGCTAAAAAGAAATGTGCAGGATTGGCCATCAAAACGAAGCGCTTTTTCGAGCACGTGCCTGCTTCTATTTGTCAGCTAGCTGATGAACTTCACTTTCCGATCATTGATTTCCAAACGGACGAAACGTTAGGCGCGGTTATTAACGAATCTCTCAGCTTTATTTTAGATAAAAAAACAGCCGAGCTTCAGCAAGCGATGGTCACACATCAGCTATTTTCCTCGTACATCTTACAAGGAAAAGGCATTGAGAAAATTATGCAATCCATTCAAACGTTATGCAATGCTCACGTTGCCCTTTTTGATACCCATGGCCATGAACTCTTTTATACAAACAAACGCGAACCCTTTTCACTCCCGATGGAAGAAGCGGTAGCGGGCGCTAAGCAGCTGTTTTTACGAACGGTAAAATATACAACCTTTTCCTTTTTACACACAAAAAAAACCGTTACGCTTTTTCCGATTGCTACTCATACAAGAAAGTACAGTTATTTACTTATTGAACATCAAGTTTCTTTATCCGATTCAGCGCTCCTAACGATTGAACAAGCGACAAACGTTTTATCCTTCGAAATGATGAGGCAGCAGGCTTTGTATGAAGCTGAACGGCGACGAAAAAACGATTTTTTCAATCAGCTTGTTAACAATTATTATAAAACGCTTGAAGATGCTTCCTTTCAAGCACAGATGATGGGCTTATCAGCAGGAAACAGCTATATTTGCGCCGTCGGGAAAATCCATTCTACATTCACGCCTTACAGCGATGATGATATGATCTATGAGCTCCTTCAATATGAGTTATCAACAGGTCATACAGAGGCCGTTTTGTTTTTCTATGACAATCTTTATATTCTTTTGTTTACACCTCATTCTCAACCTATGATTATAGAATGCTTGCATCGCTTGCAGGAAGCTGTTTACCGTCACTACGATAAGCGAATGTCATTTGGAGTTGGAAACCAAAGCCAATCCCTACTTACAATCGCTGATTCATATAAAGAAGCTGTTGAAGCTCTTGAAACCATCCATTTTAAAGACCAGTCGAAGCTTATTCAATTTTATCAGCCAAAACAGTTTAAAGAACTGCTGAGGTTGCTTCCAGCAAACGATTTACAGGATTACTATTCTCAAACATTAGAAGGTTTGCTGCAGTACGATAAGAAAGATCGCTCCATCTTACTTGACACGCTTGAAACATATCTAAATTCCAATTGCCAAATCTCAGAGACTGCTAAGCAGTTATTCGTTCATCGGAACACGGTGATCTATCGAATTGAAAAATGCGAAGAGTTATTAAAAAGACCTATTCACACGTCAGAGGAAACCCTTCGGCTGCGCGTAGCTTTTCAAATTTTTTCTCTTGTGCATGCTAATTAAGTATAAATACAATAAAAAACGCCTGAGTGGATACTCAAGCGTTTTTATTGTATTGCATATTCTTTATTTCGCTTTTAATTTAGACTGTACGGATTGTAATTTCCCAGCCATCGTATGATTTTCTTTATCACGGCGATCATCAATTCGTAAATTTGTACATACGCGCTGAATACCATTTTCAAAAGGCACCTCATGCATCTCTTGAACAATGTTTAGCAGCGTGCTTAATTCCCCTTCAATCAATGTATTCATAGGGGTTAATTGATATGTAATTTCATCTTCATGCTTGGCCAACACTTTTTGAATATCAGCTACGTACTGACTCACGCTTGGCGTTTCCGTACCTACCGGAATAATGGTTACATCTACAATAGCCATGTTATACACTCCTTTTATTTGTTCCCTAGTTATCATATCAAATCGCGCAAAAATTTCCTACTTTTACATTTATGGTGCATAGAAAAAAGGAATAGTTCTACAACTACTCCTTTTTGTTACACTCTTATAGGTAACGCTTTGCTCCTAAGTAACGTTTTGACCAGTAAGAGTTGCTTAGTGATGTGATTGTCACGCCTGTTGAAGAACCTGCATGCATGAATTGACCGTTTCCGATATAAATGCCAGCATGACTAGCTCCTGGTTGGTACGTTTCAAAGAAAACGATATCGCCAGGCTGAGGTGAACTTACACGCGTACCAGTTTGATAGATGCTAGCAACTGTACGAGGAAGACTTACACCTACTGCATTGCGATATACATAGTTAAGGTAACCACTGCAATCAAATCCTCCAGGCGCAGCTCCACCCCAAACATAAGGTGTTCCCATAAAACGTTTACCGTATGAAATAACTTTTGAAGCTGAGCTTGAGCTTGTGCTGCTTCCTGTTGATGTTGAAGGTTTTGAGCTGCTAGAGCTGCTTGAATTTAATTTATTCAGCGTATCTGGACCCGCTTCTCCGTCTACTAATAAACCATTTGCACGTTGAAATGATTTTACTGCACTTGTTGTAATTGAGCCAAAGTAGCCTGTTACACCAGCTGAGAAGTAACCTTTATTTTTTAGTTTTTGCTGAAGGCTGCTTACTGCTGAACCTTTCATACCTTGACGTAAAATAGTTGAGTTGCTAGAGCTAGAACCACCAGTTGAAGCGCTAGAACCGCCATTTTTCAACTTGCTTAACGTAGCCGGACCCGCAATTCCGTCCACAGACAGTCCGTTTGCACGTTGAAATGCCATTACTGCATTTTTTGTAATTGAACCGAAGTATTGAGTCGTAGTTCCTTTAAAATAGCCTTTATTCTTTAGCTGCTGCTGTAAAGATTGTACATTTGGTCCAGTTGAACCAACGCGCAGCAATGAACCTGAGCTAATTGATGAGCTTCCGCTTCCTAGCAGCTTATTAAATGTAGATGGACCTGCAATACCATCTGCAGATAAACCATTTGCACGCTGAAACGACTTTACTGCGCTAGTCGTGATTGAACCGTAATAGTTTGTTGTTGTACCGTATGTAAAATAGCCTTTGTTTTTTAATTTTTGCTGTAATTCTTTCACATCTGAATTACTTGTTCCTGGGTGCAGCGTAGCATCTCCTAAAGCAGCTTCACTAATTGTAGGTACTACTGTTAAAGATCCACATAACGCTAACGAATATATCAACTTTTTCATAAAAAAAGGTTCCTCCAATGCCATAATCTACTAATCTATAAGACGTTTACATTGTAACAACACATTATTACAAAATAACATCACTAATATTACATTTATGTTACAGGAAACGACAGCAGCGCAGCTGTATGGTGTATATTGTCGTAGTTTATTGTCGTTTAACACTTAATAAGTTCGACAAAAAAGCTAATATATTCCAATATTATTCCTTTTCCTACACTAATAATAGGTAAAAAATCACCCGTAACATTATCTTTATATTTCAAAAAAAACAATTTATTTTTTTTTGAAATGTGAAACTTTTTTAAAATTTATTCGTTTAGCGGATTTGTTTCTCTCTCTAGTAAAACAGCTTTTCTTCTAAAAATTTATATTATTTCCATATTAATGAATAAAAAAGCGAGGGCTGAAAAAAATAGTCTTGTTATGTTTGAAACAAGGAGGATTATTTTATGAGCCATAAAGGCACTCATGGTACAAATGTTAGCGGATCAGGTGACTCGGAAGACAAACGCTATGCAGCCGGAGAAAACGAGCAGACGCTTACGACGCGTCAAGGTCACCCCATTCGTGATAACCAAAATTCTCGAACGATAGGCAACAGAGGACCTGCTACTCTTGAAAATTACCAGCTGATTGAAAAAATTTCGCATTTTGATCGTGAACGTATACCGGAACGTGTTGTTCATGCCCGGGGAACGGGAGCTCACGGGTATTTTGAAACGTACGGAAAGCTTGGTGACGAGCCCGTTGAAAAATACACCCGCGCAAAAGTTTTTTCAGGAGCAGGCAAACAGACGTCCGTTTTTGTCAGATTTTCTACCGTAACTCATGGAAAGGACTCTCCAGAAACAATGCGAGACCCAAGGGGATTTGCTGTAAAGTTCTACACAGAAGACGGAAACTGGGACTTAGTAGGAAATAACCTTAAAATATTTTTTATCCGCGATGCTATTAAATTCCCTGATTTGATTCATGCTTTTAAGCCCGATCCTGTGACAAACCGTCAAGATACCGAGCGTATTTTTGATTTTATTTCTCACACCCCTGAGGCTATGCATATGATTACTTTTTTATTTTCACCCTGGGGAATACCTGCTAACTATCGGCAAATGCAAGGTTCCGGTGTTAATACATATAAGTGGATAAACAAAGATGGCGATGCGTTTCTTGTGAAATACCATTGGGAACCAAAACAAGGAATTAAAAATTTGACCCAAAAGCAAGCAGAAGAAATTCAAGCTAAAAATATTAGTCACGCCACTCAAGACTTGTATGAAGCGATTGAGAGCGGTAACTACCCCGAGTGGGAACTTTGTATACAAATCATGGAAGATGGAGAGCATCCCGAACTGGATTTTGATCCGCTCGATGACACGAAAATTTGGCCGGAAGACCAATTTCCATTTCTCCCAGTAGGTAAAATGGTCCTAGATAAAAATCCAAGCAACGTATTTGCTGAAACGGAGCAAGTCGCATTTGGTACTGGTGTACTTGTAGACGGGCTAGATTTTTCTGATGATAAAATGCTGCAAGGAAGAACGTTTTCTTATTCCGACACGCAGCGTCACCGGGTGGGAACAAACTACTTGCAGCTGCCTATTAACGCGCCGAAAAAACATGTAGCAACAAATCAACGCGATGGTCAAATGGCCTATCATGTAGACGCTGCTCCAGGTCAGAACCCGCATGTGAACTATGAGCCTTCTTCTCTTGGAGGTCTTCAAGAAGCGCATGACCATCCAAAACCTCATCAGCCTTATGTTGAAGGAAATGTAAAAAAAGAAAAAATTGATCGTACAAATGACTTTAAGCAAGCTGGTGAACGCTATCGTTTACTAGAGGACTGGGAACGTGATGAGCTTATTCAAAATTTAGTAGACGGCTTAAAATGTTGTCACCATACCGTTCAAACAAAGATGATTGAGCTTTTAACTCAATGTGATTTTGACTACGGCAATCGCGTAGCAAATGGCATTGGTCTTCTGATGCATGATGATGGTTCCCTAGAAATTGAAATGGGAGCAGAAATGACTCCTACATACGGGAAATTGCCAAAAGAAGGCGGTTCACCGTTAGGAAGCAACAAAGCTGCTGATGCGGTAGAAGAAGCTAATGAAAAAGGACACGATGCTCATCCTTATTAACAAAAAAACATCCTGCAGCGACAGCAGGATGTTTTTTGGGTTAAACGCTTATGACCAAGTAACGGCAAACACGTGGTAGTCATTTTTTAACTGTGGCGCATCAATGGGTGTCCCGTGCTGATATCCTTGTTTCACTCTTTTAGGATGTAAGGGTTGAACCCATTCTTTCACTTGCTGTTTTGTACCATTTGCTAAAATATATACACAATCAGAAAATGCCCCGTCATTGTTTGGACTATCAACTTTTAGTACTTCCACTAACACATCTTGGACACACGTTTTTCTCTGAATACACATAAGCGTATGGTAGATAATATCAGCGGACACATCGTTATTTAAACGAAAGCCCACCTTTTTTTGTTCAAAAAAAGACGAGAATGAGACGATTGGTAATGTCTTTTTTTGTTCATACGCTTGAGATAAAATCTTGACAAGAACTTCTCCACTCAAGATGATCCCTCTTTCTAAAAAACGCTTCATCACAACATATGTGAGCATTGATTATGCTCATAGGATAATATATTATCATAGTTTAATTCTGTGGTGTTAGTCTTTTTTGGGGTTTTTACACTGGGAATTATACCCGCCTATTTCTTGCGTTTCCCTGACGTTCTCGCTACTAGCAACAGAATTATTAATAAAATAAATACCCCTACCCCTACAAACATATCATACAAGAAATCAAGCATCATACTCCTCCTCTTCCTTCAAAAAAACGCTGTTAAAACCAAGCGTTTTAACAGCGTTTTTTCGTTAGATAAAGCCTAGCATGTTAATAAATACAATGATAATTAAAACAGGTGCAATGTATCGAATAGCAAGAAGCCATAAAGAGAACCAGCGCTTCACATTCGTTGAACCGTGCTTGAATTCTTCAATTAGCACATCTTTTTTCATTTTCCAAGGAACAAAGATGGCAATTAAAAGAGCACCTAGTGGCATAAGGATATTACTTACAAGAAAATCGAAAGCGTCAAAGATGCTTTTTCCAAAGATCGATACGTCACTTAACAAACCATACGATAGCGCTGAAGGTATTCCTACTATGAAGATTAGCAAGCCAGAAATCCAAGATAGCTTTATACGCTTATGCTGCTCTCCTTTGGCTAAAGAAGCAACAATAATTTCTAACATCGAAAACGCAGATGTCAAAGTGGCAAATAAAAACAGCGCTAAAAAGAAAGTTTGAAACACAATTCCGAACGGAAGCTGTTCAAAAATAGAAGGCAATACAATGAATAAAAGACCTGGTCCTTCCGTCGGTTTTACACCCATTGAAAAGACCGCAGGGAAAATGGCCAGTCCTGCTAGTAAAGAAATCAAAATATTTAACGCTGAAATTGAAATAGCCGATTTTGGCAAGTTTTGCTGCTTAGATAGATACGAACTGTACGTAACCATAACTGAAACGCCTACACTAAGGGAAAAGAATGCTTGTCCCATCGCAAACAAAATGGTTTGGGATGTAAGCTTTGAAAAATCTGGATACAAAAAGAAAGATACACCTTCCATTGCCCCTTCTAATGTTAAAGAACGAATAATGATAATAATAAATAAAATAAAGAGAGCAGGCATTAAAATTTTGTTTGCTTTTTCAATACCATTTTGAATGCCTCTTGCTACTACAACAATTGTTAAAAGAAGAAAAACAAATTGAGAGATAACAGCACGTGTTGGATTAGCAATGGTCGAGTTAAATAAACTCCCGTAGTCACTTACTCCATTCAGCTGACCCGTGACGCTTGCAAAAATATATTGCAAAATCCAGCCTCCTACTACACTATAGAAGGATAATAAAATAAAGCATGTAATCACGCCTAAATACCCGATTCCTTTCCATAGGGAGCCGGGAGCAACTGCATCATATGCACGAATTGCTTCTTTTTGTGTATGTCTACCTAGTACAAATTCAGCAAGTAAAAGCGGCAAACCAATAATTGCTGTAAACAAGATAAACAGTAAAAAGAAGGCCCCTCCTCCGCTTGTTCCGGCTACATAAGGCAGTTTCCAAATGGCTCCGATTCCAATTGCAGAACCGGCAGATGCCAAGATAAAGCCGAGTTTTGATGTCCATTGTTCGTTTTGACTCATTTTTTCTCACCATTTTTCTTTATTTATTCTGATTTGTCATACTATAGCACACAACCCTTCTGTCGAAAAGGGTTTTTGTTGTTTTAACCCTCATCATGTGTTATGAATAGTATGTAGGTTTCATGATTTATTTTCGTAACTAAAAAAAGTTTGACAGTTAGAGGTACAAAAAATGACAAATCAGCAAGTAATACAGCAACAATTTTTAGATAAGTTCCTTGACTTTATCTTAGTAAAATGTCCAAACTGCGAACTATGTGCGCGAGTTGTAAAACTGGATAAAAAATTGAGCGGGTCAACGCACTCATGCACGTGTCCTCACTGCGGTTATCTAGACGTAACCAACGCTGATAGCCAAGGACCGTTAGAACTTTCTGAAGCAGTAGATCCTTTTTTTCAGCTTCCGCTTTACTTAGAAACGATATGCCCTGAACGTCGACTTTGGGCTTATAACTTAGATCACCTTCAGTATATTGAATCTTATATTGAAGTTAAAACATGCGGGGCTTGTTTCGACGAGCTGTCGGTTGAACATTCATTGCCAGATTGGGTAATTCATAAGCAAGAAGAAGCATTAAGCGAAATTCAACGTTTAAAAGATACCGTCTTTTGCACATTCAAATGAAGATAGAAAAGAAACGTTGCCGAAGAGGCAACGTTTCTTTTTTTACGAAGAACTTTCTTCGGTAAGTTTTCTTCGATAGTCTCCGGCCTTATCGAACTCTTTTGCGGTGCCGACGAAAAAGTAGGTTACCGTATGATTTTTGTTACCTTGAGTCGTTCCATGTATCATCTTCCCCTGCTTCAATTGCTTTCGCTCTCCATTCTTATTTACATAGAAATATTTATTTCTTGCCCAGCCGCCGCCGCTTAAAAGCGTTTTGGTTTTCCCGACTCCCTGGTCATTTACTTTAAATACAGTGTAGTCTCCTTCTGTCTTGCTGGGGTTTCCGTTATCTTTATCATATTCGACCATAACCCATCCTTTGTACCCTTCTGGTATAAGGAAAATGCTCGGTTGAGACGTTTCATCTGGGCGTCCACATCCAGCTGCGATTACAATCAAGAAGCACAAAATGAGCCACCTTTTCACTTTTTCCAACTCCTTTCTTAATAAAAGACGTGCCTCTATACTGCTTTTAGTTTTTGTTGAAGGTGAGATTATATTCTTTTTGCATCCCTCAATTTTTTCCAGTTCACCCAGTCAAATATGCTATATTTACGTATTGTTTGTCACACACTATTAGCAGGCGTTTACAATTTACATGGGAGGATAACAAAAATGAGCTATGTTTTTTTATTTATTTTGCTCTTTGTCATTCCGCTTTACACACAGCAAAAAATTGTTCGTGCCGACCGTGAAAATACACGTACATTATTACTAAGTGAACACGAGCAATCTGGACATAAAAAAAGCGATTCCCCGTAAAACAGGAATCGCCTTCTTTTAATATGTTAAGCTTCCGGCCACAATAAGGCCGACGGCAACCGACGCTGCAAAAAGAGTTACTCCAACGGCTACATTTCCTTCTTCTACTTTTTTGGCTAGGCTCGTTTTAGGCGTCATGATAAATTCAATAATCCAATATGCCACTACTTGAGTAATGATACCTACTACTCCCCAAAGAGTTGCATCTACCAAATTTAAGCTGTTGCTCCATACAGTAAAAATGACAATAGCAAGCCCAATTCCTTTTCCCCATAACTTCAAAGCGACCGCCACATTGCCTTTTTTTATGAGTTCACGGTCATTAAATTTTGTTGTTAATTCAAATACCATAACTCCGATAAATAATAACCCTAACCCTACCGCTACGTGAGATAAAAAACTTCCTATACTAGCCCAATCAATCCATTGTGTCATTTTTATTCCCCTTTTCATTTTAATCCAATCGGCAAATAGTACGATTCGTTATCCGTAATTTGATTTCCAGCTCGTATTCCTACTGCGCTTGCTTTTCCATTTAATAAAAAGCACCCGTACATGATATGAGCCTCTATTGTTTGCGTTTGAGTCTTCATCGTTGCAGTTGGCAAAGGAATAAACTGTTGATACACAGCCGTGTATTCTTGATATGTCTTATGCTGATCTTCGTCTATTTTGATTCCGTCTTCATTATAAATTTCAACGGTATCTCCCTCACGACCAAAGGATGGTTTCTTCACAAATGCTTGTTTTCTTTCAATAAATGTATCTTCTTCTAAATACGTTGGTAAAAAGTATGTTTCAATGATGTGATGCTCTTCTTTAGTGAAGAAAGGATGATGTTGTTCATGCAAAGCCCAAATGAGTGCTTGCACGGCTTTGGACTGCAGCAAAAATGCAGAAGGCGGATTGATTATGGCTACTTGTTTTTGCTGTGCTAATGTTAAAAGCATGTGTCCGACTTTTTCATGCGTACTCGGATCTTCATCTTCAATTAAATGTTCAAGCGGATAAGTTTGGCGATAGAGTACGTCTATTTTTTGTCCATATTGATCATACACGCCCGCTTCTATATGTTCACCTTCTTCCGCTGTAGAGGAAGGGACAATTCGAAGCTGCGATAATGGAACGTATGTAGCATCTACATCGGCTAGCTTCATTAAATAAAGAGTCGTTAACTTATCTTCTTCATGCGTATCGTGCGAAGAAAAAACGACGTTTGGATAGTTCGTTCTATCGAGCTCGTTATAAGCTTCAAAAATGGCGTGTTTTAATGCTAAAGCAAGCTTTTTTTCTTCAAGCTTATTAGGGTTTTGTACTTGAAAATGCCGACAGACTAACTCATTTACATGAAATAATTCTTTAATGAACGTAGGCGTATCCGCATTTAGTTCTAAAAGCTTGATTTGATCAGTCGTAACAGCAAAATCAAGGCGCGAAATCACACTTTCTGTTTTCATCGTTTTCAGTCGTAGGTACGGAAGGCTGTCTTTTGGAAATCCTAAAGAAAAAAGCGTCTGATCATCTAACGAACGAAGTAAAGGTGCAGTTTTAAAAAATAATTCCCCAATTTGATTTGCAGCTTCTTTAATAGAATCAATGATATGAGAAGACTCTATATGTACGTCATAAAGAGCATACTCTGTTCCGTATAAATCGTGCCAAAAATCTTCAATTTCTTTATAAAACATTTCTCGCTTTTCTTTATGCATTACCCGCCAAAACCGCCTTTAGAGCCGCTCCCAATTCCAGATTTATACGAGCTGCTTGATTTAAATGATTTATAGGCCGATGATGAGGTCAACTGTTTTTTAGAGCCGTAGTAGCGGCCTCCGTGATAATATGAGCCGCTGTGCGAAGAAGAAGAATCTGAACAGTAGTACGTTTGGGTATCTTCATCCCACTTCCACTTGTCACACGATTTATCTTTCGGTTTAGCTGGTCTTGCCTGATCAGTTGAACCGCAGGCAACGAGCGATGTCATTAAAGCTGTGGTCAAAACCCCGGCCATCATTTTTTTTGTTTTTGACATTACGCCTTCCCCCCTTCATACGTTACGCCTGTTTTTGTTACATATAAACTGTACACGCTGCGATCTTCATCAATTTCCGCAGAGTCTCTTTCCCATTCCCATCCATTGTAGTATGTATAAACTGTTCCGATATAGCTTAATACGTCCAAATGGGTATGAAATGAAGAGACGAATAAAATCGGATGTCCTCGAAGAGAATTCAGTTCGCGTACTTCTAACGTAATCTCTCTGTTATCGTCTTCTGCTTGCTCTTTCGGCCCATGTTCATGTTCTTTTACATAAATAATATGTATATCATCTTCGACTGCAGATGAAGTTTGTTTATACGTTACTCCTTCTTTAACAAAAAATTCGCATTCTCTTCTTGCTAAAATTTGTTCAAGTTCAATAGATTGATAGTGATAAATAGATACAAACGTATCATCAGGCTTTAGCAGTCGGTATTCTAACTTCCCCATTGTGCAACTCCTTTTGTGACTTTTTTGTGAACGTTCTTTAATAAATACGCACAGATTTTCAAAAAGTTTCAATTTTTCTCATATTAAAAGGCTTAGCTTTAAATAAGCTAAACCTTTATTTTTTTATCACATCTGTCACAACTTCATAACCGCCTGTGTATGGGTCGAATACATATTCAAGCATGCCGTTTCCACGATTGACTTTAAATAGATAACGGTATTTTTTAGGGCTGTCTTTTGCTGGATATACGTATTTTCCTTTTTGGAACTGACTTAGCAAGAGCTGTTCTCTTTGCGCAAGCATTTTTTTTGCTTCATTATAACCATACAGCGGGAGATTTTTGGCATAGAGAACCGGTACGAATACAAGCACAACAACTGAAATCGTAATAAGCCCTTGTTTGAACCACCGTATAAATCTCTTTGGATTTCGCGAAAGTAACATCGTGATGACAATTACTATTAACAAAGGAACAATATATACTTGAACATACGGAATGTTTGCAAATACAGGTCGATTAATCAATAAGACAATTACTTCGATAGCTGCTACTAATACTAAAATAAAATAGACCACTTACTCTTCACACCTCGACGATTCAATGAATTTTATATGTGTTAGAAAGTATTCCCACTCATGAATGAACTCGTCTATTGTATCATAAGACGCAAAAAAAATATCTACGCTTCTCTATTTTACGGAATTCAGATAATAAAAGAGATTGAGACATTACGAAATCACCCCAATCTAAAGACGAACAAATGGGATAATGCGCTAGTATGGCCCCTTGTTACACCGCTGTTGATTTCCGTGCAAGCCTTCGCTTTCCGCAGGCGGCCGCTAAGCCTCCTCGTCGCTTGCGCTCCAATCAACAGCTAGAAACCACTACATACATGAAACTCTCTTCACCCTAACCATAAAAAAATCTGAACGCATTTGATTCTCCATCAAGAATTAAACACGTTCAGATCTCCCTTTAACTAAGCTACTTTTATTCCATCCTCTTTATTACGAAACTTCTACGTTTCGATTTTGATTATATTTTTTCCCTTGTAACAGTGAGTAAATGATCGCTGCTGCCCACACAATAAGTATGAATGCATATACAGCTATCTGAGTTGAGCTGCTGGATATCCATGTATTTAAGAGTGTTCGAGCATTTGTTAAAATGATAAACCCACCAACAAGTGAACCAAGCAAGTGAGCCGGGATAATACGAACAAACCATGCAGCAATCGGAGCCGCGATAATTCCGCCAATCATAAGGGCGCCTACCCAGAACCAGTTTACTTGCTCCCAGCCAAGAGAAATTAAAAAGCCAAGTGTAGCCGAGACGGCAATAGCAAATTCACTTGTATCCACGGTTCCAACGACTTTCCGTGCTGTTGTGCCTTTTTTAGCTAGCAATACAGGCGTTGCTATCGGCCCCCAGCCTCCTCCTCCTGTAGCATCAGCAAATCCAGCAATTAACCCTAAAGGAATAGACTGCTTCGTCGATAAAGGTTTGGTGCTCTTTTCTTCGTTTGTTTTAAACGTAAATAAAAAACGAAATAATACATAAACTCCTAGAAGCAATAAGAATGTTGAAACGTAAGGCCTTACTGCATCTCCAGGTAAATTACTTAGAAAGCAGGCTCCTACAAAAGCTCCGATGGAGCCCGGGATAATCAGTTTTAACACCATCGATTTATCTACGTTTCCAAATTTAATATGCGAAACACCCGAAGCTGCCGTTGTTACAACTTCTGCTAAGTGAACAGATGCGGAAGCCACAGCTGGTGCAATTCCAAACGTTAAAAGCAGCGTAGTTGATGTCACCCCGTATGCCATTCCAAGTGATCCATCAATTAACTGAGCTAAAAAGCCAATAAGTGCAAACGTAATTAACTTTTTCATGTTGTCCCTCCACTTTCATCTTCTGTTAGAAAGCACAAAAAGGCCTCCAACAGTTGTTTGCTAGAAGCCTTCGGTATGTCCGATCAGCTGTCCGTTTTATGAATAAGTTGTTTATATTGTAATCCTAACTATTCCTAGAAGTCAACTGTGTTTTTAGTTTTTCTTTTAGTCTATGTATGCTGCTTGGTTATAGTATCAGTAAAATAAAATTCTTCTTGTTAAGTCAACAACATAAAAACGACCGCTCACTTAATAAGGGCGGTCATTTTTATGCATGTCTTGCCAGTGAGCTAGTACTTCAGGTGGCAAACTCATATCTTTGTCTAATGACGTCACATCCATAGAAGCGGGCTCATCGCTATTTATCACTTTTTCTACCCAATCTGGCTGCACAACTAATGCTTGTTCAATCGTAATTAAAGCCAGCCCTTTCTCAAAAGCTTCTGCTACTTCTGTTGCCGTAAGTCCTCCTGTACCCACAAGAGGGACCCGGTGATTGACGTGCTTAATAATCGAAGAAACCAGTGAACGATTTTCTTCACTACTTAAGGTAGGTTCATGCAAAGCACTGATATGTAAATAGTCAATTTCTGTATGAACAAGACGATCAATCCACTCAAATGTATCTTCTACTTTATTTCCTAAATAGCCTTTTTCTTTGGGCGCTAATGTATATCCCACAATAAATGGTTTGCCCGCATGTGCTGCTCGACGCGTCACTTCACGAATAACTTCAAGTGCAAAAGTGAAGCGGTTTTCTGCGCTTCCACCATAAGAATCGCTCCGTTCATTTGCTTGCCTTGACATAAACTGCTGCAGTAAACATTCATTTCCTCCGTCAATTTCTACTCCATCAAACCCGGCTTCCATAGCTCTGGTGGTAGCTTCGCCAAACGCTTGAACCATATAAGTTATATCGCGCTCGGTCATTTGAACAGGCTTTTTCCCTTTACGTTTATGAGGCTTTTCACTTGGGCTAATGGCTTGCCATTTATTTTTCATTTCTACGCACTTTCTTCCCCCGTGTGATAGTTGAAGAATCGCTTTAGCTCCTCTTCTATGAATCATTTGGGTTAGTTGATGAAGCTTTCGTATGACATGATCACGATGAATGCCGATTTGACCATGTGCTACTTGGCCATTTTCTGTGATAAACGCGGGGCCGACAATTACCGTACTTACGCCCCCTACTCGTTTTTCGTAAAAAGTCAGATCGATATCAGATATTTCTCCGTTTTCCCGTGAAGCGTATGTGAGGATAGGTCCCATTGCTAATCGGTTTTTCATCTCAAGAGCATCAACAAATTTAAAATGCTTAAATAATTTTTCATAGGCTGTCTTCAATTAAATCACCCCTTTTTTCCTTAGCTTGCCCATCTAGAAGCCGAGTAGACATAGGCACAAAAAAAGAAATACCTTCGCCGGCATTTCTTTTTACGTTGTTTTTCTTATTTTTTTAATGGGGTAAAATACAAATTCGCTTTTTCCGACAATCCGTTTTTCATCAATGAGGCCTAGACCGTTGCGGCTATCCATACTGTACAGACGGTTATCACCCATTACAAATACTTCGTTTTTAGGTATTTGAACGGGTTCAAAATCTCCTGTAAGCTCCATATCCATGTTATTGGCAATTTGACGATTCGTTTTTAAATAAGGTTCACTTACTTTTTTATCATCAATATAAAGCTGATCTTTTTTCATTTCGATTTTTTCACCTGGCAGACCGATTACTCTTTTTACATAATGCTTATTCTTAGCTTCATCTTTAATAATCACAATATCTCCGCGGCGAATATCATGGAGCGAATACGACAGTTTATTCACAAACAAACGCTCTCCGTTATGCAGCGTTGGGTTCATTGAAGCGCCTTCTACAATATACGGAGAAAATAAAAATGCGCGAATCATAAATACTAGAGCGATAGCGAAGATAATAGTTTTGAATATGCTGCGTAATTGATCGCTTTTTGTTTTTTCCGTAATCAATATACTTTGTCTCCTTTGTACAGCTCACTTTTCTTATGTGAAAAAGCAAGAAACCTCTTACTTTAACACTTATTCTAACTTAACCATAGAAAGAACTGAAATCAAATGTTTTATGTTATGTAAAAAAAGAACCTCTAACAAATGTTAGAGGCTTACATTACGCAAGTTTCGTCTTTACATCTCTTATTATAACATTAATTATATAAAAAGAGACTACCTTTTATGTAAAAATTATGTTTTTTACGCAAACTTAACTAAATCTTCACATTTAAAGGCGTTTCTCCATGTATAAAAAGTTGAGAGATACAATACTCTATAATCTCTCTTCGCCGCACGAGTCCAATAAAAATATTTTGATCATCTACAACTGGTACAAAATTTTGTTCAGACGCACGTGACAAAATACTTTCCATTTCATCATGAATTATTTTACGGCCTGCTTCCTCCTCCTCTTTCAGAAAAAAGCGTTCTTATCTCCTCGATAAGAACGCTTTTTTTAGTTCATTTTCTCAATTTCATTTACAAGAATTGAAATGGCATCCGTTTTTGTTGCTTCACGCATTGTACGCTTCATCGTACTTGCCTGCTGCTGAAGCTCATTTACTTCACGCAAAAACACTTCTTTTGTTAACTGTTCTTCTTCCACAACCATACAGTAGCCTTTTTTCTTAAAGGACTGTGCATTTAAAATTTGATCTCCCCGGCTTTGTGCTTTTGACAAAGGAATAATCATCATCGGTTTATGAAGGGCTAAAAACTCAAAGATAGCATTTGATCCGCCGCGTGTAATCACATAATCAGTGGCCGCTAGAACATCTGGAAGCTGTTCATTTACATATTCTAACTGACGGTAGCCCGACTCTTTTTCAAGGCTTGTATCAACATTGCCTTTTCCGCACAGGTGTACAATTTGAAATTTCTTTTGCAGTTCAGGCAAGGACTCTCGAACAATTTCATTGATGCGACGTGCTCCTAAACTTCCGCCCATAATGGTTAAAATTGGGCGCTTATCATAAAAGCGAAGCCAGCTTTCCCCGTTCGCTGCGCTTCCGCTAAATAATTCTTTTCGAATAGGTGAACCAACAACCTGCACTTTTTCTTTTGGAAAATAGTTTGCCGCTTCATCAAAAGAAGTGAAAATTTTAGTGGCAAATTTCTGCGCAATTTTATTTGCCAGTCCCGGTGTTAAATCACTTTCATGAATGAACACGGGAATGTTTAGCGATTTAGCAGCCATTACAACAGGAACTGTGACAAAACCGCCTTTTGAAAACACAAGAGAAGGCTTTAACTTTTTCAGCACGCGACGTGCATCGCCAACTCCTTTTGCTACTCGAAATACATCTTTTACATTTTCCATATCTACGTATCGACGCAGCTTCCCGCTTGAAATCGCATGATATGGAACGTTTAATTTTGTAATTAATTCTTTCTCAATACCATTGTGAGAACCGACATAATGGATATCCCATTTTTCACTGTCTAATTCTTTCATAATGGCAATGTTTGGTGTTACGTGTCCAGCTGTTCCGCCTCCGGTAAAAACGATAACTTGCTTACTCATTTTTTCTTCCTCTCTTTACTTCACTTAATCGATCTGTTTTGACATCAATTTTTATCTGATCTTTTTAGCATGCAATCTGACATGTAAAACGATGGTTTTATTATAGCATTTTTCTTTTTACATATGTATGATAAGGCGTATAAAAGCATGCTATACTTTTCATAGGGAGTGATGATAATGAACAAATCTGCACCTATAGTAAAAGGTGATACGGTGGATTCCGAAACGCGCTGTACGCACTATCATACGGATAAAGATATTATTGCAATAAAATTTTATTGCTGTAATACATATTATCCATGCTATCAATGTCATAATGGATATGCTGATCATGATATTAAAAAGTGGCCAAAAGCTATGTTTAATGAAAAAGCTATTCTTTGCGGAGTATGTAAACATGAGCTATCAATTCATGAATATTTAATCTGTAACTCGACTTGCCCTCACTGTCGTTCTTCTTTTAATCCTGGATGCAGCCTGCATGGACACATTTATTTTGAACAAAAAAGCTGAACAAAACATTGTTCAGCTTTTAAAATAACTGCTCATCTATATTTATAATGGAAGGAAGCAGACCTGGGAACAATTCCTCAAGTTCTTCTAAACGCAAGGAATAATAGTGCTGCGTACCTTCTATACGTAGTTTGATAATTCCAGCTTCGCGAAGTACTTTAATATGATGTGATAGCGTTGATTTTGATACATTTAATTTTTGATAATACGAACAGGTCTGCTCCTTTCTTGTCGCTAAACACTGTACAATTCGCAGCCGGTTAGGATCACTCAACGCGTGTAAAATAGGCGTTAATTTAATTTCAGATTTCGGTGGTTGATAAGGTTTTCTCATGCTTAAAATATAACACAGCTTCTTTTGTGTATCAATGTTCGATAACTTTCGAACTAAATTCCTTGCACTGTTATTTAATCGGTGTTATAGTTTCATTGTTCGATGATATTCGAACTTATCTTCATTTTAATCATAAATTGAATGAAAGATTAAAAACAAAACAAATAATATAAAGCACCATCATTATTAAAGGAGGAATCACCCATGATTCATTTACAAGCTTCAATGAAAGTTAACCCAGCAAAAAGAGAAGAATTTTTAGAAAACGTACAAGAACTAATTAAGCATTCTTTACAAGAAGAAGGAAACAGCAACTATCAACTATATGAAGATGCTTTTACACCTAACACATTTATGATGATTGAAGAGTGGAAAAGCGAAGAAGCAATTCAAGCACACAATAAATCAGCTCACTTCCAAAGTTTTGTAGCATTTGCTCAAACTGGCGTACTTGTAGCACCTTTAGATGTAAAAACATTACAAGGTTAATCATAACTTCTTTGAAAGGATGACGCATCATGAATGAAGCAATTCGTACAATTCAAGATCATCGTTCTATCCGTCAGTATACAGACGAAGCAGTAAGTGACGAGCATTTAGATACGATTATTCAATCTGCTCAGTCAGCCGCTTCTTCTATTAATGGACAGCAAGTGACTATTATTAGCGTCCAAGATAAAGAAAAGAAGAAAAAACTTTCAGAGCTTGCCGGCAACCAAGCGTGGATCGACCAAGCTCCTCTATTTTTAATCTTTTGTGCAGATTTTAATCGTGCTAAGATTGCAGCTGAACTTAACGATGCCCCCCTTGGCGTAACCGATGGGCTTGAATCAATTTTAGTCGGGGCAACTGATGCTGGAATTTCTTTAGAAGCCGCAACAGTTGCAGCAGAATCACTCGGTTTAGGTACAGTCCCAATCGGAGGAATTCGCAGAAAACCACTAGAAGTCATTGAACTGCTCGATTTACCGGAATACGTATTCCCAGTAAGTGGTCTTGTGGTTGGACATCCGGCAGATCATTCTGCGAAAAAGCCTCGATTGCCACAAGCTGCTGTGCACCATCGTGAAAGCTATAATCACGACTTAAAGTCATTGATTCAAGACTATGATGCTGAAATGGCAGAGTATATGAAAAAGAGAACAAACGGTGCTGATGACCGCAACTGGTCACAAACTGTATCAGCTATTTATAAAACCATTTATTATCCAGAAGTTCGAGCGATGCTTGAAAAACAAGGATTTAAATTCGAATAACCAAAAGCTGCGATGAACATCGCAGCTTTTTTATCTACTTTAACAGCGTGCTGAATAGACTAAAAGTAATACTCAATAAATGAGGTGTTGATATGGAGTTTATTTTAATTTGTAATTTTCTTTTAAGCGCAACCGCAGCGTTTTTATTGGTGCCGGCTTTTACAAAAAAGCACACTGTTCACGTGACTTTACTTTCTCTCCTTTTCCTCCTTTCAATTGTTCCGACTTTTCTTCTCGCTAATCCACATATCGGCGTTTTACCTTGGGCTATTCGAGACGGTCTTCTATTGTTCGCTGCTTTCCTTTTCTTTTGTTTAACCTTCACTTCAAACAAATGGAAAACGCTTTTGTTTTTTCTTCTATTTTTACTGTCGATTGCTCCTCTTTCCTACGTCGTATATGATGACTTCACCCATACGTATATAGATGCCAATATTGGGCTTGGCCTAGGCTTTTTACTGACATGGCTCTTAACAGCGCTGTACAATATTTTGGCTATTCTTCGATTTTTTCGTCAGAAATCTCAGTAAACACATCAAAAGTTAACAAACAAACGAATAGTTGATTTTATTTAGTATACGCTAACAACTGCACAGTCCTTCTCTTTACATAAAGCTGTGTATACTAAAAAAGGAGTGATACTTGATGAAACGACTATTCGTAATGGTAGCAGTGATTGCCTTCTTGGCACTTAGCCGCATGTTAGTATTTGCCGCTGAAACACCTCCTGCTGCAGATGAGCGAACAGCTCAAAATGCAGAAGTTCGCATCGTTCATGCTTCACCGGATGCTCCGGCTGTAGACATTTTTGTGGATGACAAAGCTTTAGTAGAAGGAGCAAAGTTTAAAGATGTCGCCAACTCTTTGCCTTTGGCAGCCGGTTCTCATAAAGTAGAAGTATACGAAGCGAAGACAAAAGGAACAAAAGATTCCATCATCGAAGCTACCCTTGTTGTAGACGGTGGAAAATCGTATACAGTGGCCGCTGTAAATAAAGCAGAAAACCTTGAACTACAGGCTTTCACGAATAATAAGCAAGGAATGGATGGAAAAGCAAGCTTACGTGTTGCTCATTTATCTCCTGATGCTCCTGCGGTAAACGTAGGTCCTAAAGGTGCTGCTCCTTTATTTAAAGATCTGTCTTTTAAAAGCATTTCAGGTTATCAAGTAGTAAATCCGGGTTCGTATGATCTATCTGTTTCCACGGCAGATGGAAAAGAAATACTAAATCTTCCTGGAACAAATCTTCAAAGTGGTAAAAACTATACGGTTCTCGCAGTAAATACTGCTGACAAGCTTGAGACCATTGTTTTACAAGATAATTAATTAAAAAAAACGTCATTTCAATTGAAATGACGTTTTTTATAGACTGCGCTGAATGAATTCCTCTTTTTTGTACTCATAGGTAGAAATATCGTTCCACAGTCGTTTTGAAAGCTCGTATTTCATACCTTCATATTTTTTTCTAGCACGTTCGTTCGAGCGTAACTGCTCCCTGAAATTAATTCGTTCGTTCCAGTAAGGTGATTCACTGACCGTTACGTACACATGACTTCTTCTCGCATCATGTGGAATGAGCTTACGGGCATTTTTAGCTGTCATAATTGGAGGGTAGTGTGCAGCTGGAACGCCTTCTTTTAATAAGACAAACATCTCTTTTTCCGCTACATATACGTGAGATTTATTTTTTAATATAGCGCGCACTTCATTTATATCTTCTTCGCGTTTGACTCCGATTAAAATATCAACGATTGGTGAACCAGCCAATCCTGGAACGGACGTGCTTCCAATATGTTCGATGTCTACTGAAAAATCTTTTAGTGTATTAAGCAACGCTTCTTTTTCCATTTGATACAAAAGCGACCACTTTGTTTCATACTGAACAATCTTTCGCATATCAGTTTCCACCCTTTCACTTTTTTATACTGTACCATGTTTCAAAATAAAAAGAAAGAATTTTCTAACTATTTACTTTTAGTTTATGCTACGAGCTTTACACCCGTCTAGACAGGCTTTGTATTATTTTATATATTTTTGTTATTTTTATTCTAAATGTTTCATAATTGTGGATGTTTCCTCCTCCAAAAGATAGATAAGCTTTTATTTTCTATCTCTCCTCTATCATATTCACACTCAGCTGTTTTATACTATTTTACGTTCTTACTAGTAGAAGACATATCCTCAAAATGTAGATGAACAAAGGATTAAAGGTCTTTAATATCGCTAAATTCCACCTTTAATATAATTATATTTTACATTAATGTAAAATTTGTCCTTAAGGATGGCAGCTAGTTCAAATTCATTATACAATTGAATTTCGACATATAGTATGATGGATAATATCGGTATTATGAGATAATAGTAGATTTAACTCAAAATTTTGGACTATTTGCCGATATATGATTTGTATACCAATAACCTTATGTTGAAATTTGTAATTTGCAAGGAGGAAAAAATGAATAAAAAACATGTCATGTACACAGCCGTTTCTTCTGTTCTTTTAAGCTCTTCATTGCTTTTGCATTCAATTGATGCAGATGCAGCTGAATCGGCCAAAGTAACTGCTACATCGTTAAATGTACGTGCAACGCCTAGTACAAGCGGTGCTATCGTTGGAAAAATAACGAAGGGAAACACCGTTGATATAGTAGATGAAAGCAAAGGATGGGCTAAAATTACCTATAACGGTAAAGAAGCTTGGATTTCATCTCAATACATAAATAAAACGCAAATAAACAGTACGTCTACCGCAAATTCGACATCGAAGTCAGCGGTCGTTAATGCGAGCTCATTAAACGTTCGCTCTTCTGCAAGCACAAGCGCATCCATCGTGACAAACTTACCGCGAAATGCAAAAGTAACGGTGGTAAAAGAAAGCGGGTCTTGGTCACAGATTAAAACGGCAAGCGGTCAAACGGGCTGGGTGGCAAGTCAGTACCTACAAGCAAGCTCCGGTTCTTCTGCGCCAGATAACGATTCTGGCTCTACAACATCGAAGTCAGCGGTCGTTAATGCGAGCTCATTAAACGTTCGTTCTTCTGCGAGCACAAGCGCGTCCATTGTGACGAACTTACCGCGAAATGCAAAAGTAACCGTGTTAAAAGAAAGCGGATCCTGGTCCCAGATTAAAACAGCAAGCGGCAAAACAGGCTGGGTAGCAAGTCAGTACTTACAAACAGGTTCTGGACAGTCTTCACAAACAGCCCAGTCGATTCAAATTACAAAAGCTTCAAATTTACGCACTCAGCCGAGCTTAAGTGCTGGAATTATCCGTGTAGCAAAAGCAGGTGAAAGATTCAAAAAAGTAAACGAAACGAATGACTGGGTGCAAATTCAGTATTCTGCCAGTCAAACAGCATGGGTATCAAAAGGGTTAACAGCTGCGGCTGATTCTACAACTTCAGCTAGTTTGCCTTCCTCATCTGCTGCTTTAAAAGATAAAATTATTGTAGTAGACGCTGGGCACGGCGGATATGATCCTGGCACGTCAGGCAAGTCATCGATTGAGAAAAATTTAGCGTTAACAACAGCAAAACTTGTGGCAAGCCGCTTAGCTAATGCTGGAGCAAATGTATTTATGACGCGTTCAAACGATACTTTTATTTCACTGAGCGGACGGGTGAATGTTAGTGAAGCAAAGCATGCAGATGCATTTATCAGCATTCACTATAACGCGTCTACTTCATCTTCTGCAAACGGCATCGCATCATTTTATTACAGTGAATCTAAAGATAAAGAATTAGCAAAATACATTCAAGAAAGCATGGCTGAAAACGCGCCTTCTATGAAGGATATGGGGGTTCGTTTTGGAGATTATTATGTTACTCGAGAAAATAACCAGCGGGCTGTACTTCTTGAATTAGGCTTTTTATCAAATGCTCACGATGAGCAAATTGTTTCTTCTAACGCGTATCAGCAGCAAATATCTACAGGTATTTACCAAGGGATCGCTCGATATTTTGCAGCTAATAAATAATAAAAGCCCTCATAATGAGGGCTTTTATACTACCAGCTTGCTTTTTTGACTCCTGGAATTTGTCCTTTGTAGGCCAATTCCCTAAACGCGATGCGTGACATTTCAAATTTTCTAAGATAGCCTCGCGGACGACCGGTAACGCGGCAGCGATTATTTAAGCGCGTTGGTGAAGAATCTCTAGGCAATTTTTTTAACGCTTCGTAATCTCCTTTTTCCTTCAGCTCTTGGCGTAATTGCGCATACTTCGCTACCATCTCTTGACGTTTTTGTTCTTTTACCACTTTTGATTTTTTAGCCAAACTCTTTGTCATCCTTTCGTTTTAATAATTTTTATTTGAAATACGTAATCATTACGATTTAATTATTTTGAGCAAGTCACTTTTTAAATTTAATCATATTTTCTTCATTTTTTCAACTTGTTTGCTTTCACGCTTACATGTACTCTACCTCCATGCTGCTGTATAAACATAAAAAAAATTGTATGTCAAATGTAATTAATTCCTGCATCTCCTATATCATACAAAGAGCCCTACATATTCCATATTGTAGGAGGATTTGTATTTACAGATAATATTTCAATAATATTACAGTTCATTTACATATTAATAACTTCGACAAATTTAGCGGTTATCTAGTATATAATCATCTTAGAAATTCCAAAAATAATATTTTGCGCACTCAATAAAATATAAAAGTAAAGGTGATTAAAAAATGAAATCGACTGGTATTGTAAGAAAAGTAGATGATTTAGGTCGTATCGTAATTCCTAAAGAGTTAAGACGTGTTCTTGAAATAGATGTAAAAGATCCTGTTGAAATTTTTGTCGAAACAGATCGAATTATTTTAAAGAAATATGAGCCGAACGGTGCTTGTGCGATTACTGGCGAAGTATCTTCTGACAACGTAACAATCGCAGATGGCAAATTAACTTTAAGCCGCGAAGGTATGGAGTTATTACTTGAAGAATTAAAACAACGTAATTTCTAATAAAAAGAAAAGCAGCTGCTCACATGCAGCTGTTTTTCTTTTTGTTAAAGTTTTTTCTTCGCTTTCTGATCTCCAGATGCTATACTCAGGAGCGAATACATAATAAAGGAGCCTTTCATCATGACAGTTGAACAAATTACTTATCACTTTTTAGCACATCGAAATGTAACTAATGAATTAATCAACAAAATTGAGGCAGGTCACTATGAATACAAGCCTGCCCCGACATCTATGTCCGCTTTTGACTTATCTACGCATATTTTAACATCCTTTTATGCATTTGCATCAGTGGTAAAATCCGGTGATTTATCGCCACTTGGTCAAAAAGCTGATTTTAGCGGTAAGTCATTATCGGACCTTGCAGCTGAATATACCCAAAAAACAGTAGACGTATTACGTTCACTTAGCGAAGATGATTTAAACAAAACAATTGACGCCACTGCAGCGTTTGGAAGAAAGCTTCCTGGAAGTCAACTTTTACAAATGGCCATTGACCATGAAATTCATCATAAAGGAAATTTATACGTCTACGTACGTGAGATGGGTCATACGGATCTTCCTCTATTTGTTCAGTTTGGTTAAGTTAATAGTTCGTGCTTGTAAGCGCCCAAGCTAGAAGTTTGGTGCGCTTTTTCTTTGCGGTTTTCGGCATAATAAGTAAGATATATGGTATAATTCTATCAATAACTTCATATCTACTATTCAAAGCTTGTTTCTTCTTATAAAACGATAGTCATCATCTTTTACAAAGGAGGAATCACTTCATGAGTCAAACTGTTAACCAACAAAAAATTGCTCAAGTGTATCATCTTCCGTTTGTTTCTTCATTTGGAGGAAGTGCTATGAACCTTCTTTCTCCTCAAGCTGGCGAACATATTTTAGATATTGGCTGCGGCACTGGCGAATTTATTTCGCAGCTTCATAAGCTTCATGTCCTTGCAACGGGCATCGATTGCTCTGAAAATATGATTGAACAAGCTCGTCATCAGTACCCAACTCTATCCTTTGAACAGTTAAATGCCCTTAACCTTCCTTATTACGAACAATTTAACGCAGTTTTTTCAAATGCAACTTTACACGACATCCGTCCCCCTCACCTTGTCATTAAAAACATTTACAATGCTTTAAAACCAAACGGCCGATTTGTAGCAGAATTTTGGGGAAAGGGAAACATGGATGAAATTTTTACAGAAATCATCCGTCAATTTAAAACGTTTGATATCCCTTATAACGATGGAGATTTCCCATGGTACTTTCCTTCTGTAGCTGAATATTCTTCTCTTTTGGAATCACAGAATTTTCAAGTCACCACGGCTATTCACTACAGCCGTCCCTTTTTGTTAAAAGGGGAAAATGGCTTGCGTAATTGGCTGGAAACAAATGCAGCCCCTCTTTTTGCTCACGTGACGACAGAAACTAAAAATGTCCTCATTACGCGCTTAGAAAATCGAATGCAAGACAAACTATTTCAAAATGGATCTTGGCTAGCAGAAGCTAAACATATACGTGTACATGCTGTAAAACGAGATTAAAAAATGGACGTGATTCTATTCACGTCCATTTTCGTTAAAGTGCAGCCAATATCCTTTTCCTCGAATCACTTCGATTTCTAAATATGTTCCTATTTTTTTGCGAACCCGGTAAATCAGCGCATTCAGCTCTTCTGCTGCTACTAGAATTTCTCCATTTGACTCTACTCGTTCAGGCCAGACGCTTTTTTTTAATGCTTCTTTTGAAACAAATTGATTGTTGTATTCTAGAAGATAAGCTAAGCACGCGTATTCTTTATCTGACAGAATATACGTTTCCTCTTTTACTTTTACTTTCTGCAAAATTGGATCTAATGTGTAAAATGGCTTATTTATTTGTTTTAGCAAAGGTCCTAAATCAAGGGTTGCATCCATATCATCATTTCTAAATACTAAAGTTGCCTCCTCATTTGCTAAGGTAATGACATCCTGCTCTTTCAATAAACGAGGGGTTCCAGGCTGTAACTCTTCTCCGTTTACTTTTGTCCCGTGTTTACTAAACAAGTCTGTAATGAAAAAGGCATTGCTTTCGTACGTTACTTCAAAATGCTTGCGTGAAATGTAAGCACTTTGAAAGGCCAGATAAGGCTCCCATTCTTCACTGTTTCGTCCGATAATACAGGCTTTATCTTTTGGAATAGGCACGGAAGCTCCTTCATAAAAAGGAGCACCGTTCCGAATAATCAACATACCGTTCATTGTTTACTCACACTCTTTTTTAAAATTTTCTGACTCTTATCATGTAATTATAACACTCACATTTATTGAGATTTCTTCCAACTTTGGATAACATCATAGTATAGTCAGTTATATGATAAAGGTTGTTGCCATGTAAGTAAACCTTTAGAGCAGTCCTTTTCTAACTGAAAAAATACGTATTCTTTGCCCTGCTGTAACGGGGATACAATTTTTTTGTAAAATAATTTGGTTTTTAGTAACTTTGACATATGTTCTCTCTTTTTAAAGCGGAGTAAAATAGGAAAATACGTGAAATATTTACATAATGGAGGAAGACCAATGGGACGTTTGCCAAAAGATAGAGAAATTCAAGCGATTAAACGACGCGTTGCACTGGTATTGTTAATTATTGGATCATTTATTTTAACAGGTGCTAGCTTTAGCATTTATTGGTTTATGATGTTAAAAATATAAATTTTTTTATAAAATAAAGAAAAAAGACATGGTTTTGTTCCCATGTCTTTTTTAGGTTTATTCTTTCTCAGACACTCCCGCAGATTCAAATGTGGCCATATTGGCAATCATCAGTGAAGCTGAGTGCAGCAGTGGAAATGTAACAGCAGCTCCACTTCCCTCACCTAAACGAAGATTGAGGTTGAGGAGCGGTTTCTTGCCAAGAAGCTTCATTGCACACGCATGACCTTGTTCAACAGATTCGTGACTAGCAAACATATAGTCTCTTGCTTGTGTATTGATTTCTGTTGCTAGAAGGGCTGCAACTGTACAAATAAAACCATCTACTAAAATAGGAATACGGTGAGCAGCTGCCGCCAGCATAGCACCTGTCATCCCTGCAATTTCAAGACCCCCTATTTTACTAATAATATCAATTGGATCCTGAGGGTTAATGTGCCTGTTTTGCAGCGCTTCTTCAATCACGTTCACTTTGTGGCGCAGTTGTTCGTCAGAAATCCCTGTGCCCATTCCTGCAAGCTTAGAGACTTTTTCTCCTGTCAATACAGCTAAAATAGCCGTGCTTGACGTAGTATTTCCGATGCCCATTTCTCCTACAATCAAACATTTAATTCCTTGGGCAATAAGCTCTTCAGCTTCTTCATATCCGACTTGAACAGCCAGTTCTGCCTCACTGCGCGTCATCGCGTCTTCTTTATAAAAACTTGCTGTGCCCAGCTTCACTTTGCGTTGTACAAGGTCTTTATGGGAAAGGTCAGAAGCAATGCCGATGTCAATCAGTTTGAACTGGGCATCTATTTGCTGACTAAACACGTTAATAGCTGCTCCTCCCTGTAAAAAATTCAGCGCCATTTGTGCCGTTACATCTTGCGGATAAGCTGAAACTCCTTCTTTTACAATTCCATGATCGCCTGCAAAAACGAGGACTCCTGGCGGCGTGACTGTCGGAAAAACTTCCCCGGTCATGGCCGCTAATTCCACTGCTATTTCTTCGAGTCTTCCAAGGCTTCCTATCGGTTTGGTTAATGTATCAATATAGCGTGCCGCTTTTTCACCAGCGCTTGTTTGAAGCGCTGGAATATAAATGTTTATCATATGTACAGCTCCTTTATTTCAGCAAATGTCTACCGTTTAATTTAACAGGATTTTGTTTATTCTGGCTAGTCTTTTTTAAAGTAGATAATTGGATAGAGTTCCCAAGACTTAGTTATACTAGTAAGAGTTGCGTATAGGCAGTATTTTGAAAGGAAAGATTTTATGACAACGAAACAGCACAAAAAGGAAAAGGCAGGTCGGCTCATTTATCGCTATATTATGATGTTAATTGGGGCTTCCTTGGCTGCCGTTTCTATCGAATTATTTTTAGTCCCAAATTCTGTAATTGATGGCGGTATTATCGGTATTTCTCTAATTTTAGTGTACTTAACGAAATTGCCGTTCAGTCTTCTTATCATCATCTTTAATCTCCCTTTTTTATATAGTGGATACAAACAAATTGGTCGTAACTTCTGCTTTTCATCTATGTTTGCAGTTGTTGCTTTATCCATTGTAGAATCTCAGTTGCACCATGTTCCAGCTGTAACATCTGAACCGCTTCTTGCTACTGTATTTGGCGGACTGCTGTTAGGAGCAGGTGTAGGAACGGTCATTCGTCACGGTGGAGCGTTAGACGGAACTGAGATTTTAGGTATTTTATTAACAAAAAAAATCCCGTTTTCTGTGGGCGAATTTGTGATGTTTTTAAATATCTTCATTTTCGCTTGGGCAGGGTTTGTGCTAGGGTGGGAACAGGCTATGTACTCGATCCTTACGTACTATATTGCTTCTAAAACAATCGATGCGATTATTCAAGGGCTTGATGAAACAAAAGCAGCTTTTATAGTTTCAAATCACTATGAAGAGCTATCAGACGCTATTACACATCGTTTAGGCCGCGGCGTGACGAAACTGTATGGTAAAGGCGGATTTGAAGGTACAGAAAAAGAAGTCATATACGTAGTTGTGACGCGTTTGGAAATTACCAAGCTTAAAACCATTATTTCCGAAATAGATCCACATGCCTTTACAACCATTATGGATACCCAAGAAGCGCAGGGCGGCAAATTCAAATCAGCCATCCACTAACTATACATAAGTGTGGATTTCCCTGAGCATGCTAATAGCTGACTACCCGTAAAGGAGCTCACCACAATGAAAGAACAAATGTCCAACTTATTTCACCAATTAAAACAGTCGGTTGCCGATGTATCGGATAAGTTATATGACAAAGTACACACGCTGCAATCATCACCAGGAGTGAGTGTGTTTGAACTGTACGAATGGATTAAAGAAAACCCAAGCACAAGTGTACAAAAGCAAACGCTGCTCGGGATTTCGTACTCTTTCTATACACTCTACGCAGACGGCGTTTTTTTCTATATGGAAACGAAATATGATTATTTACTTTACATGACTATTTATAGTCCAACACGTCATTATTTCACTTATCATTCTTACAGAGATTCTTTATCAACAGTGACTCCCTTGACGTTTCCTATTACTAAATAATAAAAAGCTCCTCAATCGAGGAGCTTTCTTTATATGATTATCTTCCTTTTCGGACTTTAAAGATAAACAGCGCAAGTAAAAAACCGCTCGTCGCAGTTACTATTTTCCACGCGTTTAAGATTGGATTTTTTTTCAAGGTCCTGCTCCTTCCTTGCGGCTATACTAAAAATAGGATGGCCGCCTTTCAAACAGCTAGTCCAACTTCCCCCTACTATTGATACCATCTTCTAACATATAGCCCACCGACATTTTCATCAATTTCACTTTTCATACTATAACATATTTTTGCCATTTAGTAGAAGTCTTAAAAGTAAAAGCTGCACTTCTCTTAAAAAAAACGGTATTGAACCCCTGCATTTTCTTTACCGTTCATTTTTTGATAAAGGTTTTGAGCCACTTTATTTTCACTGCTGCACTCAGCGGTCATCCCTGCAAACTCATACTTTTGAGAATAGGCCAGGCAGATCTTAAACAAACGTTCACCAATTTTATTTCCTCTGTTTAAAGGAGATACGTACAAGTCTTTTAAGATGGCTGTTTCTTTAAAATAATAGGTGCTCCACGATAGGTACACCGTCGCAAAACCTACTAGTTTCCCTTCCAATTCAGCAACAAACTGGATACCATAGGAAGGACTATTCAATAAGCGCTTAATATGTAAAGTTAAAGCTTTCCGGGAAGGGGCAGGCTGCTCACAGAATTTTACTATATATTCTTGCATTAACGTAGCCAGTCGCTCTCGATCAGTTTCAACCGCCTGTCGAATGACAACCATTTAATCACTCCTTTTAGCTCAACGCTCTTAACATAATTCGATAGCCATACTCTTTTTCCTTTCGTTTTCGTGAAAAGCTCCCTACTTTTACACAAGGGGTATTTAAAGCAAACAACCTTATACGGCTTATGGTTGATGAGAGAAAATACGATGTTTTAAAAAAAGGTTGCAAATAGCAACCTTTTTTAGTTAGCAAGCGCATAATTTCGCAAGAATAAACCTACACAGCCGCTGATTACAATCAGTCCTCCTGCTGTTAGAAACGCCGCCGTTACATTTAGCGAAGCAACAGCTCCAAGCAGCAGCACCGAAAGCCCAAACGTCACATATGAAACGCTAAGCGTAGCGGAAAGTACCTTAGAAAGCTTTTCTAAAGGAACGGCCGTTTGTGTAAGCGTGTAAGAACATGTAGCGCTTATTTGAAGGGCAATGCCAATAGCAAAACTAAGTAAAAGTGAAAGAAAAGGAGCAGGCATCACTCCGAACAATAATGTAAAGAAACCTGATAAAAGACTGCCTAGTGTTACGATATGATAAAGGCTTTTCTCTTGTTCAACTGAAATCTTCAACAAAACGAAACCTCCAAGAACCGTTCCAACAAAAAAACTGCTGTTGATATATCCCCACCAAGCTTCATTTTTATTTAATATCTCTTTCACAAACACGTAGACAATTGCTGATGCCCAAACGCCGGCAGCCATCCCTTCTAAAACCTCCATGACTAATAAAACCCGCAGGCGCGGATAATGCCAAATTAGCTTCCATCCCTCTTTTAACCCTTGTTTTTGCTTCGTTTTAGAAGAATGAGCGTTAATGCGAATAGCCTGCATAAATACGATTGACAAACTGAATAACGAAAATGATAGCCATAAAAGGCCAGTAGCATCCCAGCTAATGATCAGAAAGCTTCCAAGCGGATAGGCTGCAATTTGAATCATTTGATCAGTGACATTAAACATACTGTTCCATTTCAACAGCTTCTCTTTATCTACTAAATGAGGAAGCATAGAGCTTTGAACCGGAGCTGCCCACCCATCGAAAAAAGCAATAAGCGCCACGCAGCACAGCATGCTGATAAGCGACATATGCCACAAGAAAAACATAGATAAAACACTGGTTTTTAACAGTTGAGACACAACAAGAATACGCTTAGCCCTGTAGCGATCTATAAGAAAAGGCACAATAAAACTGCTCAAAAACTTAGCAGTCGTAATGGTAAATGGAATGCATGAAAGCAGCACAGGAGAACTATTTTGAGCATAAAGAATGCTGATTAACGCAACAATATATAATACATCTGCTAAATTGGCTTGACTTTGGCCAAACCATAAAAAAAGTACGGAACGATTTTTCACGACAATCCCTCTTTCTTTTTAGTATGACTGAAAAGAAAGAGAATCCTACACGTAATCAACCCCTTTTATATAGCGTCGTGCTTTTATCGACTTATTACAATCGTATACTTTTTGCAGAACGAAACTTTTTTATATAGTAAAAAATACAAACAGTTAAACAGTATCGTAAAAAATCAAGAAATTGTCGTGAAAACGAAGTTAGATTAACTATAGAATATCAGAGTTATAGAATCAATACTTTTTACATAATTTTCTTTTTCTTCTTCTTCACTTCTAAATAACCTAAGCTTGCCATATACATAGAGGGACGAGTACTCCTATTAAAATTTAACGTATAGGGTGAGGAATATTTTTTCGAGAGTGGTTTCGATTTGCTGTGGCAGCTTATTAATTGGACTAGGGCTAAACGGATTTATTGCTCCGTATCACTTACTAGACGGTGGACTTATAGGGTTTGGGCTTATCGTATACTATGTGTTTGGAACTCCTATCGGACTGTCCATTTTCTTTTTGAATGTACCTGTCTATTTATATGCTTTTTTTCGTCATCGTCAAAGCTTTTTTTACGGAAGTATAGGTTTATTTGTTTCTTTTTTTATGACAGAATGGCTGTCTATTCTCGAAGGCACGCTAGAGCTTCCTTTGCTCTTTAGCTCATTGCTTGGAGGCGCACTCGTAGGGATGGGAATAGGACTGATGCTTCGCTACGGCATCAGCTCGGATGGGCTTGATTTAATTGCCATTATTGTATCGAAAAAATGGAAAATCAATATAGGAATAACCATTTTTATCTTAGACAGTACGATTATGATAGTGGGCTTACATATTATCGGATTTACTGCTTTTTGCTACTCCATGCTTGTTATTACGATGAGCAGCATAATGATTATGCTTTTTACTTCTCCGCGATGGCTGTCTTCATAAAAAAAACGCTGGAACTTTCAGCGTTTTTTTATCTGTTTCCGACTATCATATTGATGTGATTGTGGAGAACCGTAATCGTTGAAGGTGTCGTCGTTTCTTTTTCCCCATCACAATCTACCGTTTTTTCAGGAGTGGTTTCAATATGAACTTCTTTTGCACGAAAATGCATAAGGTTGCTTTCAGGGTTAAGCTGTTCCTCATCAGGGCTTGTTTGTAACCATGCCATAACCGGCTCGATTCCCATTTCTTTAATAACGAATACATCTAATAATCCGTCTTGAAATGAGCTGTTTCCTAGCATAGCGCGAGTTCCTCCTAAAAAAGGGCCGTTTCCAATTAACACCATAACAGCTTCTCCTTCATAGGAAGCTTTTTCGCTCGTCATTTTTAATTGAAAAGGCTCTGCTTGATTTAAAGTTCTGCCTACGCTCATGTAGTAAGAGAGCTTACCAAATTTCTCTTTATTTTCTTCCAAAATATTTTCAGATACATCAGCTACGAGGCCGATTCCCCAAAAGTTTAAAAAATAATCTTCGCCATGTTTTCCAACATCCACTGCCTCCGTCTGCTTTTCTATAATTTGCTCCACCGCTTTTAAAGGATTTTGATTCATTCCAATTGCACGCGAAAAGTCGTTGCACGTTCCACCAGGTAAAATAGCAAATACAGGACGTTGCTGCAACGGAGCAAGAGCGTTGATGAGCTCATAAATTGTCCCGTCTCCTCCTGCTCCAATAATGACATCCGCTTTGCCTTCCAATTTCCTTACCAGATCGGCACCATCTCCAGGTTGCTCTGTTTTATATAAAGTAACCGTCTCAAATGCAGTGTTTAACCGATCACATATAAAGTCAATTTCATTTACTAATTTTTTGTTTCCTGCGTTTGGATTCAAAATCACTGCTGCCTTCATCTTTCTCTCTCCTCTATTCATATCTTCCGTTTCACTTTTTTCCCTTTCTTTTTAAAAAACAAACCTTTTCAAATATGAACGTTTTATGAAACCATTCCAATAGGACTTTTTTTACTTTCAAAACCTGCTATAATAATTTTCGGACTTGTATTAACAAAAGATGGTTATTGAGAGGAGCTTTCTATACGTGTCAATAAAATGCATGACGCAACTATTTGCAAGTTGTTTTGTTTTTTTACTTTCCTCAGTCGCTACTTGGTATAACGGCTCTTCGATGCTTGAAGGACCTTTATCAGCCAGTTTGACCGGAGGGCTAACAAAGTCCTCGGCGGTTCATCACTATTCTCACATCGATTATTTGTTATATACAATTAAATTCCACCCTCAGTTTCCAATTATGATGATGGTGAGTGGAATTTATTTGATTGTATTACTATCTATTATTGGCTTCAAAAAGCGGTATGGATTGATTAGCTCCTGCTGTTTATGTATCACAGCTCTCTTATGCTACAGCAGCTATAAACTTTCACATACCCCTACCGAAGGTGAGCACGCCATGATTACCTCTAGCTTAGCTGCAGCAAGTTTATGCTTAGCAGTCGGATTATTCTATTTATTAAAGCGATTTTATTCTCAAAAAGAATATATTTAACCATATGAAAAAAACGTCGGATCTACCGACGTTTTTTATGTGAAATCAGTTGTGTTTATTGATTTTGTTCAACTGGCGTATAACCTATATACGCAGACTGAGGTCGGTAAATACGATTGTTTTCTGACTGCTCTACGACATGAGCTGTCCAGCCAACTACACGGCTTGCTGTGAAGGTTGGGGTGAATAGTTCAGACG
This sequence comes from Priestia sp. JV24, assembly GCF_025910025.1. Taxonomy (NCBI): domain Bacteria; kingdom Bacillati; phylum Bacillota; class Bacilli; order Caryophanales; family Bacillaceae; genus Priestia; species Priestia sp. JV24. The sequence goes on from NZ_JAPCIN010000020.1 coordinate 285,923, forward strand.
GAAGCTCAACCGCTTTCATAACCGCTGCAGCGAAATATTCTACATTAGTATAAATGCCTCTACCCGGCTTGTATTCATTGAGTAATTCAATGGTTTTATCTTCAATTTTAACAATTAAATCAAATAGCCCGTTATCTCCTGAGATTTGTTTCGATACTTCTTTTAATGCTTCTGCTCTTGGATCATGTGTACGATAAACGCGATGACCAAATCCCATGATTTTCTCTTTATTATCTAATTTTTTACGAACCCAAGGCTCAATATTCTCTTCACTTCCAATTTCATCAAACATGGTAATAACACCAGAAGGAGCTCCTCCGTGAAGCGGACCTTTCATCGCGCCAATTGCTCCGCAAATAGCTGAAACCATGTCAGATTCGGTAGATGAAATAACGCGTGATGAGAAGGTCGAGGCGTTCATCCCATGCTCAATTGTCAAAACAAAATATGCGTTCAGCGCAGTAACCAAACTTTGATCTGGAATTTCTCCGTTAATCATGTATAAATAGTTTGCTACATGATCCAAATGCTCGTTAGGCTCTACTACTTCTAAATCATTCATTTTACGATACCAATAGGCAATAATGGTAGGTGTGACCGCTGTAATCGCAAGTGCCTGCTCCTTTGTCGGAGGCCAGCTGTATGAAGGGTCTCCTAAAGCTGAGATACATGTGCGAAGCGCGCTCATCACTTCTGTATCTTTTGGCAAACAGTCCATTAATGCAACAATATTAGCCGGAAGCGTACGATGAGTCACCATTTTTTGTTTAAATGCTTTTAACTCATCATGATTTGGCAGCGTGCCGTTCCAAATTAAATAAGAAACTTCTTCAAAAGAATAATTGATCGCCAAATCTTTTGCCCAATATCCGCGATAAATCAGCTGACCTTTCTCTCCATCAACATGCCCTACTTTTGTTTCAGCTGCAACGATTCCTTCTAATCCTTTAACGTATGTCATCTCAACCACTCCCCCAATTATTTTTAACAAACCGGCCCTTTTTTCTATGTACGGCTCGTTTGCAGAATGAATAGACTCACCTTAGTGGTGCACTATACCATTTTATTCCTCTTTCTTAATTGTCAGAACAGTATACAAAATGAACATTTCAACACGTGTTATTTCTGCGCTCGCGGCTTTGTTTTACGGGAGAAAAAAATATTTTTCTAGGATTTTTTTCGAGGGTACTTTTTTGTTAACGCTTACAAATATGCGGGTTTCTAACGTATTTAGAGGAATTTGATGTGCTATTTTTTGGATGAATCACTATTCATTTCCTTATGTAAGAGTTTACATTTATTTGAATCATAAGTAAAATAGATAAATAGAATAAATAGTATGAAAACTAAGAATACTAGTGAGGAGAATTTATGGATATTCGAGAACTGCAACATTTCATGGAAGTAGTTAATCAAAAAAGTTTCACGAAAGCAGCAGCTGCAATTCACTTGTCTCAGCCAGCATTAAGTAAAATTGTAAAAAAACTAGAAGAAGAACTCGGCGTAGATCTTTTTGATCGCTCTACTCGAAAGCTGACGTTAACCGATGCAGGACAGATTGTGTATGGGCAAAGCCAAAAGCTGGTATCCACTCTTCACGAGCTGCATGCTCTGTTAGATGATTTACGAAATCTCCCTACAGGAGATATTAAAGTAGGAATTCCTCCTTTAGTAGGGACTGTTGTTTTCCCGATGATTGCAAAAAACTTTACATCAAAACATCCTCAGGTGAAATTAGAGCTTGTGGAGCTTGGCGCAAAGCGAATTGTCGAACTTGTAGAAAACGAACAAGTAGACCTTGGCATTATCGTGTTGCCTATTCAAAATCCTCTTTTTCACGTCTATCCGTTTATTGAAGAAGAGTTTAATTTATACATTCATCATGAGCATCCGCTGGCAGCTAAATCAATCGTTGCTTTGAGCGAGCTTAGAGAAGAACCGTTTGTCCTGTTCAGCAAAGATTTCTCTCTTCATGATCGCATTATTCACGAGTGCATTCAAGCGGGTTTTCATCCGAAAATAGCATATGAAAGTTCGCAATGGGATTTGATTATTGAACTAGTCGCTTCTGAATTAGGTATTGCAATTTTACCAAAGTCCGTGTTTCCAAAGATCAATAACCCTTTTATTAAAAGTATTCCAATTGCCGCACCTACTCCAATGTGGGAGCTTGGCATCATTTTGAAAAAAGATCGCTATATGTCATATGCTACACGGGAGCTTTTATCCTTCCTAGTAGACCAAGATATCATTTTACCGTCTCATACGATGTCAGCAAACTCTTAACAAAAAAGCCTCTTCTTTCATTAGGAAGAGGCTCTTAGTCATCTTTTATATCTTTCTTCAATTTTTTTGTCTTGCGATCAACTAAAAACAAGTCAGCAAATGGCGACTTGTTTTACAGATGCTTTTTGAATAGCACACTTTTTTTAAAATGTACTCCCAAAGCTTCACGATTGGCCATAAACACTCCTATTAAAATAAGAAGGCCTCCGCCAATAATAGAAGGCGTGATAGCTTCATTTAAGACTACATAGCCGATTAACACCGCGATTAAAGGAGATACATACAACCAAGTAGATGGAAAAATGGGATTTGTTTGGGCGATGAGCCAATAATATAAGCCGTGTCCAGCAATTGAACCAACAAAAATTAAATATACAATAGACCATACTGCGTTCCGAGGCATAATAGTTGAAACATGGATTTGCTCTGTACATAAAGATAGCACCAGCAGAAATATTCCCCCATAAAACATTTGAATACCGTTAATTAAAAATGGTGACACTTCTTTTAGTTCATTTAACAAAGCTTTCGAATAATTGCTGCCTATACCGTAAAATACCTCTCCTATTATGATAATGATACACCCTAACGTCCACGAATAAGACATAGTGGCTGTCACATTTGGAAGTGAAATGCAAATAACACCGGTAAAAGCCAGAAGCAAAGCGAATAACTGCTCTTTTTTTAATTCCATTTTTCTTTGCATCACTTGAATAAGCAATATCATCATGGGGCCAGTAGCAGATAAAACAGCTGCAAGACCCGATGTCACATGTTGTTCTGCCCAATAGAGCGTTGAAAATGTCATAAAGGTCAAACAAAACCCTACCATCATCACTTTTTTTGAAAATAATAACGAGCGTCGAACGTCTTTTTTATATGCAAAGTACGAGATTACTAAGATTCCTGCTAAAAGAAACCGAGTTCCAGCTGAGAAAAGTGGAGGCATTCCTGCTTCAATTCCTAATTTAATAGTTAAAAATGTCGTGCCGAAAATAAAACAGATAAGTACGTAATTAATAATAATCATATATCTTCCTCCTTTAAATATGCCACGAGTATAAAAGAAAGGAAGTATAACAGTAAAACCTTGACTATAACAGTTGCTATTTTTTCAGTTGCGCCCATGCTTATTTTGAGGTTAACTAAAGAAAAAGAATAGTTAGGTGACACAATGAAATTTAATGTACATAAAAAATCTTCTACCCCCATTTATCAGCAAATCTATGAGCAGATTCGTTATCGCATCCAAACGAGCATGATAAAACCTGGTGATCAGCTCCCTTCTTTACGCAAGCTATCACAAGAGTTAGAAATAAGCTTATTAACGGTACGAAAAGCGTATCAGCTCTTACAAAAATCAGGATTAATCGTAATACAGTCAGGAAAAGGAGCTTTTGTTAAAGGGGTTACTAATGGTTCTTCCAAGGTATTAAATAATTTTTCATGGCAAGATGAATTAAACGTAAATATCACCCGCTCTCAGTACAGCTTAAATCGTGATCGTAAATATTATGATTTCTCTCAGGCTATTCTTTTCCCTCGTCTCCTTCCTAATCAGTTTTTAGCGCAAGAAATGCAAAGTCTGTTACGTACCAATGAGCTTGTTTTAGCCACATATGGTCCAATTCAAGGAGATCGGGAGCTTCGCATGGAGCTTTCTTCTTATTTACAGAGAGAGCAAGGAATAAAAGCTGAGCCTCATGAAATTATGATTACAAGTGGCGCTCAGCAAGGTATTGATTTAATTGCTCAAACGCTTTTAAAGCCAGGGGATACGGTTATAGTAGAGAGTCCATGCTACGGAGCTGCAATTGATGTCTTCACCAATAAAGGTGTTAACGTCATTTCAATTGAACTAGATGAAGAAGGAATACAATCTGATTTAGTAGAAGAAGTCTGCCAAAAAATAAAACCTTCGCTTTTGTACGTGAACCCTTCTTTTCAAAACCCTACAGGTATACTAATGAGCAGACAGCGTCGCAAAGAACTAGTTGATTTGGCCGAATTGTATCACTTTTTTATTGTTGAAGATGATTCGTTTGGAGAGATTTATTTCGATGATATATCGGTGCCTCCACCGATCAAAACGTTTGATAAAAATGGGCATGTTTTGTTCTTGAAGGGGTTTAGTAAAACGTTGGCTCCAGGACTTCGAATAGGATTACTTTATGCACAAGGTTCTGTATTTGATTGGCTATATGCGGTTAAAGCACTGATGGATATTGGTAGTCCCTTATTAACTCAAAAAGCCGTGCTAGCTTTTTTGCGCACTGAGCGAATGAAACATCACATGGAAAAACTGAGGACCGCTTTGCAACTGAGAAGAGATCATGCAAGCGATCTGCTTTCGTCTCTTTCCGAATCCGTTCAATTCCAAGTTCCTAAAGGAGGATTCAACTTATGGTTAAAACTGCCTCAAAAAGTAAACACATTTGGGTTATTAAAAAAAGCCCAGGAGCACAATATCTGCTTTTTACCTGGTGAAGCTTGTTTTGTTCACAAACCGCTTCATGCTTACATTCGAATAAGCTATTCCCTCCTTAGTGATACTGATTTGAACACAGGACTTCAACGTCTTAACACCATTCTTTCAGCTGAAATATAAAAAGATTCTTTAATAGATGTTTAATTATAAGAAGAGAAGTGTATACAGAAAGAGGAGAAGAATAACTTTCTTCTCCTCCACTCTTTTAACTCACATTTTTATTCACAGCAATAATTTCACTCAGGTTATTCATATAAATAATTTGGTCACCAAACGTTCTATTTTTCAAAGCAGCCGTATGGTGCGGCTTCATGCCAATAATATAGCATGTGATACCCATGAGATAAAAGGACTGCATAAAGCCTGCAAAAGCTTGGATTCCTTCGGTCGTTAATATATCTAGTCCTCCAAAGTCAAATAGAAGCGTGGTGTAATTTCCTTCATGTGCAAAGTTTTGCAAAATGGACGTATTTTCAGCTACAAGATCTGTATCTAAGTCTCCAAAAAGAGGTATAAGTCCTACTTTAGAGGATAATTTAATAAAAGAAGCGGACAATTGCTTGATTTTCTGTAATGATTTTTCAAGACGTTCTTTTTGTTCAAGCAGTTCAAAATCTGTATCTGCTAATCGTTTCCGATGGTCTTGAACAAGACTCGTTAGCTCTTGTATACGTTCATCTTGGCGAATACAAACTAAATGACCTATATCGCTATCCCATTGAATTAAGCATTCAAACAGTGAATAAGGCGAATCATTGGTTTGCATCACGAGCTCTACTTTCTGAATAGCCTGGCCTCGGCTTTGGACAAGCGTTTGCTCATCATGGGGTTCGTCTACAGACAATTCTCGAGAATCTGTTTGGCGCAAGCTTAAAAACTTTCTCGCCTTTTCTTGACTAAATACGTCTACAAGATCTAAAAAATTAGCTGAAGGCTTAAATAAATGACCTGATTGTTGCGACCATTCCAAAATATTAAATTCAGTATCCACTAAAAAGTAAGGAATTGGAACATATTCAAGCATCGACATTAACTTCCACTCCTTTGTGATAACTGAGTAACCAGTTATTTAGTTGGTAAAGATCCGGAATTAGGCGTGTATGCTCAGAACAGTAAGAACGGAAATCAATTTGAGAAACTAAACGCCCTCCTACCATTACCGTTGGTCTTGGTTCTAATTTGTCCAAAGTTTTGGTATACTCAGCAAGCCTCTCAATATGATAAGGGATGCTGACAGATAATCCTACCATGTGCGGCTTCCATTCTATAGCCATTTTCTCAGCGTATTCCAGAGGGAGATTGGCCCCTAAAAAGCGAGTATTCCAACCATGTTCCTCAAACAATAAAGCCACCATCTTTAAACCAATGAAGTGCTGTTCTTGTTCCAAGCATAGGAGCAGTGCCCTTGGAGCGGTGTCTGAAGCGTGTCCCTGAATTTTTTTATAAAAGCGATAGCGAGTTAGCACATAATCACATGTCGTAGTTGCAACATGCTCATCAGCTACAGAAATGATATTTTCTTCCCACATATCTCCAGTTACTCGCATTGCGGTTGTAATTAAATTTTCATAAATATCTAGGCTGTTCTTTCCCTGTTGGATTTCTTCCAGCACAATTTCCCAAGCGCTGTCTTGATCACCAGCTAATAAATAGCCTACAAATTTTTGTACTTGAGATTTCATTGTTTCACCTCAGTAAACGTAAAGCTTTTAAGAAACTTGAATAAAAGCTTCTCGTCTCTCTTTTTCAAGATCGCCTAAAATGTATACCATTTTTAGACTAACACATGTTGCCAATAGCAACAACATAAAAATAGAATAATAACTTTTTATTTTACTACACTCAGTAAAATATGACTAGTATTTCTCTAAATATTCTCCTTTCCCTTTTATTTATGAAAAACCCCTCGGCATTTTGTACCGAGGTGTTTTTCAAGTTGTTATCATTTCGTCGGCTAAAAGAATGTAAGTGCGTCTCTTTTTCTTTTATGCATCTTTCCTTTTTTCCACTTTCAATAGACTTTCAAACATATGTATTTATGACTCTTCTGCTCCGACCATAATACTGATAAGATAGAGCGCTGCCATAACTGAGCCGATTGTATTGCATATCAAATGAATATATTGGCTGGTCGCTATAAACAAGTACAAGCTTAGCGACAGCAGCACCGTTCCGAACAAAAAAGACCATTTAAATAATGACAGTGGCCGGTTAAACTTTAGACGCAAACAAAAAATGAGAATAAAGCCTACTAGCGCCATCACAAAGAAACTAACATTAAATAAATTGATAGTTATCACGTTTGTTCACACTCCCTTTGCCCCTGAAACTATTATAACATATTTTTCCTTATCTCCATTCTTTCTCTAGGAGCGAACGCGTCGAAAATTGTTTTTTTAATGTGTTTATGTCACAATATTTTTATAAAAATTCCAAGGAATGAGGGAATGAATTGACTACACCTGAAGCTCAAGATTCAAAATGGTCCATTTTAAATAAAGCCCTTCATAGCTCACAATCTGGCATTATCGTGACAGACCCTTCTTTGCCTGATAACCCAATTATTTACCTCAATCAAGGGTTTTCTCTTATGACCGGCTATGAGGAAGAAGAAGTATTAGGAGAAAATTGCCGTTTTCTACAAGGGCCTCTTACAAACCTGCACCACATTGATGAAATTCGCAGCGCTATTAGCCGCAATCAATCAGTTTCTGTTACGCTCGTTAATTATCGAAAAGACGGCTCTTTCTTTCATAATCAGCTAACGATTGACCCGACGTATATAGAAGAAGAAGATAAATACTACTTTATTGGTGTTCAAAAAGATGTAACAATAGAGATTACAGCCCAGGAACAGCTACAGCAAGCTTTAGAAGAAGTTGAAAGGCTATCCACCCCTATCGTGCCAATAGAGGAAGGAATCTCTGTTCTTCCATTAATCGGAACGTTAAACGAACGGCGTATAGAAATGCTATTTAATAGCTTCACCTCGTGTAACACAAGCAGCAAAAATCGTTATTTAATCCTAGACGTCTCAGGGTTAGCGCGATTTAATGATTCATTCGGCCGTGATATTCTTAATATTTACAATTGGCTGAAGCTCATGGGAACTCAGCTTGTTTTAACAGGAATTTCTCCTGACATGGCCATACATATGAGCACTATGGAAGATGATATGTCCTTTATTTTAGTCTATCAAAGCATTAAAGATGCCTTACCCAAGCTAAAGCTATAAGCACAAGAAGTGTTTCTTTATGAAAAATAGGTAAAATGCATGAATATGGTAGTTAATAAATGTTTATTTTTTAATAAATTGGGTTTGAGAGTATACAGTTAGGGAAAACAAGGCGTATAGGAAAATAAATGCGCTTCATAATGGATTTATTCATAAGCATCCTCACTCTAGATCAGGGGATGCTTTTATGCTTTTATGCCTTTATTTATAAATCAATTAGACTATACATATATAAGGAGAGTCTTCATGCATAAAAATCAGGACTTATATCATTTTTTCAAAGAACATTCTCTTCAATTAACTGAAGACTGGTACAATCAGCTCGACGATGAAAATGAGTTCTCTGTCTATTCGAGTAAAAATCCAGCAATTGTGAAAGAACTGAAGCAGCAAAATCAAGATTATTTTCAGCATTTATTTGACTTGTTTATAAAGGATGAGGAGTATTTTTTTTCAGATTTTCAGCAGTGGTCGATAGAACTAGCGCGTGATCCAAAGCATTTAAGTACGCCTCTTCACTTTATTATTCGAGAATATTTTAATTCACAAAAAATTGCCGTCAATTACTTAAAGAAGTTTATCTCTTTGCATTCGAATGAAGTAAGCGCAGATAAGATATTTATGTGGTATGACATTATTGTTAAAGCTTTTGATCTATCTATTTATATCTTTATTCAAGAATATCATAAAAATACGCAAGAACAGCTGAACGCTCAGAAAGAGTTAATTAATGAATTAAGTTCTCCTGTGATCATGCTTCAAAATAAAGTTGCACTTCTGCCTCTTGTGGGGGATATTGGAACGGTCAAAAGTCAGTTTATTTTAGAAAACACGCTTCAGCAATGCTCGAAAAAAGACGTTGAACATTTATGTATTGACCTGCTCGGTGTAGCTACAATTGATACGATGATGGCACAAGAGATTTTTAATTTGGTAAAAGCTCTTCGTTTAATTGGTGTGCAAACAATTTTATCTGGAATTCGACCGGAAATTTCTCAAACTGCCATTCGCTTAGGGCTTTCATTTGAACATGTTAAAACTACTTCTTCTCTTGCACAAGCACTTAATTCTATTGGTTAAGCATATGGCTCTCTATTACAGCATAGAGAGCCATATCTATGGTGTTTCAAATTTTACTGGAGTGTAATAGACACGCCCGATTAGCTTTTTTCCTTTGCTATCTTTCCAATCTGCTACGAGTATATACCGATCACTGCGAGAGGCAGAATCTACTGTAATAGCAGATGTTTTTTTTATGTCCTTTTTTTCTACTATGTTTTCATAAATAGACTGATTACGAATTTGTTTGTAATAAAGGGCATTAGGTTTTTTACCATCTATTTTAATGGACACTTGACCACCTTCAGAGACGGGAATACTATCTTTCATAACAATTTGTCTAAAATTTTTTCGTTCGCCAAAATCAGCTTCACATTCGGTCCAGCAAAAGAATAAGGGCTTGATGATGGCTTCTTTGCCTTCGGCTATTATTTTTATAGCGGGTGGATAAGAATCTTCAAGCGTTTCAGCTGTAGGAATCTGACATGCGGCTAATGAAAACAAACTAAATAGGATAATCACCACTTTTTTCATACTATGTCCTCCCTTTTTTGTAAACGTGGTGCACGTAACCGAGTGGGTACATAATATACTCTTTCGCCTGCAACCAAAAGATTCCTTTTATAATCAACAAAAAAACAGCTGCCTATTTGTTTAGACAGCTGTTCTGTTCTATTTACTTAGCATGCTTATTTCTTTTTTCATATCTTTTTCTACATATTCCATTAAATCAGATACATAGGTTTGAAGTGGTTTTGTTGCGTCTTTGTGATCATTCATCGTTAATTCATAGATGCTATCGATATTATCAATCATCAGTTCCATATCATCGATGACGCCCGTATGCTTATACATCGTTTTCATCGTAGGATCAAGGGAAGCTAATTCATTATATTCATAGTTTATAGTATTTGAAATATCATCGAGTTCATTGATAAATTGCTTTTTGGTTTTTTTTTCGGCCATAAGCTGATTATACTCTTTAAAAGCAGTTTGAAGGTTTTTCTGAGAGGCAGTCAATACTTTCAGCTGTTCTCGTCCTAAATAATAATCATAAATACTAGTAACAGTAAAATATCCCCCAAATGTGAGCGCGATTCCGACAACCAAACCTATCCAAAACGTGCTCGTTTTAAAAAAATGTTTCATAATGACTCCTTTTATCTGTGTTCTATGTACAACACTAGCTCATGCTGCTGCTTTTTCCTAGGATACACCAAAAACGAAGTGGAAGCTACACTTTTTTAAAAATTTGTCGAAATTTGTCTCTTTTCTCACAAACCGCAGCACATTATGTTCCATCTCTATTTCTCCATCTATATACATCAAATTCGTTAACCGCTGTAAAACCAATTTTTTCATAAGTTGGCTTTCCTGCACTTGTAGCATGCAAAATACACGTATCCGCCTGTTTTTTTGCTTCAGTAATAACTTCCTTCAAATATGCGGTGGCCAGGCCTCTTCTTCTCATATGTCTAGCTGTAGTGATACAATACAAACCCGCTGTACCGTCATAAAAAAAGAGAGACCCAGCTACAGCTGGCCGGTTGTGATAAAGGCCCAGATATAACTGATATTGGTCAGCGTGCTGCATAAGCTCCCTAAACCTTTCAAAAAATTCAGCTTGATATTCTTTTGGTTTTTGATAGCCGTCTATATATACCGTGATCCATTCTTTCAGTTCAGCTTCTGTGCGCACTCGCTTACATTGAAACCCTTCTACTCCTGTATGTATGTATTCTTTTTCTTGAATGTGCTGAATCATTCCGATCCATTTTTCATAAGGAACAAATCCATTTTTATGAAGAACTGGACCAAGGTTATCATATGAAGATGGACCAACAATCCATAGAGGTTCCTCCCCTTGCGGAGGGCATATCCCCAACACAGGCTCAATATGACGGGTTCCTGCATATATGCCCCGATTGTAAGGAGATGCAGAAATCCATTTAATTTCTGATGTATCCACCTTCACAGATTTCTTCGTATGCTGAAAATACATCCAATGCTGAATCAAGTGCTGTTCTACTACCTCGCTTTGATTTTTTATTTTCACTTCATGTCTCCTTTCTCTTCTAAACTATGTTCCTTTTTCTATTATATACTAGTTAGTCTATTTTCTATGACCCTATCGCAGTTCTTAAATCCTTTTACAAGTTTTTTTTATTTTTTTGCTATTCCATGAATAGTTTTCTTTTAAGTGGGGTATTAACCTATATAAGCAATACATCATTAAAAAGGAGGATGATATTTATGTCATTTTTATGGGCACTTATTGTAGGTGGTATTATTGGGTGGCTTGCCGGATTAATTACGGGAAGAGACGTTCCGGGAGGTATTATTGGTAACATTATTGCCGGTTTTATCGGTTCTTGGTTAGGTTCAGCTATCTTTGGAAGCTTCGGACCGGTTGTAGGTGGATTTGCTATTATTCCTGCTATTATTGGATCAATCATCTTAGTGTTAATCGTAAGTTTCATTATGAGAAAAATGCGTGGCAGTCATAAACATGCCTAATAAATTATTATATTAGAAAAAGAACCTCTGTTAAAAAAGAGGTTCTTTTTTTATATGAAAAATTCTTAAAATTTACTATTTTTAATTTCATAATATTGAAAAATAAACCTATTAATGTTAATTTAACCATAATCACTATAGAAAAAAGAGGAATTAACATGCTGCTTTCAACCCACTCAAAAGACAAATCCATGTACCAAATACTAATAGAAGAAATCGAACAGACACGAACGTTAATGATTCAAACGGCTGTCCGTGAAGGAATGACAAGTCCTAACACACTTCAAGTTAGTCAATCATTAGATGCTTTATTAAATAAGCTTCAAATTTTCTTCTACCAATAAAAGCCCATGATATGGTTACATACTCATGGGCTTTTGTGTTGTATTAGTCCGCTTGATTAACGTGTTCCACTGCTTGGTGAAGGCTACTGAAAGTCGTAATGTCAGCCAAATCTAACCCTAAGTTCACCATCGTCTGAGCAATTTCAGCCCGAATCCCGCTTAAAACCACTTGAATTCCTAATAATCTTAAAGCACCGATTACTTTAAAAATTTGGTCCGCTACCATCGTATCAATAATTGGGACCGCGTATAAATCAATAATCAACCAATTTAGCTTGTAGTCGCTGCCGTGTTGAAGCGCATTTTCCATTAGAATTTGAGCGCGATTTGTATCTAAATCGCCAACAAGAGGAATCACGCCAATTTCTTTCGTAATGCGTACCACAGGAATTGAAAGTTCATCAATTGCATAGCGAGCCGATTGGATTTTGTTTGCAAAGTCGGTCATATATGATTTACTAACCCAGTGTACGGCCTTATCTACTACTACGTTGAAACGAGAAATAACTTGATAGAAGGCATCAAACGTAAACGTTTCAGCTTTTGCTTCTTCTTTAATAATTTCCCCGATAAGATTTCGGTAATAGCTGATTTCTTCTAATGCTACATCCAACGGAAGCTGAAGGACAACGAGTAAATTCGCTACTTCTCTTCCCCACTCCTCAAGCACTTCAAAGTTTTTTGTATCATTTGTTGAGACAGAATCAGCATATATTTGAATTAAATGAACGCGCCACGGTTCTAACTGTTGTTGAATATCTTTTTCTTCATATTTTTTTTGTTTTGAGAACTCTTCTTTTTTTTCTAGAATTAAATTCGTAATGTGTTTAAGCTTTTTATCTAATAATAATGACTCCATATTGTTCTCCCGTTAAGAATTTGTTTAATTAAAATGATATCACAAATACCGTTAAAAAAAGTAAAACTAAGGGAAAAAGCTTTAAAAAATGAACCGGATGTCCCTTTTTGCGAATAGAATGAGCTAAATTGAATCTAAAACGTACATAAGCTGAACTTCTCTCCTTCCTTTTATCGTTACTTTCACAGTGAATTCTCATACATAACTCTTCAGTTTAATGTTGGGCTATCTTAGCATATATGATAAATAGATGAAAAAATGTAAAAGGGTTTGCAGCAAGCATGTCGCATGACAGGATGTGTTTTAGGAAAGAATGAAAAGGAATTCCCTATAAAAAGGAGGTTAGGTATATGTCATTTATTTGGACGCTTATTGTTGGAGGACTTATCGGCTGGCTTGCTGGTGTGTTAACGGGACGAGATGTTCCAGGTGGAATTATCGGAAACATCATCGCTGGTTTCATTGGAGCATGGTTAGGCTCTCTAATTTTTGGAGATTTCGGTCCAGAGATCGGCGGATTCGCAATTGTTCCTGCTATTATTGGTGCTGTTATTTTAGTCTTAATTGTGAGTTTTGTTTTACGCAAAATGCGCGGAAATAACAATCATCGACATGCCTGAATGAAAAAGAGAAATCAGCGTCTTGATTTCTCTTTTTTCCTTACTTCTTGTAGTAAAATATTTTAACAATAACCTACCTGTAAGTGTAATTCTTTATTGCTACATTTAATAATTGCGGCTTGTCACCTCTCACATTTAATACTTCTACACCCTCATATCAAGCGCGTTAGTAATGAGCAGCTCTGGACCTTCAAGATCATCAAGCATATCGGTGAAGATAGCTTCGATATGAACAAGTGAAGTTTTAGCTTTCATTGGACATTATTGTATAGCTGCTTTCTATTTCGGCTCTACTAATTCAATAAATGATCGTGCTTGTTTGCCCTTTAACTGTGCGTAGTGTGTATCTGTAGCTAATTCAACGGTTTCGTTTTCTAAGTTGACCCACATGCGATAAGATTGTACCTTTATATCCTTTTTTGTTTCCACCGGTTCAAAGTGAAGAATGTAGTTAGGTTTTCGAATCATTTCAGCTTTTTCTTCTCTCCATGATACATCTTTTAACCACTGCTGCACTTTCTGCACTTGATTTTGGTCTTTCATTTTAACCGCATGGCCATATTGATTATCGGCTATGTATTTTTCGATTACGAGCTTTTGTTCAACAGTACCGCTTGAAGCACTGCTTTGCTGACATCCTGTTATCACCCAACAAATAGCAATGAGAACAACTAATCCAGACCATACTTTTTTCATTTACATCTACCTTTCTTTGTGTAATTGAAATGAGATGTTCTTGCTGAATGATGCTACCAGTTGCTCGTTTTTAAATCTCTTTTTGCATTCTCCTTTCTTCATCTAAATCCCTGCTTCATTTGCTCAAAAAAACTGAATCCCCGAAAGGATCCAGTTTTTCGTTACGATTCGACATCTTCTATGACATGAACAGCGCGAATAGCAGCGTTTACTTTTGTATGTTGAATGCGCTCAGTCATTCAGCAAATGTCTTTATAAAAAAACGGCTTCCTTATGGAAGCCGTTTTTTTTACTGACGATCAAACAATGAACTTCCTGCAATACCAGGGTTCGTCATTTCAAATGGATTTAAAATAAGATCTAATTCCTCTTCTGTTAACACATCGTATTGAAGGCAAAGCTCACGAATTGGTTTTCCTGTTAAAATCGCTTCACGCGCAATACGCGATACGACTTCATAGCCTAAGTGAGGGTTAACAGCTGTAATAATTCCTACGCTTTTTTCTACATATTCTTTCATGCGCGTTTCGTTTGCTTCAATTCCTGCTAAACAGTGATCTGTAAAGCTTCTGAAACCGTTGTTCATGATGCTGATTGATTGAAGCAAGTTAAATACAAGCACAGGTTCCATGACGTTAAGCTCCATCTGACCTGCTTCTGAAGCAAGAGAGATTGTTTGGTCATTTCCCATTACTTGAAACGCAATTTGATTGATTAATTCAGCCATAACCGGGTTTACTTTTCCTGGCATGATTGAAGAACCAGGCTGACGAGCAGGAAGGCTGATTTCTCCTAGACCTGCACGAGGTCCAGAGGCCATTAAACGCAGGTCATTTGCAATTTTAGACATATTCGTCATACAGATTTTAAGCGCTGCAGATACTTCTGTATAAGCATCTGTATTTTGAGTAGCGTCTACTAAATGCTCTGCATGCACAAGCGGCAGACCACTGATATCCGCTAAGTGTTTGACTACATTTTCAATATAGCGAGGATCTGCATTTAAGCCTGTTCCAACAGCTGTCGCCCCCATATTTACTTCATGCAAGTGGTCACGCGTTGCGCTGATACGCTTAATGTCGCGCGCTAACACGCGGCTGTATGCTTCAAACTCTTGACCAAGACGAACGGGTACAGCATCTTGAAGGTGCGTACGGCCCATTTTAATTACATGATCAAATTCTTGCGCTTTTCGTTTAAACACATCATGCATGTCATTCATTGTAACAATAAGTTTATTTAATAAGTTCAGCGTTGAAATATGGATAGCCGTTGGAAATACATCATTTGTTGACTGAGACATATTCACATGGCTGTTAGGACTTAATTTACCATATTCCCCTTTGTTATTTCCCATAATTTCAAGAGCACGGTTCGCAATAACTTCATTGGCATTCATATTCATTGACGTTCCTGCTCCGCCTTGAATAGGGTCAACAATAAAGTATTCATGCCACTGACCTGCTAAAATCTCATCAGCTGCTTGAACAATTGCATTTCCAATACCTTCATATAAGCGCTTTGTATCCATATTTGCAAGCGCTGCCGCTTTTTTTACAATAGCAAGCGCTTTAATCATTTCTTCATGTACTTTATAACCCGTAATCGGAAAATTTTCTACGGCACGTGCGGTTTGTACACCGTAGTATACGTCTGCTGGGATTTGTTTTTCTCCTAGAAAATCAGCTTCTGTACGATATCCTGCTGTTTCTTGTTTCATAGCTGTACCTGCTTTCTTTTTTAATTAATATCTTCTGCAATCGATGTTTCCATCATCTTTTTAACTTGGTGAGGATCTTTGGTTTGTCCGAGCACCCACATTAATTTAGGAACAATGGCTTCTGTGTTCATGTTTTTTGAGCGAACGACGCTGTCATGATTAATCATTCGGCCCACTTCATAAATGCCCATGTCTTCTCCTTCTTCAAGACACTGAGTCGTAATGACAACGGATACACCATGGTTTGTTAACTCAACAAGCTTGGCTAAAATGTTGCGAACTTGAAATGGAATACCTCCACTTCCATAGCTTTCAACAACAACGCCTTGATATACATCCTTTAATCCATCGAAAAATTCGGGTTTAATGCCGGGAAACAGTTTAACAACCGCTACATCCGTACAAAGAGATGTATTAACCGTCAACTCTTCTTTACTAGAGTGAACGGATTTTGTATATTCCACCGTATTATCATGAATAGACGCCACGTATGGATAATTAATGCTTTCAAATGCATCATAGCTTTTTGTACGAAGCTTGATTGCTCTTGTACCTTGAATCACACGACCGTCAAAGATTACATAAACTCCGCCTGTTTCTTCACATGCAAAGCGAATCGCATCTGCAATGTTGCGCTTCGCGTCCGTTTTACTAAATGAAATAGGAATTTGAGATCCGGTAATCGCAATTGGTTTTTTAGAATGCTGAAGCATGTAAGAAAGAGCTGCCGATGTGTAGGCCATTGTATCAGTTCCATGGGTAATAACAAAACCATCGTATTCATTATAATGCTCTTCAATCGCTTTTGCCATCTCTATCCAACATTCTGGCTGCATATTTGTACTATCAAGATTCATAAGAGATTTGCTGTCAATTTGACAGTGTTCATTTAAATCAGGTATGTAGCTTAGTAATTGATCTGGCTCCATTCCAGGAACAAGTCCATTTTCACCTTCAAGTGAAGCGACCGTTCCACCAGTTGATAACAATAATAGTTTTTTCAAAACTGACATCCCCTTTGCTTAATTTTTGTAAAAAAACCTGACAATCTATCAAATAAATTATATTCATTTCGCGTACTTCACCTGTAATTATAGTAACCAAAAATCAATAAATCAAGAGAAAAATTATTCGTTTCGCGTACACTTTTCTCTGCAGCAATGATATAATGAATAAAAATGTAAATTAGCTCACGGTTTGATTACAAAGATCTGCGCGTGAGCTGAATGCCTCGGTTTTTTACATACTACACCTACAAAGGAGCGTCATGAATGTTAAGCAGATTAGCTCAACTCAGGAAAGAAAAAAAATGGTCTCTTCAATATACAGCTGACCAGCTTGAAATTGCTAAAAGCACCTACGCAGGATACGAATCTGGCTATCGTCGTCCTTCTCTTGAAGCACTCGTTACAATCGCAGAACTATTTGATACATCAACAGACTACTTGCTAGGTAAGGAAAAGGAACCTCACTCTCTTTCAGATGCACCCATCGAATTAACATCGCCTCAAACTCATACGATTACGGTCGACGGTGCGGAACTATCTCAAGAAGAAATTCAGCAGCTGACGGCTTTTATTCGTGCTAAAAGACAAATTGAAAAAGAAACTGCACCTTCTTCAATTTAAAGAAGATTAGAAGCAGGGCGCTTCTAATCTTCTAGCTGCATTTCTAAATACCCTACTACTTCTTTTGTTATTTCCTCTTCTGTTTCTTCCAGCAGCTCGCCGGTTATCTTGCTGCCTGGGAGCTTCCTCGAAGAACGGATACCCCAAAACGTGCGTACACAGTGCCAGATAGGAATGAAAAGACTGTCTAAAAACTCATCTTTTTCCAAAATACCCACTTGAATAGTGGTGTGGTAACCGGGCTGAAAAGGATTTTCTCCTTCACGGATCACTTCTACAGAAATCTCCATCCCTTTTTTTTCAAAAGCTTCTTTATATTGTGCATATATTGATTTGAGAAGTTCTTGCATAGATTTTTCAACTGTATGTATATGTTGTTCTAACTGCGGCGTAAATTGTTTTGCTGTGTATTCCATCTACTTCCCTCTTCTTTCCGTTCCCTATCCCTTATTTTAGCGACTTTCATTTTATTGTATCATAAGAAAAGCTTTTATCTGTCTAGCAGAAAACCCCGCTTTTTTATAGAAAAGCGGGGTTCATACATACCTTTATTAGCAATAGCCTACATTGCTTTATCTTGTTTAGAAGATGATTTTAATTTCTTATTTTTAGTTGGATCTGGCTCATTAGAAGACATGATGATGTTTCCTTCGCCGTTGCACACTTTGCACTTTATCAATCCAAATTTCTTACCGGCTCCTTGGCATTGTGGACAAACATATCGAATTGGCATAAACTGTACCTTCCTTCTTTCTAATTTATACCTGCGCCTTAAAAGCGCCTGTGGCTAGTTTATAGTTTTATTATAAGTTGTACAATCCACCCTATCAAGACGTGCCAAATTGCACATCTTTAATGGCAAGAAATCCTTCTTTTCTAAAATTCACCTGAAAAATGAGTCGATAGACAGGAAAATTTCTTTTCTTGTCAAAAGGCAATACGTCAGAGGAAGTTTCTTATTGGATATAATTAGCGATTGTTTGCGCTGAAAATTTTGCGCTTTTTCGCGAAGTTATAGGTTAAACAACCGTTTTATCTCGAATTTCTTTTGAAATGGTTACGTCTTTCCAAAGCTGTTCGTATTTATAACCCGTTAAACTTTCACAAACCGCTTTCGCTTCAGGAGTAACGTCTTTCGCTCGGCCTCCCTTTTTTCTTCTTTGAATTTCAGTTAATAAGATTTTGTGATTTTCCGGACTTATTTTAAACCATATGGTTGCGATAATTCCAGCGAGAATCAAAATAGCAGGTACAATCATGAACAGCTTTTGCAAGCCGGCTAGCGTAGACGCTGACTGCTCGGCGTTTGGTACATAGCCAATATCCTTTAAGGCAACACCAACAAGAAAAATCGCAAGCGCCTGAGAAGATTTTCGAATAAACGACATCAGCCCTGCATACACGCCTTCTCTTCTTTTTGTCGTAATCATTTCATCTACATCTGATACGAACGGCAGTACATTCCATGGAATCATAATCGCTCCAGAATGACCGCTTCCTAAGAAAAATGCTGCTAAGTAAATAAGAACTAAAGAGCTGTCTTTTGTTAGGAAACTGAATAAAACAATGCCCGTTCCCCAGATGATCATGCTGAAGTTATAGGTTAATTTATTTCCTAACTTAATGGCTATGTACGTAAC
Source organism: Priestia sp. JV24 (assembly GCF_025910025.1). Lineage (NCBI taxonomy): Bacteria > Bacillati > Bacillota > Bacilli > Caryophanales > Bacillaceae > Priestia > Priestia sp. JV24. The sequence continues at coordinate 305,015 of NZ_JAPCIN010000020.1, forward strand.
AAGAGGAATAAATAGCACTTGTGTAATTTGCACAAAGCTTAGGGTGTCTGCATAAATAGCTTCGCGCAGCATGTAATAGGCAATAAAATAAAAGAAAAGAGCATTAAATACATCCATTGCAATGTAAGATGCTAAGTACATGGCAAGATACACGTTAAACGACTTATTTTTAAATGCACTTCCAAAACTGATAAAAAGCTGCTTAAATTCTAACCAAAATCCGCTTTTCTTTTTTCGTTCCACTACTTCTCCGCTATCCCAAGTTCCTTTATAGACAAAAATCCATGGAAGAGCAAAAAGAAGACCAAAGATAATGCCCATGATTAAGTATCCTTGTCCACCTGGAAACGCATCAATGATTCGTTTTGGGAAGAAAGCGCCTAAAAATGAAGCGCCTTGTGAAAAGACCATGCGTATTCCCGTCATTTTTGAACGAATACTATAATCTGTCGTCATCTCCGCTGCTAGCGTATTGTAAGGAACCATGACCATACCAAACGCCGTGTTAAATAAAAGATAAGCTAAGATAAAATAGGTGTATTTGAACATATGCGAGCCTTCAATAGGAATCCACAGCATACTGAACGTGATAGCAACTGGAATGATTCCAAAAAGAAAAAAGACTCTTCTTCGTCCTTTTTTTGTCTGAAGATGATCAGATATGTACCCAATGGTTGGATCTAACAAAGCATCCCACACTTTTCCAAGAGCTACAATCGTTCCTGCTTCTACAGGAGAAAGCCCGACTACATCCGTTAAAAAAACCATAAATAATGTGCCGATAATAAAAAAGGATCCTCCGCCAAACAAATCCCCAAATCCATACGCTACCATATTACGAAAGCGCACTTGTTTTGTTTTCCCTTGCATATGCAGCCCTCCCCCTGAGTAAATAGACTAGCTTCCTTTGTTATTCACTTTTTTCTATTTTACTAAACTACCCCTTGAAAAATAAGGAATATGTCACCTTTTCTACTCAAAAGAATAAGATACTTCTTGATCATATAAATAGAAAAAGCGCTGGGTAAACCGTTCTTTTTTATACTCTATTATAAGTTGACTTTTTGTTCACAGCTGTTATAATTCAACGCATTGCTTGTTATTCAACTATAAAATGCAAACTTGAACATTTGACATCTGAGCTGTGACGAATAAAATAATAAGTATGAAACCTATTGATATCTTTAAAGCATTATCTAATGAAACTCGATTAAATATATTGGAGTGGTTAAAAGAACCTGAAAAGCATTTTAAAGACAAACAAGCACATTTGCCTAAGGAGGTCAGCAGCAGAGGCGGTGTTTGCGTGGGAGATATTCAGGAAAAAGCTCAGCTGTCTCAGTCCACAGTGTCCAGTTATCTTTCCATGATGCAAAAAGCAGGTTTGTTAGAGTCAATTCGGCACGGTCAATGGACATACTATCGCCGAAATGAAGAAACGCTTCAAGAGCTTTCTTCATTCTTACGAAAAAAACTTTAACGAGTTTTTTTCACTCATTATATCTATTTTTCTAGATATACAAATATAAAGAAATACTGGAGTGATAAACGTGAAGTTGTTGGTTTATTTGGTTGCGGTTCTAGGCGGCGCTGCTTTAAGTATGGAAGGCGCTATTGCCGGAGAACTTGGAAAAACAGTGGGGAAACTTGAAAGCAGTTATTATATTTTTATCATGGGAACGCTCATTTTAGGTCTGACCACTTTATTTGCTGGAAAAGGAGATCTACCTTACGTCTTAAAAGCACCTAAGTGGAATTTAACCGGCGGTTTATTAGGTACGGTTTATTTAACAATTCTAGTGATTAGTATCCCCTTTATTGGAATTGGCGTTTCAATGGTTGCTGTTATTGTGGGTCAAATGATTACAAGCATGATCATTGAGCATTTTGGTTGGCTTGGCAGCAGTAAAATTAAAATTAACAAAGAACGCGTAATGGCTATTGTATGTATGGGAATTGCGCTTGTCCTTATTTTCTAGGAGGGTTTTACGATGAGTTTATTGATGGTGATACTTACCTTAATAGGAGGATTAACGCTAAGCGCTCAGTCTTCTATTAACGGGACACTAAGTAAAAAAACAGGTACGTTTGAAACAGCTTTTTTAACCTTTGCGACAGGTGCCATGATTTTAACAATTGTCGTTGTGTTCTTTGGTCAAGGAAACATTCTCTCGGTTTTCGATGTCCCTAAATGGCAGCTTACCTGCGCTTTATTCGGAGCATCTTATTTATTTCTAACGGTTTTAGCTGTACCTAAAATTGGTGTAACAGCAGCTAATATCTCAACTGTTATCGGTCAGTTATTTGCAAGTATGATTATCGACCATTTTGGCTGGTTTGGAAGCAAGGAAGTACCCTTTGATCTATCCCGCTGGATTGGTGTAGCATTTATGTTATTAGCTCTTTATTTTATTTTTAAAGGCAATAAGAAAACAGCAGCATAAAATGTTCATGAAAATAGCCAAGTGCCCCTATGTAAAGGCGCACTTGGCTATTTTTTGTACGTAAACCACATTTGAATTTTCAATCAATTATTTAGAACATATTTTATTTAAACTAAATTGATTTTAAATAAGGTAAATTCCACCAAAAAAATTGTGCATACCTTCCTGCCTTTGTTCAAAAGATAAAGAGGCAGATTTAGAAAATCAGCTACATAAACGAACAGGTAAGGTGGGTTTTTTCGTGGGAAAATTTTTATTTTTAGCAGCATTTGTCTTTTTTTGTTTTACGCTTTCCATTTCCGCAGAAGAAAATATACCAGAAGAAAATATAGAATCACACGTAAGTCAGCCTGTTGTAAAAGATTTTATTTATCAATCTCTTGAACCTTGGGTACATCAAGATATTACTTCTCATTATGAGAAGGTTTACGGTAAACAGCATAAAAAAGTAAAAGTTCGACCTATTAAAAAAGATGATATCGGGATACAAATGGGTGAAATACAGCCCGGAAAAGGCGGTAAGTTCACTCATATTGTGCGGGTGAAAATCTTAAACTTAAAAGTAAAACCCGAGGGAGAAGATGAATTTTTTGCAACGGATACGCTTATTTATAAAGTGAATATCAACGAACTTTCTGCTGAAAATGATGTAGAAAACGTCGTAAAACTACTCGAGTATAAACATCAAGAAAGATAAAATTCCAACTCTCCCCCCTTTTGAAGGTATTTATTCCTCTATTCAAAAGGGGCTTTATTATGAAGCGCGTTTTCTCTTCACATATTTAGGGAATATAACTATCACTTATCCCCTAATTTTTTCATATTGCTAGTGCATAAGATATGAACTTGATAACTTTTTGTCGGTTTTTATCTATTTTTGTAGGGTTTCCTGTAGGATGAAAAAGAAAGTAAAGCGCTTTAATTACCGTGACAGAAAGGTTGAGGATAGCTTTCCTGCATAACTGGAAATCAATAGGCATTAAGAACTGCCTGTAACGACAAAAGTTGACAACCAAAGATTTCAGAATAATAATAATAAAGCAACAATGTTTAAATGAAAGACTTATTTTACATGAAAGGTGTTAGTCAGATGAACAATTTACATCGAAGAATGGGAACATTCGCGTTAACCATGACGGGACTTGGATCAATTATTGGTTCCGGCTGGTTATTTGGAGCGTGGCGAGCAGCTCAAATTGCAGGGCCGGCTGCTATTTTATCATGGGTCATTGGAATGGTTGTTATTTTATTTATTGCACTTTCTTACAGTGAATTAGGATCCATGTTTCCCGAAGCCGGCGGGATGGTCAAGTATACGCAGTACTCACACGGTTCGTTTATTGGTTTTATCGCTGCTTGGGCAAACTGGATTGCGATTGTATCCGTTATTCCAGTCGAAGCAGTAGCTTCTGTACAGTATATGAGTTCGTGGCCTTGGAAGTGGGCACAGTGGACAAGCCACCTCGTAGAAAAAGGAACGTTAACTGGCGAAGGATTAGCTATCGCTACTGTGCTATTGATTATTTACTTTTTACTGAATTATTGGACAGTTGGACTATTTTCCAAGGCCAACTCGTTAATCACTATTTTTAAAATTGTTATACCGGGACTTACAATTGGAGCACTTTTATTTGTCGGCTTTCACGGCGAGAACTTCACTTCTGGAAGCAGCATCGCACCAAACGGCTGGGCTAGTGTGCTAACAGCTGTTGCTACATCTGGAATTGTATTCGCTTTTAACGGCTTTCAAAGCCCTATTAATATGGCTGGAGAAGCAAAGAATCCTGGGAGATCTATTCCAATTGCGGTTGTAGGCTCAATTTTAGTGGCTACAGTCATTTATTTGCTTCTTCAAATTGCTTTTATCGGTGCGGTAAATCCTTCTGATATTGCGAAGGGATGGAGTCATTTAAATTTTAACTCTCCATTTGCAGATTTAGCCATTGCCCTTAACATTAACTGGCTTGTCATTGTCCTGTATGCAGATGCGTTTGTTTCACCATCTGGAACAGGTATTACGTATACAGCTACTACTGCTCGAATGATTTATGGTATGGAACAAAATAAATATTTGCCAAGTGTTCTAGGACGTCTTCATCCTATTTATGGTGTTCCGCGTCAAGCCATGTTTTTTAACTTAGCTGTTGCTCTTGTCTTTTTGTTTTTATTTCGGGGCTGGGGCGTGCTTGCTGAAATTATTTCAGTCGCTACGCTTATTTCTTACATTACAGGTCCTGTTACGGTTATGACGCTAAGACGAACTGGAAGCGATTTATATCGTCCCCTTCGTTTAAAAGGATTAAGCATTATTGCGCCGCTCGGCTTTATTTTTGCTTCATTAACGCTATATTGGGCACGCTGGCCGCTAACTGGACAAGTTTTGTTTATTATTTTAATCGGCCTGCCTATTTATTTTTATTATCAAGCAAAGGCTAAATGGAAGGGATTCCGCCAGAACTTCAAAGGTGGCGTATGGATGGTTGTATACTTACTGTGTATGATGACTATTTCATGGCTTGGAAGCGAAAAGTTTGGGGGCCTTAACGTTATTAAATATGGATGGGATATGGGAATTATTGTTGTTGTTTCTCTTCTCTTCTACACATGGGCTTTAAAAAGCGGCTTCAAAACAGAGTATTTAGAGAATGGAAGAAAAGTAAATGACAGCTTAAAAGCAGCAGCGGCTGAAACAGCCGCTTCCAAAGAGTCATAACAAAAGCACCTTGCATGAGCAAGGTGCTTTTTAGTGAGCAGTTTTAACTTTTTTCAGCACGTCTTCGATCGTAATTTGATCTAAATGCCTAATTACACTTTGCTCACTCTCTGTAAAAATGTCGTCCATCACTGTCTGAATGTTTGATTTGACAATACAGTCAGCGTCAGGGTCGCCGCTGCACCAGTGAGGCTTCAGCGTTCCTGTCGATATAACTCGGTAAATCACCCCAAGACTTATTTCAGCAGGGCTGCAGCCTAAAGTATAACCGCCGCCTAGCCCTTCTTTTGTCCGAACCAAGTTGTTTTTTCTGAGTGTACTCATTATTTTCCGAACCCGTGCAGGATTGGTACAGATATTATAAGCAATCGATTCACTGCTTGCTCGGTGATCTGGTAAATTTGCTAGGAACACTAAGCTGTGCACGGCAATGGTAAATTCACTGTTCATCTTCCATAAACCACCTTTTTTCTTTCTCTACTGTAACGTTAAGTGACACAGTTCAAAAAGTCAAGAGAGCAAGGAGGGAAAGAAGAAGTGTAGCTTTATTTATTCACGGTCTTCTTTTTCTATACTTTCTACTTCGTTAGCTGAGTTGATTTCAAGGTATACCGTCTTTTCTTTTAAACTGCCTTTTTCTTCTTTTTCAAAGTCAGTGCTTTTTTGATACGTTTTTTTGCCGCTTGGAACTTTTACCGTTATATGTTTGTTACTTTCTTCTATAAAAATACCCACAATTTTACGTTCGTCTCCATCTTGTTCATACACGCCATCTTTATCTGCTTTTGCTTTTGGAGTTAATTCAATACTAATTGCTTCTTGTTTAGCTGCGTCAATTTCAGCTTCTACTTCTTTATTAAGCATATCTTTTAGCCGTGAGCCTTCCACTTCCATCCTAGAGCTTTTTGGTACTTTAACGAGTTGATCATCAATATTCAGCGTCATTTCTTTTTCAGCGTCTTTTTTTAACGTACCGATCAAGTCAAAATCTTCTTCTTTCCCCTCTTTAATGTCTGGGTCGTTGGAATACTGCTGTAGCTTTGTTAATTCTTGACGGTCTTCAATTGGTTTTTCCTCTGCTTTATGATTATCAGATTTTGTCTTGTTAGCTGGTTCACCTGAACAAGCTGCCGCACTTCCAATCATACATAGAGTGACTAAGGACAGGATTCCTTTTGTTAGCTGTTTTTGCATATGTATTCTCCTTTTTCTTTTTTATTTCCACCTTTATACATATGTAAAACAAAAAAGTGAAATATAACTACATTACTCCAATCAACAGCTAGAAGCATCTACATACAGGAAACCTACGTTCACCCTACCAATGAAAAAATCCGAACGGGTTAAATTCTCTATCAAGAATCAAACCCGTTCGGATTTTCTTTTAACTAAAACACTTTTGTCCTAGCCTCTTTTTTAAAGCTGCTGTTGCTTCAGTATATGATTTGCTTCTTCTAAGTAAGTCACGTAAGCCTGTACTTGTTTATCACCGTAATTATCTAATTCAAACAGCGCTTCTTGTATAAACTTAAAATTATCAATAATATGCTGTGTTTTCATGCCTCTACTTGTGAGTAAATTGTTTAACCATAAGGCATAGTCCGTAAAAATTTGCAGGTTGTCTAACTTATATGTTGTCTCAAGATACTTCATATGATAATGATTATCTTCATAACATCTCTCTTTGCCGCGCTCTCCGAATTTTTCGAGCAAAGAAGGTTCTAACTCGTAGATTTTCTCCGTTACTCTTTCGACGATCTTATTAACGGGAAGTGAACTCATCGTGCCACCACTTTGTACTGAGAAACTTTTGGGATGACAGCTGCCAGTTCTTGATCAGGGTACTTTTTCTCTAAATCATGAATACGCTTGAAATCTTCGCTTCGTACCCAGCTTAAATAATTCTCTTTCGTATCAAATGTAAGCTGAACGGTGAGCTCCCCTGCTCGCTTATCGTTTTGAAGAAGTAGAAAGTCTACAAATCCTGGAGCCTCGTCGACTGATTTTGAACGATTTTTATAAATTCCAATCACTTCTTCAGCTTTTTCATCCGGTACATTAAATGTTGAAAATACGGTGTACATCTTTGTTCCTCCCTTTATGATACAAAACCTGGGTTCTTTTCTCTTTATTGTACATCATATGGGAGATGAAATGGTGTTACGTTTAGATTTCACAGCGGTTACAGCAGGTCTTTAAAACAAAAAGCCCTTTGAAACAGCGTTTCAAAGGGCTTTTTTACCGTTATTAGTTTTCGATTTTTGTTAATTGTTCTGTATGTGTTTTTACACGTGCTGGATCAATTGTAATGCGGGCAACGCCTGAATCCATTGCCGCTTTTGCTACAGACTCTGCTACAGCTGGCGCTACGCGAGGATCAAATGGTCCAGGGATAACGTAATCTGCGTTTAGCTCTTCTTCTGTAATAAGGGCTGCAATTGCTTCAACAGCAGCTTTTTTCATTTCTTCGTTGATATGAGTAGCGCGAACGTCTAACGCACCGCGGAAGATTCCAGGGAATGCAAGAACGTTGTTTACTTGGTTAGGGAAGTCTGAACGACCTGTTCCAATAACAGCCGCTCCTGCTTCTTTTGCAGCGTCCGGCTTGATTTCTGGATTAGGATTTGCCATCGCAAAGATAATTGCATCTCCATTCATTGATTTAACCATCTCTTGAGATAATGCATCTGCTGCAGATACGCCGATAAATACATCTGCGCCTTTAATTACATCGCTTAGCGTACCGCTTTCTTTGTTTACATTTGTATAAGAAGCCACTTCCGCTTTTACTTTGTTCATACCTTGAGGGCGTCCTTCATAAATAGCACCTCTTGTATCACACATAATCATGTCACGTACGCCGTAAGAATAAAGAAGTTTTGTAATGGCAATGCCGGCAGCTCCTGCTCCGTTTAAGACGATTTTTAAGTCTTCCATTGATTTGTTTACAATTTTTAATGCATTTACAAGTCCTGCTACTGTTACGATTGCTGTACCGTGCTGATCATCATGGAACACAGGAATATCTACTTCTTTTTTCAGGCGCTCTTCGATTTCAAAACACTGTGGAGCTGCGATATCTTCTAAGTTAATGCCTCCGAATGTATGAGCCATTAATTTCACAGTTTCAACAATTTTATCTGTATCTGTTGTATCAAGGGCAATTGGGAATGCGTCTACGCCTGCAAAGCTTTTAAATAAAATTGCTTTTCCTTCCATAACGGGAAGTGAAGCCGCAGGTCCGATGTTTCCAAGACCAAGAACAGCAGTACCATTTGTCACAACGCCGACCATGTTTCCTTTCATTGTGTAATCATACACCGTTTCTGGATGTTCATGAATTTCTTTACAAGGTTCTGCTACTCCCGGAGAGTAAGCTAAGCTTAAATCTTGAGCGTTTTGAACTTCAACTTTTGATTTAACTTCTAACTTACCTTGTTTTTCTTGATGCATATGTAGTGCTTGATCACGTAGTGACATAATTGTATTCTCTCCTTTTTTTCTATACATTTAAATTTTTTAATGAATTTATTTAACACTTGCTTTTTATCTCCATAATTGTAAGACAACCTGACCGAATAAATTCACAGACAAGTGCCATTATGAAACAAGAAACATAAAAAGTAAACTATCTTGCTTAAACGACTGCTGCGCTTTGTTAATATAAAGTCTAGAGACGGCGGGACTCTTGTTTGTCTCACTTCAAGTTGTCTGATATACAGACAACTTAGAAAGCATACAAGCGCTCATTATAGCGCTTTCAAATACGTTTCAGCAAAATCGACGGCTTTATGCATTGAAAAGAAGTATGCACGTGCTGAACCGATTTTTTCAGCTTTTATTCTTTTTGCTTCAATAAACGCTTCACCTATCTCTTCAAACAGCTCTTCTCGAAACTCTAATTCTTTATACGTCTTCCATACTCGCTTTCCTGAATCCATAACTGGAGACCCTTTTTGAATTACGTTTCGATATGGAATCCGATATTCTGCTAGATGAAAAGAAGTATTATTTCCAAACCCGACACCTAATAATAAAACAAAGGCATGTTTTTTGTAAAGCCTTTCAAGAGGAGAATTTTCGCCTAAACTAAATTCAAAAGGATGATCTCTTAAGATGTCTTCGCTGTCCTTTCCCCAAGCGGCGAATGAATACATTGGATGGCTGCTTCTTCTTACACCAGGATATGTTCGAAAAGTTTCCACGATTTGTCCCATCCCGCTTGTTGGTGTATGAGCTGGATCATATGCAGGCATCGTTTCCCGAATAGTTTTCCACCACTCTTTTGGCACAGCCGGATTGCCCCATTCTGATGGATCCGAAAGATCGACCGACTGTGACGGCATCACGATCGTTCCTTCCTCTGTCACTGTCTCCATTAAAGCTTGAACAACGGCTACTGAACCTCCGTTTACCCACCCTAATGAAGATAGCGAAGAATGAACCATGATAGTCATCCCTTTTGTTATGCCTAACCTGCGTAAATCTTCTTTTAATGTATCTTTCGTTCTAGGATGATCTGTTGCTTGGACAATGTGCTTCATCGTAAGCTCCTTACTTATGGTGCTGCTAGAATTTGTGCTGAACTCTAGCAATATATGTAAAACTTATGTTTCCATAATAGTAAGAATAACACCAATTGTCAAATTATTTAAAGTAATAGAAAAACTCAGTTTTATTCATATCAGTTATCATACAACTGACTTGTTGGTAAGCTTCATTTCCTTCAATTATCTTACTATAATAACCGCTACTGAAGCTTTTCAATAAATTAAAAAGAAGAATATTCCTATAAATAAAAGAAATACTAATGAAGCTATACATATTTACCTATCACTATTTTCAGGAGGAATGTGTACAATGAGCACATCAAAACTTCCGCCGCTCACGTCCTCAGAGCTTGCTAACTTATGGATGACTTATCAGGAAAAAACGATGATTTTGAGGTTTTTAGAATATTTTCTGGAAGATAAACAGGATTACAAAGAACTTTTTGAGCTATATTACAGCCGATCTTTAAAAAGTGTAGCGCAAATTAAAGAAATATTTGAGAACGAAGGCGCTGTTATCCCAATTGGTTTTACGAAAGATGACGTGAATGTAGGAGTCCCTAAGCTATACGATCATATGTTCGAAGTCATGTATATACGCTTAATGTCTCAAATTGAAACAGGACTGTTTGCTTTGCATTCGACCATGTCTTACCGAGAAGATATCCGGAATTTCTTCGTAGAGGCAACAGCAGAAGCACAGGACATATACAATCAATCCACACAAGTATTGTTAGAAACGGGTGTCATCGCAAAACCCCCATACGTTTCTATGCCTAAGGAAGTCCATTTTGTCCATGCGCAAAATTATATAGGCGGATTGAGCTGGTTTAGCGAAAAAAGATCGTTGAATACCATTGAAGTGTCACTCATTCAACATGCTGTTGATACAAATCTTGTAGGAATGCAGCTGATGATTGGTTTTGCTCAAGTGGCCAACAATAAAGAGGCACAGCAGCATTTTGTCAGGGGTATGAAGCTTTCGAAGAAAATTGAAACAGAACTAGGTGATATTTTACGCCATAGCTACATAGAACCTCCGGCTACTCATGCCGGAAAAGCGACGAATTCAACCGTTCCTCCTTTTTCAGATAAGCTGATGATGTACAATACGAGTCTTTTGAGTACGTTCGGTCTGGGGAGTAACGCTTTAGGAGGAGCCTTTAGTTTAAGAAGTGATTTGCCATTAAAGATGCTCCAGCTTGCAAAAGACATTTACAGTTTGGCAAAAGAAGGCGGTAAAATCATGATTCAAAACGGATGGCTTGAAGAGCCTCCTCAAATTGAAGATCGCAATCAGTTAACTAAAAAATAGGTTCTTTCCTGTAGGAAAGCTAGCTGCTCTACGTGCAGCTAGCTCTATTTGTTTTTTTAGTATACTTTTTTTAGGGCTAGTACGTAACAACTGTTTGCGTTATTTAGAAGTTGTTCCCATCTTTTTCTTAGTCGTTTAGCCCGTATTTCTACTTAATTTATAACAGAAAAATAAAATAAAAGGTATTTTCCCTGAGCTGACGAAATCTTTCTATATAAAATAGAAAGGAGAAAAGTATGTTTCCTATTCTTCTTACACCTCGCACTACACTTCGTGAAATAACAGAAGTCGATGCAGATAGTATTTTTGACTGCTTCTCTCAGAAAGACGTTATTAGATATTACGGGCAAGAAAAATTCACAACTATTCAAGAAGCTCTGGTTCTAATTGATATTTTTGCTGACAATTACAGAAATCAAAAAGGCGTGCGCTGGGGAATTGAACGGCTCGATACGGGGGAATTAATCGGGACAGTTGGATTTAATCAGTGGAACCAAAAGCATAAGCGCGCGGAAATTGGCTATGAGCTACACCCTCAGCACTGGGGGCACGGCTATGCTTCAGAAGCTGCTTCGGCTGTTATGGCTTATGGCTTTGATACCCTTCAGCTAGTGCGGATTGGAGCTGTTGTGTTTCTTGAAAACAAAGCATCACAGCATGTGCTTGAAAAGCTCGGGTTTCAAAAAGAAGGCGTGTTAAAAAACTATATGTATCAAAACGGAAAAGCTCACGATACGTTTGTTTATAGTTCCCTGCCTGCTACATAATAAAAAAAGGATTCTTTTCTTAAAAAGAATCCTTTTTCATTTTATTTAAATGCCGCATACCCATCATCAGCCATGATGACGCTGCCGTTTACAGCTCCCGCTTCTTCTAAGGAAAGCAAATAAACCATATCTGCAATTTGTTTTGGTGTAGTGAGCTCTCTGCTCATCGTTTTCGCTTTCATTCCTTCAATCATACCGTTGTCTTTATAGCCTTGAATAATGGGCGTATCAACAAATCCTGGCGCAACGGCGACGACGCGAATACTGTATTTAGCGAGATCTAGCGCAGCTGATTTCGTCATCATCACAACAGCTCCTTTCGTTGCGTGATAGGCATAGGTACCGGGTGAGGCTAAGAAGCTAAAAATAGATGCCGTATTGATAATGACGCCTTTAATACCTAACTCTCTCATTTTCCTGCCCGCTGCCATAATCCCGTATGTAACGCCGTGCTGATTCACATTAATAATACGGTGATATTCTTCTAAGTCTTGATCTAAAATAGATGTAGGGTGTCCAATACCTGCATTGTTAAACATCACATCAATTCGCCCAAAGCGATTCACGGTTTCTTCAATCAGTGCTTCCACTTCTTCAAACTTTGTGACGTCCGTTTGTATAAATAAAGCGCTCCCTCCAGCTTCTTCAATTTTTTGAAGGGCCTCTTTTCCTTTCCCTTTATCATAATCAGCAATGACCACCGCGTCTCCTTTTTGCGCAAACTTTAAGGCAGTTTCTTTGCCAATTCCGCTTGCTCCCCCTGTAATAACCGCTACTCGTTTTTGCTGCATGTTTCTCCCTCCTTGATAAAAGTTCCTTTCTTTTACATTATAGCATTCTTTTTTATACCATCCGTTTCTATTAGTCACCTCATTGCTATGAAATTAGCCGAGTTAAGCATAGTTGAACGCCTTTTTTAATAAAAATCAGCGTGTGTACAAGCATTCTGTCATTTTTTGCATTTACTATAGTGTAAGGAGGTGATGGCTATGCATGAACACACAGGAAATGTATCTATCCCACGTCCTCCGGATGTGGTAACAATTCTGTGGGAGCGAAATCCTTTGGATAGACAAGCTCCTCGTACTGTCGTAGAAGCAACAGTAATCGGCAGCGCAAATCCTTGCGGACGTTTGTTAGCTCAAGGTCAGCGCTACCGCACTGCAGCTCATTGTTTACTTGACAACGGCTTTGAACAAATTACTGCTGAAAGATTAGGGGTATTTGGAGTAGCTGTATTTGTTAGAGAATATTAAAATAGAAAAAGGGACTTTTCTGTAAGTTAGAAAAGTCCCTTTATACATATTACGCGTGGAAATTCGTGCCGTCTGTTACAGCTTCGATTACACCAGCGCGGATGACAAAGTCACCAAAGTGCTCGCCTTCTTCTCTTTCTTTTGCATAGCGAGGAAGCAAGACGCGCAGCTCGTTTAAAATTTCTTCTTCACTGATATTTTCACGGTACATTTTACTTAAGCGGCTGCCATCAAATGCTGCTCCAAGATACATATTGTATTTACCCGGCGCTTTACCGATAAAAGCAATTTCACCTAAAGCAGGACGTGCACAGCCGTTAGGACAGCCCGTCATACGAATAGTAATTTCTTTATCGCGAAGGCCGTTTTCATCTACAATTGCTTCAATTTTCTCAAGAAGAACTGGTAAATAACGCTCAGCTTCTGCCATCGCAAGCCCGCAAGTTGGAAGCGATACACAAGCTAATGAGCTGCGGCGAAGAGCCGAATAATGCTTGCCGTCAGTTAATCCATATTGTTCGATGAGGTCACTAATTTGTTTTTTCTTTTCAGTTGATACGTTCGCGATAATTAAATTTTGATTGGCCGTTAAACGGAAATCACCGCTATGAATTTTTGCAATTTCACGAAGACCCGTCATAAGCTTATAGTCTTCAAAGTCAGCAATACGTCCACCTTGAACAAAAAGAGTAAAGTGCCATTTTCCTTTTACACCTTTTTCCCAGCCGTAGCGGTCGCCGTTATGATCAAAGTGATAAGATTTTGCTTCGTCTAAGCTCCAGCCCAGACGATTTTCAAGCTCTTCTTTTACCGTTTCTAATCCAAGACGATCAACCGTGTATTTAAAACGCGCGTTTTTACGTACAGAGCGGTTTCCATAATCACGTTGAATCGTAATGATTTTTTCAGCTACTTCTAGAATTTGATCAGGTCGACAGAACCCAATCACTTTTGCAAGCTGAGGGTAAGTTGCTTTATCTCCGTGCGTCATACCCATACCGCCGCCGATTGCTACGTTAAACCCAACAAGTTTCTCGTCTTCTAAAATGGCAATAAAGCCAAGGTCTTGTGAATACACGTCAATATCATTAGACGGTGGAACAGCTACGCCAATTTTGAACTTTCTTGGCAAATAGAGCGGACCATACATTGGTTCCACTTCTTCTTCCACTTCCGGTGTGCTGATCACTTTCTCTTCATCTAGCCAAAGTTCGTGGTACGCTCTTGTACGAGGCAATAAGTAATCACTTAATTTTTTTGACCATTCGAATACTTCAGCGTGTACTTCTGACTGATAGGGATTCGGATTGCACATTACGTTACGGTTTACATCTCCGCAAGCTGCAATTGTATCTAATAACGAAGCATGAATTTCTTGAATCGTTTTCTTCATGTTCCACTTTAAAATTCCGTGCATTTGGAATGCCTGACGAGTTGTCAGCTTTAACGTTCCATTTCCGTATTTTTGTGCCAAATCATCCATCACTAGCCACTGTTCTGGTGTTGAAACACCGCCTGGCGTACGGACTCGAAGCATGAATTGGTAAGCTGGCTCTAGCTTTTGTTTTTGGCGTTCGTTACGAAGATCTCGGTCATCTTGCAAGTAGCTTCCGTGGAACTTCATCAAACGATTATCGTCTTCAGAAATACCTGAGCTAATGCGGTCTAGCATTGTTTCTCCTAATGTACCGCGCAAATAATTACTTTCATCTTTTATGCGCTCAACGTCACTTGGAGGACCTTCGGGCGCTTTTAAAATTTTGTTTACCATGTTGAAAATCTCCTTTCAATCCTCAGTATACATCACGCTGATAACGTTTTTGTTTCTTCATTTCAGCAAGGTAACCTTCCGCCTGTTCACGGCTCATCTTGCCTTCTGTTTCGATAATTTCAACTAGCGTGTTGTGCACGTCGCGTGCCATATTTGTTTTATCTCCGCACACATAAAAAGATGCGCCTTCTTCTAACCATTGGAATAATTCTTTACTATGTTCGAGCATACGGTTTTGTACGTATACTTTTTCTTCTGTATCGCGTGAAAACGCCACGTCCATTTTTGTCAGTACGCCATCTTTTAACCACTTTTGCCATTCTGTTTGGTAAAGGAAGTCTGTTACGAAGTGCTGATCTCCAAAGAACATCCATGACTTTCCTTTTGCCCCTGTTTCTTCACGCTCTTGCATAAATGAGCGGAACGGAGCCACACCTGTACCAGGTCCTACCATAATAATTGGCGTTTCTTGATCTTGAGGAAGCTTAAAGTTTTTATTGCTTTGAAGGTATACAGGAATCGTATCGCCTGGCTGCAAACGTTCTGAACAAAGGACTGAACAAACACCTTTACGCTCGCGTCCATGCGCTTCGTAGCGTACCGCTCCGATTGTTAGATGAACTTCATCAGGGTTTGCTGATAAGCTGCTTGCAATCGAGTAAAGACGCGCTGGCATTTTACGTAGAATGGCTACAAACTCTTGTGCCGATACGTTCCATGGACCGAAGTCACGAACTAAGTCAATTACATCACGGCCTTGTGTGTATGCTTTTAATTCCTCGCGATTTTCTACAAGGGCTTTTAACTTATCGTTTCCAGTAAGCTCAGCTGCTTGCTTTAAAAGCGGCTTTGTTAAAACGGTAATTTCAAAATTAGAGATTAGCGCTTCTCTAAGAGGACGCGTTTCTCCTTCTTTATTAACCGTTACACTTTCACTTGCATCCCACTTGAATTCGTTAAGAAGAAGATCAACAAGCTCCGGGTCATTTTCAGGATAAATACCTAAACTGTCTCCTGGTTCATACGTCAAACCTGAACCTTCTAGAGATAGTTCTAAGTGTCGCGTTTCTTTATTTGATCCGCGGCCGTTTAAGTTTAAGTTCTCAAGCACTTCTGCTTTAAAAGGGTTTGTTCTTGAATATGGTGAAGTTCCTGCAGGAGCTTCCGCTGGAACAGCTGCCGAAGCGCTGTGTCCTTTCGCTTCGCTTAATCCGTCAATAACACCTTTAAGCCATTTATTTGCGGGCTCTTCAAAATCTAAATCACAGTCAACGCGCGGATACAGTCTTTCACCGCCAAGTTCTGCTAAGCGCACATCAAATTCTTTTCCTGTTTGACAGAAAAATTCGTATGAGCTGTCTCCAAGCGATAAAACAGAGAAACGGAAGTTCTCAAGTTTTGGCGCTCGACGGCCGTGAAGAAATTCATGGAAAGATAGCGCATTATCAGGCGGCTCTCCTTCTCCATGTGTACTTACGACAATTAATAAATTTTCAAGTTTCTTTAAATTATTTGGTTTGAAATCATTCATAGAAGATACAGTTACATTAAAGCCTTTTGCTTCAAGCGTTTTGCCTGTATTTTCAGCAAGTCCTTGAGCATTTCCTGTTTGTGATCCATAAAGAATCGTTACGTCTTTTGAAACTGTCTGTTTCGTTTGAGCAGGCGCTGCTGTAGAAACGTCTGGCGTTCCTTCGGCAGACGTAGATTGAGCTGCTGTTAAATAACCGCTCAACCACATTTTTTGTGCTTCTGTTAATGTCGGCAGAAGGCGATTAAGCAAATCTGCTTGTTCTTGATTAAAAGGGCTGTTTACTACCTTAAGTTGCAACACTGTCCACCTCACAAAAATATATAATTTAAATATGTATGCTTTTACGAATCATCTTCAACAACATTTAATACCTGTGTCTAATTAATCAATGATGTTTCCTTTCATACATTATTATTCCTATAGATTATATCAAATTTAATTATATAAATCATTAGAAAATTCTTATCAAATTCGTCTACCTGCATTTTATCGGAGAAGAATAAATTAGTAAAATACATATAATTGATAACTAGTATTAAGATCATTAATAATTGAAGTTATGTTTACTTTTTTTATAAACGCAGTTACTTCTATATTTGTTCATTCTACATCCTTCACATGAATATGAATATTTTGTAATTTTTAGAGAAGTTTTGTAGAAACGGTTTTCTTTCTCATCAGAATGTTACATAATAAATGTAACATTAATCCTTTTAAAAAACACTATATGGAAAAGACAGTATATTCTGAAATTTAGGACAGTTTATAGGTGAGCTAGCAACCTTTTATTCCATCTATTCATACACGTTGAAGAATATAAAGGGAAGCTTGCAGTACATACAATTCCCTTTTGCTCATCTCAAATGAAAG
This sequence comes from Priestia sp. JV24, assembly GCF_025910025.1. NCBI lineage: Bacteria > Bacillati > Bacillota > Bacilli > Caryophanales > Bacillaceae > Priestia > Priestia sp. JV24. Next base: position 322,235 of record NZ_JAPCIN010000020.1, read on the forward strand.
GACTGGCTTTTAAAGCAGGTAATCTTTTTTAAGGAGGCTTCTTGAATGTTTTTACGAGAATTAACGAAAAGTGGGACGATAACTGTTTCTTACTATAAAGATGGGACGTTGCAAACGTGCAAAGGCCGCGTGCACAACTTAAATCTCCATCAGCAAATTCTATCCGTAAAAGACGAAAATGAAGCCGTTGTTTCCCTTTTGCTTTCTGATATTAAATCCATTCATTAGTATGTAAAATTAAGGAGGAATTACCATGTGGAAAGATAATAAGCAAGCGCTTACAGATTTTGTGTCGGAAGATCGATTTGAACTGAACTTATATTTAACGTATTTGCTTGATCAAATTTCGTATGACACGTCTAAACAATCTCCTTTTCTTCGTAAGCCTAATGAAACAACTAGTTAATATAGAAAAAAGCGCACAAATTTGTGCGCTTTTTTTAATGTGATGGCTCTACTTCAACAATGCCTTCTTCTGGTTTTTCTTCAGCTTTTTTATTTGAAAGCTTGATCTGCCTTAAGAACAATGTGCATACCGCTCCTAAAATAATAAAAGCTAAGCCCATGAAAAAGACGCTGTGCAATGCGCTCATTAGCGAGGTCTTCAAAATTGGCACAATGCTGTCTGAAAGCGCAGCTGGAATACTCTTTAGCGCCTCAGGGCTAAACAGCATCTGCAGCACACTTTCAGGATTCGTATCAATCGCTTTTTTAAACCCGTCTGCAAAAGCACTTGCTTGAGCAGGCAATGTGTTTAAATATGGAACGAGTTTGTCAGTAAGAAGCGTACCTGATTTTGCATTCATTACTGCTCCTAAGATCGTAATACCGAACGTTCCTCCAATTGAACGGAAAAATTGACTTGATGATGTAACCACACCGAGCTCTTCTTTTGAAAAGCTCTCTTGAAGAGCAAGTGTTAAAATTGGCATTACAAGACCCATTCCTAAACCGATTATGGCCATATAAGAAGTGGCAACAAGTTTGCTAGTATGAAGGTCTAATGTTGTTAACAAGAAGAACCCTCCTGCCATAATGAGCATACCCGTAACAATTTGAGGCTTGATTCCAACTTTATAAACAAGCTGCCCTCCAATAATACTTGTTACAATCATTGAAATCATCATCGGTGTCATAATGGTACCGGATTCCGAGGCGCTGACTCCAACGATTCCTTGCATAAAGAACGGAACAAACGTAATGGCTCCGAACATGCCGATGCTCATAAAAAAGCCAATGATATTTAAAAGCGTAAACGTTCGGTTCTTAAATAAATACATCGGAAGAATCGGCTCTTTCGCTTTCGTTTCCACAATGATAAAGCTTATGACCCCAACAACAGCAAGTGTAAATAGACTAATAATTTGCCATGAGTTCCAGTCGTAGTCTTTTCCTCCAAAGCTCAGGGCAAGAAGCAAGCTCACTACTCCGATAACCATTGTCAACATACCGGCTACATCAAATTTAACAGGTCCCGTCTGTTTCTTTCCTTGAAGTCCCAGTGCAATAAAAACGGTAGCGAGTATCCCTACCGGCAAGTTGATGTAAAACACCCATTTCCAGTTCAGTGAATCAACAATCCATCCGCCAATTTGTGGACCGATGACAGAAGCAAGACCGTAAATTCCTCCGAATACTCCTTGAAATTTTGCTCGTGCTTTTCCTGTAAATAAATCACCGATTACAATCATTGCCATCGGCATCATAACGCCGCCGCCAATTCCTTGTAATGCACGGAATAAAATAAGCTCTGTCATGTTATTTGCCATTCCACATAGAGCAGAAGCGACCATAAAAATAATAAGTCCTGTAACATAAATTACTCTGCGTCCTACTAAATCAGCGAGTTTCCCTGCAATCGGAACAACCGTTGTCGACGTTAATAAATAGGCTGTTGTCAGCCATGTCATCATGCTCAATCCACCAAGGTCTCCTACAATTCTTGGCATAGCTGTTCCGACAATGGTTCCATCAAGTGCAGAAAAGAACATCGCAATAATTAACCCAATTAATAAGAGCGTGCGCTTTGAATTTTTTTGATTTTCCATCGTGTGTCTCTCCTCTTTTTTGTTACTGCTGCTTATCTTTATAAGAAGCAGCTGACGTTGCAAGTTTTTTCGTAATAGAAGCCATCATAGAAAGCTCTTCTTCTGTTAAATGCAAAAGGTAGCGGTCCATAATGGCTTTTCGACCATTCAGCACATCTTCAAGCTTGCGATGCCCAAACTCCGTTAAGGTAATATCAACGACTCGTCTGTCCTCTTTATTATGTTCTCTTACAACAAAATTGTGTTGTTCGAGACGATCCACTAAAAGAGTCACGGCGCTCGGTTTGACATCCATTAGCTCTGCAATTTGAGAAACCTTACTGCTCCCTACTTTCTTTAAATAAGAAAGAACAAATAATTGCGTAGGAGTCATCTCATGCTCATTTAGACTCTCCATTATTTCAGGCTGCATTTTTTCAAATAGCACTTGAAGCGATGAACGAATCTCTCCAAGATACTGATTGCTTTTTGTCACATCTATTCCTCCAGGCTTGCTTATTTATTTCATGTTATAAATAGTTAATGCTAATTAAATATAAATGCATATAAACTAAAAGTCAATTATTTCTTTTTTAGTATTGACCCTTACGCTGCGTTATATTTTATAGTAGATTTTAGAAGGGAGATGAAAGAATGAACAGAAAAGTAAAAGAGGTTGCTGACTTAGTAGGAATCAGCGTCCGCACGCTGCATCACTATGACGAAATCGGGCTATTAAAACCTGATGCCGTTAGTGAATCCGGCTACCGGCTTTATTCACCGGCTAATCTCGATATGCTTCAGCAAATATTATTTTTTAAAGAACTTGGCTTCCCTTTAAAACAAATTCACGAGATTATAACAGAACCGACGTTTAATCGCATAGAAGCGTTGATACTGCAAAAAAACATGCTGATTGAAAAACGCAGTCGGCTCGATCAAATGATTGTAACCATTAATAAAACGATTCAATATGAAGAAGGAGCGATTGAAATGAACGAAAAAGAGCGGTTTAACGGACTGGATTTTTCGCATAACCCATACGAAGAAGAAGCACGAAAGCGCTGGGGAAACCAGCGGGTAGATGAAGCGAATGAAAAAATACAAAGCTTCTCACAAGAAGAACAGCAGCACATGTCAAACGAATGGGAAAGTATCTACACTCACTTAGCTTCGCTTCGTGATCTGTCACCATCCTCTACAGAAGCTCAAAAAGCTATTGCGACATGGTATCAATTTTTAAATAAAAACTTTGGAACGTATTCATTAGAAGCCTTTAAAGGTCTTGGAGAAATGTATGTGCAAGATGAGCGATTTACAACTAACATCAATCGCTACGGAAAAGGATTAGCGAAATTCATGAGCGAGGCGATGAGTGCATTTGCTGATGCTAACAAACAATAAACAAAAGAGATTTAAGTATAACTAAATCATTTCTAAAGATAAATAGATTGGATACATGGGCTGAACTGCTTGTTACAGCGCAAGCATAAAAAAAACCGAACGACGTTGATTCTCCATCAAGAATCTCGATTCATCGTTCGGATCTTCCTTTAACGAAACTACTTTTGTTCCAGCCTCTTTTTATAAATGAAGCCCCATAAGCATTGTATTATAGTACAAGCCATTTATATAGGTGTCTTTTTCTTTTAATCCTTCTATTTGAAACCCTAGCTGCTTGTATAAAGAAATAGCTCTTTGATTATCTTCTCGCGTCACAAGTTCGATTTTTTTTGTTTGTTTATTCATACGTGCCCATTCAATCAGCTCAATCATTAGCTGTCTTCCTAACCCTAGCCCGCTATAAGATTTGTCTACCACGATACCAAGGGTACCCACATGCTTATTACGCGGGTTTTGAGGTGAGGTGATGGATGCAATACTAATGATTTCTTCTTCTTTTTCAGCCAGGACTATAAGAGAATTTTGCTCTTGTTTTACAGAAGCTAAAAACACTTCATACTCTGAAACAGGTCTAAGAAACTCCCCTTCTCCAAATGAAAGAAAATCACTTTCTCCTCCCACTCGATTGTAAAAAGCAATCATTTTCTCTGCATCTTTTGATTCTGCTTCTCGAATGGTGACGCCTATACCATTCTTTAATGTACGTAAACTCATATACCTATCTTCCTTTTAGTTATTCTTGTTTGCCTATATGGGTTTTAGCGTTGTTTTTCTCTCCACTGACCTAACCACATGCGATTTCCTAAAGCCGTAAAATCATTTTCATCGGCGTAGCGTTCAATGACGGAAAGCGCGTTGTCCTCAAGCATTGGTGAATAGCTCATAATTTCTAAAATATGATGTGCAGCCCATAGGTCAATCCGATAAGTAGGATTCGTCAGCAGTGTTGAAAATTCAAACAGCATGCCTGGATAGTATAAATGAATGAGCTGCGCAATTTTTTTCATATCTTCTGCAGCTCGGTTTCCTTTTTTTACAGATTTCTTATTTCGATAATCAATTTCATAATGAATTTTTGCGCTTTTTTGATAAAGATCAACTAGCGTTTCGTACGTACGATGTTTCTGCATTTCTCATCTTCCTTTTCCTCTAGATTTCCTCGTTTGAAGATGCTATAGTTCATTTTTAGGTTTCATATATTCAAATAAATGCAGCAAAAATATAATACTTCCGCCAATACACATCACAAAACTTAACGTAGCAGGATACTGAATAAAGAAACCGACAACGCCAAAAATCAGCATAGCAAGCGCTCCTATCATCATAAACAGATGATATGCCGGTGTATTTTCTTCATTATTCATACATAACTCCTTTTCACTATTTTTTAAGTTATTAAAAAGATATGATACTTCTTTTGGACTATGATCTTTTATTTTGCTGCCGCTTTATTTCTTTAGCTTAGCACGAAGTAACGTGAGAAGGCCTCCTCCAAACATGACGCCACCCACAATTTGATACAGGTGTATGTAGCTTTTTACCGTTTCAAGATACAGATCTGTGTCTGCATTCCCTTTACTTTCTAGCCATCTTTGGCCCATTGCCTGACCCGTTGCAACGCTTTTTAACAAAACGACCAGGCCTCCGAGCATGACAACGGCTGCGATCATAAGCTGTACCTTTTCTTTGTCATCTAGCATTTTTTTGAATTCGTCTGCCATCTATCTCTCTCCCATCCTTACCTTGTTATGTATCTACTTGTTTGTAATCATGCTGTTTTTTCTCTATTATAACGCTTAACTTGGTCATTATAACACGGTTTTGCACTGCCTTTAGTCTTACTTTTCATAAATGAAGCCATCTTGGGTGATACTATTTTTGAAACACAGGCGTCTTTAACATCCCTTTATTATTTTTGAAGGGTTACTAATTGAGGTTGATACATGCTTATATTTTTAGGGATTTTTTTACTTTGTGTAGCTGTTTGTTTAGTAGAAATACCTTATTTAAAAAAAGTGAAAAGTAAAAGAGAAAAGCGAATTTTTTGGAGTTTGTTCACAGTAAGTATGTTGATTGTTAGTTTAAAATACAGCGGTGTGGAAATCCCCAACCCCGGGGACGGCATTGCTTTTTTATTAAAGCCTTTTAGTGATTTTTTGTTCAGTCTGTTGAAGTAAAAGGAAGTGAACAACGTGCATAGTCAGATGAAATTATCCGCAGCACAGTTTCGAATACTCGTGATTTTTTATAGTTTAGGCGACACTATTTTAGTTGTACCTGGAAGCTTAACGGCTGATTCTAAACAAGAGGCATGGATTCCAGCTATTTTAGGTGTAGGTGTAGGCGTTTTACTTGTATGGATGTATATCAAACTCTCTAGCCTTTACCCGAATAAAACCCTGATAGAACTCAACGAAGCCATTTTAGGCAAGTGGCTAGGAAAGTTTGTCTCTCTTTTATTTGTCGCTTCTACTCTTCTTTTTTGCAGTCAAGTTTTATTTTACGTGGGCTCGTTTCTAACAACTCGCATTATTATTCAAACGCCTATGCTTGCTGTTCATATTTTGTTTATGGGAATTGTGACTGTCGGCGTTCGGCTTGGCATTGAAACGATTGCCCGCTGTGCTGAAATTCTCTTCCCTTGGTTTGTTATTCCGTTTTTAATCTTAGTTTTTTCGATCTTTCCTCAAATTCATTATGAGAATTTACAGCCGTTGTTAGAGGTAGGCGTTAAACCTATTATCAGATCTATTCTGGTCTTTACAAGTATTACTTCTCTCACTTTTATTGTATTGCTGACCGTTTTCCCTGCTCACGTAGCGGAACCTGATCAGCGAAATCGCGCTTTTTTTACAGGAAGCTTAATCGGTGGAGGCATTATGATTATTATTTTATTGCTTGGCATTCTTGTACTTGGAAATACGTATACACGTATCGCTTTATATCCAAGCTATGAACTTGCAAGGCGTATCGAAGTGGCCGATTTTCTGAAAAACATTGAAGTAATCATGGCCATTATGTGGTTTTTATCTCTTTATTTCAAAACGTCTCTCTACTATTATGCGACCGTTTCCGGACTCGCTCAAATTCTTGAATTAAAAAACTACCGAATTTTAACTCTTCCGCTGGGCGTGATTGCCGTTACATTTTCACTTATCGTGTATCCAAGCATTCCATATGAACAAACGTAGGACAGAGATACGTGGATTCCGTACAGTCTGTTATTTGGACTATTTTACCCTCTTGGATTATTAATTGTTGGGAAAATTCGCGTAAAGCATTCCGCGTCTTTATCCAAATAAAAAAGCCGCTTAAGCGGCTTTTAAAAGAATACAGTTATACTCACTAATCCATTCCACAGCATATGTAAAATCATAGATGGGAAAATAGATTTTGTTCGATAATAAATAATGGCAAAAACAAGTCCCATTACAGTAGCCGTAATTGGGAAACCAATATGTAAAAGACCGAATACAAGAGCGGAAATGAAAATGCCTACAAGCACGTGATGACGTTTAGTTAAAAAGCCACATAAAACACCCCGGTAAAGCAGCTCTTCTTTAATAGGCGTAATGACTGCTACACTTATAAAAAATATCCAGCTCGAAAGCAGCGTTTGATTAAAACTGCCTTGATTTAAATCCTTTTGCTGCTGATCTGCGCTTTCTACGTTTAAAAATGAAAGCATCAGGTACTGCACCGCGGCTACAATTAAAAAGCCTACTACAATATATACATACGTTTTTCTTTCTTTTAATACTGAGAAGTTCCACATAGGCTTTAAAAATCTGCGCACAGGCCTGTACAGCACGGAAACGCCTAGAAAAAACGCCGCGTCTACCAGCAGAGCATATGGTCCTTCTAATAAAATTCCCGTCATATTTGAACCCGTAACTTCATCGTAAATAGCTACTCCAATTCCAGCTATAATCTGCAGACCAAAGCCCAACACGATAAATAGAAGCAGCGTGAAGTAAGTAAACTCTTTTTTCTTTTTAGGCTTTAAAACCGGTTCTAAATTTGTTGATAACGTACTCAAAATAGTAACCTCCAAAAATGATTCTTTCTCTCTAGTGCTCTCAAAATTCTACCATAACTTCCGCTTAATGATGTTATTTTTTAGGAAAAAAGTTATATTTTTTCACATTTTACACCCAAAGATAAGGTTTGAAAAGATAAATGAGCTAGCCAAATTAGTTGTCAACTTCCTTATATTTGATTACGCTTGAAGAAATCTTACCGAAAGTGAAGTGAAAAAATGGCAAACATTTTAATGATCAATTTTCCCGCTGAAGGTCACGTAAACCCAACGCTTGGAATGGTAAAAGCTTTTTCAGACCGAGGTGATACCGTTCATTACATTACGGCCGAGCGTTTTAAAGAGCGTCTTGAAAACGCCGGGGCTATCGTACACACTCACCGGGACTTATTAAGCGGTGTATCCATCAAGCCTGAAACTCCTCAAGGAATCAACGCTTTTTTAAATATCCACATCCAAACGTCTTTAGATACGCTAAAGCTTGTTCATACGTTATCAAAAAAAATTGACTTTGACTTTGTGTTTTACGACAAGTTTGGAGCAGGCGAATTAGTGCGTGATTATTTGCGGATTCCCGGGATTGTATCATCCGCTTCTTTTTTAATGCCAAAAGAACGCTTAGCAATGATGCCTCTGCATCCGGATTCAGGCATTCCATTTAAACCTGACGAAAAAGCTCAGTACGGGCTCAGCTTGCTGAAAAATCAGTTTGGGGTAGAACCTAAAAATCTGCTTCAATTTATGAACAATGAAGGCGAATTAACGGTCGTATATACAAGCCGCTTTTTTCAGCCGCTTCATGAACATTTTGATGACTCGTGTTTATTTATTGGGCCAAGCTTTCCAAAGCGTCACGGCTCTCATGATTTTCCGCTAGAAAAGCTAAAAGACGAAAAAGTTCTTTATATTTCAATGGGAACGGTGCTTCATGATGTAGAAGGCTTTTTCAACCTTTGCATCGACGCATTTAGCGACTTTGAAGGCAAAGTTGTGATTGCAGTAGGAGACCGAGCTGATTTTAAAAAGATAAAAAAAGCACCAGAGCATTTTCTTATTTCGCCCTATGTTCCCCAGCTTGACGTGTTAAAAGAAGCTGATGTTTTTATCACGCACGGAGGTATGAACAGCGTAAATGAAAGTATTCATTTTAACGTACCGTTAGTCGTTTTACCTCATGGGAAAGATCAGCCTCTCGTCGCTCAAAGGCTCGTGGAACTAAACGCCGGGTATCGCTTAGCAAAAGAAACGGTAAATGCTTCTCTTTTAAGGAATGCAGTTGACGAAGTCATACATGACGACCGCTACAAGAAAGGGATAAAAGAAATCAACGTAAGTTTCGAACAGGCAGCTGGCCCCGCCGCTGCAGCCGAAAAAATAGTAAATCACGTAGTGAAGCAATATTCATAAAGAAAAGGTGCACATTTGTGCACCTTTTTTCATTAAACCAGCTATGTACAAACTGTATATACGCCAATGATTAGCAAAATGACGGCTAAAAAACTTATGAATACAAATCCATATGACTGAAATAATCGAAAATATGATTTAAATCTGTAATCTTTATGCTATGAGTGCTGTAAGCAACGATTATTTCAGCCAGCATAAGAACGAATAAAATGGCCAATAGCACCTTAACAAGCGGAAATTGTCGGAACTGAGGAGAAAAAAGCAGCTTACTGACTGTATACAAAAACAGCAGGATAAAGTAGATCATCATGGCATTTGTCGCCTGAAGGGGCACATTCCAGACAAATATGTACACGCTGAATGTCAAAATTAAAATAAACGACATTTCTTTCCCGCTAAAAAAATCACTCATTGCGTAACACCTTTTCTTGTTCATGAATGAATAAGAAATTATAAACTCACGAAACATTAACATTATTTTTACAACAGTATACACGATTTTCCTATTAATTTCTATATACCGGTGTATATATGGAGCGGCTTTTAGCGGATTGGCGTCATGTTTTTGAGTGCAATGGGTTATAGTAACAGGGAAAGCTCATAAAGGAGGTTTAGATAATATGGAAAACACAAATGAATTTGTTCAAAAGCTGAACGATAATCAAGAAAAGCAGCGTAAAAATAAGCAGGGGCAAGCTACTGGGCATCCTGAGAAAAAACTTCCTAACAAACAGCATTAATGTTGTAAAAGTTGGCTGTAAAGACAGCCGGCTTTTTTTTTGAACTTTCTTCGGAAGTCGAAATGTTTGGAGATAAAACAAACCCCCTGTTACAATAAACTGAACCCGCTGCAAAACGTTCGCAGCTATACTTTCCTCTTAAGGAGCTGAATATAAAATGAGTAAATTTGAAAAACTATTCCAACCAACAAACATTGAAGCATTTGATTTACACACTCGTACAGCAATGGCACCGATGACAAGATGCTTTGCTGATCCAGAGACAGGCGTAGTCGGTCAAGACGTTGTAGACTATTACCGCCGCCGCGCAAAAGATGGTATTGGCTTAATTATTAGTGAAGGAATTGTTATCAGCGAACGCGCAAAAGGAAATCCTGGCGTTCCGGGTATCTATACCCAAGAACAAATTGATTCATGGAAGCCTGTAACAGAAGCTGTTCATGAAGAAGGCGGCACGATTATCGCTCAAATTTGGCACGTTGGCCGCTTGAGTCATTCCGGGTTAATCAATGGGCATAAGCCTCAGGCCCCTTCCGCTATTGCAGCACAAGGCCAAGTGCCTCGTTTCCGCAAGCCCTATGAAGAGCCTGAAGAAATGTCGAAAGAAGATATTAAAGAAGTTGTAGGACAGTATGCCCAAGCCGCTAAAAATGCCATTGAAGCAGGATTTGACGGCGTCGAAATTCACGGTGCTCACGGCTATTTGATCGATCAGTTTAATTCAGACTGGTCTAATAAACGCACTGATGAATACGGAGGCGGCCTTGCACAGCGATTAACGTTTATGAAAGAAGTGATTTCCGCTGTTATCGACGCCATTGGAAAAGAGCGCGTTGTGATTCGCTTCTCTCCTCATAAGCTTGATAAACCAGACTACCGCTGGGATGATACTGAAAAAGTTATTCAAACGTATACAGAAGCATTTAAAGAAACAGGAATTGAGATCATCCATCCGTCTATGCTGGATTTTTATGAAGATGTTCAAAACGGTCAAAATCTTTATGAAATTACGCGTAAGTACTGGGATGGACCGATTATCGGTGTAGGTGACTTAACGCCTGAATCAGCTGAAAAAGCGCTTCAAGCCGGCTGGATCGACGTAGCTGCTATTGGCCGTCCGCTGATTTCAAATCCTGATTATTTCCAGCGCATTAAAAACGGTGAGTCTCTTGTCGAATACGATGCTAAAAAACATTTACCAGAGCTTATCTAAAAAAAGCGCTCCTTCCGGAGCGCTTTTTTTACTGGTTTACGTATGCCTGAACCTCTTGTTTCCAAATAGCATAGCCTTGGCCTTTTAAATGAAGACCATCAACCGTGAAATTACTTTTTAACTGATTATGTGTAGATACTTTTGAATACAGATCAATGTAAGAATCGTTGTGTTTCTTAGCTAGACGCTCTAAATAGTTATTTAATGCGATAACATCTTTATTGTCCACTGCGTCGCCGCATTTTTTATTGTTCACGGGCAGTACACTTTGAACGTAGACTTTTGTATTCGGTGATTCTTTATGAATACGTTCAAGAATTTCAGTATAATTGGCTTTGGTTTTTTTTACAGATTTTTGCTCGTTTAAATCGTTAATGCCAATCATTAAGAAAATCTTTTTTGGCTTAGCATCTGTAATACTTTTTAGACGATGCAATACCCCTTCTGTTGTATCATCAGCTACGCCTCGATTGACAATCTGCTTATTATGAAAAAGTTCGCTCCATTCAGAGCGCTGGGTAATGCTATCACCGAGAAATACGATTGACTCTTTAGGAATACTTAATTGCTTAAACAAAGTGGTCCGTTCAATGTAATAAGGATTATCCCTATAGCTTTGCTTAGACGAATCCTTAGATGACAGCGGATTTTTCATTGCGCTGCTGCTTGTGGCATAAAAAGCAAAAACACCTAGGAAAAGGACATTTAAAATAATGGAACTGATAAATACAACTTTCTTTGTTGAACTCACGAAAACGACACTCCTGTACTTTGTATGTTTTTTAGATAACTCTACGGTGGTATAGTAAAGCTTCCTGTTAACACTCTTTCCCTCCATACAAGACATTTAATCATTTTTTGTAAATAATGATTTTATATAAAAAAGAAGCGGCGCTCGAAAGCGCCGCTTCTTTTTCTATAATATAAGGGGTTAAAACGTACTTTTATTATAACATATAGTCTATGGTCATATTTTCCTCTATTAGAAAATAGTTCTTATGTCGTTTCTTTTTCCAGCTGCTTTTCTCTTTTCACTTGCTTTGCGAAGAAGAGTTCGTATACCACTGGAATAATAATTAAGGTAAGAACGGTAGATGACGCAAGCCCTCCAATTACCGTGATTGCTAAGCCTTTTGAAATCAGCGTTCCGCTTGATGTAGTAAGCGCCAGCGGAATTAATGCGGCAATGGTAGCAAATGCCGTCATTAAAATTGGACGCAAGCGCGTTTTCCCAGCTTCAATAAGGGATTCGCGGATCGTCATGCCTTTTTGTTCACGATTTTGGGTAATTCGATCTACAAGCACAATCGCGTTTGTTGTAACAATTCCAATCAGCATTAAGAACCCAATCATTACGCTGACAGACAGCGGTTCTTTTGCAAGGACTAGACCAACTAACGAACCGATTGGCACAAAAATGAGTGACGATAAAATGATAAATGGAATACGCGCTTTTCCAAACGTAACGAGCATCGTTAAATACACAAGACCGATTGCTGTTAAAATAGCTAGACCTAGAGATTGGAAGACTTCCACTGTCTCATCGCTTCCGCCTCCACCGTCCAAGCTCACATCTTTTGGCAAGTCTAACTTTTTCACTTCATCTACAACATCTTTGGTCACAGCTTGAACATCATCGCCTTTAATGTCTGCTTCCACTCGCGCAAATACTCTGCTGTCAAGCTTTTGAATAGAAGTGAACGTATCAATTGTACGAACGTCAGCAATATCTTTTACTAACACAGGTCCTCGTTCTGTAAATACTTGAAGATCTTTAATTTCTTTTACTGAACTAAGGTCTTTATCGTACGAAAGCTGAACCGCCCGTTTTGTATTATCTAATTTTAAGTCTCCGACGGATACCGGTTTGGTTTGGTCGGAGATTGTACCAAGCAGCTGAAATCCAGATACTCCGTACTCTGCGGCTTTATCAGGATCTACTTCTACTACAAGCTGCTTTTGCTTATCTGAGAAGTTATTTGTTACATATTTAAGACGTTTGTCTTTGTTTAAGTAGTTTTCCACTTGCTTAGCTGCCTTTTGCAAGTCATCTAAATTAGAAGAATATAAATCAACGGTTACGTTATTATTTGTAGGAGGCCCTCCTGTTGATGCTTCTTGTACATTAACTGTTGCTTTCGGTGATTCTTCTTTCGTGATGCTTTCCATTTTCTTTTGAACTTTATCAATAAACGTATCAACATTCACGCCTTCTTTTACGTTCAAGAAATAGCCAACTTGGTTCGAGCGTTTTACACCTGTTGAAAAGTCGCGTGATCCAACTTCCGTAGTCACATCTGAAATTTCATTTTGATCCGCAAACATCTTTTCAATTTTTAAAGATACATCGTTTGTTTTTTCAAGTGATGTAGATGCCGGTAATTGAACGTTGGCCTGAAGCATTTTTTGTTCTTCATTTGGAATAAACGTAAAGCCAAGTGAAGGAACAAGCGCAAATGAGCCAAACAGTAAAATAAAGGATAAAATTAAAATTTTGATTTTATGATTAAGCGACCATGCAATCGCTTTTGCATATCCGCGCTGCAGCTTTCCTTCTTTTTCTTCAGGCGGTACTTTTTTAAATGCAAACTTTGCTAAAATCGGCACGATTGTAATCGCTACAAGAAGAGAAGCTAACAGTGAAAAAACAACTGTTAAGGCAAACGGCAAGAAGAACTCTCCTGTAATTCCTCCTACAAAACCGATTGGCAAGAATACGACAACCGTTGTAATCGTAGACGAGGTGATAGCTTTTAAAATCTCTTTTGTGGACGATTCGACAAGCTCGTTGCTCATGCCTTCTTCTGAACGGCGAACGCGTCTAAAAATATTTTCAATCACAACAATACTGTCATCCACTACGCGCCCAACGGCTACAGCCATTCCGCCTAGTGTCATAATATTAAGTGAAATATCAAGCTGGTTTAAGAAAATAGCTGATACTAACAGCGATAATGGAATCGATATAATCGCAATGATCGTAGCGCGGAAGTTACGCAAGAAAATCAGCACGGCAAGTGACGCAAATAATGCTCCGAGCAATCCTTCGCGTACTAATGTTTCAACAGACTTTTCAATGCCGTCAGCTGAGTCAAAGCCGATTGCGTAGTCTAACTGATCGTCATATTTTTTCAAAATTTTCATCGTTTCGCTCGCCACTTCAACCGTATTAGCATCTTGTTTTTTTGTGATGGCCATCGACAGTGCATCTTTGCCGTCATAGCGTGTATATTCGCCTTGGTCTGTTACGGCTTCGACTTTGGCAATATCGCCAAGCTTCACAGGCTTTGCTTCAGGATTCATCGTAGATTTCAGCTGGATTTTCTTTAATGCATCGATCGTCGCAACTTTTTCTTCTACTCGCACTGGAATTTGAAGCTCTTTTCCTTTTAATGTTCCTGCTGGGAATGAAACAGCTTTTTGATTAATTTGTTCTTTCATCTCATCAAGCGTTAAGCCAGCTTGAGCTGCTTTTTCTTTATCGACCGTAATTTGTAAAAGGTCCTCTTTCACGCCGCCAACTGAGACGGAGTTAATACCTTGAATTTTATTCAATTCAGGAATTACTTCATCATTTAATACTTTTTCAAGATTTGCATCATCTTTCGCAAACAGTGAAATGTTGAAGATCGGGAATGAACCAAATGAAAAACGGTTTACGTCTACATTTGATGACTCTGGTAAATCTAATTCTTTTATCGACGAGTTAATTTGCTGTTCAACTTTATCTAAATCCGTATTAAACGGGAATTCTAAATTAATAATACCGACGTTTTCGTACGATACGCTTTGTACGCTTTTAACGCCTTCAATTCCTTTCACTTGGTCTTCGATTTTCGACGTGACGCTTTCATTTACGTCATCAGGAGAAGCCCCGGGATACGTTGCTTCAATGGACAGCTGCGGAAATTCGATATTCGGCAGTAAATCAATTTTTAGTTTTGAAAATGAATATAGCCCCGCTAAAATAAGTAAAAATGAAACGATAAACACAGCTACTGCATTTTTCAAACTAAATCTCGTCAAAAAATTCATCTTTTTCCTCCGTTACGTAACTAAGTTATTTGAGAAACCTTCATCCTTTAATAGCTGCAGACCCGTTTTATTTTTTTAACAATTTTAGAGTACCCGCGGGTCAGTTTTTCGCAAAAAAACTCACCTCCTTTCATGTGCTGATGAACTCTCTATAAAAACTGAAATTTGATGGTCGCATGCTCCACCTGGCAGCGAGATAAAGGAAAAGCCGTCTTGACCATATAAATCCCAACCTTCAAAAAAAGAGCTGTCGTGAAACATATCTAGCGCATACCCATTAGAAAATGTAATTCGAAGTATACCGATATCTTCATACCACTGTATAGAGATAATGTGCTGGCCAAGCAGCAGTGCTTCGACTTGCTGACGCTGCTCGGCAGAATGTAGCGATTTCCAGTCCGCTTGACCAAGCAAGATGCTGCGTTTGTTTTTTAGTCTCCATGGACATTCTGCCACAAGTCCGCCTTTACTAAATCCAAGAGAAAACGGCAGGGTATTGTCTGTGTTAACCTTGGTAACGGTTTGTTCTTGAAAATATGAAAAATTAATTACTGTGCTGCTGGTATTCATCATATCCCTCCATTATCAACCAGTACCGACGAGTCATTTTTAGGTCTCAAAGTAGCAGCCTTCAATGTATAAGTTCACAATGAACTCCGCATAGTTCATGATATCTTCTTCTGTTATATCATCATCGGAAACGATATCCATCCTATACCCATTTAACATGCTGCAAAACGCTTTTGAGTGTAAAAAAGCATTTTTTATTTTCTGCTCTTCAATCAATTTAGCAACAAGCCCGTGATAATCCTCAAAAAATTGATGAAGACGCCCCATCATTTCTGGCATTTGGTGAGGGGCTTGCCAAAAAGAGTCGGGATATTTTTTAGTTTCGTAAAAAAAGAGCAGATGATGCTTCGCAATTGAATACAGCTTTTCATGAAAAGTTTGGCATTCATCCGTTCTTCGCTTTGCATGATACAAAAACTCATCAAACGAACGATTGTTCACAGCGATATAAAGCGACTCTTTAGACGAAAAGTACAAGTAAAGCGTTCCTTTAGATACACCCGCTAGTTTAGCAATATCAATCATTTTTGCTTCATAGTAGCCTTTGGATCCGAACACTTCAAAAGCAGCATCTAAAATTTTCTCTCTCTGCTGTTTTCGGTTTGTCATGGTAAAAAATCCTCTCATACGTTTTCGATACTATACATATAAAATAATTAAAATAACTTGTCAACACGTAGTGTGCTCTTTTATCCCTTGCATCACAAGAGTATGTCAGTTTTTTAAACAAAACACTTCTATAGAGCAAATTAAAGCGTTTTCGACTTTTTTGTGACAGATACAAATGATGCTTGTATATGAAGAGCTCGCTATGGTACATTTTTGTCATTGATACAGAAATTTATTCCGTCGTTACGGGAGGAGAAAACATGGTTCTTACATCACCAATCGGTCGCCTGCGTTTAGTAGGAATTTTAGAAGGAATTTCATTTTTACTGCTGCTTGGCATTGCTATGCCGCTAAAATATGCAGCAGGCATACCAGAAGCTGTATCAGTTGTAGGCGCAGCACACGGTGCACTTTTTGTGCTGTACGCTCTTGCAGTAGTTCATGTAAAATTCGCGCATAAATGGTCAATCGGCCGCTCTTTATTTGCATTTCTTATGTCGGTTATTCCATTTGGTCCTTTTATTTTAGAGAGACAGCTGAAAAAAGAACAGTAAAAGAAAAGAACGTCATGGACATCATGTTTCCATGACGTTCTTTTTCCTTACTGTCCACCACTGTTTTCGCTAAAATGGTCAATCGTTTTCCACCACTTCAGTGAGTGAGGTTTTAATAGCATTCCAATTTCTTCTGGGCTAATTTGCTGATCTATAATCATTTCATGCATTGCTTGAAAGAGTCCCGTTGTAACAGCTTCTTTCACATCAGCTTCACCTTCTATATACAGCTGTTCAATCGCTTCAAATACGTCCGGTTCACGCTGGAGCTGGCCGTTATATTCAAGAGAGATTAAATGACCCGCAACACGGCTTAATTCATGCTGCAGCTCTTCTTTATCGTTGAGGTCCACTTCTTCGCTTGGCTCAAAAGATGGGCAAGCTTCTTTTAGTAATGGAATAACATTTTGTTTTGTAATCATATCTAAATTCCCTGCCTTTGCATGTGTGACGAATTCTCTATTTCTTTACCCTTTTCTCTTTTTCTATAAACTTGTTTTACAAAACTTTTCCGTTTTCTACAACTACTTTTCCTTTTTTCACTACGCAGTCAATATGATTTAAGCCATACTGATATTGAAGGGTTCGATAACTAGGGACATTAAAAATCGCTAAGTCAGCCTGTTTTCCGGCTTCAATACTCCCAATCTTATCTCCTTGATTAATAGCATGAGCTGCGTTAATAGTTGTGGCTACAAGCACTTCTTCAGGACTCATGTTCATATTCATACATGCCAGGTTCATCACAAATTGCTGTGAAGTCGTTGGAGACGAACCAGGATTGCAGTCTGTAGAAAGAGTAACCGGCACTCCTAAATCGATCATTTTTCTAGCATCTGGCCATTTCATTCCAACAAATAAGGAATTCCCCGGTAAAAGTGTCGCTACGATCCGCTTTTCAGCCAGTTTCTTTAATCCTTCATCAGAAGCATACAAAAGATAATCTGCTGATATCGCTCCTACCTCTGCTGCGAGCTCCGCTCCTCGGCAGTATTCAAAGGGGTCGGCATGTATTTTAGGAAGCATGCCATGGCTTTTCCCGGCTTCTAGTATTTCTTGACATTGTTTGAATGAAAAAGCATTTGGAAGACATACAGCATCATTAAATGCTGCAAGCTTATAAGAAGAAATTTGAGGAATCATTTCGTGAATAAGTAAACTGACGTATTTCTGCGTATCTTTTTTATATATAAGAGGTACGACGTGTGCGCCTAAAAAGGTACTTATTACATCAACTGCGTGCGTATCGTTCAGCATTTTAGCGATTTGCAGCTGCTTTAGTTCTGTTTCTAGTTCTAAGCCATACCCGCTTTTCACTTCTATAGTTGTGACTCCGTGAGCTAGAAAAGACGTAAGACGCTCATAGCTCTGCTGATAAATCCGGTACGCATACTCTTCCTGTGTTTGAACGACAGTGGAGTGAATACCTCCACCTTCTTCTAATAAATCCAAGTAAGAAGTTGGCCTTTCAAACCGCCTATAAAATTCTTCTTCACGCGAGCCAGCGTACACAGCGTGTGTATGGGGATCAATCAGACCCGGAGTCACAATTTTATGAGAAGCATCAATAATCGTTGCGTCATTTCTTTCCCTTTCATATTTTTGTTCTAGCTCTTTTGTTGTACCTACGGTCACAATTTGATCTCCTTCTATCCAGACTGAGCCATTTTCAATCACCGTTAAGTTTCTCATTTCTCTTCCAGCTAAAGGACCTTTATTTTCTTTGGCCGTTACAACTTGCGAAGCATTTTTAATCCATAGCGCTTTTTTTGACATCGTTGAATTTCCCCCTTTTCTAGCGTGTACCACGTTTTGGGGCCTCATGTTTACCGTAAACTCATTTAGATTCACCTACACATTTCGCACCTCTGCCTTCTTTCTTGTAGGTAGAAATTTGAAAAAGCATGTCCATGGTCTGAAAAGCGTGTTTTTAAGTCTTTAAAGCTAGATAACTTATAATTTTTTCAATTATATATGCTTTTAGACCCTTCTTTTCTCCGTTTTATTACTTATTAATTCTCGTTTTATCCAAATATATCCCTATATACTAAATCTTTTATCACATGTATTTTATAAATATCACGGCGATTTCCCCTCAACAGGATAAATAATAGATTTCTAGGAATAGAACGTTTATAATATTCTTTGAAGTTTTACTTTTAGAAAGATTCACTAATGGAGGAAGAAATATGATTGTCAACTATAAAAACCAAGCAACCGGTCATCGCATGAATAACGGCTGGAATCTTTTCTATGCGTCAAACTTAACGATGTGGCGCAAAGATGAAAAGTATTTGCTTTTAGATGAAAACCAAGATGTAGTGATGATCTTTGGCTTTAAAAAAGACGAAATCATTCTAGATAAATTGCAAACGTGGGGCTATACATTTGGTGTCCATCCAGAGAAAAAACAAATTTCCTGCTTGCAGCGTCAAGAAGAAATTGGTGAATAAAAAGAGGGCTGAATTTCTTCAGTCCTCTTTCTTATTAATGGGTTTGTTGAAACATAGCGCTCAGCTGTTTTTTTTCAGATGGTTTGACAACATAATACCATGTACCATCTACCATTTGTCCTTCTCCTTTTACGGTTACCGTTTCGAAATCAGGCCGGCCCTTCTTAATAACGTTATACATCGTAAATGCATCGCTGACATCAATATTCGTTCGAATATGCTTCTTTACAAGCGTGAGGAGACTTGGAATGTTTTTCACCGTTGACATGTTCATTCCTTTATCTAATAGAGCTTCCACTACTTGGCGCTGGCGATTATTTCTACCTAAATCTCCTTTTGGATCTTCGTGTCTCATCCGCACATAGGCAAGAGCTTTTTCGCCGTTCAACGCATTTTCTCCTTCAGGAAAGATAAATGAATCAAACACAAAAGGAAACGGGTTCTTAACGTATACTCCGCCAAGTTCATCTACTACATCTTTAAAGCCTTCCATATTTACTTTCACATAATAATCGACATCGATATCTAAGAAGTTCTCAACCGTGCGCACGGTTAAAGGAATGCCTCCGTATCGATAAGCATGATTAATTTTCTCATCCGGTCCTTTTCCATCAATGTGCACGCGCGTATCTCTAGGGATCGGCATAACTTTTGCTTTATTGTGGCTCGTATCTAAGTTGACCACCATTAATACATCTGAGCGGCCTGTATCTCCTGGCCTTTCATCTACGCCCATAACCAGTACATTAAACGAGTGAGGCTGCTCTTTAGCAGATGTTTCCTGTTGATAGGCAATTCCAAATCCAGCGGTTCCTAAAAGTAAAATACATGCCGCTAAGATCCCTATTTTGTATTTTTTCATTCATACGGTCTCCTTTACACGTCACTTACTCTCTATATGCCTTAATGAATGAAAATTTATACCTTTTTAGAGAAATTTAAGCACACGTCAAAAAAGCCTGCTTGTTGAGAAGCTGGCTTTTCACTAGTAGATTTTAGCTTGATTTTTGATGCACATCACGCTGTACCCATTCACTTTCTAACATACTCATTTCAATTAAGCTCCAGTACTGTCCATCTACAAGCCGGACATCTCGAAGAAGGCCTTCGCGTGTAAAGCCAATTCGTTCATAGGACTGAATCGCCCGCTCGTTAAAATCAAAGACGCCGAGCGAAATTCGGTGAAGACCCAGTTCTTCAAAACCGAAAGCTAACACTTTTTCAAACATGTGCGAGCAAAGCCCTTTTCCTCTATACTCTTCACCAAGCAGCACTCGGCCAATTCTTCCTGTTTTATGATAATAATCAATATGAGCAAGAGAAATATGCCCAATAAGCTGTTCATTTTCATCTATGACGGAAAAAGCATAGGTAGAAGCACCATCTTCATTTGCATATCGAATGTAGTGTTTTAACTGTCTAGGAGTAAGCGGAAAAGAAAAGCTAGAGCCGCTCCATTGCACCATAAATGACTCGGAGGGAATCCAATCCATTAGCTGTTTAAAGTCTTTTTTGGAGAACGGTCGTAGAGCTATCACATAATTCTCCCCCTTATTATTTCTGACTTTTCTAAATATATTACATTTATCATAATAAACTGTCAACTGTCTATGTAAAAAAAAGCCATCATTTCGATGACTTATAGCTGTAATGCTTTTCTGAGAAGAGTTAAATCATGAGTGAATTCAAAAAAATAGGTTCTATTTTCATTGTCAAATACCATCATGATTGGCTTTTGGTTCGGCTCAAGAACAAAAATAACTTCACTTGCCAGCGTGTTGACCGCACTATTTTCAATTTTTACGGCTGGATCAAGAGGTACTTTAACAAGATAGCCTTTTTTAGGAAGCGGACTTGCCTTTTTATATAAACCAGTAATGGACGCAATACTTTTTTCAGCTTCTTTTTGAACATTTGGAGGTTTGAGCGTTGAACGAACGACTCTGCCCGTTTCAATTTGAAATATCTCTACTTTTGGCTGTTCAGCATTTACTGCCTGCGGAAAAATAAAAGCAGCGAATACGACGCATACAGCCACCCATTTTCGTATCATTTTTAGCACCTCTTTCCATTCATTGTGGATGAGATGGAGATAAGAATGGTCGTCTCTTCTTATACTATGACCTATTTTTATGTATTTATTTCACTAAATGAATGCCTATACTTCCATGTTTTTGTCATGTTCTCAGAACTTCCTCTATACACTACTAATAAGGACACGCTGTATGAGGTGATAAGATGTCGTGGTTTGAAGCATTTATTTTGGGAATCATTCAAGGGCTTACAGAGTTTTTACCGATAAGCAGCACGGGGCATTTGTATTTAGGGCGCCACTTATTTGGCTTAGACGATGCAGGATTGTATCTAGATACGATGCTGCATATGGGCACTCTGCTTGCTGTATTTGTCTTTTATAAGCGTGAGCTATGGCATATTATTCGTCATCCCTTTAGCAAGCTTACAGGGCTTTTAGTGATGGGAACGATCCCTGCAGTTGCGATTGGTCTTTTGTTCAAAGACTATTTTGACAGTATTTCTAAATCTGGCTTAACGATCGGCTGGGAATTTCTTGCGACAGGACTGCTGTTATGGTTTGGTGATTCCGTAAAAAATGGCTATAAAAAAATGGATCATATTTCATACGGAGATGCCTTTTTTATCGGCTCGTTTCAAGCAGCTGCGATATTCCCTGCTGTATCTCGATCTGGTTTAACCATGGTAGCTGCGTTAATGCGAAAATTAGACCGTGAAACAGCCGCTTACTTTTCATTTTTATTGTCGACTCCCGCCATTTGCGGAGCGGTGTTACTTCAGTTAAAAGATGTAGTCACAGGTGAAGTCGAGCAGCTTTCCGTTTTCTTTTTATTCGTTGCCACCTTTTCATCTGCTTTATTTGGTTATGTAGCGGTAAAATGGATGATCAATTATTTAAAGCATCATTCATTAAAAACGTTTGCAATTTACGTTTGGATATTAGGTGCAGTCGTGCTGATTTGTCAGTTTACGGGGGTGTTTTAAGATGAAGATGAAAGTCCGGACGCTTTTTCTAGTATTGTTTTTTGCCGGCATTTTAGTCGTGACAAGCTATGTTGATAACAATTCCCAGCAGTCGTTTAACAGTCTATCTCACCTTTCACTTGATGGAGGAGCTGTTGAAACCTCTGCAGATGAAGACGAGGCGGAACAATTAAACATGTCGGTCAAAGAAGTTCATGTTAAAACAGAAAAAAGAGGCGGATACCGAATTGAAGTGTACGAACAAGTAAATGTTTATAGAGATGATAAAGGAAAAGTAGTAAAAAAAGTTCCCACGGGAGAATATCAAACGTTGAAATATAAACTGAATGAAAAAAAATAAACCACTTACCGAAGTAAGTGGTTTTATTTTTAATGGTTAAAGTGAGCTGCAAGAATCCACAGTGTACCAACAACGATACAAAGTGCAATAAAGAAACTGTAAAGAATATTTGCAACCTGTACTTTACCATTTTCACTTTCAGTCATGTGCATGAACATTACTAGCTGCATTGCTGCTTGTAATAACGCTAGGATCATGATAAGAGTCATCGTAATGCTTCTTGATAGATCAGCTAGCACTACTAAACCAAGCGCTGCGAATGTTAAGGCTAGTGAAAGGATAAGCCCAAATACATGACTAAGCGGAAAACCTGCTTTTTGGCCTTGTTTATTTTCCATGTCTTATCCCACCAATCCGTTCAAGTATACAAGCGTGAAGATGAAGATCCATACAACATCAAGGAAATGCCAGTATAAACCGATAATAAATACTTTACGAGCAGTAACTGGTGTTAATCCTCGTCTTACTAATTGAATAATAATACTGATTGCCCAGAATACACCGACTGTTACGTGAAGACCGTGCGTTCCAAGTAGTGTAAAGAACCCTGATAAGAAGGCACTTGTTTGCATTGTTGCACCTTCGTGAACTGCGTACATGTAAAACTCACGAATTTCGTAGAAAAGGAATCCTCCACCAAGAACAAGCGTAATCACGAACCAAACTAAAAGTCCTTTTAAATCATTATTACGCATTTTAAAGATGGCAATTCCCATCGTGAAACTACTGAATAGTAGTAACAGCGTTTCGATCATAAAATCTTTAACAACGAACAGTTCTTCTGCAGTAGGGCCACCCGCTGTACGCGTATGGTACGTTAAGTACGTTACGAACAGCGTAGAGAACAACGCGATCTCGGCACCTAAGAAAATCCAGAATCCAAGGATATTCAGGCGACTTTGTTCTTCTTGGTATTCTAACGGCAATGATTTATCTAAATGTCCTGCCATTATTTGTCACCCCCTGTAATTCCTTCAACCTTCTTGATTTCATCTACTTTTACATAGAAGCCCGGATCATAATCAAATGAACGAGCAAGCATACAAGCAAAAATACCTGCTAATCCAACAATTGCCATTGGAATCCATTCAAACACTAAGCCAAATCCACCGATAAACCAGAAAATACCTGAGATAAACGGCACACCAGAGTTGCTTGGTAAGTGAATTGGTTTTAAGTCTTCTGCTTTAATTTCTGTTTCATTACGTTTTTTCATGTGCCAGAATGCATCCATTTCTTTCACATGAGGAATTACTGCAAAGTTGTAAGCTTGAACTGGTGATTTAGTCCACCACTCAAGTGTACGACCATCCCAAGGATCGTTTGCAGTGTCGCGTTTGTTTTTCCATGCACTGTATAATAAGTTAACTACTAATACGAAGAAGCCAAGACCCATTAAGAATGCACCAATTGTTGAAACTAAGTTTAATCCGTTCCAGCCAAGGTTGTCTGCATAAGTTTGCATACGACGAGTCATACCGTCTAAACCTAGGAAGAATTGTGGGAAGAAACATACGTTAAATCCAACAACAAAAATCCAGAATGAAATTTTTCCTAATTTTTCGTTCAACGTGTGACCGAAAATCTTTGGATACCAGAAGTATAAACCTGCGAAACAGCCAAACACTGTACCAGAGATTAATACATAGTGGAAGTGAGCGATTAGGAAGTAACTGTTATGATATTGATAATCGGCTGATGCCATCGCAAGCATAACCCCTGTTACCCCACCGATTACGAAGTTTGGAATAAACGCTAATGACCAAAGCATCGCAGTCGTAAATTTGATACGGCCTTTATACATTGTAAAGAGCCAGTTAAAGATTTTAACTCCAGTTGGTACGGCGATTAACATCGTTGTAATTGAGAAGAACGAGTTAACTGACGGTGAGTTACCCATTGTAAAGAAGTGATGCACCCATACAAGGTAACTTAAGAATGCGATACCGACCATTGATACAACCATTGCTTTATAACCGAATAAGTTCTTACGAGAATGTGTACTGATAACTTCTGAGAAGACACCGAATACCGGTAAAATAACGATATATACTTCAGGGTGACCCCAAATCCAGAATAAGTTAGCCCACATCATTGGAAGACCGCCGTTAGCCATTGTAAAGAAGGCTGTTCCGAATACACGGTCAAGTGTCATAAGTGCAAGCGCTACTGTTAATACAGGGAACGCGAAAATAATAATAATTGATGTGATGAAGATTGACCAAGTAAACATTGGCATTTTCATCATTGTCATGCCAGGGGCACGCATTTTTAAGATTGTTACAAAGAAGTTGATACCAGTCATTAATGTACCAGCACCAGCAATCTGTAGTGAAACGGCATAGAAGTTATTTCCGATACCTTCACTGAATTCTTTACCTGCAAGCGGGAAGTAACTTGTCCAACCTGCATCAGGAGCTCCTCCGATTACGAAAGAAAGGTTAAATAGCATTGCTCCCATAAAGAATGTCCAGAAACTAATTGCGTTTAGGAACGGATATGCTACGTCACGCGCACCAATTTGTAATGGAACGATTACGTTCATTAGTCCGATAATAAATGGCATTGCCATGAATAAGATCATGATAACACCGTGAGCCGTGAAGACTCCGTTGTAGTGATGTTCATCTAAAATATTCATACCCGGGAATGCAAGCTGCATACGCATCATGATTCCATCGATTCCGCCGCGGAAAAGCATTAATACAGCTGAAAGGATGTACATGACACCGAGTCTTTTATGGTCAACTGTTGTTAACCATTCTGTCCATAACCATTTCCATTTCTTGAAATATGTTAAGACAAAAACGATACCGATGACCGTCATAGCGATTGCTGCGTCAGCAGCGTAAATCATAGGTTCGCCAGTGACGAAAAATTCATCTAGCTTCATTATGTCTTCCCCCAATCATTACGTTATTTAGTGTAATAAATGAATGTTATTCATGATTTGAGTGATCCATGTTTTCCATTTCTTCATTACTCGTTTTTTCGTCTTCTTTCATCTTGCTGTGATCATGTCCTGTACCACGTTCTAGCTCTTTGCCAGGAATGTATACATCTTTTGCATGGTCAATCCATTTTAAATGTGTACCGTTGTAAGTTTGACGACCAACAACGCCTGGGCTTAGGATTTGATCATATTTCTTTTCAGTCAGTTTACCAGCTGTACCTTTTACATCACTAACCCACTCTTTGAAGTCTTTGTCCGTTTGAGCTTGAACTTCGAACTGCATTTGAGTGAAATGTTCACCCGAGAAGTTAGCACTACGTCCCATATAAGAACCAGGCTTATCAGCTTCTAAGTATAATGGCATTGACATATTGTTCATCGAATATTTTTGTCCGCCAAGTTCTGGTACCCAGAATGAGTTCATAGGTCCTTGAGCCGTTAACTCAAATTTCACTGGCGTATCTGCTGGAATGTTTACATAGTTAACCGTCTCGATATTTTGTTCCGGATAGCTGAAAATCCATTTCCAGTTTGCAGATGTAACGTGAATCACGATTGGATCTTTATCCTTTGATTCTGCCGGTACTTCTTCTGCAGAGTAGATCGCTTTAACAGTTGGCACTGCTAATAGAATTAAGATGATGATTGGGAAAGCTGTCCAAATAACCTCCATCTTTAAGTTACCTTCTTGCTCAGGTGGCTCATAGTCCATGTTTTCAGGTTTTTCACGATATTTGACAAGAACAAATATAAAAATAGCAAATACGACAACAACCACGATCAACATCATCCACATAGACCAAATGATTAAATCAGATTGCGTTTTTGCAACAGGACCTTGCGGGTTCAATACAGCAAGTTTTGAACAACCGCTCAAAAATACTAGTGAAAGCGCAGATAGTAAACCTACTAGCTTCCAAAATCCTTTTTTTGGTTTCACTTAAAACTCTCCTTTCTAACAACACATGATGCGAAGCCTATATTGATGAACATTCAAAATGCGCTATCTTTCGCTAGATAACGACATTTTTATACAGACTCTCTTCCCCCTTATTTGTAGGCCACTACTATTGTAATACAAAATGACATTTTTTTCGTCCCTTTTGCTTTATTTTTTTATATTAAAAATATTCTAATATAGTGACTGTACCAATGGGGTTAGAGTGCTTCAACCTTGCGATATTCTATCACATAATTTGGTATGAATAAATGTAAATAAAAGGATTCAGCTCCCATTTCTTAACTATTTCTTTAGGAATAACTGCAAAATTAGCTTTGCATGTTTGCTTCAACATTGATATATCAATACACATCGACATAATTGAATATTTTGTGACAAATTTTCAAAGAAAATGTGACGTCCTGTATGAAACTTATTTTGCCCGTTAATTCCCTTTTATTTTGTAGCAAATATTTGATTTTTTTGCTTAAAATTCTTTCTTTCGAAAATATGAACAAAACGTGAATTTTTTTAAAAAGCTTTTTATTACAGAAAAAAGCTGCGTGTTACTCACGCAGCTCTTGATCCATAAATTCTTTAACCGTGATATCATCCCCTGCTTTATCCAGCAGCGTTGTCGTTGCTGGAAACGGATGTTTAATATGACTCGGTATTTTTTCATACAGCACAAAATAATCACTTTTTGGAACCGCGGCATCAATTGTATACGTATCGTGCACTAAAGCCGCCTTTACTCGCTCAATTTGTTTACTTCTATTTGTTCCTGTAAACAGCGCATATGTCCCTTTATTTGTATGGATATCATCATAATCCACTAAATTGCTCATTTTGGTACTGACTTCAATACGCAGGCGTTTGTTCCATCCTTGCTTCAATACGGCCATTCCTTCTTTATCACCAGGTATGGAGAATAAGGCTATGTATGTATTAGAGTGATCAACCCGTTTAAAATCTTGCAGCGTAATCCTTGCAGAACCATCAATACTTTCTTTATGCTCCCAATTTCGCAAATGCTGCTGCACACTTGCCGCATTGTTTTCAATCGGATATCGAATCATTTCATACGCAACAATTACAACCGCTATACAAATGAACAGAAATAGCAACCGCTTTATCTTTCGCACATCTATTCACCTTCCTTAGCTTACTCCCCTTTTATGTAATTGCCTAAATTATAACTTCCTATTAAACCTCTGTCTATGCACTAGGAGAACTACGTTTTTTTTTACCACAAAAGGGATTTTTCAAACCTTTTGTCATAAAAATACGCTAAAAGACTCAGTAGCTGTTGAACCAAAAGAAACCGATCCCTGCCCCCCTTCTCATCTTCATAACAAAAAAAGATACCCGTTTTGACACAGGTATCTTTCAGCTTATATATCACAGCTTTCCAAAAGGAAACCCTATAAAGGGTCATTTGCTGTTCTTTTTATTACACACATCTTTCCGCACACATGTATCCCTTGACCTGGTACCCATGTTTTTTGAGCTGACGAATGCTTAAATTTCGGGAAATGCTGTCAGGAACAATTACGACCACTTCTTTATATGGAATTTCCTCATGCTGTCTCTCTAAATAAGGAAGCGGAATATGGATTGCTTTTTGACAGGGGTTTTGTTTCATTTCATGAAAATGACGAACATCTACATACGAAATTGTTGTAGAAGCACAGTCGACGGTCGTCACTTTCTTTATTCCCTGCACCGGCACATAGCGTTTATAAAAACTGTAACACATTAATAAAAGTAAAATACCTATGCTCATATATAGTATCGCCATGTTTTCCTCCCAATTAATTTCTATACCCCTGTATGTATACTATATTCGAAAGAAAGAATCAACACAGAAGCACTCTATCTCATTTCTCTCTGAAAGAAAAATGGTCTTTTTACACTTTATTATGAAACCACAATAAAGTGACGAAATCAATCATTATTTATTTTGATTTTTCGAAAGATTTAAATACTAGTAAACAGATCGTTTTTTCTTATTATAATGAAGAAACGCAGAATTTTTATTTTCATTTCCTCTTTTCTTTCCCGTTAAAACTGAGGTTCGCTTATGAGTAATACAATACATTAGAACCAATGTTGCACAAACGTTAGAAAAATGATTCTAAAAATGAAGGATGCGAGATAGGATAGTATGAACACGTGAAGGGAGAGATATGATGTTTGATTTGTACTATGTTGTATTATTTACAGATCAAGGTGAGGTAGCAGGCACCTGCCCCATCTATATAAGTCCCGAAGAAGACGTTGAAAAAGAACTGTTAAAAAATATCACTTTGCATAAACAAAGGCTGCAGTCAAAAAAAGAAAAAGTGTTTTATTTTGACCAGGATAAAGAGGATATGACAGATTTATCAGATCACTATGCGCATATCCTGACATTTGCTAACAACGACAGCCAAATTGCAAAATGGCTGGAAGAAGCACATGAAAAACTGTGCAAAACCGGTGAACTTTTTGTGGAGAATGGTTATTTTCAGCGTGCTTTTATGCATTACATTAATCAAAAAAGCAATGTTTTAGAGAATTACTCGTACGAAGTTTGTGAAAAATCAGTAAAGTTCATATATCAAGCAAGAGACTATATTGTAATTGGATCAGAAAAATACGAGTTAACTTAATGCAAAAAAAAGGAAAGCTTCAGTTTCAGAAGCTTTCCTTTTTTAATCAATCTCCATCAAGATTTGCCCGACAATTATTATGAGATAAAGATGCATTTTGTGCCTGATGCTGCTTTTGCTCCCTCTGCATTGTCATATCTGTTTGTTTCGTTCTTCCTTTAGCGATGTGTTTAGTTTTATTTCCTTGGTTTAATGTCATGTTCATTCCCCTTTCTGGTGGATATAGTGTATGAGAATAACTCACACGCCATAAGAGGAAATGATATGAAAAAGCCCCTCTTAAATTGAGTGAGCTTTCTGCCTAAAACTGCTTTTCCTTTTATTGCTGAATCCGCATGAAAGGATATTCTCTATTTTAAACGTTCGTTTCTCGTTCCTTAGTAAGCACCAAGCTTTTACGCTCTGAGGATAAATTTTATACACAATAATAAATCGCTGTGTCAAACATCCTTTATCGTCCATATAAATAATTTCAACAGGTCGTTTTGAAGAGTAGCTTTCTTGAAGTAGCTGTCGCATAGAATTCGCTCCTTTAATTTTTAGTTTACCGAACATATGTTCTTTTTTCAAGTGTTTTAAACTGAATAATTCTTTAGCTTTTACAGCTTAAAACGGGGAAAAGCATGGGGAAAATAATAAAAATCATACAAATATTAGGTAATTGTGATATGGTAAAAGGGATTACTTAAGTTGGGAGAGGTGCATGATGGAAAGTAACATACTTAAATGGATCCCCGTTCCTTACTTTCAATTAAATCAAGAAGGTGAAATTCTTCATTTTTCTAGTCAAGCACATTCTTATTTTTCTTCAGTCTCCAGTCTGTGGAGCATTATTCATAAAGACGACCGGAAACAAGCAATGTGGATGCTGTCACAGCACTCCTCATCTAACCCCATCATCAGGCATTTGCGTTTAAGAACGACCGATGATACATTTGTGAATTTTAAATGCACGATTCATTGGAAAAATGGTGTAGGGCATTTAGTATGTACCGAAAAGAAGAATGTCAAGGATCCGTTAGATGTTGTATTATCTGCTCAATCCTATTTAGAAAACTCGGACAAACGATTAAAAGAGTCGGACAAGGTGTTAAATAATTCAGCAGATTTATTATTTAACCGATTAAAACGCTAATTAAGTAAACAAAGTCTAAGCTATATTTCATTATTTCTATCATTTTTAAAATCATTAAAAGGCTACCTACAGGGGTGGCTTTTTGTTTTGTTCTGCCTGTAAAGTCATTCTCTTTTCGCCCGCACCATTTAGTACAGAGTACATACACTAATAGGCATACTTTCTATATTTATGTTTTGCTCAGAAAAAAATTCCGAATACTCAATAAATGTTTGAACATTTTTTAAAATTGACATATATTATAAACAAACAATCATTTGAATGTTTGAATGAAGGAGGAAATCATGCCAAAAGACCGCTGTGATATTTATTGTTTTAATGAAGAAAAAGTAAATCGTATTAAGCCTACTATCGATGCCGAAGCTGTTCAAGGTGTTTCTGCCCTGTTCAAAGCGTTAGGAGATGAAACGAGGCTTAAAATTGTCTTGGCTCTGTATAAAGGCGAGGAATTATGTGTATGTGACGTAGCCAATATAGTAGGCTCTACGGTTGCTACTGCTTCTCACCATTTAAGACTGCTGCGTAATATAGGAATTGCCAATTATCGCAAAGAAGGAAAGTTAGCTTTTTATTCTTTAAGGGATGCACATATTAAACAAGTAATTGATATCATGTTTGCTAAAAAAGAAGACGTAACCATTTAAGTTTTTCTTACCGTATAGGGAGTGGGACACAATGAAACACGAAGATAAAAAAAGTCATCAGCATACCGGAAGCTGCTGCAGCGGATCTTCTTCAGCAGAAATTGAAAGCAAGACCTGCTGCTCCTCTTCTTCAGAAGCCGCATCTACTGAAGAGCCTTCTTCCTGTGGCACAAAGAGTCATGAACACAGTCATAGCTGTTGTTCAGATGCGATTGCGTTAACGACCGATAAAAGCCAGCATTCTTGCTGCAGTGATCACGATATAGTACCAGGCGACAGTGACATAGAAGAAACGGCTGAATACCGCGTATATGGAATGGATTGCCCTTCCTGCGCCGCGACGATTGAAAAAAGTTTAAAAACATTAAACGATATTCAACACGTAACTCTCAACTATAATACAGGAAAGCTCCAGGTAGCGGCGACAAGTGAGTCAGCTCTGTCACTCATTCCAAGCTCAGTAGAAAAACTAGGGTTTAACATTGAGGCTATCCAATCAAATAAAAAAATGAAAACGTATTTGATTGAAGGAATGGACTGCGCGGCTTGTGCGAACACGATTGTGAATCATTTAAAAACAGTTCCTGCTGTCAAAGATGTACGCGTTAACTTTTCAACGGGAAAAGCACAAATTGAGCACGATAACGAAGCCGATGACATTATTAAAGAAGTATCTAAAGCTGGGTATACCGCTACTTTAGTAACTAGCAGCAGGCAGTCTGCTGAGTCGCGGCACCATAAAGGGCAAAATGGACCGATTGTTTTCTCGGGTATTTTCATCGCATTAGGTTTTATCGGTTCTCATACAGGAATTGCTTCTTATATGATAACTGTACTCTACGCTATTGCCATGATTGTCAGCGGATATAAGCCGGCTAAAAGTGCTTATTACGGAATTAAAAGCCGTTCTTTAGACATGAATGTTTTAATGACCGTTGCAGCACTTGGAGCAGCTGTTATTGGTGAATGGCTTGAAGGTGCTACGGTCGTTTGGCTATTTGCTTTAGGTGTTGCTCTGCAAACAAGGTCGATTGAACAAACAAGAAACTCGATACGAGGTTTGATGGACTTAGCTCCTTCTGAAGCATGGGTGAAAGAAAACGGCCAGCTGATTAAAAAAGCAGCGGGAGATATTTCAATCGGCACTACGATTGTCGTAAAGCCAGGAGACCGAATTCCGCTAGATGGTGAAATTATAAACGGCGAATCCAGTATTAACCAAGCCCCTATTACAGGTGAATCTATTCCAGTTGATAAAGTAATCGGTGATGCTGTTTATGCAGGCACCATTAACGAAAGCGGATCGTTAGAAATTAAGGTAACAAAGCTAGTGGAAGATACGACGATTTCTAAAATTATTCATTTAGTGGAAGAAGCACAGGAGAAAAAAGCGCCTACTCAAGCATTTGTTGATAAATTTGCAACCATTTACACGCCTATCGTCTTTATTTTAGCTTTATTCATTATGGTCATCCCTCCCCTGTTTGATGGTGCATGGAGTGAGTGGTTTTACAAGGGGCTTGAATTATTAGTTGTGGCTTGTCCATGTGCGCTAGTCATTTCTACTCCCGTCGCCATTGTATCTGCGATTGGAAATGCGGCGAAAAATGGCGTGCTCATTAAAGGCGGGACGTTTTTAGAAAAAGCTGGTGCAATCAATGCGATTGCTTTTGATAAAACAGGAACGCTAACAGAAGGCAAACCAGCCGTTTCAGAGGTTGTTTCCCTTGCTGCTGAAGAAAATCAGCTTTTAGCGATAACAAAAACGCTTGAAGACTATTCGAATCACCCCATTGCCCGTGCTATCGTGGATTATGCAGAGGAGAAAAAAGTCGGTTCTTTACAAGGATCAAATTTTAAAATCCTTACAGGAAAAGGCGTGCAGGCAACAATTCAAGAAACGGTTTATTACGCAGGTAACGCAAAATTATTCTCAGATTTAGAAATACCTCTATCCCACTGCTGGTCTCATATTGAAAAGCTTCAAAACGAAGGTAAAACAATTATTATTGTCGGAACAGCTAAAAGTGTTCTAGGTATTATTAGCGTAGCTGATACCATCAGACATACAACCGTATCTGCTTTAGAAAGCCTCAAACAAAACGGTATGCAGCAAATTGTGATGTTAACCGGTGATAACGAAGGAACAGCTAAAATGATTGCTTCTCAGTCTCGGATAGACCGCTATTTCGCCGATTTGATGCCTGAAGACAAAGTGAAAGCCATACAGCAGCTTCAAGATGAAGGCTATCAAACGGCTATGGTTGGAGATGGGATTAATGATGCCCCTGCTCTAGCTACTGCTGATCTTGGCATTGCAATGGGCGGTGCTGGTACTGACACGGCCATGGAAACAGCTGATATTGTTCTCATGGCAGACAATTTAGAAAAGCTTCCTCATACGATGAAGCTAAGCCGTAAAGCGTTAGCTGTTATCAAACAAAACATTTGGTTTTCTATTATTGTTAAAGTCATTGCCTTAGCTTTTATCTTTCCAGGGTGGCTTACTCTGTGGATTGCCGTCTTAAGCGATACAGGAGCAGCGCTACTTGTTATTTTAAACAGTCTTCGCTTACTCAAAATGAAAAATTAAATGTAATCCATAAGCTTTCCAGCAGGCGTTGGAAAGCTTATTCTCTAGGAGGGTTTACGTGAATAACCGCTGGAATCAATTTATTTATAAATGTTGGGCTCCTTTTTACGATGCGTTTTTTAATAACGGGATGTTTTATCGAGCCAGAAAAAAAGTCTTTCAAGACGTCCACTTTTCATCTGAACAGCGCATTTTATTTGTAGGTGTTGGAACGGGTGCAGATTTAGCTTTTATTCCTCATGAAGTAAATGTAACAGCCATCGACTATTCCAGTGAAATGCTTCAAAAAGCAAAAGATAAATACAAAAATCCATCTATAACCTTTCACCAAATGGACGCTCAGCAGCTAACATTCGACTCTTTTTCGTTTGATGTAGTTGTAGCAAGCTTAATTCTTAGCGTAGTACCTGATGCGGAGCAAGCTTTAAAAGAAATGACAAGAGTAGTAAAGCCTAAGGGAACTATCCTGATTTTTGATAAATTTGAAACTAAAAAGAAATCAGCGGCTTTTCCTAAAAAAATATTCCGCCCTTTCGTAAAATTACTAGGAACGGATATTGGACTCTCTTTTGAATATGTGTTTGAAGCAAGCCGGGATCAGCTTATCTTGAAGGAGAATTCAAGCGTCATGTTGAAAGGTATGTATCGGAAAATTATTTTGCAGAAAGTTGATGAATGACTTCAAAGACGAATGATGGATGTACATATTATTGTCTAGCTTTAATTGAAGAAAGGATGAACATTTTGATGATAAAATCAAAGGTCATAACAGTTGTCCTTGCAGCAAGCATGGTCTCCGGCTGCGAAAACGAAAGTAAAGAAAGTTCAGGCAACAAACGTACAGAAGCAACACAACATGAAGAACATCAGCAGCACACATTAGGTGATAAACGAGAAGAAACAAAAAATAGTGAAACTCTTCCCTCTTTTCTAAGTGACAAGCCCGAAGACATGCAGCTTATTTATGCAGCCGCTGCTAAGCATCAAACCTTACTAGAAAACATTCCTTGCTACTGCGGATGTGGAGAAGAAGCTAATCATCAAAACAACTACGACTGTTTTATCTTTGAAAACAAAGAAAACGGCGCAGTGACATGGGATGATCACGGAACAAAATGCGGTGTCTGTTTAGAAATAGCCGCTCAAGCTGTAGTAGACTACAGCAAAGGCAAAAGCATTGAAGACATTCGTCAAGAAATCGATGATAAATATAAGGAAGGCTATGCCACGCCTACGCCTACGCCAGAAGTATGATGCTTCAGTATAAAAATCAGTAAAAGACTTTGATTTCTTTATTCAAAGTCTTTTTTGTCATTTTATTATTAGTTGATAAAACCTTATTTGACCTCACCTTTTTAAGTCCTTCTAAAACGCCATAATATAAAAATAACACATTTGGACGTTTATTTACTGAACCCTCAGGGAATATGCTTTCTAACACCCAAATATAACCATGAGAGGAGAAAAAAACTATGAGTAATTCTGTAGAAACAAATCATTCAGCAAAAGTTGAAGGAGCAATTAATTCTATGAGCGAGGAGAAAAAAGAGGATATTCTCTCTAGCTTCGAAGGATTTAAAAGTTATCTAGGGGACAAGGTCTCAAAAGGTGAAAAGTTAGGGATGAACGAAGAACAGCTGGCTAAAACCGCTCAGAAAGTAGCTGATTACCTTGCTAAGCATGAAGAGCCGCGCAATCGAGAGGAAAACCTGCTTCACGAACTGTGGAAGGTTGGAGACAAAGAACAGCAGCATCATCTTGCCCATATGCTTGTAAGATTGGTTCAATAAATAAAAAAGATGACACGCTGCCGTGTCATCTTTTTTATTTACAGATATTAAACAGCTGGAATGATAATTTGCTGGCCAATTTGTAATTTTGCAGGATCTACGCCGGGGTTTGCATCCTGCAGCTGCTGAACGGTCATGCTATATTTTTTCGCAATGCTATAGAACGTATCTCCTGCTTGTACAGTATACGTAGTGACAGGAAGAACAATTTGCTGACCAATTTGCAGTTTTGCAGGATCTACGCCAGGGTTTGCATCTTGCAGCTGCTGAACGGTGATATTATACTTCTTTGCAATGCTATAAAATGTGTCTCCAGATTGAATGGTATAGAATGTAACTTGATTAGAAGGTAAGTTTAAATACTTAGCAATTCCACGCGCGTGCGCTTCTCCCACTTCCCGAAGAAACGTAGCGTTTTTTAATTTTTCAGCGTCGGCTGTCGTATCGATAAACAAGTTTTCTGTTAAAACAGCTGGCATATTTGTTTCACGCAGTACAGCGTAATTAGCCGTTTTTAAACCGCGATCTGCAATCGTTCCAAATTTCCGCATGATTGTTAAAATTTCCGTGTGCAGCTCTTTTTGTAAAAGAGAAGATTGACTTCCCTCTTGTGATGGATACCGATACGTTTCAAATCCAGTACCGCTGCCAGCATTAATGTGCATAGAAACAAAAATATCCGCTCCCCATGCATTAGCCCGGTTCGCTCGATCTGATAATGAAACAAACACATCGGTTGAACGAGTTACTTGCACATCTACGGAATAGTTATGTTCTAAATACGCCCGCGCGTGTAGTACAAGCTGCAGCGTAATATCTTTCTCACGCAAATTATTTCCTAAAGCGCCTGAATCTGTACCGCCGTGTCCTGCATCTAGCCATACTTTTTTCATGTGAACCTTTCCTTTCAATCATAATATGAAAGAACTTGTGATTAACACCGGCTTTGCCTGATGTTTTATCTCTCATTCTATATATATATGTGATTGGACAAGAAGGGTTCGCCCCCTTAAAACATTCAAAAAAATTCACACAAGAAAGCAGGATTTTGCTAGGTATTCTCCGCTGTTTTAAAGCACAAAATAAAGACGGATAAATGAGCTAGCGTGAATCTCGTTACTCCGCTGTTGATTTCTGTGCAAGACTTCGCTTTCCGCGGGAGTCTTCGCCTTGCCCTCCAATCACCAGCTAGAAGCAACTGCATACATGAAACTTACTTTTACCATAGACATAAAAAAATCCGAGCGAATTGGATTTATCGTTCGGATCTCCCTTTAACTAACGTCCACGCCTTTTAATGGAGATAAAAGCAGGTTCGCCATCTTATCTTCTGCTATTTCTCACTAAAAGCAATTTTTAAGCCAATAAGCGTAAAGATAGAGCCTTGCACGAGATTAAGCCGCTTAGACAGAGCTGGAGATTTTCGCAAAAACTCTCCTACTTTCCCTGCAAATAGACTAATTAACGTAAAAATAATCAGCGCTTGAACTAAAAATACGGCGCCATAAACAAGCATTTGCTGTGTGGCGTGTCCGGTTGAATGATTAACAAACTGAGGTAAAAGAGCAAGAAAAAAGAGCGAAACTTTTGGATTTAGCAGATTCATAATCACTCCTTTTTTATATAGCGCCTTGTACTCAACGGCTTCTTTGTTGTCAACAGCGAGAGCGGAATCTTTTGCTGTAAACGTCTTATAAGCCAGATATAATAAATAAGCTGCTCCAGCGTATTTTACAATAGCAAACGCTAAAGCCGATTGATAGATAACAGCCGATAGACCCAATGTTGCTGCAGCTATATGACCAAGCAAGCCCGTACAAAGCCCTAATGAAGTCGAGATTCCTGCATATCTACCGTTTGATATGCTTTGTGCTAAAACAAATAAGTTATCAGGTCCAGGCATAACCGTAAGCAAAGCGGCTACGCCTAAAAAAGAAGTGATTGATACGATATCCATAAGTCGTTCTCCCCCTGCATGATTTTGCCCACCATTATAGCATTTTTTACTATCTAGTATTCAAAAAAAATAAAATCCATTCCTAAAAAAGCAGCCTCAACTATTCAGGCTGCTTTTTTACTACTTATTTAATTTGTTTTTCTATGATCTGTTCTTTAGCTGAGGCAGTCTGTGCTTCCGCTGCTTTCATTTCATTATTAACATTGATTGCTTCTTTTAAATACTCAGTTTTGTATCCGCTTTTAAGTGCCCAAGCATAAAAGAAAAGTGCAACAATTGCAATAAGACCCATATCCCAGCCGTATTTAATAATATTGAGTCCCCCGAACTTTTCACTTCCTATCCAAGAGATTGTCATCATACATAATAAGTAGACAATCATCCAAACGCCGGCTCGGAAGTTTTGACCAAAGCCTTTCCATTTTGATTTTGCTTGGTAATAAAAATAAATTGGCAAACCAATTAAAATAATAAATAATACCTGTCCAGTTAACGGCCATCTTGCCCAGTAAAGAGTAAGTGAAGCAAAAATAAATCCAAGAGGCGCTATTACGTTTAACCCTTTTATACGTAAAGGTCTATAAAGATCGGTCCCTGTTTTCCTTAACGTCATAGCGGTAATAGGACCGGTAAGATATGAAATTAACGTAGCTACAGAAATAATTTCGGCTAAAATTCCCCAGCCTCTAAATAAAAATAAAAAGATGAATGAGACAAATAAATTAAAGAACATGGCTTGACGAGGAACTCCATAAAGCGGATGAACTCGTCCCAGTATATTCGGCAAATATTTATTTTTTTCCATACCATAAATCATGCGTGACGTGGTAGCTGTATACGTAATACCTGTTCCTGATGGCGATACAAAAGCATCGGCATATAACACAATAACAAGCCAGTTAATATTTAACGCAATCGCTAGATCGGCAAACGGGGAATTAAAGTTAAGATGACTCCATCCTTTTACGATTTCTGAAGGATTTACCGCTCCAATAAACGCAATTTGAAGCAATACATAGATCACGGTTGCAATTAAAATTGAGCCTACTACTGCAATCGGAATAGAGCGAGCTGGATTTTTTGCTTCTCCCGCCATATTAATAGGGCTTTGAAAACCGTTAAAAGCAAACACAATCCCAGACGTAGCAACCGCTGTCAAAACGCTTGCCCATCCATTTGGAGCAACGCCTCCTGCAGAGGAGAAGTTTCCTCCGTGAAACCCTGCAAATAAAAGAGCACCAATTGTAAGCCCCGGAATTACAATCTTAAAAACAGTAATAAGTGAATTAGCCTTCGAAAATAAGCCTACGGTCCAATAATTCAGAAGAAAATAAATGATTAATAGTCCTGTAGCAATAGCCAAGCCTTTTCCAGTAAGAATCCCGTTTTCTACTAAACTGCCTGTCCATTTCGCCCACTCCCACGGCCATGAACTCATATACTGAACAGAAGCAACCGCTTCAACAGGGATAACCGATACGATTGCAATCCAGTTTGCCCAAGCCGCAATAAAGCCAAGAAATGATCCGTGCGAGTATTGCGTATATTTAACCATACCTCCTGCTTCTGGAAACATCGATCCTAGTTCACTGTAAGAAAGAGCTATAAATAAAATAACAACCATTCCAATAATCCAAGAAGCAATTGCTGCGGGGCCTGCAATTTGAGCAGCTCTCCATGCCCCAAACAGCCATCCTGATCCAATAATAGATCCAAGACCAACCATCATGAGAGAAAACGTTCCCATTTTTCTATGTAAGTTATTCATGTATCTAACACCTTTCTTCTATATTTTCTGAGAAGTGAGTTATTAAGCGCTTTCATTAAATTTAAAAAATAAAATTCATGTTGAACTTTAAAAATGCTGCTTAAAAATACTATCCAAAAACTTTTCCATTCATTTACGCGTCCCCTTTCTTCATTTATTATTTGTTATTATATCATCATCAAGTTAAAAAGTACGCGTTTTGAATAAAAAATATTTTTATTTTTAGAATTTTGTGCGTTTTTTCAATTAAAAGTGCGCGATTTGAACACTAACATTCATAAAAGCTGCCTTTCCATTAAAGTGATATACAAACGATCTTGCTGCGATAACCAGAAAAAAGGCAGGATAAAATGAGCGCTTCATTTTATCCTGCCTTTTTAAGTTATTTCACAACTGCTAATACCGTTTCTTTAAAGCTATTATAAACATGCGACCAAAGAGCTGGTTCTTCTTTATATCTTGTTCGTAACGAAGAAAAAACTTCTTTTTGTTTTTCTTCAAACGAAGGATCTTCTTTTGAAGGAAGCGTGGCCCGAAGCTCATCGACGATTTGCTGAACTTCGGGAGCACGGGGGCCCCACTTCCCAAGTAGCGTCCCTTCATTATTAAAAATTAAAATAATCGGAATGGCACGTCCTCCGTTTGTTAAGTGACGGTCAATTAATTCGGTGTCCGCATCTCGCAGTGCAACGCGCACATCGATACCGGCAGCTTCAGCTACTTTACGAATGATTGGGTTAATCATCATCGCATCTCCGCACCAATCTTCAGTAATCGCTAAGAAATGAAGCTTGTGAGCCTTTAATTTGTCAGCCAGTCCATCTTTAGGAAGCTGAAATTGTTCATAAACAGCTAAACTTTCCTCTTTTAATGTACTCATGTCGTTCATATATGTTTGAATTGATTTTCCCTCTTCAAAATACTGCTGTTCTGTTTTCATCAAAATCCCTCTTTCTTTTTTGTATACGAATAGATGAGATGTAAAAATTCGGTTTACTCTTTTCTACACGCACTACTAGTATAGCTTTTAAGCACAGTGAATCAAAATATAAAAGTCAGAGCGTTTTTTAGCCTGCGACAGGATTTACAAAACTTCGATTTAAAAACAGCACATTGAGATGTTATAAAAAAAGAGAATGGGGTACATGTACACTATCAATGTAACAAATTTTAAATCTTTGTGAATATTTGAGAATGTTTATTGTGTAACCGTCATCTTTTGATTATGATAATGATATGTTAGCTACTTGACTAAATATGGAGGATGAGGCAAATATGAATCAATCCCCGCATGAAAAGCGAAAAAAACGCAAACAGTTTGTAGAACGTTTAAGGCTAAAAGGAATCAAAATAGAGCTGACAAAACCGCGCTCTCACTTTTCTTCACTATCCTTATTAAAATCATAACTCGTAACCACCTTTTTCTAAAGCGGAACGGTATCGAATTTCAACTATCTATGCTAAGGCTTACATATCATTTCAAAAAGAACAGCTTCAAAGTGCTGTTCTTTTTTGATACCTTTTTATATTTCTGCCTCTGTTAAAAAAATTATAAACCTTTTTCTTTAGTTCCTCCTTTTTCTATCTAGGGCTTTCCACTCCCTTTCGTACGGTGTTCTCAAGATATATAGTTCTATAAATCCCTTAAATTACCACTATATTCAAGGTATATATAATATAAGTATATATTGTAAATTTATAACTCTTCCTATATAATCTTGTAGAAAACGTAAAAAAAAGGAGAAAATTGATGAAAAAACTGGGGGCAATTTTATTATCATTTCTGCTGTTTGTTGGCGTATTTCCAACGTCTTCATTCGCAGCAGCGTCAACATTTGACGCAGATTTCAACAAGTATTTAAAATCGGTAAGCCAAACGCGAGGCTTTGAAGTAACCAAAGACGACGTTGAATATTCACTTTCACTGTATGACGATAGTCTTGAAAACTACGATACAATCGCAGATTTAGAAGATTTTTTAGGTGAACCAATTGCAGCTGACTTACATAACGTGCAAGATGTGTATGCAGATTTTGACTTAGACAAAACAAGCTTAAATGCGTTATTAAAAGAGAACGGCCAAAGCTTAGACGATTATGTGTACCTAGATGATTTATATGAGGATGTTGGCTTCTATCTAGAGGGCGACGACTGGTATAAAGATGATGAGTCATATGACGAAGAAGACGCTTCTTACGATGATGAATTAAGCGAAGAAGATTTAAGCGGCTTACT
This sequence comes from Priestia sp. JV24, assembly GCF_025910025.1. Lineage (NCBI taxonomy): Bacteria > Bacillati > Bacillota > Bacilli > Caryophanales > Bacillaceae > Priestia > Priestia sp. JV24. The sequence goes on from NZ_JAPCIN010000020.1 coordinate 363,313, forward strand.
ATCGTTTATGCAGTCTGAATTAGGCTTAACTTCAGAAGAGTTAAATCGAATTGAAGCACATTTTACATCGTTAGAAGATGAGCTTTCAAATGAAGCAACGCTTAACCGCTTAGATCAATTAGGCGAGCGCTTAGCGGCATTCGAAGATTTTGATACAGCAACAGAATTATCTGCTGATCAAATCGCTGAATTAATGTCTATTTATAAAGAAATGCTATCAATCTTCCATTTAGACGCTAAATTTTCACTTGTACAAGGCGGAAATGAAAGACCGCTTTCTCTTACTGATTTAATCAACTTAGAAGAATTAAAAAATGCAAGTCTAAAAATTTCTCTTTATACGACAGACGGTAAATTTTTAGCAGACATGGTGCTCACAGGCGATATGTTTAATTCTGATATCATCACAGACACAGGAAAAGAAGTAGAAAAATCTGCTGAAGCTGTAGCAAAACCAGCTCAAGCACAAAAACCAGCAGTAGAAAAGACACAAGAACCTGTGAAGAAACAAACGAATGGCGCTGTACAAAAAACCGTTAAAGGCGGAAAACTTCCGGAAACGGCTTCTAATTATGTAACAAATACATTAATTGGATTAGTGCTTGTAGCCGCTGGCTTTGTTCTTTTCCGCAAAGTGAGACGCACATAAAATGGAACCAAGAAAAACAAGAAGAACAATCAATCGCAAAAAGCGGTTGATTGTTCTTTCCCTTTTAGCCGCCGTCATTTGCTTTGGTCTTTGGTTTACAACAACAAACGCCTATAAATTTGCAAGAGGCTATTTGGCATTTAAAACAATGGATACAGAAGAACCAGCCGCAGCTTCAGTTTCTAAAAGCAAGGACGCTTCAACAGCAGACTCTTCTGCTGAAGCTTCTGCTGTTGAAGCTAAAAAAACGGTACACTCTCGTACTGCTAGCCCGGAAAAAAAGCCGAAAGTGTCAAATGTGTCTTACCCGAAACAGCCAAAAATCGGTGATTTAATGGGAGAATTATATATTCCTAAATTAAACGCTAAGCTGCCGATCTATCACGGTACGAACGAAGATGAATTAGAAAAAGGCGTCGGTCATTTTGCGGGAAGCGTGCTGCCTGGTCAAAACGACAATTCTGTTCTATCAGGACATCGCGATACGGTCTTTCGTAAGCTTGGCGACGTGGGTGAAGGCGATTCGCTCGTGGTGGACACGGCAGCAGGCACCTTCACATACAAAGTGAACAAAGTACGAATCGTTGATGCGGATGACCGGACTGTTATTGTGCCAAAGCCTAGAGCCACTTTAACCGTCAGCACCTGTTATCCGTTTAACTACGTTGGTTCAGCACCTGAACGCTATATTTTAGTCGCTCACCTTGTGTCATCAACAACAAAATAAAAAAGCTGTCCTTAAAAAGGCAGCTTTTTTTAATGAATAGATTTCATTAGTAAATCAAACCATATTTTCAGCGAAGTCGCCGTAATAACGATCGCTAAGATAACTTGCAGCGACGCTACCTTCGTCTTTTGCCCAACAAAAGCGCCGATTGGAGCTGCTAGTAAGCTTGCTCCAATAATCATAAGCGCCGGAAGCAAAAGGACTTGATTCGTCATTACTTTACCGAATGTTGTTCCCATAGATGAAATAAACGTCACGGCTAATGAGCTTGCAATCGTTACGCGCACAGGAATTTTTAACACGGTAATCATAATAGGAACAAGTAAAAATGCGCCCCCTGCTCCGACAATCCCTCCGCAAATTCCAACTAAAAACGCCAGAGCTGCTGCCAAAGGTTTTGAAAACGTCACTTCGAATGAATCGGCCGCTGGATTATTTTTTTTGGGCATAAACATTAATCCTGCAGCAATTGTTGCCATCACGCCGTAAATGAAATTGATCATTCCTTCTGAAAACGAGTTTGATAGCGTTGAACCAATGAGACTGCCAACTAGGACGCTGATACCCATATATAAAATTAACGGTTTATTCAAATAGCCGCCCTTTTTGTAAGCAAGAGCTCCTGAAACAGACGCAAACAGCGACTGTACGGCTCCTATACCAGCTACTTCGTGCGCGCTGAACATTCCCACTCCTACAAGAGGCGGAACAAATAGCAACAGCGGGTACAAAACAACTGATCCTCCAATTCCAAGCATACCTGCTAAAAATGACCCGAAAAACCCGAGTGCAAATACCGTTATTAATAGTTGTACATCCATGTTTTTACCACCTGCTTTTATCAATCCAATATCATGTTTGTTATAAAGTATGTATACATACAACGCCTTATCTCTTCTTCCATTGTATCACTGTATATGCTTCTTTTCTGTAAAAATATTGATAAAAGTGCTTTCAATTATTAATTTTTTTAATCATTAAAATCCTATCGACTTTATGCGTTATTTACTTTTAGCCTAAACTTCCTCGCTCTCCTCTCTGTTACTTGTGGTAGAATAAAGAAAAACTAGATGTTAGAACTGCCTACACGCTACGCTTATCTCAGCAGGCCCATCATCACAGGAGGCTTTCGTATGTTTGAATACAAAATTGATGACGAAGTTAGTTTGCATTTGATTGAATCAACTGACGCTTTCCCCTTGCTTTCTCTTATTAACGAGTCAAGACCTTACCTAAAAGAATGGCTCCCATGGGTAGATAGCATGCAAAGTATTGCTGACTACGATGAACTCATCCCTGAATGGAGAGCTCAATATTATAATAACCAAGGATTCCAGGCCATCATTCGGTACTACGGAGAAATCGCCGGGATGATTGGTTTTCACGGAATTAATTGGGGAAACAAAAGTACAAGTCTCGGCTATTGGATTGGACATGATTTTCAAGGAAAAGGTATTATGACAAGAGCCGTACACGGATGCCTGAATTATGCATTTAATACGTTAAACCTTCATCGAGTCGAAATACGCTGCGGCGTTAATAACGAAAAAAGTAAAGCCATCCCTACGCGTCTAGGTTTTACAGAAGAAGGTATTTGCAGAGAAGGTGAATACCTATATGATCACTACCATGACCTTGTGATTTATGGCATGTTAAAACACGAGTGGAAGCAAGCTCCTTATGCTCCTTGGCTTCTTTCTTAAAAAGCAGGATCATTTGGACAAGCTATCGTTTGAACTGACTATATTGGAAAAATTAAAAAGAGGTTGAAGACATAACGAAATGAATCCAGCCTAAAGACGAACAAATGAGATACTTGAACTGAACCGCTTATGACACCGCAGTTGATTTCCGCGCAAGGCTTCGCTTTCCGCGGGCGGCCGCTGAGCCTCCTCGTCGCTTGCGCTTCTGCGGGGTCTCACCTGTTCCGCTTTTCCCGCAGGAGTCTTATCCTTGCCCTCCAATCACCTGCTAGAAGGAACAAGACAGATGAAACTATATTCACCATAACAAAAAAACGAACGGTTGATCACATGCTGATCAATCGTTCGTTTTTCACTTGGGTTAAAACCCTTTTGTCCCAGCCTCTTTTTTTTAGTTGAAATACTGAAGCTGTTCGCGGCGAAGCTTATCTTTTTGTTTGTCCGAAATTGAGTAGTCGTAGTTATAAATAGCTCCTTCCCAATCTCCATACATTGGATTTGGAAATACGATTAGCTTTTGGCCAAACGTTTCTTTCTGCTCTTCTACAAGCTTATTTCGATCAGTAATGGACTTTTTATCAAAGCCGCTAAAATCAGATAAGTTATCACCAAACAGCAGGACTACATTATGATTTGTCGCTACTTTTTGACGGCGCGTTTCTTTTCCTTCATCTTTTGGACCCGTTAATAGCACATGGTCTTTGGTTGCTTGAGGAATATGTAAATTCTTTAGGTTTTTAATTGTTGCCTCAAGCTGAGAAGTTGTACGGCCCGAAATATAGTAAATATCTACACCTTTTTGATCCGCATACGTCAAGAATTCAACAGCACCTGGTACTGCTTTCGCTTTTGCTGCTTGCACCCACTCATCCCATTTATAAGGAAATCCTTTTCCGGTTTTGATTGCTGAAGCTTGAAATGGGCTATTATCAAGCACGGTCTCATCTAAATCCAAAATAATGGCAGGCTTTTTATCGGTACTTTTTGCAAGCGCCTCCTCTAAACGAAGCTTTCCAGTATTATAGCCTTGGTAATACAAAGCTTTCATTTCGCCGGATGTTTGGTACCAAGCATCGGCCATGATTTGCTGATCAGCTAGGTGTTGAGCGGGTTCTTTTTTCTCAGCAGACACTTCTTTTTCCTGCTGAGGGGCACATGCCGTCAGTGAAAAAGCAAGTACACCCACCCCTGTCAACGCTGATAATTTCTTATTCATTTCGCATCCACTTCCATCTCTACATATTTTTATGATAATAATGTTATATATTACCTCAATTAAACATAAAATCAATAAAAATCCGAATTATATTTTAATTTTAGTTAAAAATGTTCGTTTTAATTATTTTTTCTCCCTTTTTTTAACCATTATCCAAATATTTGTTTATACATTTTCCAAAATCCGTTTTTCTCATTCTTTCTTTGTAATCTTTTTTTAGAAACATATTGGTTTATCGCTCATTCGCTTCAAAAAACTTAATAAATCTGAATTATCTAACTTTTAATCTTGTGTTAGATTCTCTCACAAAAGTGCTTTTTTTTGAAAAGATATATAGTAAAATAGATTTTGTGAATTAAAAGACGGTGTTTTCTATCGAAAGTATTGTATAAATATACAAAAGGGGATGGAGATATGAATCACGTAAAACAATGGGGATGGATTACCTTTGGCTGTTTGTGCGTTGCCATCGGGATTCAATTTTTAACCGCTTCTAACCTCGTTATCGGCGGAACAGCAGGACTTGGAATCGTCCTGCAGCATTTAACCGGTATTTCATTTGGGGTATTGTTCTTTATCATCAATTTACCATTTTATTTTATGGCTCTTACGCAAATTGGTCTGCAATTTACCATAAAAAGCTTCATCAGCGTTAGCCTGATGTCAGTGATGTCGGATTTATTAGCTGCCAACTTTTCGTTTGCGCTTCCGCATCCGCTTGTAGCTGCGATTGTGGGCGGCATTATCGTCGGCATTGGACTGATCTTTTTGTTTCGCCACGGCTCTTCTCTTGGCGGAATCAACATGCTATGCGTGTTTCTTGATAAACGCTTTGGCATTAATCCAGGTAAAACAATGCTTTTGACAGATGTGTTGATTGTAGGCTCTGCAACAGTGGTATTCGGCGTAGTTCAAGTTCTTTATTCGTTAATCGGTATCTTCATCATGACAGGACTGCTTGGACGCTATCACAAACGCTCGCCAATCGAACGAACTGGTGAACATATGGAAGAAGAAGCGAAACAACAAACGGCTTCAACTATGTAAAAAAACCGTGCGGGAATAATCCTGCACGGTTTTTTACGCTTATTCTGCTACTTTTACAAGCTGTTTTCCTAAGTTTGCTCCTTCAAATAAACCAAGGAACGCTTCAGGTACATTTTCAAAACCTTCTACAATGTTTTCGCTGTACTTGATTTTTCCTTGCTGCACCCATTCCCCTAACTGCTTAATGCCTTCAGGGAATTTGTCTGCATAGTCGGCTACGATAAAGCCTTTCATTAACGCACTGTTAATTAATAAAGGTGTTTGAACACGCGGTCCAACATCTTGTTTTTCTAAGTTATACAGTGAAATTTGGCCGCAAAGCGGTATGCGCGCAAATTTATTTAATAAGCTGACAACTGCATCTGAAATCTCTCCACCGACGTTTTCAAAGTAAACATCAACGCCATTAGGACACGCCTCTTTCAACGCTTCTTTTACATTTCCTTTTTTATAATTAATCACTTCATCAAATCCGAGCTCATCTTTTAAATAAGCAATTTTATCTTCAGAACCTGCGATGCCGACAACACGTGCGCCTTTAATTTTAGCGATTTGACCAACAACAGATCCAACAGCACCTGCTGCACCGGAAACGACTACTGTTTCGCCTTCTTTTGGCTGACCAATTTCAAGCAGTCCAAAGTAAGCTGTGAGACCAGGCATACCAAGAACGCCGATAGCCGTTGTAATTGGCGCTAGCTCTGGATCAACTTTCTGTAAGTTTTTTGCTTCTGCAGCTGAATAGCGTTTCCAAGGAAGCATACCCGTCACGATATCGCCTTCTTTAAAGCGATCTGATTTTGATTCCGTTACGCGTGCTACAATGCCGCCTGCAAGCGGTGCGTTTAGCTCAAATGGAGGAACATATGATTTTGTATCGTTCATGCGTCCTCTCATATACGGATCAACAGAAAGGTACAGTGTTTGAACAAGTACCTCGCCTTCTTTCGCTGTAGGCATTTCAATTTTTTCGTATTTAAACGTATCTTTTGTTGGCATTCCCTTTGGGCGTTCTGCTAATAAAATTTGTTCATTCATCGATATTGCTCCTTTTTATTTCTCTGTTTTTTGTAAAATGTGCTAAACTTACCTTTGTTATTTTAAATTATATATTGTGCACAACGCCAAAAATATGATTGTGCAATAACACCGAAGGAGAAAAAGACATGGAGCTAATTCGCTGTAAAGAAGATGTTGTTAAAAAACTAAACGAGTTTGTTGAAGTAACTCCCCCCGTTATTTTGTTTAAAAAAGGCAATATGTATCCGATTAAAATGGATATCAACTACAACTGGATTGCCACGGACGAACAAGGGCATGAGCATATTGTCGCTTCAAACACAAAGAATGTGCAGGACGACTACTGGTTTAGCTACCATTTTGACTTATATTAAGGAGTTTCCCGGATTTACTCTTCATAAACGTTATATAAATAAAGTGTTGCATTCGTAAAAACAGCGTGCGAATTCCCGCGCTGTTTTTATGTAATAATTAGAGTATCCCAAGCGTGTGTTTGAAGCTTTGATCATGTTCCATTTTCTGCATCGATATCTACTTAAGATTATGTTACAATCACGGTAAAGTAATTTATGATTGATAGAATAAAAGCTAGAGCTTGAAAAATTCGAGGTGGATTATGCAAGGTAAAGTTGTATATAAAGAAGGATTTTCAGTGATAGGCATAGCAAAAAACGGAGAGTATCAAAAAGAGAATCTTTTGAAGCAAATACTTAAAGAAAAAGAAATGATTAGCTCTTCAAAAGAACCTCATATGGTTACAGGCATTTGCATGGCTCCGAAAAAAGAAAATTATTTTTATATTGCAGGGACAGAAGTGGCTGATACGGCTTTTATTCCAAACGGTATGAGCGTTCATACGTTTCCTTCGTTTACATACCTGCAGTTTAAACACAGAGGTCCCATTACATCGCTCGGGTCGACGTACAACAGCATCTGGAATGAATGGCTGCCGAACTCTCCTTACAGCATGATTGAAGGTCCTGCTCTTGAAATTGTAAATACAGCTATACACAGCAATTTATATAGTGATACATATGAAATGGATATTTATATTCCCATAAAGCTGGGACAATAAAAAAGGTGAACTTACGTTCACCTTTTTCCTATTTTTGCAGCTGTTTATATAAATGATAAAGAGCAAAAACGCACTCTGGATGACGCTCTTTATGGTTAAAAAATCCGTGAGGAAACATGAGTGAAAGATTCCCTTTTTCAATTCCGGTCACATACTTGTTTTCCATAAGCGGATATTCTTTCACAACCCAGCGCGCTTCGTCAATAGTTGACGTAACCATTTCACCAAAGTATACGCCCATACACTCTTCGAATTCTTCTTTTGTCATTGAAAAATAGTCAAAGCAGTTGCTGTCTTCTAGATCATAGTAAAGAAGCTCTAATATTTTCAAACTTTCATCTGTAAAATCAACGGTGAATTCATCTACCGCTTTGCTTATTTCATGAATACGATTCATGCACTGTTCACGCACTTGATGATAGTAATAGCTAGCTTCAAACTGATGTTCACACGTCACTAACGATTCTCCGTATGATGCTGTTAGATCATGATGCTTGCTCATGCTGACACCTCCACGCTAAGCTTATGGAGCAAGTATAACATTAACCAAGCAGCTATTGAGCATCTTCCATTAACAACCTATCCGTGGCAATATTAGGTTCACTTTTTGCTCATTATTCTGCCGTACACAAATCCTCCGCTAACAAGAAGAATACCGCTAATTAATACGCTGCTTAAAAAGATTTGCGAATGCATCAAGTGGTTATACATCATCCACACGCTCATTTCGTCATCTCCTTTTGGCCTTTTTTAACTAGTATCCCCGATTTTCTTACCGCACATGCCGGCTTTTTCATCATTTTTTCATCAAGCCTCTATATAGTGAAAACTGTGAAGCCAATCGTACTTTTTTTCATCGTTTTACTCCTTAAAAAGCCTGCTTATGACTCTAAAGCAGGCTTTTTTTTATATGGTGAAACGAGTAATTAAGCCGTCTATCCCCACTAATTGTGCATAGTAAGGTATAATTAAAGATAGTTTCACTTTTCTAAAGTGAGAAATACATATGAGGCATCAAAGGAGACATGCAAATGACAGAACTCGAAAAAGCGAAAATTCAGCACCGAAAGCTGTCCAAGGGACAGGTATTTGGTAGGGCCATCGCCATTGCGATCGGTGCCCTGCTCATGGCCACAGGACTTGAAATTTTTCTTGTCCCAAACCACGTTGTCGACGGGGGAATTACCGGTATTTCGATCATGCTTTCGCATATTACTGGCGTAAATCTAGGAATCTTTCTTTTTGTACTAAATCTTCCGTTTGTATTTATCGGGTACAAGCAAATGGGAAAAACATTTGCCCTTTCCACTATTTTTGGCATACTGGTTGTATCCATCTTAACTTCTATGTTTCATGATGTCCCCGCGTTTACCGCAGACGTTCTTCTTGCTACCGTTTTTGGAGGGATTATTCTCGGAATTGGAATTGGACTCGTAATTCGCTACGGCGGAGCGCTTGACGGTACGGAGATACTTGCCATTTTAATCAGTAAAAAAATTCCGTTTTCCGTCGGAGAAATTGTGATGTTTTTCAACTTCTTCATTTTAGGAGCAGCGGGATTTGTGTTCACGTGGGACCGCGCCATGTATTCTATCCTTGCTTACATCATTGCAGCTAAAGCCATTGATACGGTTGTAGAAGGATTGGAAGAATCAAAATCAGCTTGGATTATTAGTGATCATTCTGATGACATTGGCGATGCGATTAATGCGCGTCTAGGTCGAGGCGTTACTTATTTGCACGGTGAAGGTGCTTATACGGGCGATGATAAAAAAGTGATTTTCTGCATCATTACGCGCCTTGAAGAATCAAAGCTAAAAACCATTGTTGAAGATTTTGATCCTACTGCCTTTTTAGCCGTTGCAGATATTACCGAAGTCCGCGGCGGACGCTTTAAAAAACGAAACATTCACTAAAAAAACGCGCAGAAAGCACCATGCTTTCTGCGCGTTTTTTATGTAAGAGATACTTTTTGAACCCGTTTAAACCATTCATAACAAAGAAGCACAATTAAACATAAGTCGATTAAATCGCCTCCGTAATACATCAGCATAGCCCCTTGCTGCGCCCCTTCCGCCGAGACGTGCATAGGCGGGTGAGCATACACATATTTTGATAAAATACCGTGAGCAGCAAGAGCAAGAACCAATACGGATGCCCGGTGCGTAAAAGTTTTTTGATGCGGCGAAGGATCGATTGAAATCATCGATACGGTGAATAAATAGCCGGCTAAAAACACGTGAATATGTACAGCGACATGCACGAAAAAAGAGTGATGCATCATGCCATACAGACTTGTTGTATAAAGAATCCAAAGTCCTCCTACGTTAAGAACAGAAGCTGTCACCGGACTGCTGATGAACCGAACAAACCGCCCTTTTAAAAGTTTTGACACTTTTCTGGCTGCATGAACCGGAAGCGTGCGAAGCAGCAGCGTAAGAGGTGCTCCTAACGCCATTAAAAGCGGAGCTAGCATACCTAAAAGCAAATGCTCCGTCATATGCGCAGTAAAGTCCATATGAGCACGGGCTGCGAGCGGTCCGGCTACAGAAGATACGGCGCATAAAATACCAAGTGTCCAGCTGGACGTCCTATATAATGACCATTTTCTATACGTTGCATTCGAAGACGCTACAGCCCATATGTATAAAAAAAAGGCAGCGACAAAAGGCAGGGCTAATAAAAGCTGAGACAATATTTCATATTTAATCATGATGTGCACCTTGTTTACGTGTAAACCATGTTAAAATGATGCCAATAAGCAGCATTAAACATGCAAGTACATTCCACGTAATGTCGTAAGGTGCAATCTTCACTCCGTACCGGATTTGATGAAGTCCCATAAGCTTGTGCTGCACGATCCCGTCATAAAGCTGAAACGCCCCGGCTCCAAGCAATACTCCTCCTATCCACCTTTTCACCCACCAGCCGCCTCGGCGCCTTAGATCTGTCACCATAAAAAGTGATGCAATTGTAGCGAACCAGCTGAATGCATGAAACAAACCGTCCGACACTAAACCAGCGGCCGTTGTGGACTTATCATAAAAATGATGCCAATGAAGCAGCTGATGAAACACTGCTTCATCAATAAAGGCAACTAACCCTACGCCAAACAAAAAGCCTGACCAGCTATTTCGAGTGCGATGAACCACGCGCTGATTTGCAGTTGCTTCGTGTTTCTTTTCCATATATATACCTCCCTGGCAGCTCTTTAAGTTTATATCGATTCTAATGTACGTATACCCTATTAAAGAGAAATGAATCTATAATATGGAAAAATAGGAACCATATCCTAATATCGTTTTCACTATCTTTTCACCATAAAGGTATAGGATAGTACTTGCGAAGCCAATTAGCATATTTTTTTCATAGTTTTACTCCCTTTCTAAAGACCTGTTTCCCCAAAGCAGGTCTTTTTTTATATCCCGCTTCTTTTTTCATCATTTTTTCACCATAAAGGTATAGGATAGTACTTGCGAAGCCAATTAGCATATTTTTTTCATAGTTTTACTCCTTTTGAAGATCTGCTTCCCCAGAGCAGGTCTTTTTTTATATCCCGCTTCTTTTTTCATCATTTTTTCACCATAAAGGTATAGGATAATACTTGCGAAGCCAATTAGCATATTTTTTTCATAGTTTTACTCCTTTGTGAAGACCTGCTTCCCCAGAGCAGGTCTTTTTTTATATCCCGCTTCTTTTTTCATCATTTTTTCACTTTTCTTTTGTATACTAAGTTTGTCAAAGCAATTTCATCATTTTTCATAAATGACCCCTATTTATTCCCCGCTTTTTGTGAGCGGGGCTTTTTTTGTAAGAAAAGCATCTTTTCACCTTATTTTTTAAAAAAGCTTTTCTCTTTTCACCGTTTTTTCACTTTTCTTTTATATACTGTTCTTGTCAAAACAATTTCATCATTTTTCATAGATGTACCCTATTTGCACCCGCTTCTTGGAAGCGGGACTTTTTTTGTTTCCATACAAAAAAGCTTAACCCGGAGGTTAAGCTTTTTTCGCCTGCTTGCGAAGAACAAGCATCATAATTGTAATGATAGTAAACGCAATAAACGCTAAAAAAGGAATGGTGATAAATCCAAGCCAGTTAATATATTGACCTGAGCAAGGAACACCGCTTGTACACGTTTCAAATGCTTTAAGAGCCGGTATCTTCTGCAGGCAATAATGATAGCCTGAAAGCGTCATACCAATCACTGAAAACGGCAGGACGTATTTGTAGATGAACGTATCATTCCGATACACGGCTACACCTAGCACAATCGCGAGCGGATACATTAAAATTCGCTGATACCAGCAAAGTTCACACGGAATAAAGTGAAGAACTTCACTAAACGTCAAGCTTCCAAGCATCGCGATAAGCGCTGTAATCCACCCGAAGACCAAAGACTTGTTCATTATTTGTTCTCCTTAACCGCATCTTTGACCATTTGATCAAAGTCATCGATTGTTTTTCCTTCGAATTTTTTGCCGCCTACATAAATGGTTGGTGTACCTGTGATGCCTAAATGATTGGCTGTCTTCATATCTTGATCAAACGCATCTTTTCCTTTTCCATCTTTAAAAGCACTCGCTACTTTTTTCGCATCGGCATCGCTAGATACTTCTTTCAGCGTATCTTCTAAGTAAGATTCCGTTAAGACATCTTTCTTTTCATCCGCTGCGTTTTGCTTTTTATAAAGAAGTTCATGGAATTTCCAAAATGTATCGTTCCCAAGCTCTTTATATACCGTCTCGGCAAACTCTGCTGCACGAGATGAGTCATTGTTGATAAACGCATAGTTCATAAAGTAGAATTTGACTTTGCCTGTATCTACATAATCTTTTTGAATCAGCGGGAAAAAGGATTCCGTGAAGTTTTTACAAGCCGGACATTTGTAATCTCCAAACTCTACCACTTCTACCGGAGCTGACTCTTTTCCAAGATACGGCTGATTATCATATGTAAGAGCGGCCTTTTCATCTCCTCCGCCCTTTGACATATTAGAAAGGACGATTAACCCTAAAATACAGACCGCAATAATTCCAATCACCCAAAAAATCCACTTGCTCGAGGACGTTTGCTGATTGGGCGTTACTTTTTTCTTTTTCTTTGCTTTTGACACAATCTCATCTCCTTCTTTTCTTTCTCTCTTACAAACTTACAAAGCTGTTAGAGCGGTAAAAATTAGCGCACACAAAATAAAAAACACGTATAGCGACGTCAGCGTTAAAATGACAGGAGGCTGCATCGGCATTTTCGTTTCCGGATTTAAAATATATTGAATGCGATAATTAACCGACGTATCAGCAAACGATACGTGCGCACACGAAAGACTTGTCTGTCCCGTTTTAACCATTTTTAAAAGGGCGCTGCCGATGTGAGCAGACGTGCCATTTTTCACAATGGCATCTTGATCAGCCAGCACTTCACGCATGACTTTGAAACGTTTATGGCTCCATTTAATAAACGGAATATACCATAATGCAGAAGCAAGCGTGCTTAGTAAAAATGTTTTGAGCGGATCTTTGTTTGCAACGTGTGACTGCTCGTGGTAAATAACAGCTTCTAGTTCATTTTCATCAAGCACCGAGAGCAACCCTGTAGACAGAACGATATGCGGTGTAAACAACCCCATTGTTAATGCAATGGGCTGATCTGTTGTTAAAACTGTTAAATTCTTTCCGTACGCTTTTTGCAGGTGAGCCGCTGTTGTTTCATTTCGCAGCTTCGTAATCATTTTACGGACTTTCCGCATTTGAATCACTTGCTTTACAGCTTTAATGAACAGTACAAACATCGTATGAAAAATAACCGCATTCAGCATGTATTCAATAAAAAACAAGCCAAAAAAGTGGGCTACTTTGTTACAAAGTAAAATTAAGTTAAACGATAAATTCCATCCAAACAGCAAATGCAGCACATACATGCCCATTTGCATAAGCAACGTCACGGCAATAAAAAAGCACAGGTTAAAAATAAGCTTAGAACGCTTTAGTATTCCTTGATTCATTGATTATTCATCCTTTTTTAACTGTTTGACTTTTGATTCGAGCATGCTTAACAGTGAATCATCAACTTCTTCTAACGCATCAAGCATATGAGTAACAGCAAGCGAGCCAAATTCGTCGATCAATTCGTGCGTTAACTCTTTCGACTGAGCGTCGATAAATTCCTCTTTAGAAAGAATCGGCTGATACATCGACGTACGTCCTTTTAAACGCTTTTGCAACACGCCTTTTTCCACCAATCGATTCATAACGGTCATAACGGTGTTGAAGTTCACTGCTTTTTCTTTCTCAAGCACGTGCTGCACATCTTTAATGGACATTTCACTTCCGTTCCATAAAGCCGTCATAATTTTTGCTTCAAGCGGGCCAAAAAAGCGATTAAGGCCGGTTTCGTTAAATTTGAATTTTTCAATTTTCATATTCGACACCTCACACTACCAATTGTAGTGTGAGGTGTCAAATCCGTCAACTTTTCCATGACAACTGCCTTACAATTGTCATAATCACTTTTTTACTTCATCGGTTAAATGCTGAATGGATAGCACAACTGTATCGAGCTTGGCTTCAATTCGGTGAAGTAAATAAAGCGTCACCACAACGGGAAAACCAACGTCTGAGACAAGCGTAAACCACTCTGTCATCTTCCTCTCTCCTTTTAAAAAAGCCCTTCGCACCGAAGTGGAAGGACTTTCATTTTTAAATCGTAAATTCGGTTACATTTCGCTCGACGATTTGAGCGCCTTTTCTGGAAACGAGCGCTCCGCCGCTTGAAGTAAAGACATCGCTTGCGATCAGCGCGTTCATTGCTGCTGTAATGGCTGCCGCGTCTAACGTATCTTTAGGTGATTCAATCGATAGGCTTACTGCTTTTTGTGACTCATTCAAAAACTGCATCGTTAAAGTTTTCATACTCTACCTCTTTTCTTATTTTAAAAGTGAAAACGTGACAATTTCGTTGATTTCAACAAGCGGCAGTGACTGCAGGCTGGCAATGGTTTCACTTGCTGTAATGAGTGCATCTGCAGAACTTCCAGGCTGAATGTTCATATAGGATTTTGTCTTTAAATCGGGTTTTCCATCCTCTTTTATTCCTTGTTCTAATACTAAGCGAAGCTGGCTTGAATGCTGAATTTTTTCTGCCATCTTTTATTCCCCCTTTCACTTTATATATAGAAATGGAAATAGGAAAGAGGGATGATGGAAACATAAAATTTTTTGGTTTATAATGGGAGATAGTCTGAGTTAGAAAGAGGCTTTGGTAATGAGAAAGTGGAGCTTTTTATTTTTTGTTCTAGCATTCATGCACCCAGCTTCAGCACTTGCTGACGACGGTGCAGATGAAAAAAAGCTTGGTCCGTTTTACTACACGGTTTCTCATGATTATAGTCGAGAAAAATGGGATGTAGGGGTGTTAAATCAGCAAGACAAAACGAACATTCCTGAGACTGATTTGAACGATGAAACGCTAAAATTGTTTCAGCGTACGGTTGATGATTTAGCAGACCTCGCGATTCGATTTGCTGCTATGAGCGTACTGCTTGTATGTTCACTCGTTGTTTTTACGTACTTTCGCATTCAAAGAAAACGCCCTTTTCTCCGCTTGTTTTTTGTTTTTTCAAGCGTTGGCTTTCTATTTTGCGTCTATACATCATTGGAGTTATTTAAAAAAACTGAACAAGCAAAATCTTTATTTTACTTACTATGACTTGAAACCCCAAAAAAACCAGCCGATCGGCTGGTTTTTTCATGCATTTCTTACGGTTATGTACTTCTGTTCATACGTCATTTCTTCCGTTTGCTTTTGCTGCTCCAAATGGTAATAAGCAGCGCATACTCCTCCTAACCCAGCCAGTGCTAGGACAATTAGAAGTATGGATGTCGCTTTTTTCATTGCCTTTTCTCCCCTTATGTTTAACCCTACCTAGCAACGGCATCCGTAAAAAAGAGTCCCCTTTCTCTTCTTTACTTGCTCATTACTTACGAAAGATATTATCATACTTTTTTTCACTTTTGTCATTTTTTTAGTTATTGTCAAAAAATTGTATAGTTTATTCTTGATTTAATGAGTGTTTAAGAAAGTCAATGGACTGATTTTTTGAAAGGCCAAACGCTGTCACGATATAATCAACGTAGGCAAGAAGCTCCAGATTCTCTCCTAATTTTGTTGTTTTAAATGATCGATTAAATCGATATTGCTTTTTATCTGAAAAGACGAGCCCTTCTTCTTCTAGAAATGTTTGAAATTGCTCATGCGGAAAGTAAAGCACATCGTTTCGAACGTTCTCTAAGTCAATCACAATAATCATATCTTCCAGCTCTGCTTTTAATTCCATCATACAATCAATGTATCCGCCGATGCAGCTGATTAAAGATGTGAGAAAAAAGGGTCCGTTTATATATTGAAACTGCTCAAAAATCGTCTCATCGATGTAGCTTGAAATACTTGACTTTAATACGTCATGAATTTGTTTTGATTCTTCCATGTACGGAATAGGAATATGAAACTTAGCTGATCCGTTATAAAACTGCTCCCACGCAATTGTTTTATCATACGCATCAATCACATCTGTGCTTCGAAAAATGATGGATTCCGCTGAATAAGAGGCTTTAACAAACGGTGTATGCAGCATCACCGTACTCTCGTCGTCCAAACGATAGTATTTTGGCTCGCTAGACTTGCTTAAAATATATTGTTTTAACCGTTCTTCTTCCATTTGTTCAACTAAATGCAAATCATATAGTGGCAGCACGTACATATTACACATCCCGTAATGAATATAGCTTTTCCCGTGCATCGGCCATTTTCTGTTATAGATAGACAGTTCTTTTGTGCAAAATTCCTCTATTCGCTGCGTTTGATCCTCGGATTTTTGATAGAGTCGATCTAAATGATAGCGATCATCGATTTCCGTAACGGGAGATGTGCCGCTTCCAATTCTTCTGTAAATTTTCCCGTAAGACATGTACGGAGGGTTCGGACCTTCGGGAATCCAAATAACAAAAACACCTTGCCCGGAGTGATCTTCAGGTGATAAAAAACGCGTAACGATACGAGGAATGGGATTGGTGACATCTTTAAGCATATTATTAATAAACAGCTCATATTCTTTGCGCTCGAGCAGGTTAATGGAATGGTCGTCTTCATCTACGCCAAAAATAAGCCACCCTCCTTTTTCATTGGCAAACGAAGCGATGATATTTGGGATTTTCCGTTTGACCGTTGAGCTTACTTCGCGCTTGAACTCAAGCTGATAGCCTTCTTCTAAATGTTTTTCCATCATGCGCTGCACATCTGAAAACTCAATTTCTCCAATTGTTTTTTTCTTTCCGTCTTCGCTTATAAATGGTGAATAAAACGATTCTTCGTTCACTTGTCTTTCCCTCCTCACCACTTCTATTTAACTTATCCATATGATGAGAAGTAAAAAGACAGTCATATTTCTTTGATTTTTTTCAAAAAACAAATTTTTTATCAAATTAATCCTGTTTTATATTATGATAGAAAAAGAGGTGAAGAATATGATTGAAGCAATATTTTTAGACCGAGACGGAACGATTGGCGGCAGTAATGAAATACAATATCCGGGTGATTTTCAGCTATTCCCCCAAGCAAAGCAAGCGATTATAGACATAAAGAAACAAAACATTCCGCTGTTTTCTTTTACGAATCAGCCCGATATTACAAAAGGAAAGGTAAAGAAATCAGACTTTATCTCTGAGCTTTTAGCTTTTGGATTTGATGATGTTTACCTTTGTCCTCATGAAGATTCAGACAATTGTTCGTGCCGCAAACCAAGGCCGGGCATGCTGTTAAAAGCAGCCGAGGAGCACAGCTTAAATTTGGCTAACTGCATCGTGATTGGCGACCGGTGGAAAGACCTCGTAGCGGCCCATGCAGCAGGAGCACAATGTATTTTAGTGTTAACAGGAGCTGGGCACGACACGTTACATGTACGGGAAAAATGGGCTGACGTACAAGCAGCCTTTATTGCAGCCAATATACAGGAAGCTGTTGAATTTATCTTTACATCACTGAGTTCACAGCCAATACTACCGCATTCACATACTCGTTAAACAGCTGATTATCCTGTAATAATTGTTCATACTGCGGAGTGGTTATTTCAAGCTGTAGTCCTTTATGCCGCTGATTGCCGTTTGCGATATTTGGAGGTGAAACGCCTTTTAAATGCACGGGCGTTTCACTGATCGGAAAACCTGCGAGTGCATGACGCACCGCTTTTTCTAACTTTTCGTCTCTTCCTCCGATATAAGTCGTGCAGACGTCGCTGTAGGCACCGTGAAGAGAAATCGTGACCTCTGATTTTTTAACGAGGTGACGCGCCATTTCTTCATCGTAGTTTGCAGACGTAACATGCAATTCAAACGGATTTTCTGTTTTCAGTGTTTTAAATACGTACACCGTTGCGTTCAGCTTTTCTGCTATTTTTTCTGCCACTTCTTCTGTCCCAATTTCCATCGTTCCTCCGTGAATAGCAAGCACGACAATTTCTCTCCGGCGAATGACACATTCTATTTCGTAATCAATTCCCGCTCGTTCACACTGTGATAGTTCTTGAAAACTTTGATACACATCCCTCATCGGTTTCTTCACACCTTTCTTTTATCTTTCATATACCCAGGCTTTATTTTTTCTTTTTTTTCATATAGTAAAGGTATTGACCCTTTGTTTAGTCGTTTATTTTTGTTTTTATACTTTATATTTTAGTGTGCACAAAAATTTTTTTTGAAATTCGAAATAAAAGTATTGCCAAACAAACCGTCCAGACGGTAAAGTATTCTAGGGAAAATCAAAAAGGAGGAAATTCGTGTGTCTACATTTGATGATATATTGCTTGCAGCTACGCAGGTTGTACAGCGTGACGGCGTTGGAAATTTGACGCTTGAAAAAGTAGCAAAAGAAGCCGGCGTCAGTAAAGGCGGTTTGTTGTATCACTTCTCTTCAAAAGATGAATTGATTAAGCAAATGCTGTATTCAGTCACAAAGAAATATGATGACGGACTAAACGTACAAGTTGAACGTGACAATTCTCCTGGCAAATGGAGCCGGGCTTATCTTGCTGAGACGCTTCATGACCTTCAGCGTGAACAAGTGATGAGCGCGGGGTTACTTGCAGGTATTGCAACCAACCCTGAACTCCTGCAGCACTTTCAAAAGCAATACGAAAAGTGGCAGCAGCACATTGAACAAGACGACATTGATCCAGTCCTTGCTACCATTGTGCGCCTAGCAGCTGACGGATTATGGTTCAGTCAAATGTTTGGGCTCGCACCCGTGAATCCAGACATGCAAAAACAGATTCAACAACAACTTCGGAAATTAACAGAGGAGGGTTTTCGATGAAAGCCTATTTATTTTTAGCGATTGCTATTAGTTCAGAGTTATTTGGTACATCTATGTTAAAAGCATCAAACGGATTTACAAAATTTTGGCCTAGTCTTGGTGTTTTATTAGGGTTTGGTCTTGCTTTCTATGCGCTTTCCACATCGCTTCAGCACATTCCACTCAGCGTTGCGTATGCCATTTGGTCTGGTGTAGGAACTGCTGTGACAGCTGTGATTGGCGTAGTTATTTGGAAAGAAAGCGGCAGTCTCACGATGGTATTTGGCATCGTATTAATCATTGCAGGAGTCATTCTTTTAAATTTAAAATCAGTGGCTCACTAAAAAAAGAGCCAGTAAATACTGACTCTTAAGCAAAGGAGGAAAATCGACTGTCTACTTATGAAAGTAGTATGTATCGTTTTCCTTTTTTTATACTCTTTTATAGATTAAACGGGTCTAGGAATTTAACAGATGGATATTTGTCCTGGAACAAACGCCATACAAAATCGTTTTCAAACATAAGAACGGCATGTTTATCACGATCTTCTACTAGCATCACGCGAGAATCTAGCATGCGATCTTCAATTGTTGATTTGTCTACCCATTTTGCAATGTTATGAGACATGCGCGTGAATTCAAGATCGACGTTGTACTCACCTTTCATACGGTGTTCAAACACTTGGAACTGAAGTTCACCGACTGCTCCTAAAATATAATCTCCAAAGAACGGCGTACGGTACAGCTGTACGGCTCCTTCTTGTACAAGCTGATTAATCCCTTTTTCAAAGTGCTTAGATTTCATTGCATTTTTCGCACGAACTTTTACAAACAGTTCAGGCGGGAACTTTGGAAGAGCATCAAATTCGAATACTTTTCCCTCTCCTACAATGGTATCGCCAATCTGATACGTACCCGAGTCATACAAGCCAATGATATCCCCTGGATACGCTGTGTCTACTGTTTCACGGCTTGATGCCAAGAACTGATGAGACTGCGCTAGCTTCATTTTACGGTTCGTTCTTGCTAACGTCACGTTCATTCCACGCTCGAATTTCCCTGAACATACGCGTACGAACGCAATGCGGTCGCGGTGAGCTGGGTTCATGTTCGCCTGAATTTTAAAGATGAAACCTGAGAAGTTTTCATCCGTAGGCTGAACGGTGCCATTCGTTGATTCACGAGGCTGCGGCGGTGATGTTAATTGTAAAAATGAATTAAAGAAAGACTGTACACCAAAGTTTGCAATCGCACTTCCGAAGAAAACAGGTGTTAATAGGCCTTGCTTTACTTTTTCAATTGAAAAATCATTACCTGCTTCGTCTAGTAAAGATAAATCATCCACTAAGCCTGGTAAATACATTTCATCGACGTGTTTTTTAATTTCATCGTCGATATTTTCACCGTCAAAGTCTGCAAAATAGGACTCTTTGTTTCCTTGGTATACTTCAATTTGTTTTGAAAAACGGTCATACGTTCCTTGGAATCGTTTCCCCATGCCAATTGGCCACGTTACAGGGTATGATTCAATACCGAGTACATCTTCAATTTCTTCAAGCAGCTCAAGCGGCTCTTTTCCTTCACGGTCTAATTTATTGATAAATGTTAGAATAGGAATACCACGCATACGACAAACTTTAAAAAGTTTAAGCGTTTGTGCTTCAATCCCTTTCGTTCCGTCAATAACCATGACCGCACTGTCTACAGCCGTTAAGGTACGATACGTATCCTCACTGAAGTCTTCGTGTCCTGGTGTATCCAAGATGTTAATAAAGTGATCTTTATACTCAAACTGCATAACACTTGATGTAACCGAAATTCCACGTTGTTTTTCGATTTCCATCCAGTCAGATGTAGCAAACTTGCCTGATTTTTTTCCTTTAACCGTTCCGGCTGAACGAATCATTCCGCCCAGTAACAGCATTTTTTCTGTTAACGTTGTTTTCCCGGCATCCGGGTGAGAAATAATGGCGAATGTACGACGTGAATCGACCATCGTTTCTTGAAGTTGGTTGTTCATACGTTTTAAAATCCTTTCTGCTCTACAATTCCT
Source organism: Priestia sp. JV24 (assembly GCF_025910025.1). NCBI lineage: Bacteria > Bacillati > Bacillota > Bacilli > Caryophanales > Bacillaceae > Priestia > Priestia sp. JV24. The sequence continues at coordinate 384,145 of NZ_JAPCIN010000020.1, forward strand.
ATTTTCATCATTTCATTATACGCTTTTTTTATACTGCGTGACTAGTTTTTTTCATATTTGAATACTTCTACAAAATCAAAGAAATCGTCAACAAGGTGTAAAAAGCGAACAAGAAAAGACCCCTTTTATAAAAGGGGCCTTCTCCCAGTTTAGTTTAACGAACGACCAGAGAAACGTTCTGCTGATCGGCTTAAACTTTATAAAAAAAATTACTTTTGAACGTTAGCAGCTTGTGGTCCACGGTTGCCTTCAACGATTTCAAATGTAACTTCTTGACCTTCTTCTAAAGTTTTGAAACCTTCGCCTTGGATAGCAGAGAAATGAACGAATACATCGTCTTGTCCTTCTACTTCGATGAAACCGAAACCTTTTTCAGCGTTGAACCATTTTACTTTACCTTGTAACATATCTCTATTCCTCCTTGTGTGACAATCCACACATTGTGTATTACTCTATTCCTGCTCTTACAATAAGTCAAGACGAACACTTCGAACTATCCTTACCGAACAAAAATAAGCACCTTTATTGTAACAAATCCTCCAAAAAATTTCAAAGGAATTTGCACATTCTTTTTGTTTGCTTTGATCCCTTACCTACAGCCTTTCCGCCCCTTTTTAAGCAGCCGAATGTGAACGCATTATCCGCACTTCTTCTTGGTGTTTTTCTTGTATAACGATCCTTTAAATGGATAACGCTATAGAGATAGATACTCTTTCTATTTATGAGAAAGCAGGTGACATCACAACCTATGGAAGACATTCTCATGTCCCTTCTTAGAACCTTTGTTTCTTTCATTATCTTAAGCATTACTACTTTCCTGATTGGAAAACAAATTAACACGCATAATAATCATTTTACATTTGCGATGTCCATCATTATTGGGTCGTTCATCGCAAATATGGGATTTGATTTAAAATTAAAATTTCTGCCGATGTTCGCTTCTTTTGCTTTTCTTGTAGCCATTCATTTTCTTTTAGCATCAACAGCTCTAAAAAGCAGGCGCTTGCGAAAATGGATTACAGGACGCCCGACGGTTATTATGGAAAAAGGAAAGCTTCTTGAAGCAAATATGAAAAAAGTCAAATATTCTATTGACGACTTGAATCAGCATTTACGAGAACTAGGAACGTTCAACATTGCTGAAGTAGAGTTTGCTGTTTTAGAAGTAAGCGGAAAACTGTCAGTATTAAAGAAAACTGCTTATCAAAACATTGCCAAACAGGACGTTTTGTCTAAGCCGTTTAAAGAAATGAGTTTACCGGTAGAACTCATCATGGACGGAGAAATTATTCATAAAAACTTAACATCTCAATATACCGAACAGTGGATCAACCTTGAGCTTTCAAATCGTCAGCTTCAGTTGAACCAAGTGCTGTATGCAGTTGTGTCAACAAACGGCATGCTCTATGTAGATCAGTATAAAGATCAGCTGTCCGCTCCTACAGACAGAGAATAAGATTGAGACATAACTAAATTAAGCCAATCTAAAGACAGACAAACGGAGTGAATGAGTTCGTATGGATCGCTTGAGACATCGCTGTTAATTTCCGTGCAGGGCTTTGCTTTCCTATCAACAGCTAGAAGCAGCTACATATATAAAACCTATGTTCACGATCACCATAAAAAAATCCGAACGAGTTTGATTCTTGATAGAGAATCAAACTCGTTCGGATAAAATATGTTTGTCCCAGTTTCACTGGGCCATCTCTTCAACGGTTCCTTCTTTCAAGCCATAGTAGTTCCGTTCAAATCGCTTTATTTCTTGATCATAGCGGCGTACTTTTGCATCCGCTAGCTGACGGCTTTGTTTTGTTTCTTCAAGCAGCTCGACCTGTTGATTAATTTGAAAAATAGTCGTCGCCAGCTCGTCTTGATAATCATAAATTTCATTTTGAATATCCACGCATACGGGCAAGCGATTTGCTAAAATAAAGTCCGTCATTTGCATAAGCACTTTTTTACGCTCTACTTCTTTCACTTTGCTTTTGACGGCTCGTTCTGCAGAACGGAACGTCAGTCTTACTTTAGAGAAGAAGTCACCTTTAATCGAAAGCTTGCGCTGCAGTTCTTCTACATCTTGTTTTAATGATTCATGCTCTTCAATCATTTTTTGAAGCACAAGCCCTCCGTTTAACGATGTGAGCTCCATTTCATCAAGCTGATGGCGAATGGCTGTTTTGAGCGTTTCAATTTGCTTCACCGTCTTTTTCTCCGTAGCGCGGAGCTGCTTAACATACTGCTCTGTTTTATAAATAAAGCTGTCTAACCGTTCACGGTCAAACAGTGACTGCTCTTTCTTTTTCATATAATCTTGATACGCTGTGTGTACAGATGACCACTTGATCAGCAGAGACTGATAATTCAACAGCTCATCCTGATGCTCAAGCTTGTACGTCCACATCAGCTGAACAACTACCAATAACAGCGGTAAAAAAGTTCCAGCTTCTTTGCGTTTTGCAATAATTTCATGACTTTCAAAGCTCGCCATTAAAAACAGCGGCGCATTCATACTAAATAGCAGTGCTGGCGGGTAATTAACGGGAATAAAGATACTCATTACGGTTGCCATAAGGCCTGAAATAGCAGGGTATGCGTGCGGAGGAAGCTGTTTGTACAGTTCAATTGTCCCTTTTTTCTGCAGCAGTTTCACAAGTGCTTCCTGCTGATATTCTCCTAATGCATCAATCATTCTTTCCTGATACATGGGGGGCAGCTGTTCAATCCAATTCATCAGTTGCTGCTGAAACACAGCTTGCTGACGATTTGTAGCAATCATGTATTGCGAATCAATTAGATGAAAGAACAGGCGGATTTGATGGCGCATTATGTCTTCTAGCGTATGACAGCGTGCAATTGAAAACAGCTCATTGTATTTAGATACAAGCAAATTTCCAATGTTATCGCTTAACTCGTACAGCTCGCCATTTGTTGTAGCATGAGAAACGGAAAGTTCAAAAAACTTCGCCATTTCAAGCAAAATATGCAGATGCATGTCTACTTCAGGCTGTTTTTCAAGCAATTTCATTTCTTCTACCAATGATGCTTGAAAATCCGTATGCTCCGTTTGCTGATACTGTGCTGACATTTCCGTATAAATGCGGTGGTCACATAACACATAAGCAGCTCTCAGGATATCGCCTTTAGACGTAAGCAACCCATACAATAACTGTTGTCCGTTCATCTTCACACCGTCCTTCATTAAATTTTCTTACTATAGCTTTCTATCATTTTATACTTTTTCTATAAATTCGATGCAATAGTTCAAATTTCCTGTTATCTTTCTTCTTGCTTCCTTAATACAAAAAGTGCCGTCCAACATGACATCAGCGCAGGCGGAATGGTCCAAGTCATATATCGCCACTCACCGGTCACAAGCGCCATAATAAGAAAGATGAGTGGAAAACCTATTAGTACTATGATAACACGTGCTCGGCTTACCGATTTTTTCATCGTGCATCACCCCTTCTGTTCGTCCCTTATTCTTATAATACCCTTTCTCTTCTATAGCATTAAACACCTTTATAAACCGTTCGTACATTTCTTTGTTTTCTAGACAGTCTATGACATAAGTTTTAAAAAAGAACAGAGGATAGCTCTTACTTTGGTGAATCTCGTAAGCAGCTTTTATGTTTTGACAAGCTAAATCGTGAAAAATGTGTTATGGTAAAAGAAAATTTCGTTTTTACTACCTACATTGAAACGAAAGGGTTGATCGTATGAACATTTTTTTAATTGGCGCAAGCGGCAGGACGGGACAGGAAGTGATCAAGCAAGCAGTGACAAACGGACATTATGTAAAAGCTTTTGTGCGAAATCCATCTAAGCTTAAGCTAACGCATGCGAACGTACACATCATACAAGGCGACGTGCTTGATTATTATGAAGTATGCCAGGCTATGCGAGGGTGTGATGCAGTAATTTCTTGTCTTGGAACCGAAAATCTAGGGCATTCTACCCTTTTAGTAGAAACAACAAATCTGCTCATTCAATGTATGAACGAAAATGGAATTCAGCGTATCGCCTACACGGCTTCAGCCGGAATCGACGGAGAAATTCCAGGCATGACGGGCTGGCTTGCTCAGCGTATTTTAAAAAATGTGCTTCGCGACCATCACGAAGCTGTGAAGCTCTTGAAGGTAAGCGGACTCGACTGGACAGTTGCTCGGCCAATGGGTCTAACGAGCGGTCCATTAACCACGTATTACCGTATAGGAGAAGCTAGCATACCAGAAAACGGACGCAACATCAGTCGTTCTGACGTCGCTCATTTTCTTCTTCAAGCCGTAGAAAACAACAGGCATATAAAAAAATCACTAAGTCTTTCGTATTAAGTGTTCTAAAGGAGTGTTGATAGTGAACCTATCAAAAATTTTTCTAAAAATAAGTCTTGTACTTTTAATGGCATGCGTCTTTATTGAAGGTAATTTTCAGGTAGCACTTGGCATCTTTGCTGCCGTTTGCATGCTTGTTATTATTTTTGCCAAGCCTCTTTCAAAATCGCTGCTTCCTGCTAATAAAAAACCAGAAAAAAAAGACCGCGAAATATTAATGATGGTCATTGGTGTCATCGTTTTTATTTCAGGAAGCTTTTTTATTGCGTAGTAGCATTGTAAAGAAAACAGGCTTAAATCCACATTTTCAATCATATAAAGGGCTGTGCTGTAAGTCGAATGTTCGGCTTATGACGCAGCCTTTTTTGGTTTCATGAGTTCTCTTTTAGCAATAGCTTCTGTCTTTTATATACATACCATTCCATTATTTAAGCAAATTACCTATCAAACCCTCTTATGCTTTTTTCATCAGTTCACATAATAGATGTAGAAGATCTCATAAGACAAGCGTCAAACGATTTGTATGTAGAAAAAGGAGGAAGATAAATGAAATGCCCCCATTGCGCTTATTCTAATCCGGAAGGGGTAAAATTCTGCTTAAATTGCGGCCATGAAATCGTGGACCACGACGAAAACTACAGCATATTCTACTTGTTTGCCCATCGTGTTGATAAAATCCCAAGAAATGAACGTTCGGTTGAACCTAAATTTCGAAATATATTCTCTCGAGTCTTCCGACAACACAGTGAAATGGAAGCTGAACGACTTTTTATTGTAGGAACAGGGCTTACGACTCCTAAAATAGAAGAAGTTGTAAATACATGGCCAAAGCCTTGGCTTTTTGCAAGAGTCTTTCTTATTGCGCTTGTCGCATACTTAGGGCTATATCTAGGCGTAAGCTTGTTCGAAAACATCAACTTCATACCCGGCCTTATTGTAGTCGGTGCTTTTGCAGTGCCATTTACTACGCTTATTTTCTTTTGGGAAATGAACGCTCCGCAGAATATTGCTATTTACAAAATTGTGTATGTCGTTTTTATTGGCGGAATCCTCTCACTTTTATTAGCACTTGTGTTTTATGATATTCTTGGAAATAACACAAACGTGATCATGATTGGAATATGCGAGGAACTGGCTAAAGTTATCGCGGTTATTTATTTTGTGCGCAATCTTAAATATAGATATATCCTTAACGGACTCCTCTTGGGAGCTGCAATAGGAGCTGGTTTTGCTGCTTTTGAAACCGCTGGCTATGCTTTACGGGCACTTCTTTCCGGGAGCTTTCACATGCTTTATTCTACAATACTTTGGCGCAGCATTTTTGCTCCCGGAGGACATGTAGCTTGGGCTGCCTTGACTGGAGCTGCCGTCTGCATCGTCCAAGGAAATAAGAAATTTCAGTGGAGCATGTTGATAAAACCAAAATTTCTCGGTGTATTTTTGCTTGTCGTTTTTATGCACGCTCTTTGGGACTCACCTATACTAGGTATTTTGCCCGCTGGACATACAATTTTAACGGTTATATTATGGATTTTAGTATTCAGTATGATTCGTATTGGGCTAAAAGAAATCGCAGATAAAAAGTTGGAGTTGACCTACTGCAAAGAAAAACCTACCCCCTCCTAGGAAGTCTTCAGCTTGCGTTAAGCTGCTCGTTTTAACTTTTTATTACCTTTATGTTTCATTTTGAAAATTGTTGTTACAAATTGTAAAAAAAAGTATTCAAACTACCTGTACATGGTATGATAAATTCAATAACATGAAAGGGTGACTTGGTGGATGAACCTAACTGAAATTAAGCACATGATAGAAAATTTAGTAAATTATAGAGATAGCGACATTACTCATACTCTTGCCAATAGGTTTACACTAAGTTATTCAAAACAATTAAACAGTTTTCAAATCTGCGATATTGAAAACGATATCATTCATCGTTATGAGGAAGCAGAAACAACTGCGTTAGCTTTGTTTAACATGATCCATAATCTTCCTGGGACTATTTATAGACATACTAATTCGTTTGAACAAGTTTAAAGCAGCAAAAAAAGCTCATTTATCAACTAACATGAGCTTTTTTGCCGGTGTTTATCTATTTTAGTTATTTATAACCTTCTTCAAAAGAAGAATATCCTTTTTAATTGCCCGTCTAATTTCTTCAACTTTACAGCGTTTGTATTCTTGTACTAAGCGATAGAGCTCTCGTTTAAATAAAAATTCATCTTTTTGGTTACTCATAGCAGCATACCCCTTATTAGCTTTCTATCACAAGCGATTAAAGAAAGTATTCCCTTTTCTTCTTGTAAAAAACAAATAAATTCACAAACAGATGTAAAAAAGCCCTTTCTCATGCGCTTACAGGAATGGCGAGATGTGCTTTGCGCTAGACAAATGAAAGAATTGCGCTAAAACAAATAAAAAACATTGACTACTAGCTCTCAGTCAATGTTTTTTATTTGTTTTAGCTTTGTTTAATTAAAGTCGATTCACATACTTTTATGCGTTCATATCTCCTAAACCTGGAGCATGCTCATTTGGCATTTCAGATAAATGAGGGACTGGAAAAGCTTCCGGTGGAGGTGTTACGCTCAAGTCTCCGCCATTTCTACTTGGCGTCTGTCCTTGGAATATTTCTCCCATTCGATGCGGATCTAACCTAAAATCAAATTGCGTGTTATGATACCCCATCTCGACAAATTTTCTGCATTCAGGGTATTTGTTAATATCATAATTTGGTACAGGGAATAGTTTTCCCCAGTCCACGCCTAATGTTTCAAGAGCTTTTGCAAACGCATTTTGATGAGCATTATCTCGAACAATTAAGAAACCTAGCGTTTCTCTTAACGTTTGGTTAGAACTCATTTCGTATATTCTTGTTTTTTGTAAAACGCCGGTTGATTCTAATACGACGTTATTGAGCAAATCAGCCACTAGATTTCCGTGATTATAAACCCATGAGCCGTTCCATGGATTTCCGCCCGCATCCACTGGCAGTGAGCTTTGAGCACCCATGATATAGTGATGAGGATTAGCATGTTTTACGGCTTCATCAAGAGGAGCCTGATCTGAACCTTGACTTCCTACCCCGGCTCCGCCAGATTCATCTAACAATGCATTAATGGTATTTTGAACGAGTTCTACATGAGCAATTTCTTCTAAAAAAACACCTCTCATTAAATCGCGATACTGCGTCTCTTTCCCTCTGAAGTTAGAGCTTTGAAAGAAATATTGCATCATCGTCCGCATTTCACCAAACTGCCCGCCTAAGGCTTCTTGCAGTACCTTCGCGGCCGCAGGATCGGGCTTATCCGGTTTAATGCCATTGATTAATCCTTCTTTGTAATAATACATATCAAACACTCCTTTTATTGACATTGCTTGTTTTTGAACTAACTTATGTAGATTTTTGTCCCCTGTATGATTTTTCACTTACAGTACCTGTTTCTTTTTTTCCTAACATATTCCTTGGTGCCATCTTTCTAACATGTGCACATAACTACTGTTTCCATATGCGGTCTTTTTATTCTGGGTAGTCAAAAGACAACGTCATTGAAACACGTGGATAACACCCTTTGTTATAAGCAAAAAAAGACCTCTCGCACATATCGAGGGTCTTTCTTTCTTTTATTTAGAGAAAACTTTTTTACGAGTTAAATCATGATGCAACGAAGTATCAGGGATTTCCGGATTGGGAACTTGTCCTTTTGCTACAGGATCTTTGATATATACATATTCACCGCTTCCGTCTGGGGCACTTCCAGTAGCCCATGGTCCCTCTTCTGATTCAGCGCCTTCTGAGAGGTTCCAAAACTCATAAGCTTCTGGCTGTGATTCTTTTTCAGCCTCAGGAGGGAAAGATGCAGGAACAACCACTCCATTTTTTTCTTCTAGTTCGTTTATCGCTTCCATCCACTGATACTGGTGATAGCGATCACGCGCTAGCATTTTTCGGAATGTCGCGCGTACACCTTCATCTTTTGTCATATGGTATAACCTAGCTACTTGAAGTCTGCCTTGACTTTCTGCATGCAAGTTCGAACGCATATCTGCTAATAAATTGCCGCTTGCTACAATATATGAACCGTTCCATGGAACTCCATTTGAATTAGTAGGCAAACCACCCAGCCCGCTCACTAATAAATGTTGAGGATTAATTCCTCCCATGATAGCTGCTGTTGCAGGATCTTTCGCAGCTTCTGCTTGATCTTCTGGAGAGGCTCCATCAAGTAATTGACTAATAAGTGAACAAAGCATTTCTACGTGTCCAATTTCCTCTGTACCTATATCCATCAGCATATCTTTATATTTTTCTTCTCCTCGACAGTTAAATCCTTGAAAGAGGTATTGCATCATTACCGTCATTTCACCGAATTGTCCACCTAGTACTTCTTGAATCTGGCGAGCAAGCATCGGATCCGGGCGATCTACTTTAACTTCAAACTGCAGTTCTTTTTGATGACGAAACATGTTAATTCCTCCTTTAATATAATAAATTCCTTTTAGAGATTTTTTCCTCTTTTTTCTGTTCCCTCTCCCTATTCAATTAATCGCTAAACTTGTATCTTTTTCCTGCTGGAACGAAAATGGATAAAAAAGCCTATTAAGAAATTTAATTTAATAAGTAGAAAGACACCTAAAAAGAAGGAAATACCTGCGCTTTGCTCTTTAGTATTCGTTCAGTTTATAACGTTTTATAGTCAAAACCACTGCCAGACAGAAAAATGTTCACTTAAAAATGAGATTCAGACATAACTAATCACTTCAATAAACAGCTAGAAGCAGCTACAGATATGAAACCTATATTCTCTCCACCACAATAAAAAATCCGAATGATTAATCATTCGGATCTACTTTCAATTAAAATACTTTTGTTCCAGTTTCTCTTTTCTCTATTACTTCTCTATCCCTGCTTTGATTTCTTTAATCATGCCAGCCATTGACTCAAGGCCTCCTCCAGATAAATACCAAAGGCCTGGATCAAGATACACAACGTGATTGTTTTTCACCGCGTTGATTTCTTTTACATACTCATTTTCAACAATTTGTTTAGCAGATGATTTTTCACCAATCGCTGCACCGCGGTCAACGACGAATAAGTAGTCTGGATTTTGCTTAACTAAATATTCGTATGAAATGCTTTGGCCATGCTTAGCCGATGGATCTAGGCTGTCGTCTGCAGCTTTAATACCGAATACGTCGTGGATTAATCCGTATTTAGAACCCGGACCAAACGCTGTCATTTTGCTGTCATTTGCCATCATTACAAGCGCTTTTTTATCTAGTTTGTCCGCTTGTTTTTTCAAATCTGCAATTTGCTTATCAATTGCTGCTAGCTCTTTTTTTGCTTGATCTTCTTTATCAAAAATTTGTCCTAGTACTTTTGTATTTTCTTTAAATGACTTCATATAGTGCTGGTTGTCCGTATCGATATAGATCGTCGGCGCAATTTTTGAAAATTCATCGAATGAATCTGCTTGGCGGCCTTGAATAATAATTAAGTTTGGCTTTAACTCTGCAATTTTTTCGAAATCAGGTTCTTTTAAGCCACCTACATTCGCATACTTATCATCTTGATACTTTGATAAATACTCAGGAATCGCTTGTTTTGGCAAGCCCGCTACTTCAACCCCTAGTTTATCTAGTGTATCAAGTGCACCCATGCTGAATACTACAACTTTTTTAGGGTTTTTCTTAATTTTAATTCCGTCTTTATTGAACTGGTCGGTTACTGTTACCGTCTCTTTTTGCTTACTTTCTCCACCTGTTGTTTCTTTTGCTCCTTGATTACCGCAAGCAGCTACAACAATCGCAGTTAAGACTGCTACAAACATTACTAACACTTTTTTCACTTTCGTCACCTCATGAATAAATTTTATGAAAAATAAACGCAAATACGCTGTCCGCCAACCGTTTCGATTGGAATATCCATATCGTATATATCCTTTAATACAGACGTTTGAATGATGGTTTCTGTTGGGCCTTCACGGATCACTTCACCGTTTTTAAGTGCCACAATATAATCCGAATAAACAGACGCAAAATTAATATCGTGAATGACAATTACAATCGTTTTGCCTAAGTCTTCTACGAGACGTTTCAACAGCTTCATAATTTCAACAGAATGCTTCATATCTAAGTTATTGAGCGGTTCATCTAAGAAGATATACTCCGTGTCCTGTGCGATGACCATGGCAATAAAAGCTCGCTGACACTGTCCCCCGCTCAGTTCATCCAAGTATTTATCTTGAATCCTTTCAAGCTTCATATAACTTAGCGCCTGATCAACCGCTTGTTCATCGCTTTTGGTTAATCGGCCTTTTGAATAAGGAAACCGCCCAAAATTGACGAGCTCACGTACGCTAAGTCTGATATTCAGCTGATTAGACTGTTTTAAAATACTCATTTTTTTGGCTAAATCTGAGCTGTCAATATTCTCTATATTTTTTCCTTCTATAGATATTGACCCTGAGTCAGCTTTAATGAGACGGCTCATAATTGAAAGCAGCGTACTTTTTCCCGCTCCGTTTGGACCGATAAATGACGTGATTTTCCCTTTTGGAATCACGACGGATGTTTTTTCTAAAACGGTTTTTTCTCCGTATGTTTTACTGACATTTGTTACTTCTACCATGATTTATTCTCCTTTAGCAGCAAATAAATAAAGTAAATTCCGCCGGCAAAGTCAATGATGACGCTCAGCGTGGTGCTGAAGGTGAACACTTTTTCAACGATAAATTCTCCTCCGACGAGGGCTATAACACTAAGCAGCAGTGATCCCATCATTAAATAGGTGTGCTTGTACGTTTTGAACAGCTCTCTCGCAAGGTTCACAACAAGCAGTCCAAGAAAGGTGATCGGCCCAACTAATGCTGTAGCCACTGAGACAAAAATGGCAATCACAATCAGCATTTTTTTGACGAGCCCGTCATAATCAATACCTAAATTTACCGCATGTTCTCTTCCGAGCGACAGTACATCAAAAATCGATGTAAAGCGCCACACGTAAATGCCAAGCAGGATAAATATGACGGCTGCTATGTATAGCAAATCGGTATTAACATTGTTAAAGCTTGCAAATGATTTATCTTGTACAACTTGAAATTCATTCGGGTCAATCAGCATTTCCATAAATGAAGACATGCTTTTAAATAACGTGCCGAACACAATTCCAACCAGTAAAATAAAGAAAATATTCTTACCGGCTTTTTTGAACATCAGTATGTAAAGCAAGACCGAAAAGATAATCATCAGCGAAACGCAAAGAAGAAAGTTAAGATTTTTGTTCATGATGACAATATTCGTCGAGCCAAAGATGTACACAATAAACGTTTGCAGAAATAAATACAGTGAATCCAGTCCTAGAATACTAGGAGTTAGAATTCGATTATTAGTAATTGTTTGAAAGATAACGGATGAAAACGCAATGGCTCCTCCGGTTAAAACAATCGCAGCGACTTTTTCAATTCTTCGCGGCAGCGTGTACTGCCAGTAGCCTAAATCGTAGCTGATAAACAGCGCCACTGATAAAATGGCCAGCGCGGCGAGAATAATGATTTTATATTTGTTATGCATAACGACCTCTCCTTATCAGCATAAAAAGAAAGATCGCACTTCCTATTACACCGACCATTAGCCCAATAGAGATTTCATAAGGGAAAATAATGACTCTGCCTAAAATATCGCACGCCAGTACGAACACAGCTCCAAGCAGCGCTGTATGAGGCAGGCTTTTTCGCAAATGATCTCCACGGTAAATCGATACGATATTTGGAATGATTAATCCTAAAAAAGGCAGCATGCCAACGGTCAAAATCGTAATCGACGTAATAAGCGACACAATGACTAATCCAATGTTTACAATTTGTTTGTATTTCACGCCTAAATTGATTGAAAAGCTTTCTCCCATACCAGCAACCGTGAACTTATCTGCGTAAAGATAAGCAATTATTAAGAGAGGTATACTCAGGTATAAAAGTTCATATCTCCCTTTGACTACTAGCGAAAAGTCGCCTTGCAGCCATGAAGAAAGGTTTTGAATCAAATCGTATTTGTAGGCGATGAAGGTAGCTAAGGAACTTACGATACTGCCGAGCATTAAACCGACTAGCGGAATATAAATCGTATCGTTAAATTTAATTCTGTCTAGTATTCTCATAAACAATAGATTGCCCGCCAGTGAGAAAATGAAAGCAATGCTCATTTTTAATAGAGGACTTGCTGAAGCAAATACTAGTAGAGAAATCAACACACCAAGTCTTGCCCAGTCCATCGTTCCTGCCGTTGTTGGAGATACAAACTTATTTCGCGTAATTTGCTGCATAATTAATCCGCAAATACTAAGGCTCATTCCCGCCATAATAATGCTCAAAAGCCTAGGAAAACGACTAAAAAACAGCGTTTGGCTTTCTTCTTTTGTTAAATGAAACAGATCCATCGCTGACAGATCTTGTACTCCTACAAAAAGAGACAAAATCGATAGTACAGCAAACACAAGAATTAACTGATAAAACTTCAACTTTCCTTACTCCTTTCTTTCATCTATAAGTCTAGTTATCTCCTCCTTTATCATATGTAAATGATTATCATTATCAATTGACTTTCTTTATCATATCATTATTCTCTAAATAATCAATGGTTTTCTTAAAATTTAAGCAAAAAAATACCTTAACAGATGGATCTGTTAAGGTATTTTAAGGTTTAATTAGACTTAAAAATAGCTATTTCTCTTTTCATACATAAGAGATTGAAACAACTACATACATGAAATCTACATTCACCATAACAAAAAAATCCAAACCATTAATAACTATTAATGGTTTGGATTTAACTTTAAGCAAAATACTTCTGTGGCAACCTTTTTGTATCAACTTTACATATATATGAAATATATGTTTATATTTGAAAGAAATCTACTTATTTTGCAAATACATGGTTTCCGATAACTGCCGTTACTTGCTGCGTTGCAACCCATTGGCTTTCAGCGATTTTGGGATTATAGAAAAACAGCGCATCGTTTTCATGCGGGTTTGATATTGCTTCGCTTACCGCTCGTTTTGATTCTTCTGATGCAGGCTGATTAATTGCGCCGTTTGCTACTGGTGAAAATTGATATACGCCGTTTCCTAGCTGCTGATAAATAACGTCGTGAATGTTATTTGGGAATTCCGGTGAAGCTACACGGTTTAATACCACAATTGCTACCGCTACTTTTCCTTGGTACGGCTCACCTTTTGCTTCTGCCTCTACTAATCTTGCTAGTAAATCTTGATCTTGTGCAGAAACCGATGTAGACGGAGCAGTTTGTGCCGGCGCCGGTGCTTCTCCTTGAAGTTTTAACGTTTGTCCGATGGTAATGATATCACTTTGTAAACCGTTAACAGCTTTTAACTGATCCACAGTCATGCCGTTTTGTGTTGCAATATGATATAACGTTTCGCCTTGTGCTACTGTATGTACAGATGTTGCCGGACTAGCGGCAGGTTGTGCTTGTCCCTGGTCAGGAATCGTTAATGTTTCTCCAACGTAAATCATGTCGTTTTGGCGGTTATTAGCACCTTTCAGCTCATCTACCGTAACCCCATTTTGTTGGCCAAGCCCCCACAAGGTATCTCCTTTTACGACTTTGTGCGAAGCTGCTGCTGATGCTGTTCCTTGACTTGCTAGAAATGCTACAGACGCTGCAGAAGCAACTGCCCATTTTTTTACACGTTTTTTACTCACAAAAACTACCTCCTAAAATTTGAACCTGTTATTACCTTAGCACATAGATTCGCCTTTTCATTAAAAAAAACAGTAACATTTGTTCTAATTGGATTAAGTTTCTTACAGTGCCATTCATTATGTTACAACTTTTACATGACCCTTAAAGAATATGTAGAAATATGACGATTTCATTGCGAAACAAGCTTTTTATCTGTTTACTTACATTCCTTTTTCTGTAAGAAACTTGATTTAATTATGATTAATCGCAGAGATAAAAAGGAAAACAGCAGTCAAATAGAGAAATAGTGTAACTATTGAGGAATGATTCAGCGCTTCTTTGTCAATTTACGTTTGTTTATTAATAAAGGAGGTCTATTTGGATGTGTGCAAATAAAATGTATGTGACGTATAACACGGAGAAACCGGCTATTACAATTCAAGGAGCTTTTTATCATACGGGAGGAACGCAGGAAGAGTTTTTGAGGGAATTCAAGTACTGGCTTGAATCTCACGGCTGGTCATTTATGGGCGTAACAAATGAAACAACGATGACAACAGCGAATAAAGAGTTAAAAGAAACAATGGAACAGCATAAAATAGAAGGCAAAAAAGTTCAAAGACTAGAAGATTTATAACGATTGCTTCTATGACCCTTCACACATGTCCAAACGCCAATATGTAAAAAAGCCTTTAGATGAGCTAAAGGCTTTTTTACATTAACGAGAAAGTGCGACCACCTTCTGATTTTCTACTCTCTCTTCAACAGGCTTTCTCATTTCTTTTTCCGTCCATACGCCAATGCGTTTTTGTCTTTTTCCAAGAGGCTGTTTTTCACATGCATAGCAAATTTCTGAAATATCATCAAAATGAGCTAACGACATCTTTATCCCTCCTTTTCTAAATATACACAGGCAAGTTAGTATGCTTCTTCCCTTATTTTCTAAAGCTAAACTGCTTCTTCTTATATTTAAACAATTTATAAACAAACGGAATAAATAATTTCTACTTCATTATCATTTAGATTGTTTTATTTAGATATAGACGGGTAAACAAAAACTATCCCACCTCACACCCTGAAGTTTGAAACTGTCACGTAAAAAAGCTGCTTTCTATACATTACATGTATAGAAAGCAGCTTTTTTATATAGCTAGAAAAAATGCATTGATGCATCAGCTATAAAAACAGGCAACCGGCCCTTTATTTTCTAGCAGTTCGTTTTTTGTAGCAGTGAATAGTATGCATAGATTCGTTAAAATCTTTCATTAGACGATAAGGCTTGCTCACTAACCTTATTGGAATTCCAGTTAAAAATCTATTTATATCTTTTTTATATTCTTTTGACACTCGGTTAGGTTTCGTAGAGACGCGCTTGTAGACCTCTTTATAGAACTCTTTCAAAACATCAACTTTAAATACCATTGTACGCTTACATTCTTGACACTCTACGCGTACAATTTTGCCGTTAATATAATAAACGTGGTGAGGAAGCTCTTCTTTGCAACTGTTACAATATAAACCTGCTTCCATTTGGGTATCTTTCACACTTCCTCCCTCCCTGATTTACATTATTTATATAGTTCGTTTCTACGATTGAATAAGCACTTTTATTTCATTACCTGATAGAACGGCTTCGAATCCTTGACGCCAATAATCAAGAGGTACAATTTTAGTGATCATTTTATCTGTATTAATTTTCTTTTCTTCAAGGAGTTTCAAAGCAATATGCCAAGAACTTGGTTTCTGAGAGCGGGTTCCAATATATGTAATTTCTCTTTGGATGATAGATTCTTGATCTAAAAGGTTTAATTTTTCGGAGAAAATCCCTACTTGTACAAACGTTCCTTTTTTCTTAACCAGAGGCAACCCTTGGTTTAACGCCTGGACAGCACCTGAACACTCAAATAACTTGTCAACACCGTATCCCTTTGTATAAGTCAGCACAATTTCTTCTAAGCTTTCTTTTTGGATATCTACAGTTACGTCGATTCCTAAAGACTTAGCTAACTCTAAACGCTTCTGATCTTTTGTTATACCTGCTAATATAACAAACGCTCCTTGTGCTTTTACGACTTGTGCTTGCAGTAAACCAATGGGACCTGGACCAAAAATTAATACTTTATCTTCTTTTTTAACAACTGTTTTTTCTAAAGCTGCATGAACGCAGCAAGCTAGAGGCTCAGTTAAAGCAGCTGCTTTTAGGTCGACTGCATCTGGCAGCACATGGACACTTTCCTCACGTGAAATAACATATTCAGCAAAGCTGCCGTTTATTTGTGTACCTATTCCTTTTCGATGAGCGCACAGATTATAGTCTTTTTCTAAGCAATAATCACACTCTCCGCACGTCACAAATGTTGTTTCACTCGTTACTTTATCGCCAACTTTTATTTTTGTTACATCTTCCCCTACTTCAACGACTATACCGGAAAACTCATGCCCAAGCACAACCGGCGTCTGGGAATTTTTATATTGACCTGTAAACGTGTGAATATCCGTACCGCATATTCCGGTATACGCAACTTTAATCTTCACTTGGTTTTTCTGAACTTCTAATTCAGGGATTGTTTTTAACAGCATCTTATCGTAGCCTGGCTCTACCTTCATGACTGCCTTCATTTTTTTCACTCCTTATTTGGAATTATTAACACTTTTCCATAAGCTTCTTCTCGATTAATAATCATATTAAATGCCTTTTGCGTGTCTTCTAACTTGAATCGATGAGAAATTAATTCTTTTAATCTAATCTTTCCATTTAAAATAAAGTCAACGCTTGTTTTCCACTCTTTCCCGGGAAACGGTGCAGAATAAGAGTTCCAGGAACCTTGCAACGTAAGCTCTTTTCTAAAAATACTCTCAAATGCTGCTTCAGATAAACAAACATCTGAATAAGCAATACCTAAATATCCAACCTTCCCTTTTTTACGAGTAACGAGCAGGCACTGCTCTTGAGTGAGAGGGGAACCTGCACATTCGAGCGCAAGATCCACTCCTCTTCCTTTTGTATATTCATTAATTTTTTCAAGGACATTTTCGTAACGGGCATGAATCACTTTTTCACAACCCATGGCCTTCGCTTCTGCAAGCTTTTCACTAGAAATGTCGATGGCGATGATTTCTTTTACACCCGCAATTTTCAACCATTGAATCGTCAGCATGCCAATGACTCCTGCTCCAAAGACCGCTGCGGTGTCTCCTATTTGCGGATGAATATTAAGTACTCCATGAAGCGCTACTGCTAAAGGTTCTATCATCGCTGCTTCTTCAAAGTCCATCTCTCCTACTTGTATAACATTAGAAGCTGGAATATTCACATACTGAGCAAATCCGCCAAATGCTTGAGCACCTATCATTCCATAGTTTTCGCATAACGAATACTGTCCTTTTTGGCAATATTCACATGCGCTGCACGGTTTAAATGGAATAGCAGCTACTCTGTCCCCAACGTTCAAATCTGTTACTTTTGCCCCTATTTCGACGATATATCCAGCAAATTCATGACCCATAATGGCAGGCAGCGGATACTTCCATCTGCTTGTCATTTTGTGTGTATCCGATCCGCATATTCCTGCTGCCATTACTTTTATTTTGACTTCATTCGCTCGGCAGGAATCAATGCTAATATCTTGATAAATAATTTCATTTTTTTCATGCAGCACGGCCGCTTTCATTGCCTTACCTCCTGTTTGTGTCTATTTTAAAAAATAGAAGCCCACAGTTGAGAGAACTTAAGAATAAGCCAGTTAAATAAGTTTCCTCCCATGTCTAAACTTGAAATTTGTGTTGCACCTTCCGGCATAGAAAACTGGGCTCCTGATAACATTTGCGTATGCACATCTGCGAAATTCGTTGCCATGTAAAGTGATAGCGCTACCATAACGGTGCCCGAAATAAGAGAGTGTATAATATTTCCTCTTAATGAGCCCACAACAAAAGCTACATAGAAAGGAATGGTAGCCAAATCCCCAAAAGGCAACACTTTATTCCCAGGCAGAATGACAGCTAAAAGTAATGTAATGGGGACAAGTAACAATGCTGTAGCCATAACGGATGGATGTCCTACTGCAAGAGCGGCATCTAATCCAATATATATTTCACGATCACCATATCGTTTTTGAAGAAAAGAACGAGCTGCTTCAGAAATTGGAATAAGTCCTTCCATTAAGATTTTAACCATTCTAGGCATCAAAAGCATAACCGCTCCCATTGAAATACCTACTTGAAAAACTTTACCAAGATCATAGCCTGCTAATATACCAATTACACACCCTAAGATTAACCCCATCATCATTGGTTCACCGAAAATACCAAAACGTTTTTGAATAGATTCGGGATCTGCATTCAACCTTTTAATCCCTGGAATCCTTGATACACCCATACCTACCAAAATACCAATTGGTCCAAACGCAGCTGTAGAGCCTGTAGGAAGAGAAATTCCTTCTAACCCGTAAAATTTTTGAACCATTGGCGCCGTCTTATCTGCTACAAATAAAACAGCAATTTCATACAGAACGGTACACAATATTGCAAACCACCAGCTTCCTGTGACAACGTATCCTGTTGCACCAGCAGCGATAAAGTGCCAGTAGTTCCAAATATCAATATCAAGCGTCTTAGTCAGTTTTAATAAAAGCAAAATAATATTTACAAACAAGCAAACAGGAATTAGTATAGCTGCAACGGGAGATGCCCAAGATATTGCAGCGGCAGAAGGCCATCCTGTATCAATAACAGTTAGATTTAGACCAAATCGTTCAACCATTGCTTGTGCTGCTGGTCCTAAGTTTTTTACAAGTAAATCAATAACTAAGTTGATCCCGACAAAACCGATTCCTATTGTAATTCCGGATTTAAACGCTTTTTTTGCACCTGTTTTAAATAACAGGCCTAAGATAAAAATGGCAATTGGTAAAATAACTGTAGGTCCTAGATTTAATACTGCTTGCACACCTGATAGAAGTTTATCCATATCCATCCCTCATTTTTCTTTTGTCATTTTCTAAAATGGAGGCAACGCGTGATACCTATGCCTGTAAATGCGTCAGAATTTTTTGGTCCAGTGCTTCCATGCCAATTCCCGTGATATAGGAGGTTGCGCTTAATGCCGGGATGCTGTACGTTGTGGGTAAAATCGTTGTTGATACAATTAAATCCGCTCCTTCTTGGCGAGAAGCTACTTCCGCAATTTTACACTGCACAACTTCCGCGTTAATGCCGTTGTCCTTTAATAGATTTTCCACTCGTTCACACACCACTGTTGATGTTGCAATTCCTGCTCCGCACGCTACTAATACCGTATATTTTTTCATTCTAATCATCTCCCGATTTATTATTTTTAATTTTCTGACTAATCAATTTGCAACTGGTTTATTTAAGGCATCTATTATTTTTTGGTCCAGTGCTTCCATGCCAATCCCTGTGAGATAGGAGGTTGCGCTTAATGCAGGGATGCTGTACGTTGTGGGTAAAATCGTTGTCGATACAATTAAATCTGCTCCTTCTTGGCGAGAAGCTACTTCGGCAATTTTACACTGCACAACTTCCGCGTTAATGCCGTTGTCTTTTAATAGATTTTCCACTCGTTCACACACCACTGTTGATGTTGCAATTCCCGCTCCGCAAGCTACTAATACCGTATACTTTTTCATTTTACTTCTCCCCTTTTGTACTAATTTTTTCAACTCCATTAAAAATAGCTTGAACATTCCTTTGATTTTCAGCCTGTAATAATTGCTCTATTTTTTGCTGATCTTGAATTGTTTGCATCAGCTCCTGAAGTACTGTTAACTGGGTGTGAGGCTGGTTTAAACCTAATAGAAGCACAATGCGCACATCCACTTTTTTTGTATTATCATCCATTAAATAAAATGATACAGGTTTTTGTAAGGTAACCACACTAATAAATTGTTCAAAAACGTGCTCTGGATCTGTATGAGGGATTGCTACACTGTAATCGCCTATTTGGAGGCCTGTCGGAAAAGATGCTTCTCTTTCTTTGATTTTTGCCAGAAAGTTTTCACTGACATACCCTTTGCCAAATGCCTCTTTGTACACCATTTCAAAGATATCGGCTTGGTCTTTACATACACTATTTAACTTCAGTAACTCTTCTTTTAAAAAAGGCTGTAATGTCACGATTGTATCCTCCTTGCTATACATTCTGTACCATGATTAGATAGAGTGCGTTTTAATTATTTCATAGATTTTGTATTTTTCATTTAGCTGTTTCATCTCATTTATTACCCCGTTCATTTCCGCTAACTTCATCAGCTGCAGCATAGCGTTTAAATGTTTCTTTTTATCAATAGCTGCGATAACAACAATAAAATGAACTTTTTGCTCTCCGCATAATAAGCCTTCTTTTAACTTAAGTAAGCTCATGCCTACTGCTTGAACACCGTCCTCAGGGCTTGCGTGAGGTATGGCAACATTAAGTCTTAGTACAATATGTGGAGACATAGACGGATATTGTTCCTGCATTTTATCAATATAAGCTTCAGTAATAACACCTTTATGTAAAAGCGGGGCAGCGGCTATTGAAATAGCTTCCTTCCAGCTTTCCACTTGATCGCGCAGCACAATTGTTTCGGGTGTAATTAAATCTGCTAAACTGTATTCTTGATTTTTACTTGTTTCGTTTAATATTTGGAGAGAAAAATAGTCTTGCAATGCTTTTTGAAGTTGAGACTTCTGATCAACTTTTGCATATTTTTCAATGACACTTATTAACTGTTCAATGTTTACCACGGATGTATTTAAACCGAATATGGTTTGAATGACTCGCTGCCGAAGCTGCAGCTTTTGAAAATCGGAAATAAATTGTTCCACAATAAATAAATGCTTAGAAGTCTGAACAGTAACAGGAGAAAATACCATATCAAATTCTGCTTTTGATTGCTCAAATTCTCGAATTGAAAGAGCTTCGTAGAAATAAAACTCTGGAAATAGATCACGGAGCGTGTGCTCCATCAAATGTGAAATGGATACCCCGTTAGGACAAACAACAACCGCTCGCTTTTTCAGCTGTATCGTTTCGCCACTGTTAATTAAATGTCCGCCAATAAAAACGGTAATAAACATCACTTCGCTTTCAGGAATAGAGCAGCCAATATAAGTTTCAAAAGGCTTTAATGAGTCCTTTACAATGTAGTGAATGGCTTCGAACTCTTCACTAACTTTTTCAATTATTGAATAGTTAGTAGTTAGCTGATATTTAATGCGGTAGTAAGCTGGTTTCATATGCAGCACTAATTTTTGAAGCAGCTTCTCTTTTTCTTTAAAAGTAATACATGCTTTTTTCTCAAATAACGCAAGGCTGTTTTTTAATGAAGATTTTAATTCAAGAGTTTCTTCCTCTCTTAAAAATTGGGAGGATAGAACGTTAGAAGTAAGCAATTGTAATGTAATAAATAAACGTTCTTCCTTTGGGATACAAGCAGCATCTTCAATTAAAATTTCGGCAGCTTCAAACTCTTTTGTATCCGATAGTTCTTCATAGTCGATATGATAAGAATCTTTAATTAAGTTTCCTTTTTTAATTCGTTTTAACAAAATGGCTATTGTATATGGAAGAAGTTTTATTTTTTGATCGATAAATTGAAGTGCTAAACGCTTTTCTACTTTTTCCATTTGCTCTTTTAATCTCTGAATTTCTTCTCTTGAAATTCCTGTATATGCCTGAATATACGTCTCGCCTTGATACATGTCATATACGGTCCGCAGTACTTCAATAAGCAGCTTCCTTTTATTCCACTCACTTCCTACTATGTCGTATCCATGCATTCGCGAATAAATAATTTCAAGATGATAACCATTTACAATTTTCTGTGTATATTTCATATCTCTTAATACTGTATTCTTACTCACTGATAGCGAGCTGGAGAAATGAAGTAAAGATAATTCTTCTTCGCTGCCTAATAGCATAAGCAAAACCAATTGAGCTCTTTCTTTTTCAGACGGAATATAACTTCCAGCAGAGTGTTCGACTTTTTCAGCAAACAGTTCCATTAGAAGAGGATCAATAATAAATTTCCCCCCGTTCGTTCGCTGAATTTTTGGGTAGTTATTACTCTTTAACCAGTCATTAATTTTTGTAAAGCTGTAGCTAATCTGCCTCCGTGAAAGATGATACTTTCTCTCTAATTCTGCATTGGAAATACTTGGATTGCTAACCACTCGTTTTAAAATTAAATTGCTCCTTTCATCTAGATGCATCAATTGCTCCCCCCTTGCTTAAATTTATTCTATCACTGATCTCCACCAAAATGTTTACGCTTTCATTACCACTTCTGGTCGAATTATTGTGCAACTTGATGGTTAACTCTTCCTTACCATTGTAGACATTTCGCTAGTGATTAGATAGAAAAAGAAAAACTGTTTTTGACTACGATTTTTACGTCACAGTGAATAAAAAAACCTGACTGTTTAGTCAGGTTTTTTGTAGTATCGGTTTTTATTGATGCTCTCCTATTCCAAATACTTCTGCTACGTGATTTTTTAATTTATGCTTGTAGTGATCAATGTTTGGATGTTTAACTACATCATGAATAGAGTAAGTTGGAAGTGGACTCATACCGACGTACTGATTCATTTTATGCAAATGCATAATGGCTTCGTCTAAACTTTTTCCTTCATAGAAAGCTTCGTCATTGTCGAAAATAGCTTCCGGCGCATTCCATGTGAGAGAAAACATGTATTTTTTCCCTGTTAATAAGCCCCCTCGCCCGTATTGATTTGAACCTTTAAAGAAAATGTTATCCATATACACGCGATCAATATATTGCTTAAACTTTCCGGGAATGCTGAACCAGTAAATAGGCGTCTGCATAATCACAACATCAGCCCATAGCCACTTTTCAATTTCTTCTTCTACTTCGTAGCCTTTATCAACCACCGTTGTTTTAATGTCAAATTGATCAGTGAGTAAATGCTGTATTTCGTTAAAAATCGTCTGATTTAACTCTCCTTTTGACTTTTTATAATACTCGTGTCCATTAATGATTAATACGTTTTTCATGCTGACCTGCTCCTTTCCCAAATCTTTGTTTCTTTATCTTCATATATCTGTATACCCATAAAAACTACTTGCCTATCAGTACTACCTCTTACTTTGAAGTAACATAGGTACCTAGAAGTCCCTTTTTAAACACCCTTATAATTTCCTAAACAAAGAAAAAAACAAAGTCTAATTTACTAATTCTTTAGAAGGTATTTAACTCTCACAAAGCAAATCGTTTTTTTAAATCAGTTCATTTCACCCAACAAAAAAAGACTGACGAATTAAATTTCGTCAGTCTTTCTGTCTTTTTTATTTTGGTTCGCCTACTTCATTTAACGGATAGTAGCGAAACTGCACTTTTCCGATAACTGATTTTTGTGGAATGAAGCCAAATGCTCGTCCATCATGACTTACAGGACGGTTGTCCCCCATGACAAACAGTGAATTTTTCGGTACCTTCACTTTGCCATCAGTTGCAGGCAGCGTTCGAAGCGTAAAATCTTCCGTGAATTTCTCATCAGGTGCAAGAGATTTTTTAGATTCTTTTAAATACGGCTCTTTATAAGCTTTGCCGTTAATATACAGAACGTCGTTTTTCATTTCTACCGTATCTCCTGGCAGGCCAATTACACGTTTAATATAATTTTCATCTGCATCCGGTGCATGAAATACAATCATATCAAAGCGATCAACATCACTGATTTTATTTAAAATGACGCGGTTTGAATCTTCAAACGTTGGATACATCGATTCACCGTGAACCGTAGTTGGCGCAAATAAAAAATGGCGAACTCCCACTACAATAACCAATGCAATAACAATGGACTTAATCCATGAAAATACTTCTTTTTTTACGTTATTTTTGCTCATTTTAAAACATCCCTTACGTCAAAATATACTTTCATCATAGCATCAAATAGAGGGAAAGTATAATAATAACCGAATAATCTTATTTATTGATCGCCGTTGCTCACCGTGCCTTGATGGAAAAACAAACGCCACTTTTCTTCTCTTTTTCGCCAAATAGAACTGCGAAGCGTCTTTTTTTCTGCCGTATGATTCATAAGATGATAAGTAGTTAATACGCAGTCAGGAGACAATACGTCTATATGAAAATGAGAGATTTCGAATACATCTGGCGAAAGTACATGATTGTTATTGTAATCTTTTCGTTTCCATACCCTGCCCGAGCTGCCAAACTCCACGTAATCATCTGCAAGAATATTTGAAAGCTCTTTAGCAGAGGTGCGTATCTCAGATTTTAAGTGACTGCATTCTAAATTATAAAATGTTTGAGTGAGATTCTCTTTTTCCACTTTCACAGTCTCCTCTCATTCTTTCTTACATTCATTATAAAGGAATACTGCCGTTTTCACTTAAGACTTGTTGCATCATTTTGATCATTTCAAACATAGAAACCCCTCCTACGTTAGAAATTTTTTTCATAAGAGTTTCCCTTCATATTAAAATAAAGCATCGCACACAGTGCTTTTGCACCTCTCCTTTCTTCAAAAGTAGTTCAAAAGCAGATTGTACCTATTTAGCGATTTCTATCTGTCTAGTAAAATTTTTTCTCAAGAGCGTTGCTTTTCATCTCAGAACCTATTGACTATTATTTTCATTTCATACAAAATTAACAATTGTGCATGGTTTACATGTTAATACGAGCAAAAAGATACTGTTTTGCAACATTAAAGGAGGAACATCATGAACATCGGTACGATTAAAAGAGAAGCTAAAGCTTCTTTAAAGAATCGCTGGGGACTTGCGATTCTACTGACGGTGGTGACGTACGGAGTATATACGCTTCTGCCTATTCCATTTGAAATTGTGGCAAGCGGCGGTTATGAAAATTGGATGAAAGATGAATCTGACTCGTCCTCATGGATTTCAACTGCCTTTGCTATCGTATTTTCACCTCTTCTTATGGCGAACTACTGGGCATTTTTAGGTTTAGCACGAGGTGAATCTGTTCAATTGGGGCACTTGTTTAAAACATTCCAAGACTTCGGTCTTTATGTAAAGTCACTAGGAATTTATGTACTTATGACTCTTTATGTGATGCTGTGGTCACTGCTTTTACTAATTCCTGGAATTATTAAAGCACTGGCATATTCACAAACGTACTATATTTGTAAAGACAATCCTACTTATTCGATGAATCAAGCGATTACAGAAAGCCGCAGGTTGATGAATGGTTATAAAGGACAGTACTTCCTGCTGCTGCTAAGCTTTCTTGGCTGGTTTTTATTAAGTATTATTACACTAGGAATCGGCTTTTTATGGTCTATTCCATACCTTTCTGCTTCACTTGCCCGTTTTTATGAAAATTTGTTAAATGAACGCTCATCGCATGCTGAATAATAAAAAAATCCTCTTCATCGTGAAGGGGATTTTTTTATAAGAACACGGTTTGCATAAGTGAAGCTCTTATGTCATAAAGCTTACTAAGAGTATAGAAGAAAGGCAGGAGCTTATATGTATACTACAAGTGAAATTTGTCAGCAGTTTGGCCAGATTTTAAACGCTAAAAGCAAAGTTAGTTCAACAGGATGCTCAGTGTCGCTTAAAAGAAGTTTTCAAGCTCATGTTCAAGGGCGGAAAAGCAGCTCTGTCGTTCCTGTTGGTGTATCATTTGAGGCGATAGATGCACAGGGAAACGCGTTAAACTTGGCTGAGATTGCTATTTTACAAGAAGAAATCCCCCGTTTTACAGAAGCTGCTGCGCGGCAAGGTCTTATCGTAAGCGCTTTGCATAACCATTGGCTTTTTACAGAACCGGTCCTTATGTATCTTCATATTCAATCTGTAGAGCCTCCTTTACATTTTGCAAAAAAAATGGCTTTTTGTTTTACAATGCTCAAGAGTCTTCCCGTTCCGACAAACGAATAGTTTATTAAACGCGTCTCTCAGGTACATTAGAAAGGTGAGAGATGAGAGATGTTTTTTATACCTATAGACTACTAATATAGCTAAAGGAAACCTCCTTACCTTTTAAGTCATTAACAAAAGGGCGCTATGTATTTTTGAGAAGCTGCATAAAAACGAAACCCAGCACTTTCTTATAAGTGCTGGGTTTCTGCTTTATCTATTTTCGCGTATATCTTTTTCAATTTTCCGCAATGCTTTTTTTGATCCTCGCTGCAGATCATGCTGCTCTTTTCGATCTTTATAGCTAATAAATAATGAATCGAGATCATAGCCTTCGGGATATAATTCAGCAGCTTTGATTTCAAGAGCTACTCGCTTAACGTTTACTTCAATTAACTCATTCTGATAGAGTACGACTATATTGTTTGTGTTGTCTTTAGACTTATACACAATCGCATGATTTTCATAATCTAACAGTTTGACTCGATCTCCTATTTGGTATTCAACAAGGTCTTTTTTCTTTTCCTTCAAAACAGTTGGTTTTTTTATTTTATTTTCTCTGACAACTTCTGTATCATACGATTTGCTTTCCATATAGAACTTTGCTTTTTGTAAAATCTCTTCTTCTACCTTCATTTTCTTTGAAATCCAAAGCGCATTGCTTTCACCAGATGTGCCAATTAACAGCTGATACAGCGGTTCTAATGTTTTATCGTTGAACTGCATCGCAGCATTCATAAAGTCAGGATGAATTTCTGAGAAACGCTTAATTTCTCCGTAATGCGTAGTCGCGACCGTTATGCAGCCCATATGATAAAACTTTTCTAAAATTGCAATCGCAAGTGCAGCTCCTTCATTCGGTTCGGTGCCGCTGCCAATTTCATCGAATAGGAGCAGCGTATTGTTCGTTGCTTTTTGCAAAATAGCCGATATATTTTTCATGTGTGAGGAAAAGGTGCTCAGCGCATTTTCAATACTTTGGTTGTCGCCGATATCGACAAAAATATGTTCAAACAATGCAATTTCTGTTCCTTCATCAGCTGTAATATGAAAGCCTAACATTGTAGCGAGTGTCAGTAGCCCAATCGTTTTTAAGACAACGGTTTTTCCTCCTGCGTTAGGTCCGGTAATAATTAAGCTTCGATAATTCTCGCCAATTTCGAAGTGAAGCGGAACAATTTTACCAGTTAACAGCGGGTGATATGCACCTTTTAAATGAATATATCCATAATCATTAATTTTAGGTTCGATTCCATCGGCCTGTTTACTGTATTTTGCTTTGGCAAACACCATGTCGTATTGGCTAATTAGCTCTAAATTAATATGAATATCAGCTAGCTTCTCTAACACTAAACCTGTTAAAGACGCTAAAATTTGATATTCTTCTACCTCTTCTTCTGCTTTCAAAATCGCTAGTTCCGCATTCAGCTTTGTAATAGATGCCGGCTCTATGAACACTGTTGACCCTTTAGAAGATGTCTCAACAATCGTTCCTCCAACATGGTTTTTATAG
Organism: Priestia sp. JV24; assembly: GCF_025910025.1. Lineage (NCBI taxonomy): Bacteria > Bacillati > Bacillota > Bacilli > Caryophanales > Bacillaceae > Priestia > Priestia sp. JV24. The sequence goes on from NZ_JAPCIN010000020.1 coordinate 411,555, forward strand.
GATGCCTTGATCGGAATCGTATAGCGGTCTCCTTTTTTACTGATGAAGAAGTCTTGAATATACTCTTTGTTTTTACCGTTTCGTAAAAATTTCGCAAGCTGTTCTGAAATCTTAGCTTCCGTTCCTTCTATATGTCTTCTTATACGCTTGAGCTCTTTACTTGCCGCAGCGTCTACTTTTCCGGCTTTGATCGCAAAATTAATTTCCTCTTCTATACCTGTCAGTTCTTTCATCGAATGGGCATAGGAACTTAAGAGCGAAGCAAAAAATTCTTTATCCACCATATATTGTTTTACTTTTCTGCAGCCTTTTAAAAAATCAGATACGCGCATTAACTCTTCAGGTTCTAAAATCATGCCTTTTTCAAGCTTTTCGATAACTCTTCCTATACCTGAGACACCTGATAGCGGAAGTGATTTCTCAGCATCTAGAAGTCTTCGTGCTTCCGTTGTTTCTTTAAGTCGGTTTTTTACTGTTTTAAGAGATGTGCTCGGCTGAAGTTTATCCATTAATTGTTTTCCCAGCTCACTTATGCAGTGAGATTTTACGATTTCTTTTAATTCCTGATACTGCAATTTTTCAAATGTCATCGTATTCATGGTTTTTCTCCTCACTATGATTTGTCATCACATATGAAGATACCTATTCATTAGAAGGCAATGAAAAAGGTAAATAAAAAAAGCTGTGGTGATCCCACAGCTTTTTGCGTTCATAAGGTGTCTAACACATATCACAAAAGAAAGCTCTGTAAAAACAGACGCCTCTTTCGCGAAAGATGCCGAACCCTTTATAAAGCATTGTAGGTATCTTCATAGGCAGTGAAATAAATCCATAAGCAAATAAAGGGTACCTTCATTCTCCAAAAAATACCCGTCTTGCTTATTTAATTTATTTCATTCAATTGTTCCTATTTAGATACTACTCCGCTCATAAAAGCACCTCATCTATATTTTAGTTTTCATTGGCTTCTAATTTACACTCTTATCATACTATATGAAAAAGCGTGCGTAAAGGAGACAATAAAAAAGCTCAAGAGCATAACTTGAGCTTTCATGACAAAAGAAAAAAACGAAGCAGCGCCATCATTCCAACTCCGCTAATAACGGTGATGGATAAGCTTTTGGTTTTCAGCGCAATCAGTAAGGTTGGAATGACTACGATAATGACGGGCCAGTTAATCTTTACGCTGTCATTTGCTTGGCTGTCATTTGCTTGAATGATAAAGTTTTCTACAACAAGTGCGGTTAAAATACAAATAGGAATATAGGATAGCCATTTTAATACGGGTTCTGGCAGCGCGATGTTACGCACAACTAAAAACGGAACAATGCGGGGAACTACGGTAACAAGGGCACATCCTAAAATAACGATGAGTGTTGGGTAGTGGATGCTCATTTATCCGTCACCACCCCAATTGTCGCTACAATAATCGTTGAAATCAATACAGCTACATGTGAAGGTACGAAAAAAGACAGCACAATCATAATAATCGCCATATAAAGAATCAAACGTAAGTAATGATTAAGCTTTGAAGGTAACACGCTTTCGATTTGTAAAACAAGCAGAGCTAAAAACATAGCTGTTAAGGCAAAATCAAACCCAAAGGCTTCCGGGTTTGATAGCATATGGCCAAAAATAGCTCCTGCCGTACAGGCGATAATCCAGCTGACGTAAGCCGTTATATTTAATCCATTCATCCAGCGGTCATTAATTGGCTCACCTTTTGCAATTTTACTTGAAGACACCCCGAATGATTCATCCGTTAGAAGGGCTCCGATTCCAACGTTTTTTAATAATGAATATTTTGTAAACTCAGGCGCGACCGTAGCGCTCAAAAGAAAGTGTCGTAAGTTTACAATAAATGTTGTGAGAATAATAGCTGAAATCGAACTGTTTGCAACCATCAGTGCACAAATAATAAACTGTGCTGCCCCTGCATACACGAGCGCTGATAATAAAGCAACTTCCATAACGGAAAGATGCGAGGATACTCCAACGATCCCAGCCGCAAGCCCTATGCTTATGTAACCGAGTAGCGTAGGGATACAATCCTTAGCCCCTTGTCTGAACGTTAAGTCCACTTTTTCTCTTTGCTGTACTGCTTTTTCTGCAATCACCGTACTCCCTCCTTTTCTGCTATATTATACATCTATACGTTATATTAAACAACGGTATGTTATACTATCTTTATAATAATTAAAGGAGTACAACAATGGACGCGATTCAAGATATTATTGCTAAAAATCTTGTTAAATTACGAAAACATCGAAATTTGACGCTTGATCAAGTTTCCGAATTAACCGGTGTTAGTAAAGCAATGCTTGCACAAATTGAAAAGGGTAAATCCAGTCCCACGGTTACCACGCTTTGGAAAATCGCCAACGGCCTTCAAGTCTCTTTTTCTGTATTTATGAAAGAAGACACCCCGGATGTGCAGAAAGTAAGCATAAAACAGCTAGATCCCATCACGGACAACAAAGGTGATTACTTAGTATATTCTTTTTTTCCTTATCATCCGGAAAAAAAGTTTGAAATTTACATCGTCACATTAAAGCCTGGATGCGTGCACGAAGCGAAAACTCATTTAGGAGATGAATACTTACTTATTAAAGAAGGCGAATTAACGGTTCGTTTTGAAAATGAAGAACATGAATTAGTCTCGGGAGATGCTCTGCATTTTTCAGGAAATACCTCTCACAGCTATATCAATTCTTCTGAAGAAGAAGCAAGCTTTTTTTTGCTTATGCACTACCCCGAATCATAAAAAAAAGAGCGTACGGATGATCCGTACGCTCTTTTTTTAAGCTGCGTGAGCTTGTTCTTTTTTCATTTTTTTGTTTTTCATGTACCCAATGCCTACAACTGCAATAGTTAAGATAACTTGAACAGCGAGATGTAAAGCTGTGCTTGGAACAAATCCGCCGATAATTTTATCTTCAACAATCATTTTTCCAGCAGACCATGCAAGCATCGCCGCTCCAGCGTAAATGATAATCGGAAATTTTTCCATTGCTTTCATAATAAAGCTGCTTCCCCAAATAATAATCGGAATTGAAATTAATACACCAATCATAATCGGGACAAATTCGTGAGCTACACCTGCTAGAGCTAATACATTATCTAATGACATGACCGCATCTGCGATAATGATCGTTTTAACCGCGCTCCATACCGTTGCTCCACCTTGAGGATTGTCGCCGTGATCGTGATTGTCCGCTAATAATTTATATGCAATCCATACTAGCATCAAACCGCCGACCGCTCCGATTAATGGTATTTTCAATAAAGGGACAATAATAGCCGCAAATAATAATCGAAGACCAATCGCGCCGCCTGTTCCAATTAAAATCGCTCTTTTTTGTAAATCTTTTGGTACGTTACGAGCCGCCATTGCAATAACAATTGCGTTATCCCCGCTTAAAATTAAATCAAGAAAAATAATTTGCAGCAAACCTTGCACTGATACGCCAATTAGTTCCTCCATAGTTACCTCCACCTTCTCTTTTTATGTAACGTTTCTCCTCTAAATGTCCGAGTCTTTTCCTCCTTTTTTATAATTGAATACAAAAAAGACCCTTACCAAATAAGCGGTAAAGGTCTTGCTAACAACATAATGTCGCCAACAAAGCCGAGAGATAATCTCTGTAATGACGACTTTGCTGTTAAAGCTACTCCCCTTTAGGAGATACGTTCAATTATTTGTTTGTATTTACACCACTTATACTATAGCATCTCCTACATTCTGTCAATCGTTTTTTATGCAAAGCGGTTGTCAACGCTTTCTCTTTCAATCAATTCATAGTTAGAAAGTGTAAGCTTTTCAACTGCTTCTCCGTTGACTAGCTTAATAATTCGCTGTGCCCCCATTTGTCCCGCTTCTTTATAGTAATATTTTACGGTTGTTAAGCTAGGATGAATCACACCTGTAATTTCGTAGCCTCCAAAGCCGGTAATGGATACATCTTCCGGAACGCGCAGTCCGTTTAGATAAGCTGCCTTTAACGTACCAAGCGCAATGTTATCGGTAGCACATACAATGATGGACGGATTAAATTCTTTCATCACAGCCGTAGCAGCCCCGATTGCATCGCTCATGTTAAAACTTGTTTGATAACAGCGGATCTCGCAATCTCTGTCTTTAAGACCTTGCCTTACTCCTTCTTTTCGCTTTACACCTACAGCTATGTCTTTTTCGGTTACGCCTAAAAAAGCGATTTTTTTATGTCCTTTTTCTCCTATGTACCTTCCAATGTCCCATGCAGCCTCGTAGTCTTGGTGAATTAAACTGTGGACTTCTTCATGCTGTTGTCCAATTAGCAAAACGGGAATTGAAATTGTGCGGAACGCTTCCAAATGAGCTTTTGTGATTTGAACGGCAAGAAGAATAATACCTGCTACCTTCTGCTTAGCCAGCGTATAGATATTTTCAATTTCTCTTTCTAAATCTTGATTAGAATTGGAAATAATCATTTGATAGTGGTGGTCTCTAAGTTCTTGGTCAATACCATCTAATGTGCGGGAAGTCGCAAAAGAACCCATGCGCGGAACAATTACACCAATGATGTTTGTTTTTTTTGCTTTTAAGCTTTGAGCAAAAGCATTTGGGCTATAGTTTGTTTCTTTAATAATCTCTTCGATTTTTCGTTTTGTCGCATCGCTCACAGACCCTCCGTTAAGGTAGCGGGATACAGTGCTTTTTGCTACTCCTGCAAGCCGAGCGATATCTGCAATAGTTGTCATTCTCTCATCTCCGTATTTTGTTGCTGTTTCTTTCACAGTATACACGAATATCGCGTGCATATTAAGTAACTGCTTTACTTTTTGCTCCATGAGCGGTATGATAACCTAAATGTGGATAACCATTATCCATATTGTACACATAAAGCAGGAGATGATATTTTTGCATATGAAAACAGGCGTTGAGCAATCGGTGTATGCCATTTTGCTCCTTACGTTTTTACCTGAAAAAGCTGTGTTGCCAGGAGATGTCATCAGCTCTCAGCTTGGGGGCTCGCCTACGTATTTTCAAAAGCTTCTTCGCAAGCTGGTTAGCGCTGATTTACTTGCTTCCGTTCCTGGTAGCAAAGGTGGATTTCGCTTAAAAAAAACGCCGGAAGAAATTCGTATTTATGACGTATACGTAGCCATTGAAGGTAAGCAGTCTCTTTACTCATCAAGCGGTATTTTTCACGACATGCTTAACTTAAAAGACAAAGATATTTGCTTATTATCCGATTTAATGGAAGAAGCCGAATCTTCGTGGCAGTCTATCTTGAAACGGCAAACCATTGCTACGCTCACAAGTGAAATTAACAAAAAATGTCCGAAAGAAAACCTGGACATGTTAAAAGCAACAGTAGAAGGAAAAATGGTGCTGTAGCACCCAAAGGAGATCACCATGGAAAACTTAAATAGATATTTTGATTTATTCGATCAATCACGTACAACCGTACAAGCATTTGAAGAATTAGTAGGGCTTTTTTCAGACGATATCGTATTTGTCTTAAACGGCCACGAAAAGCAAGGCATTGAAAACTGGAAGCTGTTTGTGAAAATGGTGTTTAAAGAAAATGCTGATATTAAGCATATGTTCGAAGGCTGGAAAGCAGTTGAAGGTACAGATAAGTTTGAAACGCCTTGGGCAGTATGCGGAAAACGTGCGTCTGGCAGCGTCTTTACTCAAACGGGAAAAGATATTGCTAAGCTAGATGACAGCGGAAAAATCAGCTACTTAGAAAACATACCTGACGATACGAACATGTTTGATACGTATAAAAACTAATATAAAAAAGAAGGGCTCTTCTAGCCCTTCTTTTTTTACGGAGCAAATCCCTCTTGAGAAAGATAAATCATCGAAGAAGGATAAAATTTTTCAAAATAACGAATGGCTTTGACATGAATGTCTTTGTCATACCAGTCTAGGAAACCGTACTTCTCAAATAGTTCCGGCATCCCTAGCCTTTTAGACGTTTTACCTAAGGAACCGTCTCCTAAGTACAAGGTATCAATGCAAATTCGGTCCATCATTCCTTCTATTTTTTTAGGAAATTCAGGCGTAAAAGGAAGCATTGGAGCAATGGTTAATTGCGTTGAAATTCCGCTTTCTTTTACTTTTTTTAACGCGTTCATACGAAGTTTCATCCCCGGAGCATAAGGAGAAAAAATTTGTTTTACATCTTCTCGGTCCGTTTCAACAGTCATCGATACACGAAGATCACATACGTTTTGAAGCTGTAAAAGCAAATCAATATCTCTCGTCACAAGGGGCGACCTTGTTTGAATCAATAAAAAATCAGGCGGATGATTGATCATCGTTTCTAAAAGGGCCCGTGTGATGCCTGCTTTGCGTTCAGCCGGCTGATAGGGATCTGTCGCTGAAGACATAAAGATGCGCACCGGCTGCTCTTTTTTTCGCAGTTTTTGTATTTCTTTTTGATAGACTTCAGCTGCGTTGACTTTAAGCTCTAGCCATGTCCCCCACTCTATCTCTTTAAAACGCTGAATTGGCAGCTCTCGCACGTAGCAAAATTTGCAGGAAAATACACATCCAGCATACGGATTTAAACTATGAGTATAACCAGATGCTAAAAAGCCGGTCGCTTTTGTTAAAATACTTCTCGAAATGACGTCTTTTTCGTTCATCTTTCTCACCTCTTTGTTCAAAAATTATATCAAGCTTATAAATGAAAAAACTACTTTCCTGATGGAAAGTAGTCCTATATGTTTTCAACTCATCAACTTTGGTTTTCTTTCTTTTCACTTGTCGTTTCAAGTAAAGAGGTTAAATATGAATTTAACTCAAATTGGTCCTTTTCAATAAAATCAGATAATACCGGCTGCTCTTCTTTTCTCATCTTTCTCCACTCCTTTTGTTTTTTATGTATGTGTTTTCATTCATCAATGGATAAAAGTAATGTACTTAACTCTACCCGTATTAAAACAAAAATAATCATGGTATTTTATACTATTTTTTAATTTATGCACGTTTTATTTGTATATTTTTTACAATATCACGCACATTAATAGCAAGATTAGCAAACGTATATATTTCACTATGCAACATGAGAGGAATTTCATCATGACGATTAACAAATCAAACGATTGTTCTAGTCTAGCTGAAGTAGTTGACCGCATCTTAGATAAAGGCGTGGTAATTGACGTATTCGCTCGTATTTCCGTTATTGGTATTGAATTAATTACCATCGAAGCTCGAATCGTTATTGCCAGTGTGGACACATGGCTGAGGTATGCCGAGGCAGTTCGGCTGCTTCATAATGAAAGAGAAGATTTTCTTTCTTCGAATAACGGCGGAAAAAAACTTGAACAGCTAAACCTTTTACAAGATTTAGATTTATAAACTCATAAAGGTGGATTAGAGAAGTGAAAGTAGCCGAAATCATGGAATCCGTGACTGATTTTTTTAAAGACCACGTTGCTCCTCCTCACCGAATTATTTCGTATGAATCGATTCAAAATGGAGGATGGAAAATAACACTTGAGGCATTTGAAGAACAGGAGTATATGAGGCGCTATGCAAAAGATGAACTGCTTGGTATCTATGAAGTGCTGGTCAATAAGCAGCATAACATCACGTCTTTTTCACGCACCAGCCTGCGCTATCGAAGCTCTCCAGTAGAGAAATAAGCTGATTATTTTAATGGAAAGGAATGAAACAGAAATCAATGAGTGAAGAAACAGGCATTTATATTTTTTGCAGTATTCCCGCCACTGAGGGGCATACGTTTGGCAGCGTCACGATTGATCAGCAAGAAAGAGCTACTTTTACCATTCATTACCGAGATGCAGCTATAGTGGCTGCTGCCTTTCCTCTTAAAATTTATCATCCTACAAAAGAGAACGTCACAGCGCACCAGCAGGTGATTTCCAAAGTAATGAATGAGCATGATTCGGTCATTCCAATCAGCTTTGGCAACGTGTTTCATAGTCAGCAAGATGTTGAAATGCTGTTAGAAAACTTATATCCACAGTTCGCCTCTCTTTTCCCACAGTTAAAAGGAAAAATAGAAGTCGGACTAAAAGTAATTGGGAAACCGGACTGGCTGAAACAAAAAGTGAATCAAGATTCTTCTTTGCAGCAAGTACGAAACCAGCGTTCTGCCAGTGCCGATTTTTATAAACAAATTGCGCACGGAGAAACAGCTCAGAAATTCTTTTTAAAGCTTCAGCACGACTGTAAAAAAGAGCTGTATCAACATTTAGAACCGATAGCTGAAGCGTCGAGACTCAACCCTCCTATTGTCGAAACAATGCTTTTGAACGCTTCTTTTTTAATTGACCGAGAAAAAGAAGCAGCGTTTGATGAACGTGTAAATAACCTGTATGAAAAATGGAAGCACAAAGCCGATTTTAAATATTCCGGACCGTGGGCTGCTTATAACTTTATTAATATTCAACTAAAAGTAGAAGAGAATGTATGATTCATAAACTGCTGCTGTCTCCTGTTACGCTCATTGTAAAAGTCGGACAGAAAATCAAGGAAGAAGCGGATAAAGAACTTTACGATGTCTCTTTTATTCAGCAAAAAATCGTTCATCTTCAAATGATGTATGAGCTTGGAGAAATACCAGAAGATGCATATATGGAAAAAGAAAAAGAACTGCTGCTGAGATATGAAGCTGCAAAGGAATATGAATTAAAAAGATGGGAATCAATGACGAAGAAACAAAAGTGAGGTTAAAAGATGGAAAAGCTCATTTATTTATATGGTCTAGTTCCAACCGAAGAAGCTAAGGAAATGCCCTTTCCTTCACTTGAAGGCATGGATCAGAACAACCCTATCTATGCTCTTTACTGTGATGACATTACCGCATTTGTATGCGACTTGCCAAGCGATGAGTATTCGGAAGAAATGCTGAAAGAAAAGATCGAGCACGATATGAAATGGCTGCAGGACAAAGCTATGCATCACCATGAGATTCTTCTTTTCTTACAAAGTCACTACACGCTTCTTCCCATGAAATTTTGTACGGTCTACAAAAGCAAGGATAGCTGTCAAAAAAGTATTGCTGATAACAAACAAAAAAACCTCTCTTCTCTTCAGCTTTTAAAAAGATCTGAAGAATGGAATATAAAAGTATATGCCCATACGAATTCTTTAAAGAACTATCTGCTAACGAATAATGAAACGATCCAAAAGAAAAAAGAAGAAATAAATACGCTGCCTCCAGGCAGGCAGTTTTTTGAACGTAAAAAGATAGAAAGGCTGATCGAAGAAGAAACAGAAAAAGAACAGCTGTCGCTTTGTGATCACTTGCACAGTGAGATAAGCCCCTACGCCGCTTACCACACAATCAAAAATAACTGGAGTCAAAAAATAACCGGCGAGAGCTACAGCATGTGTTGGAACAGCATCTACCTTCTTTCAAAGAACAATGTAGAATCGTTTTTAAAAGCCATTAGCGACAAGCAAACGTTTTATAGTGAAATGGGACTGAACATCGAAGTAACGGGACCATGGCCTGCTTATCATATCGACACTCTGCGCTCGGAGAAAGATGCGGGATGACATCGCTGCGAAAACAAACGCTGGAGCAAAAGGACATCGCCCTCATTGATATATTAGATGTGATCCTCGATAAAGGAATTGCCATTAAAGGTGATTTATTGATTTCAATTGCCGGAATTGATTTAGTCTATCTTGATTTGCGGGTATTGATTTCTTCTGTAGAAACGCTGATAGGCTCTCATGATCGTCAAATCATTTCTTCTCAGCAGCTTGAACAGGAAACGGAGGCGTTGCGAAATGGAAAATAACCTCAAACGAAACGGCCGCATTGAGCTGAGTGCGGAAAATGCTGAACAAGGCCTAGCGCAGCTTGTTTTAACAGTCATTGAATTACTGCGGCAGCTCATTGAAAAACATGCGATTCGCCGAGTCGACAGCGGAAACCTGACGGACGCTCAAATCGAAGACCTGGGCGTGGCGTTGATGAAGTTAGAGAACAAAATGGAGGAGCTAAAATCAGTGTTTAACTTTACAAATGAAGATTTAAATATTGATCTAGGTCCCCTAGGAAAAGTGCTATAACAAGGAGTGAAAAAATGGCGGCGGAACATAACGGGCATCTGGGCACCATTGTAGAAGTATTGGAAAAAGTATTAGATAAAGGTCTTGTTATTGCTGGAGATATTAAAGTGCAAATTGCTGATGTTGAACTCTTAACAATCAAAATCCGGCTGCTTGTCGCTTCTATTGATAAAGCAAGAGAAATTGGCATGGACTGGTGGGAAACAGACCCTTACCTATGTTCAAAAGCAAATCAGTCTTATCAAAAACTCCAGGCGGAAAATGACAGTTTAACGCAGCAAGTCGCATCTTTAACGCAGCGAATTCAAGATGATTTGCTTTCGCTTGATTAACAGCTCACTTTATATAAGGAGGAATAACAAACATGAATCCTGAACAAAAATCTACGCTGTCTCCTATTTCACAAGAGCAGCAAAGCCCCGATACTCAGCTAACGGAAAAAGAAGAGCGTATGCCGGAGTATACGCATACTTCGCTTAATCCAGATTCATAGAACCAAAAGAGAAATGCTTCGGCATTTCTCTTTTTAATGTTTCTATACTTTTCTTCATTACTCATGACATTGAAACAAATGGAGGTAAATACAATGAACATAGCGAATGAGTACCATTATCTATCAATGACAAAGGAGAACGAGCATGAAGAAAAAAGCATTTGGAGTAGTCTATGCTCTTTTAACGCTGTTCATTTTAGGTGCCTGCAGTACCGAAGACGTTGTGACAAATAATTCAGATCCAAAAGTTTCTGTTTCTACTACAGTTAAACCGCTGACGAAAAAAGAATTTAGTGAAGTTGGAACATCAGGGTTAACAAGCTCTTCAAAAAAAGATTTTCACAAAGTACATATGATCCTTACTTTACGCGGCACGGATTACCTGTCGAATATTCAAGTTAAGCTACCTAACTATAAAGAAGCTTTTAATAACATCAAAGACGATCAGCAAATAAGATATTGGTTTGGCAGCGGTGCAGATAAAGAGCAAGAAAATAAAAACATCTATACAAGAGAATTTTTCCTTTATACGAAAGGCTTAACCGATAAGCAAATTAAAGAAATTTTATCAGCAGCTAAGGTAAAAACGTCCTGGGTGGTAAAGGATACAAAAGCGAAGGATCAATCTGAATTTGCTGCTGGTAAAAACATAAAATTTGAAGCAAAATGAGAAATGCACCAATTAGCAAAAGCCCCCTTTATTAAAAGAGGGCTTTCTCTTATTATATGAAGAACGACTACCTTGTCACCTGCAGCTAAAGGTTTGGATTTGAGGCCTGACTTTGAGAATGCAGCATATTTTCTAAGCTATCTATCCGTTATAAACGCTAGCGCATGTTCCGGGCTTTGGCTCGTAGTAACAGTGATTTTTGTATTGACCAGAAGCGGGTTGACCGTACCAGGTTGGAGGGCATGGAGCGGATGGATTAAAGTACCACAGTGCATATTTCCCCGGGTGTTCTCTCCAATAATCCAAATTCTTTTTGGCTAACCTTTTTTCAACACCTCTTGCTCTTTGATAAAATACGTTTCCTTTTTGAACAGCTTCGAACGAATAGTTGCCTCCCTGTACCTGATAAATAACTTGCGGAACGGATCTTAAATTCTTGAAATCTAAACAGTTTGCTTTAAGACGATTTACAATGACATTTCCAACATACAGCATTCCTTGTTTTCCTTCGCCTTCAGCTTCTGCTCTCATCATCCTTGCCATTAAAGCAACGTCTGAATCTCGATAATTTACTCTTGGCATTTTTTCACCCCAAAAATATACTATGAAAAAAGGACGCTCTTGATGTCACTGTCCCTAAAATAACAATAGCTGGATGTTAAATACACGCTGAGCACACTGACACTGCAGAAAGAATTTTTATTACGAAAAGCTTATTCTTTTTCATAATAAAGCTGAGCAATTTGCCCGTACTGTTTTATATCGGTAAGCTTCAAGTTCATTTCGGGAATTCCTCGTTTAAACAGCGGAATACCAGCCCCAAGCAAAACGGGAATGATCGATATAATAAATTCATCCACCCTCTTTTCTGTTAAGAAATCAGCGAGAATGTCAGCGCCTCCCACCAGCCATATTTTTTTAGTTTCTTGACTGAGGTTGTTGAGAAATGACGCCACGCTTTCGTTTATAAACTCGACATATTGATCTTTTCCTTGAGCTGAGCGGCTAAACACGTAGCACTTTTTATCGAGATACGGAAACTCAGGTGTGAGCTTCAGCACGTGGTCGTACGTAGCTTTTCCCATAACGACCGCATCACACGTTTGATAAAAATCTTCGTAGCCATTGTCTCCCTCTCCTTCTGCGCTTTCCAGCCAGTCAATCTCTCCGTTTTCTCTTGCAATATATCCGTCTAAGCTTGCCGCAATATATACGACGATTTTTTTCTTCATTCCCTTTTCTCCTTTCAACTTTACTGTTTCTGTATGATATCATCTTAATACGACACTTTTTGTCATATTAAAAGAAAAAGGTGAAAATAAATGGCTAAGTCTAGACGGCTTGTTGATATGCTCATGTTTATTAATACAAAAAGAACGTTTACGGCAAAAGAACTAGCGGAGGAATTTGGTCTTTCTGTGCGGACCATCCAGCGCTATTTACTGGACTTAAGTGAATTAGGACTGCCTCTTTACAGTGAAAAAGGACGGAGCGGCGGCTATAGAGTGCTAAAAAATCGTATTCTCCCTCCTATTTTGTTTACAGAAGAAGAAGCTATTTCTATCTTTTTTGCTTATCAAGCTCTGCAGTATTATCATGACCTTCCGTTTGATGCAGAAATTCATGCGGCTCTTCAAAAATTTTATGTTTACCTATCTGAGGAAACAAAGAAAAAAGCAGATAAAATGAGTGCTCATATTGCGTTTTGGAATCCTAAAAGAAACCTTGACACTCCTTATTTAAAAGCGCTTTTAGAAGCAAGCCTTGCAGGAAAATATATTGAATTTCTTTATGATTCAAAGGAGGGTCAAACAAGAAAAGAAGTCAAACCCCTTGGAATTTATGCTCATAACGGTTTATGGTACTGTCCTGCTTATTCTTACAATAAGCAAAAAGTATTATTGTTTCGAGCGGATCGTATTCGCTCGTTAAAAGTTTTAGAAAAAGACAAAAATATGTCTCTTACATTAAAGGAATGGCTTGAAACAGAACCGGTAAACTCACAGCCAATTTCGTTAAAAGTAACCTTGACACACGAAGGCGTTCGTCAGTGTAAAAGCGTTCCATGGCTTGAAAATCATGTGAAGGTGGCGCGTGATGGAAATGGGTACATCGATACAATAACTGATGGAAATGAATTAAACTACATGGCTTCTTTTTTCTATACCTTAGGGGCTCATGCTTTTATTGAAGAACCTCAGGAGCTAATTAAAAAGATCTGCTGTCACGCAGAAGAAACGTTAAGGCGCTATAAAAATGAAGTGGGGACAAAAGACGAATAAATGGGAGAAATGAATTTCGTATGGCTTGCATGTGACACCGCGGTTGATTGGAGTCTTCAACTTGCCCTCCAATCAACCGCTACAAGTCACTAAATAGATGAAATCTACGTTTACTCTACCAATAAAAAGATCCGAACGATTCATCGTTCGGATCTTCCTTCAACCAACTAAACTACTTTTATCCTAGCCTCTTTTTAATTTACCCAGCCCACACGTCTTTTGCGTATCGGCCTTTTTCTTCTAGCTGCTGCAGCCATAAGCGAGCGTCTGCTTCACTCACTTGGTGAACGTCAGCATAGCTTTTCATAAGCGTTGCTTCAACGGCAGGTGCCATTTGGCTTCCGTCTCCGCAAATATAGAAGTGCGCTCCTTGATCAAGAAGTTCAATCAATTTCTTGCCGTCTTGTTCCATTACGTGCTGAACGTATGTTTTCGGCTGATTTGGCATGAGAGAAAAAGCGGTATGAAGCGTAATGATGCCTTCGCTTTGGGCGTTTTCAAGCTCTTCTTGATACAGATAGTCTTCATGAGGTGAACGGCAGCCGAAGTATAAATGTGCTTCTCCAAGTGATTGTCCTTGTTCTTTTAGCTGTTTGCGAGCCTGCACAAAGCCTCTAAACGGCGCGACGCCTGTTCCCGGTCCGACCATGATAAGCGGCGTTTCAGGGTCTTTTGGCAGCGTAAATTCTGACTGCGGTGTGGAAATAAAGCACGTAATCGTATCTCCTTCTTGCAGCTCGGCAAGATAGTTCGACGCAATTCCTTTATATTCTCCATATCCGCTCCACGCTTCTCCTGAGACAACGCTGACCGTGATGCTTGCTTGTTTTTCATCGACACGAGGTGATGAAGAAATCGAGTAATAGCGCGGGCGTATGCTTGGCAGAAGGGCGATAAATTCGCTGAATTCCATTTCACACGCCGGGTATTTTTCAAGCAGTTCAAGCATTGTTAAACGTTTTGCCAGCACTTGTTCTTTGTACGCTTGCTTTTCAAGCAAGGCTTCAAGCTCTACTTTATGCGGCGGGCAGACCGTTTTAGCAGCCATTGCGCGAAGCTGCGTGCGCGTAACAGGATCTTGAAGCTCCACGTATTGCAGAAGCTCTTCTACGGATACTGTTTTAGCGAGTGGCAAATGAGCTAATTTTTCTTCTTCTGCTTCCAGACGGATTTGCTGTGATGCATCTAGGCCGAACCTTGCTGTTACACGGTTTACTATTCCTTCATAGTTGCGAGGAATAATACCTAAATGATCTCCTTCTTGATAAGAAGCTTCTTTTGGAAGTTCAATTTCAAGGTGTCGCGTGCTTCGTGCACTGCCTGGCTGTTGAAGTTCTTTGCTTGCTACGACGTTCGTTGAAAACGCACCGTGCATTTTTGCAAGCGGCATATCCGCGGCGCTGTCGACAAATTGAAGTGAAAGAGTAGATTTATTATCTTCACTGTTTTCAATGTCGAGGTTAAAGTAGGCTGCTACGTCACTCCACATATGTTCACGCCATTCTTCATATGTGCCTTCAAAGTCGTCGCTTGCATCTGCTTCACCGCGGTCAGCGATGCTTTCTGCCCCTTTAGCGGCAAGGGTTTCATCGATAAAAGCAGGCACTTTTTGATACGTAGTAGCCCAGTTTTTATCGCCGCATCCAAATACGGAGTAGCGAACGCCTTTTACTTCATCAGCAGACGCTTGGTCTAACCAGTCGACAAATTGCTTTGCGTTATCAGGCGGATGTCCGTTATAAGACGCCGTTACAATTAATACAGCTCCTTCGCGCGGAAGATTTCCGGCGTGTGAATCAAGGGTAGCGACCTGCGGTGCAAATCCTTTGCTCATCGCAATATCTGCTAAATCACGCGCCGTTCCTTCAGCTGTTCCCATATTTGAACCGTATAGCACAAGCAGCGGCGTATTATGAGCGTTTTCTGCCTTTTTGCGTACTTTTTTAGCAGACTGTTCAGTGCTAGGTGAAGGAATACCGCCAAGCGGAATTTTTTTCGATTTTGCTTTTACCACAAAGCCTTCAGGTTTTAACGTTAAAGTTTCTTTAATATCCAGCTCGTAGTTTGTATGATCTTCAAAGTCAAAGTGTTTTAGCATCATACCAAGTACCAGCGTTGCTTCATGAAGAGCGAACTGCTGACCGATACACGCACGCTGACCGTTTCCAAACGGTTTAAACGCATGCTGCGGAATCGCACTTGGATTTTCAAAACGCTCTGGACGGAACTCTTCCACATCGTCTCCCCAAATTGTTTTATCACGGTGAAGCTGAGGAATCAGAACCATTAGTTCGTCGCCTTTTTCTAAAGGATATTCTCTTCCAAGCACCGTATCTTCTTTTGCATATAGGGAAAACGCAGGAGCAGTTGGCCATAAGCGCAGCGCTTCGTTTAAGACCATGCCGACATATTTAAGCTGTTTGACTTGTTTGTAGCTTGGAACAGGATCTACTAGAACTCGGGCTGCTTCTTCTGCTGCTTTTTGTAATACATGTGGATTTTCCACTAAGAAATACAGCGCAAATGATAAAAGACCGCTTGTTGTTTCGTGTCCCGCAATTAAGAATGTAATAATTTGATAGCGAATGTTCTCGTCGTCAAGCGGCTCACCTGTTTCTGGATCTTTTCCGTTTAGCATATGCGTTAATAAATCATCGCTTTGTTCACCGCTTGCTTTGCGATCTGCAATAATTTTATCTACTAGGTCGTTCATCGCCTTGATATCTTCTTGAAACTGGCGCTTGTTTTCATCATAAGCTGGGTCGTCTGGATTTGCTCGCTGCAGCTTGTTCATTGCTTCATCCAGTGCACGGACCATACTTGTAATAAATGGATGAGGCTGATCTCGGTAAAAGCTGTTAAAGCGATAGTTAAAGCCGCAAAGACCAATTGTATCAAGCGTTAAACGTGTCATATCTTCGGGTACTTCAATATGCTCATCTGCATTTAGACGCTCCCACTTTTGAACAAGCTGCACGGCGATATCGACCATCATCGCATGATAGCCTTTCATTGCCTGCTGACTGAAGCTTGGAAGTAAGATATTATGCGCTTTTTTCCAATTTTTTTCGTGCGTCCAGCTTGTAAATAACCCGTCTCCTGCAAAATCACGTACAAATTTAAGCGCTTGACTTAAGTTTTTATCAAAGCGTGATTCATCGCATGCTTCTTTAATTAGACGCTGACTTGATAAGTAGCGCGTTACACGACCAGGCGCCTCGAATTTAAAGATTTCTCCTAATTCATCCGCAATTTTCATCAAAGCTTGAACCGGTTTATCTGTGTTTAATAACGGTAAATTTTTAAGCTCTCCAAACGTTTTTGGCTGAGGCATTTCTTTAATTTTCATGTTATCCCTCTTTCACTTGTTAAGTTTCATGATTGTCTGCTAAGTGCTGCCCACAGACTCTCTTCTATACCGGTAAGAAGTTCATCAGTTAAAGATAAGTAGTCATTTTCAATCATTTCATATACTTCCATGAAACTTCCAAATAAAATAGCAATTAGCGCATTTTCAGGAAGATTTCTAATCACACCTTGCTTTTGTCCTTCTCTGAAGAACGTACAAACAAATTCCACCAGCTTTTGATATGCTAAGCGGCTCTCTTCCGTTAAAAAAGTTCCTTGGCTATGAGTTTTAATAAATCCAAGAGCACGAGGATGGTTTTTAGTAAATGTCACCATACCTTCAAAGATATGATGAAACCCATCTCGGTATCCATCTCTCTCGTTTGCCAGACCGCTTTCAATGCACTGTAAAAACTCTTTTATGTGCTGTTGGAATAATTCATTTACAAGGCTTTCTTTATTTTTAAAGTAGCGATAAATTGTTCCTGCTCCTACTTTGGCATTCTCTGCAATCATTGGCATCGTGGTTGCATCAAATCCTCTTTCTGCAAACAGCAGAAGTGAAGCAGAAAAAATCGCTTTTTGTTTTGTTGGAGTAGATTCCACTTTATCACCTCTTTTCAAAAACGGAATGAACGTTCATTCCGCTACAATTACAAGTATAAAAAACTGCATCTTAATAGTAAAAAGATAACTAGAAAAGGGGAAAGAAAAGGTTCTTTCATTCTAATTTTCTACCATTTAAAGGTAATTAACAGAGTCTTTCAGAATCTTTAGTGCTTACAGAAAATTAGTCCACTTATCCCCTCTATTAACATAATTTAGCACAACTTATTAAGGACAGAAGTTTAAAGAAAAAGCAACGTGGAAATAGAAAAGAGTTACACAAGGCGTAAAGGAGGATTAAAAATGAATCAAGCAAGAATTATAGAATACGAAGAAATGCTTCGCTCAGCCATCCTTTCTAATAACATAGAGCTATTAGAAGAATTACTTTCAGATGAGCTTATTTTTGTGAATCACCTTGGGCAATGGTTGTCAAAAGAAGAAGATATAAATGTTCATCGTTCAAAAAGTCTTGATATAGCGGGCATGGAAGTGTTGGAACAAGAAGTTAAACTGTTTCAAGAACTTGCCGTTACCGTTACAAAAGTAGCGTTAAATGGGGCACTGGCAACCGGTGAATCTATTGGAGGTGAATACAGTTATACGCGAGTTTGGAAAGATGTTGAAGGGAAATTAAAGGTTGTTTCTTGTCACTGCAGTTCTAGCGCATAATCAACGCAGTCACAACAAAAAACATCCCTCCTTTCGTTTGCATTCGCCAAGGGGGATGTTTTTTTACTAGTTAAAAAATTTTCTTCCTGTCTCTGTCATCTTTTAAAATCTCCACGGCCTCGCGGAACCGCTGTGAGTGAACAATCTCTCTTTCTCGTAAAAATCGTAAGCTGTCGTTTAAATCGGGATCATCTGATATATCAATTAACCATTGATATGTAGCTCTTGCTTTTTCTTCTGCAGCTATGTCTTCATACAGATCTGCAATCGGATCTCCTTTTGCCTGTATATAAGTAGCTGTAAACGGAACCCCAGCAGCATTATTGTAATAAAGTGCACTATCATGGTTCACATAGTGTTCTGCTAATCCCGCTGCCTTCAGCTGCTCTGGCGTTGCATCTTTTGTTAGCTTATAAATCATCGTAGCAATCATTTCAAGATGAGCAAACTCTTCTGTCCCGATATCGTTTAGCAGTCCAACCACTTTATCGGGAATCGTATAGCGCTGATTCAAATACCGAAGTGCTGCCGCAAGCTCTCCGTCCGCTCCCCCGTATTGTTCCATTAAATATTTGGCAAGCGTTGGATTACACGTGCTTACTTTCACTGGATACTGTAATTTCTTTTCATACACCCACATATAGCTCCCGCCTTTATCTGCTTATATTTGCCATGGCCAAGGGCTTGTTCCCCAGCTCCACTTTCCGTCGGTATAGCTGTTTCCATATTGCTGGAGCGGCCCGTACTTTGTTTCAAAGTTTCTTTTTAACTGCATAGCCTGCTGCGCGTATTCGTTAAACTGCTGCATAGCCTGCTGGTCATTTGGATGGGTATCTAAATACAGCGTTAATTCTACTAGTGCAAAATCAATCGCCTGTATTTCTTCTAAATCCTGATAGTACTCCGGAGGTAGATTTTTCATTCTTCATCCCTCTTCTTATCTTTGTATGGATTTTCATAGTAGTCCCAAAAAGCCGGCCACAGCGTTCCTTTTTTTAGGGCTTCTTTCGGTGAAAACTGCTGCAGATTCGGCGGCTGAAATCCCATGTATAATTGAGGCGGCGTAGAATAATATTTAACTCCTATCGGCCGGCAAGGATCATAGATACTGTGGAAAGGTTGATAAGTCTTAACCGGTGTAAACATCTTTTTTGGATTGTTATCCATGAGAAGTCCTCCTCTAACAAACACACTCTGTTTAATCCTATTCAGCTTTTATCGAGTTCATGAAGGAATTTACTCCCGACTTAGGAACTAAACTTTTCTTCGTAAAAAAGACCTATATAAAAAACGCTATAATTGCCCAATCCCTTTAGGCAGCTTTCTCATACTTTATAAAATAGTGATAAAAAATAGAGGTGATTAAAAAATGGACATTAGCTACATGGATTTTTATTTGCACCCGACAAGATTTCCTGGACCTCAACTCCCGCCCGGTCCACCTAGACCACCAGGCGGTTTGCCTACACCTAACCCGCAGCAAGCTCCAACTTCCCCTCCGCCGGCATTTATTCCAGCTCAACAAATGGCAACTCCATTTGCTGTTGATCCAGGAGCTATTTCTCTATGTCTCTTCCGCAATACGTTCATATGGCTTAGAAACGGCTCTAGCTTCTGGTATTTTCCTATTTTTGTAGGACCGCGATCCGTTGCAGGATTTAGATGGAACGGACGTTTCTGGACCATTTTCGGTGTGGATACACGACAAATTGTTTCGTTTACGTGTTTTTAAACGTAAAAAAAGCCTTATTTTTCAATAAGGCTTTTTTACTTACTAACTGCGATTACACTATTGTTTTTATTCCAAAACCAATCAGCAGCACTCCGCTGCATCGTTGAAAGGCTTTTTGAAACACCGGTTTTTTAAGCCATTTTTTCACGTAATCTATTACATACACCAAAATTAAAAACCATCCTACTGCTATAAGCGTCAGAATAAAACCGAGTATCAGCAGCTGTTGATTTGTGTGTGCATCCAAGTTAATAAACTGTGGCATAAACGTAATATAAACTAATACTGTTTTAGGATTAAGAAAATTACTAAGAGCCCCTTGCATATATGATTCTCTATAGCTGCGATTAGATGAAGACTTTCCAGTTTTTGTTTCTTCTGAAATGGCCTCTAATGAGAGCGTATTTTTGGTCAGAAATATTCTGATACCTAAGTAAAATAAGTACGCTGCCCCTATGTATTTAATCGTGTTAAACAGGTACACCGACTGAGCGATAGCAACAGATAAGCCAAGCACAGCAATGAACGTCCAAAACGTGAGGCCTGTAGCCATGCCGAGTATGGTAAAACGTCCTGCTTTTGCTCCGTGATGAAGCGTATTTTTCATGATAAGAATTGTATCAGCACCAGGTATCATGGACATGACCAATGCCATCAGCATATAAGCAGCTAAATGATCCACAGCTCTTCTCTCCCTTCTAAGCTATTACTAGCATCCTGTTTTCTTTTCACTTTCAAAGATTTTCATGTATTGTTTTGGTGTTAGCCCAACCTGACTTTTAAAAAATCGAGTCAAATGACTTTGATCACTGAATCCCGTTAAAAAAGATACGTCAATCGGTTTTTTCCCTTGCTCTAGCAGCTTTTTAGCCTGATTGATTCGAATTGTTTCCAAGTAGCTATATGGAGAAATTCCTTTTTGCTTTGTAAAAGAGCGCAGCAGCCGGTATTTGCTCCATCCAATTAGCTGACTTAACTCATCCAGCGTAATCTTGTTTGTATAGTTGTCTTCCAAATAGCTGCAGATTGTTGTGATTTCATGGGACGTGTCAACGGCTGACGAAAGAAAAGAAAGATTTGAATGATCCTGCATGAGTTCTTCTAGCAAATATAAAAATAACTCTTCTTTCTTAAACTCCCGTTCACCATTTAAAATTTGCAAATGAAGCTCTTTTAAACTAGAGACAGCATCACTTCTTTGCACCACGCTGCTGTTAAAACGCGGAAGACTTTCACTGCCGTTAATGTCAAAAACAGCTTTTTTCATCACTTCTGGCGCCACATTAATACAGCGATAATCAAGCGTTTTGCCGTCTATTTGTTCACAGCTATGGACATCATACGGATTAAACAGCAGCAAATCTCCTGGATTAATGATGTATTCTTTGCCTTGGCAAATTAAATGGCGCTGACCTTCTTCAATAAATCCAATCACATAATACTCGTGAAAATGATTAGGAAATTTTTGCATAATCCCTTTAAAACGATAAGCTTCAATATGTAAATCGGCGTCAACGTGCGCCGTGCGAATTTCTTTTACCATCCATAAATTCCTCCTTGTCACATCCTAAGCTTTTTAACCATACCATTGACTCAAGAATTTTTCTTGTATGATATTGCAGATGAGACTTTTTTCCATTACTTTTATCCGTTCAGCTAGGGGTGGTACTAATCACTCTTAAGAGTGATTTCTCTTCTTTCCTCTAGTAATTTTCCGCTCAAATGATAAAATATAGACACATTTTATGGACGAAAGAAGGGATACCGTGAAATATAGACAAATTAAATGGCTGATTTTGCTTCTTCCAACTCTGACCATCGCGCTTTGGGAGTATGTTCGCCATGCCTTTTTGCTCCCTTACATCTCAATGGATATGGGAAATGTGCTTTCTCCGCTCCTTGTCTTTTTTGTAACGCTTGTGTTTGTCCGCTATTTATTTTCTATTTTAGAAAAAATACAAGAGGAGCTAAGACAAGAAAAAGAAAAGAAAGCAGCACTTATTGAACGTGAAAAATTAGCTCGTGAACTGCATGACGGCATTGCGCAGTCGCTGTTTCTCCTATCTGTTAAAATGAACAAGTTCGGAAGAAAAAACAACTTAGAGCAGGATTCTGATTTTATACGAATGAAACAAACTCTGCAGCATGTGCATGACGATACGCGCCAAGCGATTACAAATTTAAAGCACTCTCCTTCAGACTCTTCAGAAAGCTGGACCGAAAGTATTCATCAATACGTCGATGATTTAACACATACTCATTTACTAGATGTAAATTTAGATTGGAGACTGTCAGAAACAACGCTGTCGAGAAAAGAAAAAAATGAGCTGTTTGCCTGTGTGAAAGAAGCTGCTATGAACGTCATTAAACATGCCAAAACAAATAAAATCTGGATTACAGCCACTGAAACGGCTGGCGGATGGATTTGTGAAATTACAGATTTCGGTACAGGTTTTACGTCCGACTCTCTCAAGTCCGGTCTTGGTTTGCAAATTATGAAAGATCGTGCGAAGGACATGAACTGGGACTTTTCCATTGAGCGAAAACAGAACCAAACCATTGTTAGCATTAAAAAGGGGGTTATGTAAATGCAGCCGTTTCGTATTTTGATTGTAGATGATCATGCTCATGCGAGAGAAGGCATTCGCGATATTTTAGAAGAATATGAAGATTTTATTATTGTTGGCGAAGGAACCAACGGGCAAGAAGCTATTGAGCTGACTGAAAAATTAATGCCCGATATCGTGTTAATGGATATTGGAATGCCTGTGATGGACGGCTTAGAAGCGACAAAACAAATTAAGCTTCAGTTTCCGTACGTTAAAATTGTGGTTATCACGGTTTCAGACGATATTACGGATTTATTTGATGCGCTGAAAAAAGGCGCACAGGGCTATTTGCTTAAAAATCTGCAGTCTGAAGTGTGGTACGACTATTTGCGTGCGTTCTCTTTAGATGAAGTTCCTATGTCAAAAGAAATTGCGTTTCAAATTTTAAAAGAGTTTCCGCAGGAAACATCGATTACAAAACCCGACACTCCCCTTTCTGCACGAGAGCTTGAAGTACTTCAATTAGTGGCTAAAGGACTGTCGAACCGCGATATCTCCGCGCAGTTATTTATTTCTGAACACACGGTAAAAAGCCATTTAAAAAATATTTTAAGCAAGCTTCATTTAGAAAACCGCGTGCAGCTGACAAGCTATGCGTTTCAAAATGGTTTAATGAACTAACAGCTTTCACAAGCTGTTTTTTTGTGTCTGGGTAGATGTGAAACATTCTATTTTTCTACAAATTATCTGAAAACTATAATGAAGTTATTAGCGACTGGATATTGAAAGTAAGAACGAATTCTTATAGGCTTTTTTAGAAGTAAGAATTAACATATAATAACTACCTGGGGGATGCTATGAATTTTTTAAGAGCGCTTTTCAAACGAAAATCTGTATGGTTTATTTTGATAGGAATCGCTGTTTTTGTCTACATAAACAATAGCTCTTTGTTGACAAAAAGAAGCGGACAGCCTCTCCTTCTTGCTCATAGAGGCGTAGCTCAAACGTTTAATATAAAAGGCCTTCAAAACGAAACGTGTACAGCGGAACGCATCTACAAACCTGAGCATTCTTTTTTAGAAAATACGATTCCTTCTATGAAACAAGCCTTTAAAGACGGAGCTGACATTGTCGAGCTAGACGTTCATATTACAAAAGACAATCAGTTTGCTGTGTTCCATGACTGGACTCTTGATTGCCGGACAAACGGAACAGGCGTAACACGGGATTACACGATGGCCGAATTAAAAAAGCTTGATATTGGGTACGGCTACACGGCAGATGGAGGAAAAACGCATCCTTTTCGCGGCAAAGGAGTCAACCTTATGCCTTCTCTAGACGAAGTGATGAAATACTTTCCGCACCAATCCTTTCTTATTCACGTGAAAAGCAATGATCCTGAAGAAGGAAAAAAACTAGCAAAGTATTTGTCACAACTCTCTAGAGAACGCTTAAAAACCATTACTGTGTACGGAGGAGACGAACCAATTGATTCGTTAAAAAAAGCGATGCCCCATCTAAAAGTTATGTCAAAAGCAACGATGAAATCTTGTCTTATTCCGTATATAGCAACAGGGTGGACCGGATACGTGCCTAAAGCATGTGAAAACACTGAACTACATATACCTGAAAAAATCGGACCTTTTCTGTGGGGATGGCCAAACCGCTTTTTAAACCGAATGGATCGTATCAATACCCGAACTGTTATTGTAGGCGGAAACGGAAGCGAATTTTCCACTGGATTTGATTCTGCCAAAGACATAAAACGCCTTCCGGATAACTATTCAGGTGGAATTTGGACAAATCGTATTGACCGTCTAGGCCCTTATTATAAAAAGAAATAAATGAAAAGCATCTGCCCTTTCTACGTGAAGCAGATGCTTTTTTATCAATTCCCTCCTCTTATAAGCCCCAACAATCACTCTCAGGGGTGATGGCTAATTCTCCCTTTCCTTCTATAATAAAAGCACGTTAGTTAGTAAAAAGGAGGAAAAAATGATGCAGGAAAAGCGCGAAGAATCAGCGAGTACAACTAAAAAAAGCACGGCGCGTTCTCAAGGTCTATACAAAGCCATATGGCGCTGGCATTTTTATGCAGGTTTAGTGTTTACTCCGTTTCTTCTTATATTAGCTGTTACTGGCGGGATGTATTTATTCAAGCCTCAAATTGAAGAAAGACTGTACCACGACTTGTATCATGTTCAAGCTCAATCACAGTCTACATCCCCTTCAGCGCAAGTGCAGGCTGTAAAGGAAAAGTATCCAGGCGCTGACGTATTGACGTATAAGCCCAGTGAGCGCTCCACTCGTTCTTCAGAAGTAGGAATCTCATTAAAAGACCATACATATACGATTTTTGTTAATCCTCACAATGGTCACATTGTAGGAAAACTGGATGATTCGCGTCGCTTAATGAATCAAATTGAAGAATTTCACGGAGAGCTAATGGCAGGAACAGCGGGTGATCGTATCGTAGAACTTGCGGCCTGCTGGGCGATTGTCTTAATTGTAACCGGTGCTTTTTTATGGTGGCCGCGCAAAAAAGACAAAATAAAAGGCGTGCTGATTCCTCGTTTTTCAAAAGGTAAAAACGTGCTTGCACGAGACCTTCATGCGGTACCAGCCTTTTGGATTTCAGCTGGTATGCTTTTTCTCGTACTAACGGGCCTTCCATGGTCAGGACTGTGGGGCAATTCGTTTCAGCAAATCGCCACAAACGCAGGCGTGGGGTACCCTCCGTCTATTTGGGTAGGCAGTGCCCCTCCTTCAACCGTACAAACAAAAGATGTAGCGGACGTGCCTTGGGGAGCTGAAATGTTAGAAGTTCCAAGCTCCACAGCTTCGCAATATACAAAAGTATCGCTTGATGACATTGTAGATATTGCAAAAGAACAGCATATGCACGACGGTTATACCATTTCTATTCCGCAAGAACCTCAAGGCGTGTATACGCTCTCTGTTTTTTCACCAAGAGCTCAGGATGAGGCAACCATTCACCTTGATCAATACACCGGCGCTGTGTTAGCTGATTATCGGTACGGCAACTATGGATTTATGGGAAAATTGATTGCACTTGGTATTACGCTTCATAAAGGTACGCAGTTTGGATTTATAAATCAGCTTATTGGCCTCAT
Organism: Priestia sp. JV24; assembly: GCF_025910025.1. NCBI lineage: Bacteria > Bacillati > Bacillota > Bacilli > Caryophanales > Bacillaceae > Priestia > Priestia sp. JV24. The sequence goes on from NZ_JAPCIN010000020.1 coordinate 437,089, forward strand.
TATTTGTATCGGAATTGCTGGTATCGCCATCAGCGGAGCCTTACTGTGGTGGAAACGAAAACCAGCTAAAGACATACGCGCTCCTAAAGTTCCTGAAGGAAATGCAATGCGAATTGTGACGTGTATAATCGTGGTGTTTGGTCTCGTCTTTCCTTTAGTCGGACTGTCCTTAGTTATCGTGTGGCTTTTAGATTTCTTTGTCATCAAACGAATTCCAGCATTGAAGCGGTTTTTAAACGCATGATGCATGAAACGATGTGAGGTGCAGTAACAATGAACAAATGGAAAATACCCGGATTGGTCATACTCTGTACACTTGTACTTTCCGCGTGCTCTGTAAACAGTAACGCAGACCAGCTCTACAAGCAGCCAAAGCCTCTGTCTGCGCATGTGATGCTTCCTGAAAATATAGAGCCAAAGAGCACACAGATGTTAGAAGTGCACGTAATGCAAGAAAATAAAACGGTGGATGATGCCAAAATCGTTCAGTTTAAAGTGTGGAAAAAAGATGCTCCCGGTAAAGTTGAAACAGCAAAGGCACATTATGACGGCAGTATGTATAAAGCAAAAGCAACTTTTAAAGAGGATGGTATTTACTATATTAAAACGGATATTAACGCGCGCGGTGAGCACATCCTTCCTACTCAGCAAGTCGCAGTAGGCAAATTATCGAAAGAAGAGTTACGTTCACTGCAGTCAGCTGAAAACGAAACGCACCATCATTACTCTCATCATTAGACATAAGCTCACGTTCAGCAGCTGTACGTGAGCTTATGTTTTTCTTATAAATTCTAGCTAGTTCCATTATATGTTTTTACATTTTTTTCTTATTACTTTAAAATAAAAGTGATAAACGTTTTATAAAGGAGTTTTACAGATTGAAAAAAATTGTTTCTGGTATTTTAATTTTAGTATTAGCCGTTATTGTTATGATTGAAGGAAATCCGTTAGAGCAGAACTCTTCAACGAATACCTCCTACGATGAAGTAATTACCTTCCCTGCTGATCGTTACCCTGAAACTGCAGCGCACATTCAACATGCAATCGATAAAGGAAAATCGGCTGTTTGTACAATCGACCGAGACGGTGCTGAAGAAAACCGCCGTGAGTCTTTAAAGGGCATTCCGACTAAAAGCGGCTACGATCGAGATGAGTTTCCGATGGCCTTTTGTGAAGAAGGCGGAAACGGTGCAGACATTGAATATGTAAAGCCTTCAGACAACCGAGGCGCCGGATCTTGGATCTCACATCAAGTAGACGAGTTTCCAGACGGCACGAAGGTTTTAATTGAAGTGAAGTAAAAAGAATGGTCATCGCGACCGTTCTTTTTTTATGTTGAGAGCCTGTATAAGAAAAAGAATAAAAAAAGAAAAATTGTTCTTGCCTAAAGATACTCTTCACTTTTAAAATAAAAACGTGTGTGTTACATATATGCATCATTGTTTTATAGGAGGAATGAGTTTCTTGGACAATCTATGGCAGCAGCTACTTCCTGCCTCATGGCAATTAACTTTATTTATTTTCTTTTTTGTGTATATCTTGCGCTACAAACAAGAGAATAAATTCAGCATGCAGCTTCACATGCTGCTTAAGTTTCTTTATGCCGTTATTTTGATTTTAAATGCGGTGTTGTTTTTAGTGGAAAGTCAGCGCGATTTTCTTTTTTATGCAACGCTTTTCATGAGTATCCTGACGATTATTTTGATGGAGTTCACGCTTTCTGCAAAAAAACAGAACGAGCTTGATTTTATTTCAGCCGTTTCTTGCTGTGTTCTTCCGATTTTTATTTCTTTACTTGAACTTAGTTAATGAACCAAAGGCCTCTAGTGATCCAGAGGCCTTTTTGATGTTATTGATCTTTGTTGTTACGGTCCATCATATCTTTTGGATCTTCTACAATATCTTCTGGATCACGGTTGTTGTCTTTTTCATCATCTCGATACATCTTGTCATTTTTATCTACGCCAGGTACGTTATTGTTGTTGTTCATATTGTCTAAGCCCGTGTTTACAAACGCCACGTATACTTTGTCGATTTTACTATCTGCTTCTCTTACACGGTCCGCAATTTTTTGTTCAAAATCAGTTGAAACTTCATGATAAGTATCGCCGTTATACGTTACAGTGTTCACCTTGCCATTATCGTTGTTGTCCGCTGCATCATTTCCAGCTAGGTCTACCGTTACATAGGCATTATTATTATCGCGAAGCACATATGCATCGTCAACTTCCTTCATATCTTCTACATTTTGCGCTGCTTCAACTGACTTTGTCGGCTGATCGGTGTTATCCATTGGGATATTGTTATCAACCCCGTCGTTTGTAGAAGTGTTGCGTAAGTCATTTTGAGTATTGTCCATTGCGTTATTGTCTTTATTTCCTCCACATGCAGCTAAGCCTGAAAGAAAAAGAACTGAAGAAGCAATGATAAGTCCTTTTTTCATTTTTTCCATCTCCTTAAATATAGTTTGCAGTCGTATTATGCTTAATTTTTGCAAAACTATTCAAAGGAGACGGAGAAGTGAAAAAACCTTTTTAAAAAATGTACTTAACGCTGCTAGCAATATTATAAGACACATTTTAATGTTACAGCTGTACTTATTCTCCTAATAGCTTTCGAACGGCTATTGAAAGCGTATTGACATGCCGTTCTACGTTTCCCGCCTCAGCAACTTGTTTCTTTTCATCGACGTTGTAAATCGGCGCTGGATTTTGTGTAATTCCGTTGATCGTTGTAGCCATAAAAGCTAGCAGATCATCTGTTGGTACAGCCGGAGAGAAATTCTTTACTTCTATTTGCTGCGTAATAAAGTCGTGAAGCTTTTTTTGAATATATTTAAGGTTAGAGACTTCAACTAGCTGATCTTCAATTTTCATAAAACGCTGAGGGTCTTTTGAATACAACGCTACTAGTTCAAAGTAAATTTCTCCTCCTGCTGTCATCGATTCTTGGATATGCTCTCCAATATACATAATAAAATCATGCAGCATTTCAAAGGAATCTTTTTTTGTCTGAAGTAGGGCTTCAATTTTATCTTTTACTTTATAGCTGACGCTTTCTTGATTAAGAAGTCCGACAAATACTTCATCAAGGTTTGAAAAATATTTGTACACGCCTCCCTGACTCATTCCAGCTTCCAAAACGATATCTCGCATGGCTACATCATGCACCGGTTTGCTCTTGCATACTCTTTTGGCTGCTTCTAAAATCTCTTGCTTCTTTTTTTCAGCGTATCCTTCCCTTACTTTTGGCATTTTTTCACGCTCGCTTACTTTTTTATTTATTTCCGAATGTCTCGAGTGCATCAATAATCACCTGAGCTGCTTTTTCAGCCCCTTTTTCAGCTCGGATTTGTTTTCCGATTTCTTGTGCTTTGGACCGAATTTCATTAACTTGCGTACAGGAAATAGCTGCGGATAATTTTTCAGCCGTCAATTCTTTTCTCGGAATGGCTTTTGCTCCAGCTCCTAGCTCGTGAATTTTTCTTCCCCAAGCGAATTGGTCATTTCCATAAGGAACAATAATACTTGGAACACCAGCTCGGAGGCCTTCCGCCGTTGTTCCTGCTCCTCCATGATGAACAACGGCAGACATTTTAGGAAACAGCCACTCATGAGGAATATCTTTTACAAATAAAATGTCTTCTGCTATCTCTTCCGTGTGATTCATTCCGCTTCCTCCTGTATTGATGATACCTCGTTTCCCGGCAAGTTTTAAGGCTTTAATCACTAAAGCAGTCGTTTCGCCTGCGTTTTTTTTATCACCAACACTTCCAAATCCAATATAAACTGGCGGTTCTCCAGCCTTTAAAAACCTTTCCAGCTTCTCTTCCGGCTGATAGCTATGGTCACTGTCCATAAACCAATTTCCGTAGGAATGAACGTGTTCAGGCCAATCTTTAGATACGGAAAATACAGTGGGACTTGACGAAATAATGATTGGGTTAGCTGCTGTACGCTGCTTTGGATACGGACATGAAAAATCGCTAGGTCCTGTTCCATGCTGCTGAACCCAATATTTTTTTAAAGGACCATTTACTACTTTCCAAAATCCCCATTCAAAAATACGATGCGTCAGCTTATTATATATTTTTCCAAATCGTGGTCGATCATAAAAAAGTAAAGCTGGATAGTCTTTTGTTGGTGTCATTGGAAAAGGGCTGGCTAAAATGCTTGGTATATTCATCTCATTAGCAGCAAAGTAACCAATTGCCGCACCTGGATGATATACAATTGCATCGGCTCCTTTGCATGCTTTGTGCAAATCTTCTTGTATATCAATCATCATACCCATCATCTTTTCATTTTTTAAGCTTGAAAAAAATTTGAGAGGATTGTCTGCATTAATCGCGTCGTCTGCTGCTCCGCTCTCTATAATTTTAGAAACATCTCCTCGAAGCATGGCATATTCGAATCCATACGATTTTATGAAGTTTTGATAAGCTTCTGAAGCCGCAATTCGTACACGGTATCCTTTCTTTTTTAGCTCTAATCCTAAAGCCATAAAAGGCTGGGTGTCTCCTCGCGTTCCTGTTGTTAACATCGTAATAAGCATCATTTCAGCCTCCTTATATTAAAACGACAACATTGTCGTTTTAATATAATGTAACCTCCTGAAATTGATTCGTCAATATAAAAAACGACAATTGTGTCGTTTTTATTACTATCCTTTATTTTCCTAAGGCACTTTTTTAAGATTGCTGCTTTTAATTATAACAAGGGGAAATTTCCTTTTTATAGTATTGTATAAAGAAAGGCTTATTCAGCTAACGGGCAGTCATGTTGAATAAGACAGGATTTACTTATCCTTAAATAAAATATTTTCAAAACATCATAAAAGGAAGTGTGTACTATTGGATAGTGAAAGTAAACTCATTATTTCTCCATTAAATAATGACTTAATAGACGACATCAATATGACAAATGATTATTTTAAGTTATATGGCAGAGTTGTCCCCAGTTTGCAATCAGGAAAGTGGTCTTATAAAGAAGTTCTTTTTGATGAAACTAGAGAAACACGTTTTCCAGATGACAAACTTGATTGGAGCCAATATATAAACCGAGAGGATAAAGCTTTGTTTTTAGCTTATATGAATACTACTTGCATAGGACAGATTAGAATAAGTAAGGATTGGAATCGCTTCTGTTATATTGAAAACATTGCTACTAAAAAAGATTATAGAGGCAGCGGAGTCGGAAAGTTGCTCTTAAATAAAGCAGAAGAGTGGGCAAGACAAAGAAAACTTATAGGAATGTCCTTGGAAGCGCAAGATGATAACCTTGGTGCATGCAGATTTTATGTAAAACAAGGATTCATACTAGGTGGAGTTGACACACTAAAGCAGTCATATAATCCTACTATTAGAACCACTTTATACTGGTATAAGTTATTCAAGTAACGGGGGCTTTAGCGGAATAAGTAATAGAGTCGTTTTAACATAGGAATTTTAAAGAGTTAAATAGTTGAATTTGCTCGTCTTTAGTGAAGTCTGAAAACGTGGCATAATGTCTTTAACCATTGAGAAACCGCCTCCTGAAAGAGTATTTTATCATCTCTTATCAGGAAATAATCTATGCGAAAAGAGCCTTTCCTACAGATAAGCCCGCTCTTTATAAAGAATGAAAAAAAGATGCTTCGCGTTTTAAACGAAGCATCTTTTTCAAGTGCAGCTATGAATGCCTGCCTACTTTTTTAAGTTAAACTGATCGTGAGGCAGCTAATTTCTCAATCGGGGCTTGTTCAATGTCTGCTGCTGAAATATTCAGCAACTTTTCTAAAACAGCCGTTATGCCCTCATTTGTTTCATTACTTTTTTTGCAATCATTAATATGCTGGTTTAATTGCTTTTTATAAGCCTCGGTATGAATGAGCCACTGACTTAAAAGCTCTTTTGTCGCCTTTCTTTCGTCTTCGCTTTTAGCTCCAAATAAGCTCTCCATATCAGGTTCTTGAATAATTAGCTTACTAAAATCTTCGCTTACTGCAAGCCAAAAATAGTTCTTTTCGTATTCGTAATATCTGTGTTCTTTTAATAAAAAGTAGCCAATTTCAAATTCAATGCGATAGAGCGGCTGGTTAACTTTCGGTGCATGAAGGCTTTTAAAGTTAATATGCTCTACATCATCTACATAAACCTCTAAACCGTATTGGGTTTTAATCATCTTAGCGTCTACTGTATTCATGGTGTTTACCTCTTTAAGGATATTATGAGAGAACGCGTGCATTCTTTTTTTAGAATGCGCACGTTCTTTATCTTTTACTTAGTTTTGAACAGCATTTTTCCAATCAGCCGCAAATTTTTCAATTCCTTGTTCGGTTAAAGGATGTTTAACAAGCTGCTCGATTACTGAATATGGAATAGTTGCAATATGAGCTCCGGCAAGGGCTACGCGTGTAACGTGGTCCGGATGTCTTACAGAAGCCGCAATGATTTGAGAGTCGATATTTTGAATGCGGAACAACTCAGCAATTTTAGCCACAAGCTGTACGCCGTCTTCTGAAATATCATCAAGGCGACCAAGGAATGGAGATACATATGTTGCACCTGCACGGGCTGCTAAAAGAGCTTGGTTCACAGTGAAAATCAGCGTTACGTTTGTTTTTACACCTTTTTTAGCAAGGTAGCGAGTCGCTTCTAGTCCAGCGAGTGTCATTGGAAGCTTGATCGTAATGTTTTGATCCCCGCCGTTAATTTTGATTAATTCTTCTGCTTGCGCAATCATGTCTTCTGCTGTTTCGGCATCCGGCGTCACTTCTGCTGAAACGGATTCTACTTCTGGAACGGTTTTTAAAATTTCTTCAATACGATCTTCAAACTTTACGCCTTCTTTTGCAACAAGAGAAGGGTTTGTTGTAACACCAGATAAAACGCCCAATTTGTATGCTTTTTTAATATCGTCAAGGTTTGCAGTATCAATAAAAAATTTCATTTTTTCATTCCTCCATTAGTTTTTTTTACTATACCCAGTATTTCACTTGTTATTTCTTTTCCACAGCATGACCGCCAAACTCGTTTCGAAGCGCGGAAACTACCTTTCCTGTAAAGGTATCATCTTCAAGCGAGCGATAGCGCATTAGTAAAGACATCGCAATAACCGGCGTAGCTGTTTGAAGGTCTAAAGCCGTTTCTACCGTCCATTTTCCTTCACCAGAAGAGTTCATAACTCCTTTGATGTCATCTAGCTTAGCATCTTTAGAGAATGCATTTTCGGTTAATTCCATTAGCCATGAACGAATAACAGATCCATTGTTCCATACTCTCGCCACTTTTTCGTAATCATAGTCGAACTGGCTTTTTTCAAGAACTTCAAATCCTTCTCCGATTGCAGCCATCATGCCGTATTCAATGCCGTTATGAACCATTTTTAAAAAGTGGCCGCTCCCTGCTTCTCCAGCGTATAGGTATCCGTTTTCTACTGCTGTATCGCGGAAGATAGGTTCAACAATTTCCCACGCTTCACGATCTCCGCCAATCATATAGCATGCTCCGTTACGAGCGCCTTCCATTCCGCCAGATGTTCCAACGTCCATAAAGCGGATTTTGTTTTCTTTTAACTCGTTATAGCGTCGAATAGACTCTTTGTAATGAGAGTTTCCCGCTTCAATAACGATATCTCCTTCAGCTAAAAGAGGCTTCACTTCACTAATAACAGAATCAACAACCGTATGAGGAACCATCAGCCATACAACTCTTGGTGTTTCGAGTGACTGAACAAGCTCCTGTAAGCTTGATACTCCTGACGCACCGTACCCTTTCATTTGCTCCACTGCATTTGAATTTACGTCAAATGCTACAACGTCATGACGCTGATCCAATAAGTTTTGTCCTAAGTTAATCCCCATTTTCCCTAAACCAACTAATCCTACTTTCATGTGAACAGCTCCTTCTATTTATCTTTTTATTTAAGCCTTTAGCAATTCTTTTGCTTGTGCCACTACGTTTTCTTCTGTAAATCCAAACAGCTTCATCACATCAGCTCCGGTTCCTGAAGCACCAAATGTGTCAACAGCTAACACTTTTCCTTTTGGCCCTACAAAACGTTCCCAGCCAAGTGAAATCCCCATTTCTAGAGAAATTCTTTTTGAAACAGACTCAGGCAAGATACGCTCTTGATACTCTTTTGACTGTTTGTTAAACAGCTCCCAGCTAGGCATTGCTACAACACGTACAGATACATTTTCACGCTCTAGCTGAGCTTTTGCACCGACCGCTAGTGCTACTTCAGAACCTGTGGCGATGAAAATCATCTCCGGCTTATCGTTTGTTTCGGTTAATACGTAAGCTCCCTTAGCTAGGTCGTTGATATTTTGTTTTGTTTCTTCAAATACAGGCAAGTTTTGACGGCTAAGCACTAAGGCTACAGGGCCTTCCGCTTGCTGAAGCGCATAAGCCCAAGCGCTAGCTGTTTCGTTTGCATCAGACGGACGGATTACGGTAAGCCCTGGAATTGCACGAAGAGAAGCTAAATGTTCAACGGGCTCATGAGTTGGTCCATCTTCTCCTACTGCTATGGAATCATGAGTAAATACATATGTGACCGGCAGCTTTTGCAGTGCAGCTAAACGAATCGCTGGACGCAAGTAATCATTAAAAACAAAGAATGTGCTGACAAACGGCTTCACACCTCCGTGAAGGGCCATTCCATTACCGGCCGCTCCCATTGCATGTTCACGTACGCCGAAATAAATATTTCGATTACCGAAATATCCTGGTGCGTACGGACCGTCTTCTTTAATGTCTGTCATCGTAGAATGCGATAAATCAGCGCTGCCTCCAAAAATAGATGGCACAGATTTAGTGAAATAATTAATCGCTTCTCCGCTTGCAACACGAGTCGACATCGCTTTTTCTGATGAAAATGTTAAAATATCATTTACTTCAATTAACGCTTCGCCCGTGATGGCACGTTCTAATTCATCAGCGAGCATAGGGTATTCTTTTTGGTAAGAAGCAAACAGTTCGTTCCACTCTGCTTCTGCTTTCATCCCTTTTTCCTCTAGCTTTTCAAAATGAGCTTTTACTTCTTCTGGAACATAGAAGTTTTCTTCAGCTTCCCAGCCGTAGGCTTGTTTTGTTTCTTTTGCTTCTTCTTCTCCAAGCGGATTGCCGTGTGCTTTATTTGTTCCTGCTACTTTTGGACTTCCGTAGCCAATAATGGTTCTTACTTCGATAAGCGTTGGCTGTTCGGTGTTTTGCTTCGCTTTTTCGATGGATTTTGTGACTTCATCTACGTCATTTCCATCTTCTACACGCAAATACTGCCAGTTTGCAGATTCCGCTCTTTTTTGGATATTTTCACCAAACGAAAGATTTAATTCCCCGTCTAACGAAATATCGTTGGAGTCATATAAAGCGATAAGCTTGCCAAGCTTCATATGGCCAGCCATGGACATTGCTTCATAAGAAATGCCTTCCATCAAGTCACCATCGCCTACTAATGTATACGTATAGTGATCAACGACAGGGAATTTTGACTGGTTAAACTTTGCCGCTAAATGAGCTTCTGCCAGTGCCATTCCGACTGCATTTGCAATTCCTTGACCTAAAGGACCTGTTGTTGCTTCCACGCCGTCCGTATGGCCAAATTCAGGATGACCCGGTGTTTTACTGTTTAATTTGCGGAAGCTCTTTAAATCTTCTACCGATACATTGTATCCGCTTAGATGAAGCATGCTATACAGCAAGCTTGAGCCATGACCGGCTGATAAGATAAAACGATCTCGGTTAAACCAGCTTGAATTTGCCGGATTATGCTGTAAGTGATTTGCCCACAGCGCATAGGTCATCGGAGCCGCTCCCATCGGAAGCCCAGGATGGCCTGAATTAGCTGCGTTTACTGCATCAATTGACAGGGTGCGAATCGTATTAACTGCAAGTATGTCTATGTTGGTACTCATGTTTCATCCTTCTTTCGCTTTGTTTGTATTAAACTAGCTGCACTTCGCGTGATTGACTTGCTGTTTCTTCATCCAACCACCACTTAAAACCGTCTTTTTCTAAAAGTGCATATGATGCGTCAGGGCCGTATGAACCAGCAGCATATTTATAAAGCGGCACTGTATTTTCCTCAAACGCTTCAAGAAGCGGCTGAACCCATTCCCAAGCTAGCTCTACTTCTTTCCAATGAGCAAAAAATGTAGAATCTCCGGCACATGCATCTGCAATAAGACGCTCATATGCTTCCGGCGCTCCTTCTTGCTGACCTGAGAAATTAATTTGTACAGGCTCAATATGACCATGATTAAATGGATTTTTGCTGTTTAACTGCAGCGTAATATTTTCGTGCGGGTTGATTTCAATGATCAACAGATTTGGAGATGTTGTTTCTCCTTTGTCTAAGTACAACTCTTTTAGCGAGTCTTTGAATTCAATAACAATTCGCGTCGCTTTTTCCGCCATTCTTTTCCCTGTACGAATGTAGAAAGGAACACCTTTCCAAAGCGAATTATCGATATATAGTCTGGCTGCTAAAAACGTATCTGTCTGTGAAGATGGTGAGACACCGGGCTCATTTATGTAGCTCGGCACTGAAGCCCCGTTTATTTTTCCAGCCTCATATTGACCGCGAACAACGTCTAGATCCATCTCTTCTTTTACAAGCGGACGAAGTGCTTTTAACACATTTATTTTTTCGTTTCGAATGTCATCAGCGCTAATGCGAGCCGGTAAGTGCATAGCCGTCATCATCAGCATTTGCAGCATATGATTTTGAACCATATCTCGAATCGCTCCTGAATGGTCATAATAGCTTGCTCTTTCCTCTACGCCGACCGTTTCACTTGCTGTAATTTGTATATTCGCAATATGTTCGTTATTCCATAATGATTGAAGAATAGGATTAGCGAATTCCAGCGCTTCTAAATTTTGTACCATCGACTTGCCAAGATAGTGGTCAATGCGGTAAATCTCTTTTTCTTTAAACGCTTTGCTTAAGTTTTCGTTTAATTGTCGAGCTGACTTTAGATCATGGCCAAACGGTTTTTCAATAATTAACCGTTTCCAACCTTTTGTAGCACCTAAGCCGCTGTCTTTAATATGCTCGGCGATCGTACCGAAAAATTCTGGTGCAACGGAGAGATAAAACATTCGGTTGCTTGGAATGTTTAGTTCTGCTTCTCGTGCTTCTACTAGATTTAACACACTTTTATAGTCTTCAGCATTCGTTGCATCCAATTGGCTGTAGCGAAAAGCTGACAGAAAATGCTGCATAAGAGATGAATCTTTTTCGACGCGACGTGAAAAAGTATGAATAGATTCTTCTACTTTTTTCTGAAAATCTGCATCGGACATCTCCCTTCTGCCTAGTCCTACAACAGAAATTGATTTAGAAATTTTCCCGTCTACAAATAAATTATAGAGTGCAGGATAAATTTTGCGTTTCGCTAAATCACCTGTTGAACCGAATAAAACAAAAGTCATCGCTTCCATATCTCTTCCTCCTGTTAGGAAAAATATAATCTTTAAAAAGTAACTTTTCTTTCACTCGTTACTTTATGTAACCTATCTTATTCCTGAAATATTTTTTCGTCAAGATATTAATCTCGTAAAAAATCATTTCAATTTTCTTTTTTTCTTTAAACCTTATAGCAGCTTATCTCGGTTAGTTTAGGGCGAAAATAATGAAAATACTTTTCAGTTGAATTTAGAAAATAAAACTGTTTTAATGAATCTGATAGAATTGTATGAAAGTAAAAACACACATAATATTTACATATGTGTCAGGTGAAAAATACTAAAAGGTGGAAGTACTATGAAAGCTCAGCTAATGAAGGTGTTTCAAGACTTATCTGTTTTTTACATAGAAAAATCATAAAACAAGTTAAAAGAGAAAGGAAATTTGACCTCTTTCTTTTGAGCTAAATGCGCGCCTTTAATGCGTGGCTACAGCAAGAAGTGTAAGCATCATATAGAGGTTAAAGACAGCCAGTAAAACAAGAACGGTATAGACTAATTTTTTACCTGTTTTTCCTAAAAAGTAGACGTTTATTAAACTAAAATACACGCTTGCTGCGCATAAAACGAACGCAACAAATTCCTTGCACTCACTGGGTTTCATTTGAAAATCTGGATTATAGTAAATTTGAAGATCGTTACTAACAGCGAACGGAACAGTCCACCACCTGATTAAAACCCCTATAAACATAAATATTCCGATTACATTTAGTGTAAACTGCAGCGTTTTCTTCTTTTTCACGCTTCTTTTTGTAGATTCTTTAAAGTTTGCCCGCATGCATTTCCCCCCTGATGTTTTTAACACAGTAACTGATTTGAGCAGAACTATATAAACGTTCCTTCTTTTAATTTTATACACGCTAGGTCTTACAGATGACATGATTGACATAAGAAAAGCTTCTTCCATTCATAAAGGAAGAAGCCTTAAATAATGAGACTATATTGATCAATGCTTTAGTTCACCTCTGTATTCTTTTCTATTACAGCTCTTACTACGATGACTTTCCCATTCCCTTCGCAGCATTCCCATTTTGATGCTGTCAAAATATTCACCGTTTACGATACGTGCTTCTCTGATTCTCGCCTCTTCTTTCATGCCTATTTTTGCAGCTGTTTTTATCATTCTGATGTTGCCTGACCACGTGGACATACCGAGTCTATGTAAATGTGTAGACTCAAATAAAAAATCAATCCACATGCGGTAAGCTTCCGTGCCGTATCCTCCGCTCCAATAATCTGAGTCGTAAATGACAATTCCGGTTTCCAGCCAGTTTGTATGCTTGTCTACCCAGTAACAACTTACGGTGCCCACTGCTTTTTCATCAATGATGACCGCGAGGAGTCGAGGAACGCATGGAAAAAGCTCATATTCCTTGTCCCATGAGTTCATATATTCTTCTCTGGTCAGTCTTCCTTCTGTTATATAGGGAGCATTCCACTTTTTTGCTTCTTGGTTTTTTTCTTCGTACTTCCAGTAATAAAGTTCATTAACGTCTTCCTGTGTCGCTTCTCTTAACCACACTTTTTCTCCTATTAGTTTTATCATGAGAGGCATCACTCCTTGATTTATCCATGCAGAGTAACTCATCCTGCCCTACATGTAAAACACCGAGAATGAATCCTCCCGGTGTTTTTCTTTTTCCTTTATTTATGATTCACGTTTTCCATAACCGCAAAATAGTTATCTTCACTATCTGAAAAGTTAAAGACTCGCCCTGAAGGCATAGATACGATTTCTCCCACCGTTACGCCTTTAGCTGTTAAATCACTATATAATTCATCCACATTTTCTGTAAAAAACAGCAGTGAAGGAGTCCCGACATTTAATTCTGGCTGCATTTTTGCTATTAGCTGTTTGTTATGAAGGATAATGGTTGTTTCGGCCCCCGCTACCGGCGCTAGCTCAATCCACTTCATGCCTTGTTCATTATTTTGTTCAGACATAACCTGAAATCCCATTTTTTCTGTCCAAAACTTTACCGCTTGATCTTGATCGTTTACATATACCATAATTTGACCGACTTTTTTAATCAATACTTTCACTCCTTTTAATAGATAAAATCATTTCTTCCGCTACTGTATCTGCCGACTTTCCCTTTGTGTAGATCGTTTGCTTTGCCAATGTGCGATTGGATGGATGTTTTACAAAATGTTTGTTAAGTTCAAAAATATCGTTGTCATCCGTTATTTGTTGCAATCTTTGATGCAATATCTGTATGGACTCTTCTCTGTCAGCACTCGGAAGCAATAAAAACAGGGAGTCGTAAGGTTTTAACGTTTTTTCTACTTGTTGAAACAGCTTTATGTCTTCATAGACCGAGTGGCCGGCGCCAAAATCAATGACCGCATGCTTGTAATCTTCTAGTATTCTTTTAACGGCATAGGCTTCAAAAGGCTTCCAATAGGCGTACATGCCTTGAAATCCTTGTTTTTCTCGAATTTGTTGCTGTGTTTCTTTGCTGAATCCTATTTCCCGGTAGTAGGAAAATCGCACTTCATCCATTGAGCACTGAGGAATATTTAGTTTGGTTGCCACTTTTTCACCAACCGTCGTTTTTCCAGCGCACATAGGTCCAATGAGAATAATGGGGATTTGCATATGCTCTCTCCTTATTTCACTTCCAGCACAAACGCGTACAACGCATCTCCATTAGATACATTTTTTTGATTTTCATCCATCCACCATACCGAATATGAGTAGCAGTAAGTGCCTGTTTTTGAAGGTGCTTTCAGCTTGCTTTTCTTTAGGGGTACGTCCACTTCGTGTTTGTTTTGTATTTGTACCAGATGCTTTTCGTTGGGCTGCTGCTTATATTTGATAACAAGCGACAGCGATTCATTTGCTTTAACTTCAATCGGCTTTTCTGTTTTTAGCAGTTCTAAAGGGCCTACTTTATCCACACACGGCTGTTTTCCATGTTCTCATTGTTTCATCACCTTTTTATTATTTCTTCATGACTCTTTCATTTCCTGTTTCTTATTTTCTTCTTTCCTAAATAGCATTGTCTTATGAACTGAACTGCTTGAGACACCGCCGTTGATTTCCGTGCAAGACTTCGCTTGCCGCCGGCGGCCGCTGAGCCTCCTCGTCGCTTACGCTCCTGTGGGCTCTCATCTGTTCCGCTTTTCCCGCAAGAGTCTTCGTCTTTCCCTCCAATCAACTGCTAGAAGGAACAAAACAGATAAAACGATAGGCACTATCACAAAAAAACGAACCGCTCATCAAACATGTTGATGAATAGTTCGTTTTTCCCTTCGTCTAACATACTTTTGTCCCAGCCTCTTTTTTAAACTTGCACGCTATTTGATTCCACTAATTTCCCATCTTCCATCCACACAACGCGGTCACATAAATCCAGCATTCTTTGATCATGCGTAACCATTACAGCTGATTTGCCCCTTAGCTTCACTTCATCTGCAAGCATTTGCACGACCGCTCTTCCTCGCTCTGAATCCAAGCTTGCCGTCGGCTCGTCTGCAAAGATAATTTCAGGGTTATTCATCCACGCTCTTGCAATCGCTGCCCGCTGGCGTTCTCCTCCCGATAAACTTTCAGGATAGTGATGCTTTCGATGAGCAAGCCCTAGTTTTTCAAGCAAATCATCCGCTCTTTTTTTGGCTTCTTTGTCTCGATTTCCTTCTAGTTCCGTGACAAGAAGCAGCTGATCGCGAACCGTTAAATACGGAATTAAATTAGCTGATTGAAAGATAAAGCCGATTTTTTTCAAACGGATGCTGTTCATTTGCGCTGAAGACATGTTATTAATCTCGTCTCCATCAATCATCACGCGTCCGCCAGACGGTGAAAGCAGCGCGCCTGCAATGGATAAAAAGGTACTTTTCCCAGAACCGGAAGGACCGACAATAGCCACAAGCTCTCCCGCTTTTACACGCAGCGATAGATTATTTAACACGACTACAGCGTTTTCTCCGTCTCCAAATGACTTGCTAACACTCTCTAAAACTAGTTTTTCTTCACTCATTACACAGCCCTCCCAATCGCTTCAACCGCATCTACTTTTGCTACGCGATACAGCGATAATAATGAACTCAGTACAGAAACAGCTACAAACAGCGCCGAACACCCTGCGATCAGCGACACGTCCAAGTGGAACGGCATGGAATCCGGTAAAATAGCAGCTACTCCGTATGTCAATCCAATACTGATAGCAAGACTGCATAAAGTTAAGACAACCACTTGAGATAAAATCGTCCGCGCTAAATAACTTGTTTTTGCTCCTATCGCTTTTAACACCCCAAACTGATTCATTTTTTGAAGCGTCATCACGTAGAAAAAAACGGCTAATACAAAAGCTCCAATGATAAACAGAAACGCGACCATCATTAAAAGCGAGCCTTGTTCTTCTTGATAGCCAGGAATACCCTTTAACGCTTCATCTTTACTAATCACATCAATGTCAGACTCCTTTTTTTGAAGAGCATGTGCTTTTTTATCGTTCATGTTTAACACCACTGCATTAAAGGCATCTGTGCTTTCAATTGTCTTCCACTCTGTAAGATTAATATGAATAACAGGCGCGTGACTAAACGACTGATTTTTTGTAAAACCAACAATTCTAAAGCTTTTTCCTGAAGCCGTATCTTTTATCATATCACCTAGCTTTACTCCTTTTTCTTTTAGCGAAGAGTCCGCCACTGCTTCATGTTTCGCATCGTCCGTAATCATCTTCCCTTCTGTTACGTTCGGAGCTAAAAAGCCGCTTGTGCTTATGGCAAAAAACGAGGCGTCGATTTTTTTCTCTTTTCCTTCATTTATAACGGCTGTCATCGTGACACCAAGCGGCTCAGCATTTTTCTTGCCGCTTAGTTGTTGAATATCCTCTGTTTTGTTTGTGGATAAAACAGAGCGCGTCAGGCGCTGATCCGCTTCTTTTTGAAGCACAAAATAATTTCCTTTCATTTCTTGAACAGCTGAAGCATTGTCAGAGGAAAGCCCCTTTGCTAAGCCTGATACAAAAAGCACAAGCCATACAATTAACACCATAATCACGCTAATGAGTAAATAGCGCAGCTTCGCATGTTTTAATTCACGTAAAGCCAAAAACATCTTTCTTTCATCTCCTTTTTTAATTCTATTTAAAGTATAAAAATAGAAAATGAATGGAAGATGAACGGCTCATTACATTTTCGGAAGATAAACGTGAAAAGTGCTGCCTTTTCCTTTTTCACTTTCAACGTGAATCGAGCCTCCGTGCATTTCGATAATTTGCTTCACAATCGCTAAACCAAGACCGCTGCTTCCTTCCGTCCGGCTTCTTGCTTTATCTTCCTTATAAAAA
Organism: Priestia sp. JV24; assembly: GCF_025910025.1. Taxonomy (NCBI): domain Bacteria; kingdom Bacillati; phylum Bacillota; class Bacilli; order Caryophanales; family Bacillaceae; genus Priestia; species Priestia sp. JV24. Next base: position 453,841 of record NZ_JAPCIN010000020.1, read on the forward strand.
CGATTAAAAATATACGGTAGGCTTTCTTTTGACATGCCGATTCCCGTATCTTGAAATTCAACGTGGCAATGCGTGTCTTCCATGCCAACGCGAAGAGACAGCGTTCCTCCTTCTTCCGTGAACTTTACGCTGTTTGTAATCAAGTTTGTCCACACTTGATGAAGCAGTTTTTGATCGCCTGAAATCATCGTTGAAGGCAGATCCATTTCAATGGCCAGCTCTTTTTCACGCCAGCTCCACTCCGTCATAAACAGCACTTGCTTGATTTGAGCTGCAACGTCAAACGTGCTTTTGTCGATATGCTCGTTTTCTTTATCAAGTGAAGCAAGCGTAAGCAGCTGTTTGCTGAGCGAGGACATGCGCCGGCTTTCTTCTTCAATAATAGACAGATACTCATTTCTTTGTTCATCAGAAAGATGGCCAGAACGGAGCGTTTTTGAAAACCCTTGAATGGACGCCAGCGGAGACTGAATTTCATGTGACACGTTCGATACAAATTCTTGGCGCATCTCTTCAAGCTGCTCTAAACTTTTAGCCATTTCAGAAAAATGTGAAGCAAGCGAGCCGATTTCGTCTCGGCGCTTTACGTACAGCTCAACGTTGTATTTTCCTTTTGCCACTTGCTTTGTCGCTTCGGTTAGCTTGACGATTGGTTTTACTAAATAACGCGTGCTAATAAGTACAAATAAAATACTTAATACAATCATCAGCAGTAAAATGACTGAGAAAAAAATACGCATTTCCCCGAACTGCAGCTGAATATCTGGGCGAATAAACAGGGCTTGCTGCTTGTTACTTTCTCCTTTTAACGGCACGCCAATGGTATTGGCTAATACATTATCAAAAAATCCCGTCACAAACACCTGTGAAGGAAAGTTTGCAATTCCGTGATACATTTTGCCGTCTAACACTTGTTTGACAGCACTCTTTTCTAAGCGCTGGTTTCTAAATTTCCGCCCGTAAAACGTCTCATTTCCGCTCCTGTCCACTACATATATTTGATAGCCCAATTTACTAATATGCTGTAAATAAGACTGTTGATCCACGCCTCTATTGCTTTCGTAAAAGCTCCTAATGTCTTTTGCCATACGCGTAACCTTTTGATCGTTATACGGTTTTAAGCTGTACTGATAATAGACGTTTGCTAAAATAAACGCGAGGAGACTGCTAAATACCATTACAGCAATGGTCGTCAGGACAATCCGCAAATAGAGCGTCTTCATTTTGCCGTCACCTCAAGCTTATAGCCAACGCCTCGAACCGTCGTAATGACAAAATCATCGGTATGTTCAAATCTCTCGCGCAGCCTTTTTACGTGTACATCGATTGTGCGGTTATCTCCGTTAAAATCCGCTCCCCATATTAGGTGAATGAGTTCTTCTCTTGTAAAAATTCTTCCTGGGTAGCTCGCAAGCTGAGCTAATAATTCAAATTCTTTCATTGGAAGAATGAACAGTCGTCCGTTGCAGTGCACTTCATAGCTTTTTCGGTCGATAGAGGTGTTGTTCAGCACGATCATTTTTTCATTTACCACTTCGTACCGGCGAAGCAGTGCTTTGATTCGGAAAATCAATTCTTTTGGTTCAAACGGCTTTGTCACATAGTCATCCGTTCCTGCTAAAAAGCCTTGTTCTTTGTCTTCGAGCTGATCTTTTGCCGTTAATAAAATAATGGGGAAATCATAATAGCTCCGTATTTCTTCGCACACTTCATATCCGTCTTTATGAGGCATCATAATATCTATAACCGCTAAATGAATGTGCTGCTTAGCAAGCAGGCCTGAAGCTTCTTCCCCGTCTTTTGCTTCATGCACCATATAGCCCTCAAGCTGCAAATAGTGACGAACCAATTGCCGCATATGCTCATCGTCATCCGCCAGTAAAATGTGAATCATTTTTTCTGCCACTCCTTTTATCAAGCATTTAAAATGGCGGCCTTTTGGCCGCCATCATTTATTCTTTCAGTATCTATCTGTTTACTAGTGTAACCAAACGCCGTGGTCCTATTGCGTTTTTATTAGGATAAGGGCTTATTGTGAACAGCAGATGAACAGCTTGTTACAAAATCCATTCACCGCGCGCAATCATCTCGACTTTTCCGCCTACTTGAATGTGAAAAGCCTCTCCATCATAACTAGCTTTTACATACAGCAGTGAAGATCTTCCTATTTCGTATCCTTGTTCTACACGTATGTCAATGGCTTGCTGATTAAAATAACGGTATTTAACTAAATATGCTGCTAAACAGCCGTTGGCGCTGCCGGTTGCTGCATCTTCTGGCACGCCGTAGTAGTCGGCAAAATCTCGCACATTTACGTGATGATCTTCGTGATAGGTTTCCGGCGAAAAGACCATAATTGCTTTCGCTTCCGTGTCTTCTATCAGTTTGAAATATTTTTCTTTGTCTACATTTATTTCTTTAGCTGCTTCTAATGATGTTAACGGGACAAGGATGACCGGCAGACCGGTGGATACTTCTTGAACGGGAAAACGCGTGTCGATATAAACTTCATCAAGGTTTAACACGTCCGCCACTTGCTTTTTATCTAACACTTTCCCAAACGTCGGCTGACCTTGTGTCATCCATAGTACATCTTTTTGTTCGTCATATGTAACGGGCGTAGGGCCTGCTTTATAATGAAGAATAAGCTCCTCTGTATCTTTTTCTTTTAATTCTTCTCGGATAACATAAGCGGTACCGAGCGTCGGATGGCCTGCAAATGGCACTTCTTCATTAGGTGTAAAAATCCGCACGTTATATTCTCCTTTTGCAGAAGCAGACGTGATAAACGTCGTTTCAGAAAAATTAATTTCTTTAGCCATTTGCTGCATCTCTTTGTCTGAAAGTCTTCCTGCGTCTTTAAAAACAGCGAGCTGATTTCCCGTATATTTTCTCTGTGCAAATACATCAACAATGGAATACTGAATACTTTTCATTTATGTGTTCCTTTCTAAAGCAAATTTTCATGTATAAAATAGGTCATTACGTTTTTCTTTAAAGCCTCATATTGCTCCTTATTGGTATCCATAAACGCTTCTTCCCGACTGGACAAAATGTCTGCATAATGGAGAGGCTCGCGAAATTGTTCTTGTGTAAAATCACAGCGCTGTTCATCAAGCTGATTATAAAAATGCCAGCCTTCTTTACACGGAGTTTTTAAAATATATCCTCCTTTGATATCTTGAACGACAAGAGCTGTCACGCCGCACTGTCCCTTAGAAGGATTGTCAGCCGTCCACTTCGTGCTTGAATGAATTGACCACGATTGATGCAGGGCTTCCTTTAAACGATTCACGTTGGAGCACCTCCTTTTTCTTCAAATCTACCATATTCTTCTTTTTCATGAAACTTCTTGTTAAAAAACCCATAGCACAAATATTCTTACTTTAAAAATAATTTAAGGAAGAATAGAAAAATAATAGAAATAATGTATAATAATAGAGTCATTTTAGATGATAGATTATAACCAATGAAAGGTGTTTTAAAACGAATATTAAAGATGTAGTTCGCTACGGCGACGAAGCAATTACGCTTGAAACGTACAACGATCATCCAAAATGGACCTATATTAAAAAAGATGGCCGTCATCACGTTGTACAATTTACCGGCTACGATTATACAGAAAAAGAACATGTACGCATTGTGTTTAACGTTTATTTGGATAAACAAATTTACGAGTGGGACAAAATTTACATCAACGGCAAAAAGTTAAATAAAAAAGATGCGGAAGACTATGAATACTGGATTGAAGACAGTTCAGCATATTAAAAAGGTCAGCAAAAAAGAAAGGATGAGTGCTTGCTCTCCTTTCTTTTTTGTTTTATCTTAAATCGTCAAAGGCAGCTTCACCGTCACTACTGTCCCGTTCTCATCACTTTCAATCGCAAGCTTACCGTTATGCTCGTTGATGATCGTTTTACAAATAGAAAGCCCTAACCCCATGCCTGTTCCATCTTTTGTTGAGAAAAATGGATTTCCTACTTTATTAATAATGGATAGCGGAATGCCAGAGCCGGTATCTTGAATGTCAATAATAGCCCAACCTTCCCATTCTTTAATAATAAGATTTACTTCCCCGCGTTTCTTTTTCTCCATTGCTTCAATGGCGTTTTTCAAAAGATTCATAAACACTTGTCTCATTTGAGCAGGATCGATTGAGACAAGCGGAATGGCTCCTTCTATTCTTACGTTCATTTCGACATTATACAGCGCAGCTTCACTTTTCAAGAAAGCAACGGTATCATGAATAACTTCTACAATCGATACGATTTCTTTTTTGGGCGCTGTTGGCTGCGTGACAAGCAAGAAGTTGTTAATAAGTTCATTCATACGATCCAGTTCATCAAGAACAATTTTTTGAAAAGGCTCCGCCTGTTCATTTTCATTAAATAGAAATTGAATAAAGCCGCGCACCGACTGCATCGGGTTTCGAATCTCATGCGCTAACCCTGCTGCTAGCTGCCCTACGAGCGCCAGTTTATCAAGCTGCAGAATTTTCTCTTCAATTTTCGGCAAAACAGCCGCTTGATTTTTATAAATAATATGAGACAAAATACCAGCCAGCCGGTTTAACCCTTGAATTTCACTTTCGCTAAACTGATAAGGATCCGGATCGACCGCACATAGGGTACCAAACATTCTCCCGTCTTCTAGCACAATAGGTGTTCCTAAATAAGAACCTACCCGGGCACCATCAATGATGGCTAAATTAGACGTTCTAACATCGCGTTTTGTATTGGGAATAACAAGGGGTTCATCACATGTGACTAAGTTGCATACCGCAAGTTCTAACGGCAGCGTCAGTCCATCCTCTACAAGGCTTCCCCCTTCTTTATTAAAGGCTTTCATAACTGAAAATTGTTCGTCGAAAATCCCTACAAACAGCGTCCTGCTTCCGACTACTTCGCTAGCCATCTGCAATACATCCCAAACGGCTTTTTCATTGATGTTCCTCTCTTCCATTACCTTAGTCACCTACTATTTAAATATAGACTGTTCTATTCTCTTATTCTCATTATAAATTTTAAATCCGAAAACGTATATCAAAATTTTAAGAACTCGTTTATTTCTTCTATTTCATCGTTAGGGTTAAGGGTAGCCAAGACTTGATGGTCCTCCCATATGCCGTTAATATTTACATTTTTTCTAGCTATTCCTTCCCTATGAAACCCTGCTTTTTCAAGTACTCGCTGAGAAGGCATATTACGAGGCATGACACCGGCTTCAATGCGGTGAAGATTCAGCTCTTCGAACGCATAGCCTACAAGTGCTTTTACGGCTTCTGTTGCGTACCCTTTTCCATTATGATGCTGATCTAGAAAATAGCCGATAAACGCGCTTTGTAAAGATTCGCGCATCACTTGAAAAAGACTAATGGTGCCAATTAACTTATTATTCTCTTTTTGAAAAAGACCAAAATAGTATTCTTCATCGTTTTTCCTCTTCTCTTCGTGACGCTGAATTTTTTCTACTTGGCTCTCTAACGTATAAAAAGAGTCCTCTCGAACCATAGAAAACTGTTCAAAAAAGCCGCGATTGTCCTTTTGCAACTGAAGGCTGTCGTGCGCATCGCTGACAGTTAACGGGCGTAAATAAATAGCGTGACCCTCTATCATACTATGTCTCTCCTCTACTTCAAGAAATGTATGTAAAAAAAAGAAGGCTTTTTTAAAAACCTTCCATTTTCTCACATATTAAACTTTTCTTGTTTGAATGTAAAGTTCTAAATCACTGCTTTTCTTCGTTGTGATATGTTCTGCTATGATTTTAGCTAGCACCATATTATACACCGTTCCGTTATCTCCATATCCGCTTAGAAAGTAACAGTTAGGCATTTCGTCATATATTCCGATGAGGGGAAGGCCGTCATGAGTGCCTCCGTAATAAGCGCTTATGTAATAATCAGCTTCGACTTGAAGATGAGGAAAAAGCTTATTGAACTCTTTTAAAAGTTTGTCTCTTTTATGAACGAGTTTAGCATCACGTTCTTGCGGCACAATCGTGTTTTCATCAAGACCGCCTATAATGACTCGATTATCGGAAGTTGTTCTCATGTAAATATACGGTCGAGCTGTTTCCCAAATTAAATTTCGATTTTTCCATCCTGTAAAATCCTTTACAGGAGTCGTAACGATAGCATAGGAACTTGTGAGTACAGCTTTTTTCTCCCTCTTAAATTCTTGATTTTCATAGCCTCCTGCCATAATGACATGTTTAGCTTTGATTTGTGATTTATTTTTAGTAAAAAATACAGCTTCATCTTTTTCTAACTTTTGACCGACAATTTCTGTTTCTTCAAACATCCGAACCCCATGCTGTTTTCCATACTCTAACAGACCGAGTGTGAAGCTGTAAGGATTCAGCTCTGCATCATTTTTAATAAGCATTGCCATTCGTTTTTTAAATCCATAGTCTTTTTCAATTTGTTCTTCTGATAAGATTTCAGCTTCAAATCCATGCTTTTGCATATAAAAGTAGTCTTTATTTATCTTCGTGATATCTTCTTCATAACTTGCATAATACAAGCTGTCTCTTCTTATAAATTCTGCATTAATCGGAAGTTTTTTAGCTGCTTCCTCAATATCTGTAATAGCCTGTTCACACAGCTTATAATGACGGACTGTTTTTTCTTCTCCAAACGTGTTGACTAATTCGTAAAACAATTTATCTCCTAAATATTGAATAAGAGAGGTATTTACAATTGTACTTCCATGCCCTGCTTTACGTTTATCAACAACCACAACATCAAGCCCTTGCTCACATAAATAGTAAGCACATTGTGCACCTGAACTTCCTCCTCCAATAATAAGAACATCACACTCAATATCTTCCTCTAGAGATGGGTATACAGGCGGCTTCGCTACAGTTGTTTGCCAATAAGGGTTTCCAGATAACAAATCCATGCAAACGCCTCCTTTCTTCTCTGTATTATGCCCAATATAAGCTAATTTTTGCATGCAGCAGTGTGAAAGTATGTGGGTTAAGCTTTTGGAGGATAGTAAGCAGGTGATTAAAGAAGCCATTCATTAAAACTAATCTTCTATACAATAGAAGTAATCATGACTCTTAATACCATGAGCATATAAAGTCCATGACTAAAGTATTGATAAACATCATGTCGTGATCTTCTGCTTTAGACACAGACCCCCAGTAAGTGCGTAAATATATAACTTCTTCACTACATAAAAAATTCCACGCAAAAACCACCTGGAAACTCACCAGATGGTTTTTTATATTAAGTGGGGTGCACGCTCTGATTAACTGTGGATGGATATAAAGCCTTACGTTCCAAAACAGACTTCTTTATAGAAAAGAATGATGTGAAAAATATTTCTTCTGAGATTTTCCTTTTACTTGCGTTTAACAGCCGCAGCCAAAGCCATAGCCGCCGTATCCGCCGTAGCCTCCATACGGGTAACCACCGTAACCGTAGCCGCCATAGCCATATGGTGATAACAGTGAGCCTGCTACTAGCCCTCCTGCTAATCCTCCTAAAAATGGACCTCCAAAGCCATAGCCGAACGGTCTGCCAAAGCCAAAGCCAAACGGGCGTCCGAAACCAAACGGTCTGCCAAAGCCAAACGGTCTGCCAATAAACCTTTCATCTGCTTGTTGAAGTTGATGATGATCTTGAGAATACATAGTAGGTAAAAAATGCATTTCTGAATTCATAAGAGAAACCTCCGTTTTTTTGTTTTTGCTTTCACCCATGAATATGCATTTACCTATTCGCTGTCTTGGGCAAATATCTTGGTTATGCTGAAAATAAGGGAAAAGAATTACGAAAAAAAGAAAATTACTAGGTTTATATGAAAATGAGCTTGATTTCTCTTTAGTACCTAATACATACAAAAAGAAGCGGATCCTGACTTAGAATGGTATAGGGAAAGTACTAACGTGTTTATTTCATAGTAAAAAATAAGAAGCCGAAGAAAAAATTCTTCGGCTTCTCCTTCATTATGTACGCAGGCTAAGGAGGAAGTGGTGTTAGCCTGCTTCGTTATAACATGGGGGCTCATATATGAGATCTTGGGATGATTCATCCTATGTAGAAAGTGAAAAAAAGTACCGTGTCCATCTTATTTTCTTATCTTTTTTTATTTTCATTAAAATCATTGGATATTTTTGGAGCACTTTTGCATTTCAGGCATATGTTAAAAATGTACTCAGAACTTGGAGGTGAAATATATGGGCTTCTATGGTGGCTGTGGTTATGGCGGTTACGGTTACGGCGGCGGCTGCGGGTTTGGCAGTGGCTTTGCTTTAATCATCGTATTATTCATTTTATTAATCATCATCGGCTGTGCTTGCTGGGGAGGATTTGGCGGTTGCTAATCATTAGAAATAGTGATGAACAGCTTCATTTCCGCTAATTTTTTCACCAAAAGCTAGCTTTCCACTTTATTATGAAAAAGCAGTGTCCACATAATGGGCACTGTTTTCAAATGTGCTTATGAACCAGGTAATAATAAGACTAGCCATTATAAAAAAATAGACTTTTTTAATCTGCCGTTTCTTGTCTATTTCTTCCCATCACCTTATTTTTCTTGTTCATACTTCCTTTTCTTCTACATATTAATAGATAAAAAGATTAATTAAAAAGAGAGTCACTCTGCAACTCTCTTCCTGCTCTATGTAGATGCTAAACATTAAACAAACGTTTTTTTCAAGACAACGCGCTGATCATTGACAGTATAGCCGTTTCTTTCATAAAAAGCCTGTGCAGCTCCTCCAGTCGCCGTCAAGAGATACAAGCTGTTGATATCGTGTCTTTGAAGTTCGTTCTCAAACCGGCTTAAGATAGCTGAACCGTACCCTTTTCCCTGCGCGCTTGCACTGACGCAAAGCTCGGCCACGTAAAAGGTCATACCGCTGTATGATTTTTTTGCGTGACCTGCAATCATTCCAATCAACTCTCCTTGGTCATAAAATAAATAGCCCATAAATTTAGGTGTGTTCAGTAAATCAGTCAGCCTTTCTCTAGCTGATTTCTCTGTCCACGGCTCATTCCAAGGTTTTTTTGTAAATACATTCATATACAAGTTAATGCACTGCTGCATATTCTCTGCAGTGAGAGGTACTACTTTTCCGATCATTTTTACGCTTCCTTTTTTGTTTAGTTTGAAGGCTTGTTAACAATTCGCTCGTACATTTCCGGCAGGTGCTTAATTTTATAATCAATCGTCTCAAGCTTATGATGGATTTCTTCGATTTCTTTTTGCACTGCTTTTTTATGATCCACCAGCATTTGCAGACTTTTATCAAGCACGGCATTTTCAAGCGTACAGTTTTCAATAAGCGTCCGAATGTCCTTGATTTGCATACCTGTGCTTTTTAAACAGCAGATTAAATCAATCCATTCAATATCTTGTTCTTTAAAAATACGATTCCCTGACGCTGTACGATCTAAAAATGGAAAAAGCCCTTCTTTATCATAATAGCGAATGGTATAAATTGTCACGTTCAATTTTTTTGCCACTTGTGAAATGGTATACGTCATACTGCTTCCTCCTACACCTTAAACTTTTCAGAAAAACATGATGAGTTTGTCTTGACCTCTAGTTATCTCGAGGATTTATTCTTTTATAGTCTTCTTCATTACGCTCTTTATGCTGCAGTTTTTTTGTACAAGCAGCAACATATATTTAAACCCGAAAGGATGAATACGATGAATACTGCTCACATGATGCTTACCATTGTAATTGGCGGTTTTATTGCCTTTTTGTTAGGTCTTGGCGTTACAAAAATAATTGAGCTGCTGCTAAATTATTTTCTAGCTTAACCAGTAGTTACTTATCGTAAAACGCAGGTAACTCCGTTCCATATCCGAACGGAGTTACCTGCTTTATTTTAAGAACTGCAGCTCTTAAGGCACCATGTTGCCAGCGGCTTTATAAATATCGTACCACTCTTCGCGCGTTAACTTGATTTCTGAACCTTTACTTGCATCTTTCATACGCTGAATATTTGTAGTACCAAGCACCACTTGAATATTTGCAGGATGAGTTGTGATCCACGCAACGGCGATCGCTGTATTCGTCACGCTATACTTACTTGCGATGCGATCAATCACTTCGTTTAGCTTTCCAAATTTCTCTTTGTCGCCTAGGAAAGGTCCTTCGAAAAATCCGTTTTGGAATGGCGACCACGCTTGAAGCGTTATATCATTTAAACGGCAATATTCAAGCACGCTGCTGTCGCGGTTCACAGCTTGGTCGATGCCCATATTTAAAGAAATACCAGAGTCTATAATTGGCGTATGTGCAATGCTGAACTGCACTTGGTTTACGACAAGCTTTTGGTTGATATATTTTTCAAGCAGCTGAATTTGCGCTGGGTTGTGGTTCGACACACCGAAGTGACGTACCTTTCCGCTGCTTTGAAGTTCATTAAACGCTTCTGCTACTTCTTCAGGATCCATTAGCGGATCTGGGCGATGAAGTAATAAAAGATCTAAGTAATCTGTTTTTAAACGCTCTAAGCTGCCGTTAACAGAGTCTATGATATGCTTCTTTGAAAAGTCATAGTAATTTTTCGCTGCGTTAATGCCGCATTTACTTTGAATCACCATTTTCTCACGAAGACTTGAATTCATTTGTATAGCGTTTGCAAAATACTCTTCGCATTGTCCCACATAATCAGGACCGTAAATATCAGCATGGTCAAAAAAGTTAATTTCTTCTTCCATCGCTGTGCGGATTAGCTTCTCTGCTTCTTGTAAAGAAAGCTCTGTTAAACGCATATTTCCCATAATCAAATTTGATACGTGTAAGTCAGTATTAGCAATTGTATGATACTTCATATAAAGCCCCTCCTTGAAATGATACTACTACAAGATAAACCATAGAGTTAACTCTAGGTCAAGCAGAAAGAATAAAAGATTTTATAAGCAGCGACGGTAAAACACCCTATCTTTTTTGGTAAAAAGATGAAATACTAGGTTGTGGTGTGATAAAAGTCACTGCCGCTCTGCATTTCATTTAGTAGTATATGTTACGTTCTTTTCTTCCTTTTTATCGAAGCTTATTTCATAGTAATACATCAATTTATCAGGCAAAGGAGCTTATCAAACACTATGCAGAAAACGAAAGCAAAACGATTTGAAATACAGTATTCCGTTCTAAAAGATGAAGCCAAAATCAAAGGAACTTTTGTGATAGAATCTGCTAAAAACCGAGATGACGCATCAAGACTTGCTAAATTAAATGTTTCTACAAAAGAAAGAGTGTTTATTCAATATGTAAAGATTTTAAAAGTCAAACGAGTTTCTACAGATTCGGCGGCAAAGTGACATTGGTTTGCTTCTTCTTTTAGCAAGCCCCTATTTATGCTGAAAGTGTCGTCTTAGATGATGCTTGTTTCGTTCGTGTGAGTAATAGAACTAATCCAATAATACAAGCTGTGCCTATCCATTGATAAAAACCAAAAGGTTCTTTCAGCCAAACAACGGTTGTAATAACCGCGGCTAAAGGCTCTAAACTTCCAAGCAAACTCGTTTCTTTAGGTAAAAGACTTTGCAGGCTTTCTACATAAAACCAAAAAGCAAGCATCGTGCCAAAAATAATGACAAATAAAATATATCCGCAGGTTATTGGTGATAAGCTTGACGCTTCCCATGGAGGATGAATAAAGCTCATTACGCTTCCCCCAATTACCATTGACCAGCCAACGATGACAAGCGAACTGTACTTTTTGATCAGCGGCACGGCATACAGCGTATAAAATGCTGCTGCTACACCTGACAGCACTCCCCAAACAACGGCAGATACAGGAACAGACAGCTGAGAAATAGAGCCGTTTGTTAATAAAAAAAAGCAGCCCCCCAGTGCCAGCAAAACAGTGATGACGTCTTGTCGCGTAAATATAGACTGCTTGCGCAAAAGCAAATAAATGATAATCATCACCGGTGATAAATACTGCAGCAGCGTAGCTACTGCTGCATTTCCATGCTTAATAGAAGCCATATACGTATACTGAACGGCGAGCATACCAACTATGGAAAAAACGACGAGCTGAAAAGCTGATTTTCTGTTCTTCCATACTCCAAGTACGTGAGAACGATTACTTTTTATACATGAAATCATTAGCAGCAAAAAACCCGCAATGAGCAGCCGGACTGAAACAAGCCAGTCTACACTGATTTCAAATTCTTGAAAAAGCTTTTGAGCAACTGTCCCTCCCATCCCCCAACATATAGCTCCAGTTGTGGCAAAGAAGAACCCTTTTTTTCGGCTGAGATTGTTCATCTTTTATCCCTCACTTTTATTATAAGAATAGTGTTATAATAAGTGAAAAACGGGGCAGAAAATACGCATATTACATTAAAAAATATAAATATATTGAGGTGACCATGTATGCCAGCAGCCCATTTTAAAATTGATGAAAACTTAAAAGAGCTAACGACCCATCGCACCGTTGAGCTGCCAGTAGCATGTTATCAAACGACGATCAGTGATCACATAAACGGCTACATCCCTCTTCATTGGCATGATGAGCTTCAATTTGTATTAGTTATAAAAGGAGATGCGTCTTTTCAAATAAATGAAAAAACAGTGACTGTAAAACAAGGCTACGGACTGTTTATTAACAGCGGATGTCTTCATATGACTGAAGATATAAACAAATCCGGCTGCGTGTACATTTGTTTAAATGTTTCTCCTCATTTTCTTGTGCCGCAAGAGCTTTTTACAAATTACGTTTATCCCTACATTCATGCAACGAATCTATCACATTTATTCATCAGTCCAAAGCAATCCTGGGGAAATAACGTGTTAGAGTCTATACATAAGATACACACATGGATTCATAAGCAGCCGCACCACTATGAAATAGAGATTGCCTCTGAACTCAACATATTGTGGAAAAATTTAATTCTTAACGGGTTGCAGCTGAAATACAATGAAAAAGAAATGATCAAAAATCAGCGGATGAAGCAAATGCTCAATTGGATTCATTTGCACTTTGCTGAAAAGATTACACTTGATGATATTGCCAAAGCCGGACAATTGAGCCGTTCTGAATGCTGTCGATATTTTAAGAAAATGTTAAAAAAATCGCCTTTGACCTATGTATTAAACTATCGAATTCAGCAAAGCCTAGTTATGCTGCAGCAAGCAGAAGCAAATGTGACGGACGTCGCTTATCAAGTAGGGTTTAATAGTACAAGCTATTTTATTAATCAGTTTCGAAAAGAAATGAAGATGACTCCGCTCATGTATCGAAAAAAGAAGCTGCACATTTCATCACATCCCTAAAAAACGGCGGGGCAATCACCCCGCCGTTTTTTATGAACTCTTTTTACTCGTTGATTTTGCATCAGAAATCTTTCCTAAGAAAAACCCGTCTACTTCTGCTATTTTCCCTCTCCAAAAGATCTTTCCTTTAGAAGGAGTAGATTTACTGTCTCCACAGTAAATCTTTGTATTTTTCAAATGAATAAAATGGGCTTCTGCTTCTCCGTTTGATTCGCTCGCTTCGCTTGCTAAAGAGAATTGTTCGCTTAGCGCCTGAGCCACTTCGCTGCCTTCTTCAAACGTTTCGCTTAAGTAATCAAAGTATTCTTTTGCTGAAATCATGGTACCGGAAATCACAGCGCCGTTTACATTTAATGAAATATCAAGTGAAAAGCCATGTTTATTAGAAGCTTTCACAAAGTATTCAAGCGTATTGTCTTTAGTTGAAAAAGAAGGGCCTGTACTCATGTCTTTCTTTCCTCCTTTACGCCTTAGGCTGTTGTGTCGTCTTCACTAGAAAGAGATGTTGCGTCATCATCTTCTTCATCCGTGTTTTTCTTTGCTTTTGTATTTTTTGATTTTTTAGCTGTTGACTTTTTTGGCTTCGCTTCCTTTTTTTCTTCTTCGTTTTCCTCTTCGTCGTCTTCTTCTGTTTTTACTTTTTTATTTTTTTTGTTTGAGCGAGAATCTTCCTCTTCTTCCTCGCTGTCTTCGTCACTTTCACTTTCACTTTCACTTTCTTCTTCCTCTTCTTGCTCAGCTTCTTTTTTATCCTTTTTACGAGGCTTAGATGTTTCTTCTTCGTTTTCATCGTCCTGCTCGTTTTCATCGTTCTCTTCTTCGTCGGAATCTGTATCTTCCGTTTCTTCCGTTTCTTCGTCTTGATTTTTATTGAGGCTAAGCTCAACAAGCATGTTCATTTTTTCTTCAAGCTGTGATAAGCGATCTTGAAGAGTTTGATTTTCTTCTTTTAACTCGTCGTACTCTTGAACGTTATCGTCTTCTGTTTCGCTACTAGAAGAATTTACGTTTTCTTCATCATCTTTTGATTTATCTTTATCTTTATCTTTATCTTTTTTAAACAAGCTTCCCGCAGATGTTTTCAGGCTGGCCACACTGCTTTTTGATTTTTCTTTTACTTTTGTTCCTAAATCAGATGCTTTGCTTTTTAATTCGTCTGTATCAATGCGGTCAAGGAGACTTTTTCGATTTTCAGGAGTCGATACATATCCAATCGTTGCACCGATGATGCCTCCTGCTACCGCTCGTTTGATTGGCCCGCTGCTTGTTGTTTTGCTTGCTTTTGAACCGTTCTTTTCTGTTGAACCGTTTTCCGTATTTTTATTTTCCTTGTTTTCTGCCTGTGTGTTCTCTAATTTTGTTTCAGTTGCCATTGTAAATCCCTCCATTTTTTAAGTAGCGTACAGTTTTTAACGTTTCGTTTCTATTTTTTCTTCAAGCGTTTTTAACCGCTCATGCAGCATTTTATTTTCTTCTTCGAGCGCCTTGTTATTGGCTCCTTTTGAACTGAGATAGGGATCATTTTCCCACCAGTCCATGCCGATTTCTTTTGCTTTATCAACCGAAGCCACAATCAAGCGGATCTTTATCGTTAATAGCTCGACATCTGCAATTCCTACGGTGATGTCCCCCGCTATGACGACTCCTTTATCCAAAATCTTTTCGAGCACATCTACAATCGTACTTGACTGCATATTATGTTCGACTGCCATACTGTTCCTCCTAATGACCGCTTAAAGCAGGCTGCCTAGCGGTCCAAGATCAATATTTAAATCTTCTGCGTCCAGACCGAACACCTCTTTCAACTCGTCCATTTTTTCTTCTAAGTTCATTAGTGCAATTCCTAAGTTTTCAATTTGTTCGTCCGTCAACGTTCCACCCTCCACCCGCCTCATGGCATGACGTTCAACGATTTGCCTCAATAGCTCAATAACTGTCATCACAAGCTGCGCTAAGCCTTGTTCAGCTTGATCAGGATCCAAGTGGATTCGTCCATTTGCTTGGCTGACCGGTTGCATCCATTAATTCCTCCTTTTGTTTATCAAATTGTTCAGAAGTGATTGGTTTGCGATTTCCTTCTTTTGCTTGCACCAGCGTTTCAACCGAAGAAATAAGCACCCGCAAATCCAAATACACTAAATCGATGCCGGCTATGGAAATGATTAAGTCTCCTTTAATGGCGACTCCTTTATCTAAAATGACATCTAAAATATCAATAAGAGCAATATCTTTATTCTCCATGGATTCTTTAAGAGACATAATGTTAATTCCTCACTTTACGCAAAGCTCGAGAAATGATAGGGCGGCCATGGTCCCGTCACTTCAAATTTCCAGCCTTTATTTTCAAGCTTTTGCTGAAGCTCTTCTATTTCGGTTACAAACTTAGTGATCTGCAAAGACGGGAGAAGAAACACGCTGTTCCACGCCATCTGTCCAGCTGCGCCCGTTACGTCCTTGCTCCAATTCTTTTTAACAGAGTCATAAAGCGATAATTCTTTAAGCTTGTCATGTATCTCTTCACACACTTTATTTTTGTGAAGTTCTAATTCTCTTTCAATCAGCTGATCTATTTTTTTCTTTTCAAAAAACTGTCTTCCTGGTGATAAGTGACTAATTTCTTCTTTTTTCGCTTTCACGCTTTCATTCGTTTCGCTGATTCCTTTTTTAAGCTCCGTATCATCACAGTAAATCTTCACGTTCCACTCTTCATTTCCTTGAAGCAGCGTCAGTGAATTCTCTATCTTTTCTTTGTTAATCTCAATAGCTGCCTGCAGACTTTCTTCACCTTTATAAATGGTACAAAATTTTAATGGGATGATCGTAAATTCTTCGTACAAAGCGGCTACCGTCTCGTGATGATGGAATGCTTTTTCCTGCAGCCAGCTCATATCCTGCTCCATTTTTTCTTGAATCACTTTTTCTGAATAGGTGTCAGCATCCAGTTTAGAAACTACAGCCGTCACCTGATCAAATGCAATTGGGTACAGTGAATGTTCTCTGTCAAACCCTTTATAAGATGGAAACGGCTCTATGGCTGCTGCTTCTTTTGTTGGAATTAAACCGTATAAATACAGTAATTCTCCCATCTAGGATTCCTCATTTCTTTTTTTTGTTAGCTCTTCCCATTGTTCAATTTCTCTGCGCTTCGCAATTTCGTACCTCATTAACAGTTCATCCTCTTTTTCTTGAAACGCTTCTTCCGGAATTTCACCAAGCTCAAACATCATTTGAAGCTGAATGAGTTTTTGCTGAATCGTCGGAAGGTCATATAACTGTTTATCAGCTTCTTCCTGTACTTTCTCGCCGATTTTCACTACAAGGTTAATAGGTGCGGTTACTAATTTGTGAAGCACGTTATTTCTCTTCTACTTTTAGGCGAATGTTCACAAAATTATAAGCAGGCCAAGGACCGCTGTAATGAAAATCGGCTTTGTCTTTCCAGTTTTCATGCGCTTCATTCACTTTTTCATCAAACTTCGCTTCATCTTCTCGGTTAATTAAGAAAGACGCGTTTAAAAGCATCGTTTCGCCCGTTGGCTCATTTGCTTTTGCTGCTTCCGCTGCTTCTTCAAGCGGCGAAAACACATCTGTCTTGACTTCTTTTTGCAGGGAAGTAAACATCTTTTGAGCCATTCCTCCAAGCTGAATACGCTCATAATAACCGGCTGCTTCTGATTTTCCTTTTACGGAGGCTGATACTTTTTCAAGTTCAGGATTTTCGTTTACTTTTTTCTCAAGCCATTCTTTTTTCCCAATTACTTTTAAACCGACTTCAATTTTTCCTTTGATCGCTGGAAACAGCTTTTCAAACTGCGGATAAAGGTTTTCCAAAAGAACTTTTACGTCTTCTTTTGATTTGAATACATTCCCAAAGCTGATTGGAATAACCGTATCGTTCTTGTCCATAATTGCTGCTACTGCGTTTTGATGCATTAATAAATTTTGGCGATTGGGATGATAAATTTTCATCGGTACTTCAGCTGCTACCATAGCTGCGTCTTTGTAGCGTATCAAAAATGTTTCAGCTTTTGTTCCTTCTACTTCCACGGCGCCAAATTCTTCGTCTTTATCCGTTTGAATGGCGCTAAAAATATAAATACCTGTTTCGTTTGTTTCACTCATGTTTTCAAGCTCCTTTACTTTTCTTCACTGTCTATATTCTTACATTCTTCTAAAATGATTTTTTCGGCTTTGCTTTTTGCATTTTCTTCATCCAAACATTTGGTAAGCGGATGATGCAAAATATCCATACATAACGTTTGAAAATCTTCGTCATTTCCATCGATAGCAATGTCTTGCTGCGTGGCGAGAGTAGCGATCATAAGCGAAGCCCGAAGGCTAAGTCCGCTGCTGTTTTCGTCTCCAGAGCGGTTTCGCACGTTTGTGACGAGCGTTACAATTGTGCGCGCTTCGTCTTCTTCTACGTCCGTTTTCTCCGTTAAAATCGCTGTCTCTCTGTCGATGTCTTTATAATCAATAAACATGGTAATTAACCTATCAAGAAGCGCATCTTGCGTATCGTATACGCCGGCATACTCAGCTGGATTGCTTGTGAAGATGACGCGAAAATCAGGGTGCACGCGCACAAAAGGATCGGTCATTTTCACTCCATACAGCGGAAGCACGCCTTCTTCTAATATTGATAGAAAGATATTATTCGTTGCAGGCTTAGACCGAGTAAATTCGTCGTAAATCAGCGTATAGCCATTTTTTACAGCTTCAAGCAATCGGCCATCCTGCCAGTTTTCACTCACTTGTTCATCTTTCTTATAGACAGAACGAACATACTGATCGATTACTTTTTTGCTCGTGTATCCCGTAAAATCGCCAATTAAATCTTTATTGTTGAGCTCGTGATTCCCGTGCATCAGCATTACAGGACGCTTTCTCTTTTTAGCAAGCGCTCGCGCTAAAGAGGTTTTGCCTCCGCCGGCAGGACCTGTAAAATGAATGGAATAGCCGGACTTCAAATAGCTCAGCGCTCTTGAAAGAACCTCTTTTGTCTCGTCATCTTGTATAAAAGCTCCACTGCCTTTTTTCCTTTTGTCTGTTAAGACGGTCATTTTTACGTTCCTCCTGCCATCTTATCGTTTATGCTTCAATGCCAATGGCGCTTCTATATCTGACGTCGAGTCGTTTGAATGAAATGACTTCTTTTTCTTTATTTAAAAAGCACTCGTACGTTCCGAGCATTTCATCTTTGGCGTATTTTTTCATATATTCTCGTTCTTCAATGACTTCAACAATAACTCTCCAGCCTTCATCTTCAGTAGCTTCCACCGAGGTAATTTTATGAGGAGGAGCTACGTGTTCACCGAAAAAGTCGTTCACGGCTTGCATAATTTTTTTAATTTCCATTTTTAGTAGCCTCCAATAGTTAGATCTAAAAGCTGGAACCGCCCTCAAAAAAGGAAGGTTCCATATCACTTCATATTAAATACTAAAACGCGGCTGTCCTTCACTTGAATTTGAACGTTCAGGAAGACCGTTTTCTTCTACGTCGTCACGAAGAAGCCCTACTGCTTCTGCGTAGCGTAACCATGTATCAACACTGGCAATAACCACTCGTGCTTCAATCGTTAAAATCTCAATTCCTACAACAGAAACTCTTGCAAAAGCATCAATAACAATTCCTTTATCTAAAATACGGTCAATGACTTCTGCTAAACTTGAACTATTAGTACTTTTTTGAATAGACATATCTCATTTCTCCTTTCGCTTATGAGCCCATTGTTTTTAAGTCTGTAGATGATTTAATATCATTGGAACTTTTAATCTTAGTAGAGCTTTTAATATCCGTTGCTTTTTTAATCTGATTTGCGCCTTTTATTTTCCGCTTATTTTTTGACTTCTCTTTATCGTCTGAAGAAGAAACTTTTTCTTGAAAGTTTTCTCCAGCTTCTTTCACATCGCTAAGCTTATCTTTTACTGATAGTAAGACGTCTTGGAGCTTTTCTTTTGCGTCTTCCCCTTTTCCGTGTACCTTTTGGGCATTTTTTTCTTTTATTTCCTGCAGTTTTTCTGATGCTTCATTTGCTTTTTCCTGCAGTTTCCCTTCAGTTTTTTCGACAAATTTTTCTTTCGCTTTTTCTTTAACCTTTTCTTCTACCTTTTCCTTAACAGGTTCAGGTGTATGATCGATGATCTTTTTTCCTGCTTTTAAGGCTGCTTTCTCCACATCTTTTTTATCCATAAAATTCCCCTTAAGGACGGATATCTTACTTCTTCGCGTCCATGAGTTTGTTTAGCATCTCTTCAATGCGCTGCAGCTGGTCGTTCATATTTTTATTTTCTTCTTTTAGCTCTTCGTACTGAGACGTTTCCATTTCTGCGCTTTGGCTGACTTCTTCCTGCGCATTTCCCTGTTCATTTGATGCATCTTCTTTTTTCTTTTTAGGTGCCAGCAGCTTGCTTAAATTGTCTTTTTCAAGATAGCCTGTAGCCGTCTGTCTTAATGCTCCCATCGCTTGCTGCGTTAGAATATCCTGTGCGTTTCTTCTTAACTCTTGTCCTGTCGCACGTACAATTTCTGATTGTCCTAAGCGGCTGAGTACTTTTTTACTCGTTTGAGGACTTGAAAGAAGTCCAATTCCCGCTCCTACTACGCCTCCTAAAATAGCAAGATTTAAAGAGTTTTGCGTTTTTTCTTCCTGCTGCTGATTTTGTTGTTTTTCATTTTGATCAGTTGTTGTCATGTTCCATCCTCTTTTCTCTTATTATTATTTATTTAATGAATCTTCTAATGATTAAAAGACTTAAAAGCTAAGCCCTGCTCCTCGCTCCTCTGTTCGGCCAGGCAGCCCTTCTTCCTCTACTTTGTCGGTTAATAACCCGACGGCTTCTGCATAGCGAAGCCACGTATCAACACTTGCAATAACGACTCGTGCTTCAATCGTTAAAATTTCAATTCCTACGAGTGATACTCGGGCAAAAGCATCGATGACAATCCCTTTGTCGAGAATTCGATCAATCACTTCTGCTAAACTAGAACTATCTGTACTTTTTTGAATACTCATTTTAGCAGCTCCTTTCGAAATTTAGCTAAATGAATGATGCTACTAATCAACCTTCTTAACTTTTTAAGTAAACATACTTTTGAAATATACTTTTTAGCTCTCTTTCAAACATGAATAATTTGCTAAAAAGTAATTCCTGAAAATAAATTAGAAAATTATTCTACTATGTATAATAATTAACAGTTAATTATTGGATGAAATTTGCGCTTAAATCCTTCTGTTAAAGCATTCATCAAGATTTCAATCCCAAAATAAAACAATAAATACATTATTGTTACAATAATATTACGTTATAATTTAAGGGATATTATTATTCGATACACCATGACATATCTTGATATTTTTAACTATTATGGAATATTATTGTTAGATTAGTGTATTTAAATCAGTGCATAAAAAAATCTGCCGCACTGCGACAGATTTCTCCTCCATATCATACGTTCTATAAAATCATTCCGGTTAAAGGAGCTTTCGGATTTCCATCATGATCTGAGTCTTCTTTGTCTACTAAAACAAGCAAGCTGCCTTCTTTGACTGAATCATTATATTGTTCGGCCTGCTGTTTTGGAATTCCCATACTTACTAAAATACCAGACAGACCTCCTACGCTCGCACCAGCTGCCGCACCTGTTAATGTAGCTACAATCGGACCAGCCGCCACAAATGGACCTATTCCTGGTATGGCAAGAGCCCCGGCACCTGCTAATATTCCGGTCAAGCTCCCTAGCGTACCTCCGGTAAGTGCTCCAGTTGCTGCCCCTTCTGCTTTTGTATTCGTTTCTTTCTGAACTTTTTTGGTCTTTTTATGTTTGCCGATGATAGATATTTCTTCTGATGCGTATCCTTCTTTTTTCAAACTCTCTACAGCTTGAATTGCTTCTTGTTCCGTTTCGTATACCCCCACAACATTCTTTGCTTTTGCTTCCATACTATCTCCTCCTCATTAATGTTGTGTGTACCCGGGAGTATGGCTTTGAAACGTTTTAGAGGATAAGAGGTCTTCTCTATTCTTAAATAAATAGCCCTACATCACTTTTTATTTAGTGACGTTTTTATTTAAAAATGAATGAACTCGCTCTTTTTTTAACCATATTCCTCCACAAGCAATGAAGCATGCAACCGTACTAAAAGCCAACGCGTAGCTCCGGAACCCATCCACAAGGAGCCCAAACCAAATCGGTGCGAGCACGATGGCAAATTGATTGAGCGTTAACGCAATGCTTACTGTTAAACCAATAAAACGATCATCGGCTTTTTCTGCTATTAGCACGATAAACAAACTAAACCAGCCAATTGCAAAAAAACCGAGGCTAAAACAAACTGCAGTTAGTAGCCAAAAAGGCAAAGTAAATCCAATATAAGAAATAGCTATTATTAGTCCTGCAGCCATCCAAACCGTCACTTGCAAAGGAGTTCTTCGATTTCCGTTATACACATAATCACTTACCCAAGCTAAAACAATTCTCCCCACCATTCCGCCTAACAGTGTGATGCTCAGCATGATGCCAGCTGAAGCAAAATCCATCTTTATGGCTTTCGTTAAATAGCTCATAAAGTGCGCAACGATAATCATTTGAAGAGAAATCATTGAAACACCTACAAAAAACAGCGGATAGAGCGTTTTATCTTGAGAAATGCGCTTGATTTTTTGACGAAGTGTAAATGTTTCCTTTTTTTCTGACGATGATGATTGCTCTCGGTAGAATACAAAAAAAAGAAGGCCTCCTCCGATAGCTGCCGCTGCCTGTACAAGAACAGCCCCATGCCATCCGTATTGATAAAACAGCAGCGGTAATGCTGCTGAAGCGACAGCGCCTCCAATCGGTATTCCCGTTTGCCGAATCCCCATGGCAAGGCCTCTATGATGAGAAGGAAACCACTTCACCACTGCTTTGCTTCCTCCTGGCTGTGCTGTTCCATACCACACGCCTGCTGCGAGAAGTACGCCTGTTAGATACAAATAATGATCAGCGCTATAGGCAAAAAGCATGCTTATCCCCAGCAAAATAGATCCTCCTCCTACAAGCCACCTTTCTCCATATTGATCCATCCAGTTCCCAAAAAGCAGCATGGAAAAAATCGGGCCAATTTGAACAGATGATACGAGCAGTCCTGTTTGAAACTGCGATAAATCATATAGTCTTTGCCAAAACGCTGCCAACGGTCCTACCCCGTACGTGACAAATGTTGCACATGCCTGAGAAAGAGTGGCAATAAATAAAATCATCCACTTATAAGAAGCTTTTTGTCTGCTCATTTTCTCTCCTCCACCTCTACTTTCAGTGTAGAGAAGGAATGGTATCATGTAAAATAAGTAATAAAGATAAAAGTCATCAATAAAAATGATAGCTGAAGGAGGAGATTTTATGGATATAAAAGATTTGCTTGTTTTTACAACGGTAGCAGAAGAAAAAAATATTTCAAAGGCAGCCAAAATCTTAAGCTACGTGCAGTCGAATGTGACGATGCGAATTCAACAGCTAGAAGCTGAACTCGGCACACAGCTATTTGAACGAAGCGGTAAAGGCGTAACGTTAACTTCTAGCGGAGAGCTGTTGCATCGTTATGCTGAACAAATTCTGCGTTTAACCAATGAAGCCACGGCAACTGTGCAAAGCAGTGCGCACACACCGATAGGGCCTTTAAAAATAGGTGCAACTGAATCTACTGCAGCTCTTCGGCTACCGCCTTTGCTTTCTACTTATTGCACTGCCTATCCGGATGTAGACTTCATTTTAGAAACACATACAACCGATGTCCTTATTCACCTGGTTTTAACCCGAAAACTTGAAGGCGCATTTGTTGCAGGCAGCTGTGAACATCCTGATCTAAACTCTTTGTTTACTCAAGATGAAGAGCTTGTACTTGTGAGCCGCCACCCTCTTCCTTCTCTTTACAGCCTAAACGATATGAATTTATTAGCATTCAGCAGCGGATGCGCATATCGACATACGTTAGAAATGCTGTTGACAAAAGAAGGCGTGTTTCCAAAACGAATATTAGAATTTGGTACGATTGAAGCGATTATTGGGTGTGTAAAAGCTGGTATGGGCGTAGCTGTAATGATGAAATCCATTGTATCTAATCACGACCATTCATTAACGTTAACTCCGCTGCCAGAACCGTATAGAAAGGTTCCCACTTTTTTTATTACGCGAAAAGATGCCTTTGTATCGGCGGCTTTACGTGAATTTTCTTCTCTTCTTACCAAACAGCTTTACATTACAAAACCCTAAGAAAATAGGCGTTCTTAGGGTTTTGACTTAAGCCGCTGCCGGATTCTTTTTCACAAACTTCATGAACAATAAGCGAACTAGAGGTCCCATAATGAGAAGCTGAAGCGGGTAGGCTACGATAAAGTTTTTCATCACGATCCATGCATAGCTTGAAAGAAGCGACTCTCCGCCTAAACCTTTCGTAAGCGACATTGTAATTAATCCGTATACAGACATGGAAAGCACCATTCCGATCACCATACATGATGACAAAATCAACACGACTTTTAACTGTTTAGACTTATCAAGCGGCAGTGAAAATGCTACTTTTTTTGCTACGGGACCAACGAAAAAAGTTTCGACAGCTATTGCGACTACAAACGTGATAACCAAGTTCAAAATACCTTCTGCAAGAGTGATATGCCCGATGACGTCATTCATTAACATGTTATACACCGTCATCACAAGCACCATCCCTCCGCACATCATCATTCCAAAATACATACTCTCTTTTTTAGTTGTTGGCACATTCCTCATCCTTTTCATCTTTTTTACTTGGCTTAGTATAGCTTTTTATCTTCCTTCTTCGTAAGTGAACATTTTGTGAACACTTGTAAGCGGCTGCTCCTCTTTTTGTGGAGGGATGAGTATGACAAACCACTCTAGTCTGTATCTTTGAAACGTAAACAAAAACCCCCGCTTTATGGACTAAAGCAGGGGTTCATTTTATAGAGATTCCGTGTGCGACCCGGGCGGGATCGGCGTTTGGGTGCGGAATACTTTCTCCCATTTCGAGACGACGATACAGGCGATCGCGTGGCCTGGAACGTTGACTCCTGTTCTGGCCATATCCATGATGCGGTCTACTCCTGCAATAATTGCCACTCCTTCAGCCGGCAGACCTACTGCGTTGGCTGTTGCTAAAAGAACAACAAGTGAACCTGACGGGACAGCCGCAATTCCTTTACTTGTCATCACGAGTATAAGCATCATAAATAATTGCTGAGTTAATGGCATATCGATGTTAAAAGCCTGTGCTAAAAAGACGCATGAAACGGATAAATACAGTGTGGAGCCATCGCAGTTTAATGACAGGCCCGACGGAATAACGAACGACACAACTCGTTTAGGGCATCCGTACTTTTCCATCCGCTCCATCAGCTGTGGCAGCACCGTTTCCGTACTTGTTGTTGAAAACGCAATAAGAAACAAGTCCCAAATCATTTTGAATACTTCAAAGTAGTTGAATTTGAACAAAAACCCAACAAGTGGAAATAAAACAAATAAAATAATAAAAAGACCTAAAAAGACGGTTCCAATTAGCTTTAGCATTGGAAGCAGAAGTGCAATGCCGTATTGACCTACAGATGCAGCCATTAGCGCTAGTACACCAAGAGGCGCTGTGACCATAACAATTTGCGTTAATTTAAACATAATTTTAGCCGTAGATTCAAAAAACTTCATTGCAGGTTCGGATGCTTTACCGACTCCTGAAGCGGCAACACCGAATAAAATAGCAAAGAAAATCACGGCCAGCAAATCATTTTTTGCCATCACATCTACGATATTCGTTGGAATGATGTTTAAAATCATTTGTTTAAAGTCTACGACTTTGTCGGTGTACTGAGACAATTCACCGATATCTTTTTTAACAAGATGAGAAAGATCGAGGCCTACTCCGGGCTTTAGCAAATTCACTAACAACAGACCGATTCCTAATACGATGGTAGTAATGATTTCAAACCAAATAATCGTCTTTAACCCTAGACTCCCCATTTGTTTCATACTGCCGCTTCCCGCAGCACCTATGACGATGGTTGAAAAGACAATCGGCACCACAATCATTTTAATGAGCCGGATAAACCCGTCCCCTACCGGTCTTAAAGCCATCCCAAAGTCCGGAAAAAAGTGCCCGATAACAGCTCCGATTACTAATGCAATTAAAATTTGAAACGCTAAAAACTTTTTCACATTTCTACCTCCCTTTCGCCTTCATGAAACGGACATCCATTCCATTAATATCCAAATAATCAGACACTTTAAGTAAGTTCGGGACATTTAGCTAGATTCCTTCTGAAATAGACAAATTGGTCTATATATTTCGCTTTATCAGTTAAAACACATAGAAAAAAGCCAGAGTGAAGTTGTTCTTCATCTTAGCTTTTTTAATTCTTATGCTTTTTTAACAAACTGAGATTTTAAGCTCATCGCTCCAAATCCGTCAATTTTGCAGTCGATGTTATGATCGCCTTCTACTAAACGAATGCTTTTTACTTTCGTTCCCATTTTTACAACCGATGAGCTTCCTTTTACTTTTAAGTCTTTGATGACAGTAACTGAATCTCCGTCTTTTAAAAGGTTCCCGTTTGCATCTTTTACAGTCAGCTGTTCTTCCGTGCTTTCTGTTTTTTCATCTTGTCCCCATTCATGCCCACACTCCGGGCAGACGAACAGGTTTCCATCTTCATATGTATACTGTGATTGACAGCTTGGGCAATTAGGTACATTCATTTTCTTTTCCTCCAGCAGCAGCTCGTAACCAATGGTACGATCACGAGATTACATTTTTTATCTGTTTTATACTGTCACAATTTCATGAGATTAACAAGCTTTTCTATTTCCTTGCTGCTGATGTTTTCTTTTCCAAATAAGTGAGCCGATAAACAGAACAAAACCCGCTCCAAAGACAAGAAGCTGATCTAAATAAAAGTCACCTGTTTTTACATACCGTATAATAAATAATCCTCCAAACATGAGCATCAGCATACATGAAAACCGAATGAGGTATGAATTGATTTCCATCTTTCATTCCTCCTTTTTGTAAGACTTTTTTGTTATGAAAAAAACGCGAACCATATGCCGAATGTAACCGCATATAACGGTAAAATGACGGCTAGTTTTTGCTTCCACCCTTTAAAAAAAGAAGAATTACGAGGCGCAAACCAAAGCTCTAACGTGCCGTATAATAAAAGTGCTCCCGCTGCTAGTATCGCAATCACAGTCTCTCCTAAGTCCATACACACTCCTCACTTTCATTCTACGCACCTGAAGCTAAGCGCAGCGTATATAGTAAGTCTCATCATTATAAAAAAGCTTATAATCGTGATGCATACGAACTTTGAATACTTTTTCATACATACATTTATTACCATTATATCATAATAAAAGCATTTTTGAGACTTTTTATATATGTAAATTATTGTATAATAAAAAGTAGACACAGAGAAAAAAGGGGAGAATTTTTTGAAGAGAACTCAGCTTATTTTTGTTATTACACTGCTTATTGAAACTGGATTAACCTATGCGTGCTCATCATTTTTGTCTATCCGCTTTATTGAGCTTATGTTTTTTAGCGGACTTTTGTTTTCAGTTTTGACTTTTTGGTTTTCAAGCAGCGGAAGCAACAGCGCTCATTCTCACTATAAAACTCATTCCATGAGGTTAATGTCTGGGGCCAATATTGAACACAACCCGTTTCGTCTGCGCTGGACGGCTTATTTTTTTGCTTCTTTAAGCTTTACGGGAGTGGGCCTGTTTTTTTTCGTTCTGCTGCTGACGGACGTTATTCCTCCAGTAAGCTAAAAAACCTGCTCTTCACAAAGAGCAGGAACTTACGAGAACAGCTTGAGAAGCAGGCATTTTCGCTTTACTTTATTCGCAACAGCTTGAGTCACATGATCTTTTAAAGGCCGAGTCAATATTCGTTTCAGCGGATGTTTTAGCATCCGTTTGCTCACGGGAACTTTAAAGATAACGCTGAGAACCACTGTTGCTAAAACCGAGAGCAGTAAGACCGCAAAAGGCTTTTTTTGAAACCATCTCGAGAAGATAAGCATCATTACGTAAATAAGTGCCGACCACCCCAAATGCCAGCCGTGCCTAAATGTAATTCCCTTACACCTAAGCCCAATCCATTCTACAAACGAAGCTGTACACACCCATTTTGTAATATATTTCACCTGCTTAGCGAGTGTAGACGGATAAGTAGCTAAGAACGACAAAATCATGAGGGGCGTAATGAACATAAGGTGTAAAACACGCAGTACTTTTAATGAAAGATGAGAAGATTTAAAATCCCAAAGCAATTTATTATTACATAAAAAGTAGTAGAGAATATTAAAAAAGCTCACGTATAAAACCCCAGCATACAGCTCGCGTATTTTGTTCCACGTTTTCTTATGGATATTTTGAAAAATCAGCCATAGAAGGATAGAAATATGCACCTTTGTTCACCTCTCTAACGTCGTTTTTAGAATCTCTGCTATTGTATTTTCGTTTCTTCCTGCTTCTTTTCAATTTTTCGAATCCATCCAATCAGCATTCGGTTAAGATACGATTTTAACGTTACGCTAGTAAAAGTGTGATACCACATCCAGCCTGTTTTCCACTCAATGAGCTTCGTTCGTTTTTCAGCCCATAATTCAATAAAAAACATTGGAATCGTAAAAAGCACAATTTTATATAAAACTTTTAACCCTTTATCGTAATACGTAGCTTGATTAATCATGACGGATATCATAGGATACAGCAAAAAGTCGAACAACACGTTAATTCTAAACTGTTTTTTCAATAAGCGACTTGGATATCGAAGAAGGCCGTGAGTTACAATAAATTTATCAATAATACCATTTGTTAAGGCGTTAAATACATAGGCCAGCAGCCAGTCTTTAATCGGTGGTTTTCTAAATAAAAAAGGGAGAATTCCCAGGGCGATAAGTAGCATTACACGTAAAAATTTCACTTCAAACTTTTTATTTCTCATCACCTTTTCGCTCCTTTCACCAAGTGTTGTTAGCCTACCCTCATGTCAATTGGCAGCTTGAGACGGCTGTTCTCACCACTCTCAATTATTGCTTATATTAATTTATAAAGATACGCAGCAGCGTCTAATGTAAATTCCCCGTACATAACCCCTAAGTTCACGTTATTCATACATACGTAAATATTTGTTTTAGTTTTAAGTTCTTTGAAGAGATTTATACATGTGGTTGAGACATGAAAAAAGCCCAACTCTAATCAGTACGGGCTTCTTCCTCCACCTATTGTGTTTTTTTAAACGTTACCATCCAGCTACAAATCCATCCGTTCGTGATTCACTTCCTCCGCATAGCACGCCGCTTTCAGGATCTCTCCAAATAATCTGTCCGCGCCCAAATGCCATTGAATCAACAGCTACTTCAATTTTATGTCCTTTTCGTTCAAGCGCTTGTGCTACGTGTGAGGGAAAAGCTGGCTCCACAAGCACCGTTTTATCTTTTTTCCACTGCCATCTTGGCGCGTCTAAAGCGGCTTGAGGATGAAGCTGAAAGTCAATCGTATTCATGACAACTTGCATATGTCCCTGCGGCTGCATAAAACCTCCCATCACGCCAAACGGTCCTACGGGCTGATTATTTTTAGTGAGAAAGCCTGGAATAATGGTATGAAACGTTTTTTTATTAGGAGCAAGGCAGTTATCGTGATCAGGGTCCATTGAAAAATTGTGGCCGCGGTTTTGCAAGGCAATTCCCGTTTCTGGCACAACGATTCCAGAACCAAAGCCCATATAATTACTTTGAATAAGTGAAACCATGTTTCCTGCTTCATCAGCCGTTGCTAAATACACGGTTCCGCTTCCGACAGGTTCTCCCGCTTCAGGCTGAAGAGCATGTTCTTTTATAAGGCTGCGGCGATAGCTTGCATATGTATCAGACAGCAGCTCACTAACAGACACCCTCATTTTTGCTTCTTCCGTAATGTATTTTTCCCCGTCCGCAAACGCAAGCTTTATCGCTTCTATTTGTTTATGATACGTATCCACAGCGTCTTTTTCTTGAAGCTCAAAGCCTTTGACGATATTTAATGCCATTAACGCAATAAGCCCCTGACCGTTCGGAGGAATTTCCCATACATCATATCCACGGTAGTGAGCGGAAATCGGGTTCACCCACTCAGGCTCATAAGCAGCCAAATCTTCCTTGGATAAAAAGCCGCTATATTTTTTGCTGAATGCATCAATACGATCCGCAAGCTCGCCTTTATAAAACGCTTCTGCATCTGTTTCACCAATGAGCTGAAGCATACGGGCATGATGGATGGATGACCACATTTCCCCTGCTTTTGGTGCTCGTCCATTTGGGGCAAACGTTTGAAACCATGACTCAAATTCTTCGCTTGTATGTACTCGTTTGAACGTATCGTACGCTTGTTTCCATTGTTTCGCGAGAGTAGGCGCTAGCGGAAATCCTTCTTTGGCGTACTGAATGGCAGGCTGCAGTACTAGAGAAAGAGGCAGTTTGCCAAATCGCTTCGATAAAGCAGCCCGAGCAGCCGGAGCCCCGGGAACCGTAACGGGAATCATTCCGTCCTTAGGAATATCTCTGTATCCTTTTTCCTTTAGCGCATCAATGGAAATAGACTGCGGAGAAGGTCCACTAGCGTTTAGTCCGTACAGCTGATCATTTGTCCAAACAAGCGCAAACGCGTCTCCTCCGATTCCATTAGATGCGGGCTCTAATACAGTAAGGCTCGCTGCTGTCGCGATTGCTGCATCAATGGCATTGCCGCCTTTTTTTAAAATATCAAGGCCTGCCTGCGCTGCGAGCGGCTGAGATGTAGATACCATTCCTTTTTTTGCATAAACGGGAACTCGGTAAGATGGATATGGATGATAATGCGGATCATAGGTCATAAAAGCGCCCCTTTTTAGATATTTAAATTTTCTAAATAATATAACTTCTTTATTTTACCATATTCATAACGCATCGGCTTTTTTTATCTTAGAATGACATGACGTCTTTTACCTAAAATTGGTATACTGATAGAGTACAAGAATCGCCAAGGAGGATGATGTATGAAAAAAGTAAAAGCTGCCCTTCCACTCGCTGTTTCTTTAGCACTCGGACTTCAAGTACTCCCTATGTCCACTTCACCTGTTCAAGCTGAAGCAGCGGCAAATGCTGCCCATCATTCAGCAAAAGTTGAAGTCAAACGAGCAAACGCATTTTTAACGAATGTCGCCAACGGCAAAACAAAAGAAGCTAAGCGCTACTTTTCCCGCAGCCTGCAGTCCAAAATGAGTGAAGACAACCTAAAAACATGGTGGTCAGCTCTAACGGCTCAGTTTGGTTCTGTAAAAAAGATTGGTACATCTGTACAAGGTGAAGTCAATACCGTTCATCGAAATATAGAAATCCCAATTGAATTTGAACACGTATCAGCTACTTTAACCGTTCGATTTAGTCAAAATCGTCAAATTGATGATTGGCGAATCGTACCGGAGGAGCGCCAGTTTTCGTTTTCCAAACCGCCTTATGACACCCCTAAGAACTACAGTGAAA
The DNA here is from genome assembly GCF_025910025.1 of Priestia sp. JV24. Classification (NCBI taxonomy): domain Bacteria; kingdom Bacillati; phylum Bacillota; class Bacilli; order Caryophanales; family Bacillaceae; genus Priestia; species Priestia sp. JV24. The sequence continues at coordinate 484,644 of NZ_JAPCIN010000020.1, forward strand.
AACAGCTTTCAATCGGCAAAGCACCTTACGAACTTCCAGCAACGCTTACTCTTCCAACACGTTCAAAACATCAAAATGTACCCGTTGTCATATTGGTTCACGGATCAGGACCTTCTGATCAAGATGAAACGTTTATGAGCTTAAAGCCGTTTCGAGATCTGGCTTCTGGACTGGCTTCTCAAGGAATCGCCGTTTTACGCTACAACAAGCGTACATACGAACATACAGCTAAAATGTCCGGTGAAAGTAAAATAAACGTTGACGATGAAACAACGGATGATGCCGTACTCGCAGTCAAAGCAATGGCGAAACAAAAAGGTATCGACAGCCGCAATATTTTTATACTGGGACACAGTCAAGGCGGCATGATGATGCCCAGAATTTTAAAGCAAACGCAGGACAAAAGCGTGCGCGGCTCTATTTTACTTGCTGCACCGAGCCGCACACTTCCAGAGTTAATGCTTGAACAATTTGCCTATCTTGTATCGCTGAATCAGCTTCCAAAAGAGCAGCTTACTTTTTTTCAGCAGCAGTTTGCCATTTTACAAGACCCAAGCTTTTCGCCAGCTCAGCCGCCAAAAGAGTTCCTGCTTGGCACGCCTTATTTTTGGTATGACTTAGCTCACTGGCACCCTGCAGAAGTCGCAAAATCTCAGGATACGCCTCTGCTTTTTTTACAAGGAGCGCGTGATTATCAAGTAACGACGGAAGATTTTGAAGGCTGGAAACAAAGCTTATCTCAGCGTTCCAACACTTCTTTTAAGCTTTATCCAAAGCTCAACCACTTTTTCACAGAAGGAACTGGTGAAAAAAGCACGCCCGATGAATATGCTGTTTCAGCCAACATTCCTTCTTATGTCATTGATGATATTGTGAAATGGGTTCGTGAAACGCAAAAGTAAAGAAAAAAGAGCGGCTTTGTCCGCTCTTTTTTGTCTATTTCCTATTTAAGATGATATGCGACTGATCGGAAGAAGCGGTGGATTTTCTTCCTTTTCCCCAGCCTACAGCTTCCCGGTAACTTCCGAGCAGGTGCTGATTTATTACATGCTGTTCATTTACTTCTACAGTTTGTTCAGCTAAAGGCGTCACATATAAAGCATCTACCGGACAGTACAGTTCACACATAAAGCAAGTTTGACAATCAGATTGACGAGCTATGGAAGGAGCACCTCCCATTCGAGAGCGGTCAAAGACATTTCTTGGACAAACGGATACACAAAGATTGCAGTTAATACATCGGTCTTCACTAAGAAGCTCGATCATTAAATAACCCCCTTTACGTGATTAGAAGATTTTGTACTTAAGGGTCTCGCCCAGACTTCCTGCACCCCTCCGCTTAGAATGCGGTAGTGCTGCTTGGAATCCATAAACGGAAAATCGTCACGCCGGTGCATTCCTCGCGTTTCTTTTCTTTCTAATGCACTTGTATACATCCATCGCGCCGTTGCCGTCATGGCCGCAAGTTCTCGACTTCTCACAATGTTTCTTTCTTTATCATATACTCCATTCTTCAACTCATTCCACACGGCATTTAACTTCATAAGGGAATCTTGCAATCTTGCTCCTGAACGGAACCAGCTTCGATCATATGGAAAGACTTCGCGCTGAACCGATGCTATCATTTCCTTCGTATCAGCTGCATCAGAAGAAGCTACTGACTTTGTGATTCCTGACGCTTCTGATAAGCCTTTTGCATGTCGACTTCCGGCATTTTTCCCTTGCTTAACAGCAAATGCTGCCGCTGCTTTTCCTGACCAGCAGCCTGAAGAGATAGCCCACGCTGCATTATGGCTGCCTCCTCCGGTAAATCCTCCGCAGATTAATTCGCGCGTTGCCGCATCTCCGGCTGCATATAAACCTGGAATGTCGGTTCTACACGTTTCATCTGTAATGTGAATACCTCCTGTTCCTCTAACAGTTCCTTCAAAACGCAGGGTGATTGGAAACATTTGAGTAAAGGGATTTATATGAAGACGATCAAATGATAAAAAGAAATTTGGCTGTGATAAGCGCATGGCTTTTTGAATGCTTTCATCCGCTTTGTCCAGCCTTGCATAAACGGACTGGGCCATTAACGTTCTGGCAATGATGGAACGTCCTTTATGAGAACCGGCTCCTTCAATCACTGTACCGTCTTCATAATAAAATGTAGCCCATTTATAAAATGCAGATTTTGTGATTGGAGAAAAAGCTGGCGAAATCGAATAAGCATTTGAAAACTCCATACCTGAAAGGGCCGCACCTGCTTCTGTAGCTAACAAGTAACCGTCTCCTGTTAAAACATTTGTACCGAGTGCTCCGCTCAGAAATGCACACCCTCCCGTTGCAATCACAACTGCAGCAGCCTCCACTCTCCATGTTTCTTGCGTTTGATTATTGATTCCGCACGCACCTGCCACACCGTGTTCATCTGCAAGAAGCTCCAGTGCGGGGCTATGGTCCAAAATCTGAACGTCTGCTTTTTGAAGTTGACGCCGCATTAATCTCATATATTCAGGCCCTTGAAGAGTCGTTCGCTGAGAAATCCCTTTTTCATCTACTGGAAACGGATAGCCAAAATGAGCTAACTCATTTACTTGTTCAAACGTACAATCAAGCACTCGCTTCATCCAGCTTCTTTCCGCTAAATACCCTCCCAGCTCTTCCCTGCTTTTCATCGCGGTCATCTGTTCATCAGAAGTGGGCTTTACATACCAAACTCCTGTACCAGAAGGCGCAGTTGCTCCGCTCGTTCCGCAATATCCTTTATCAACAAGTACAGCTTTTGCACCTTCTTTAACTGCTTGCAGAGCTGCCCATGCACCAGCAGGGCCTCCTCCAATAATTAATACATCTGTATGAAAATGAAAGTCGGCAGTCATATACGGATCCTCCTCTTAAAATGTTTACGCTCTCAAAAACCTTATTAAGAAAAAAACTTACTTACTGTCCATTCGACTATTTTGCTCATCGCTAAATCTATACCAACTATTCTGTTCCAGAATCCAATTTTCCCATAGCAGCCGTTCAATAAAAAAGGAGACCAGTCCATTTGTTTCACCACAATGGTCTGGCCTCCAGTTGCCTAGTAGGCGCGTTTTTTCGTACAGCGTCAGCAATACCTAGTAATTCACTTTGTTTAATTATATATTAAAAGTTTATGCTAGGATTGTCAATGATTATGTTATTCTTAGAATTTATTTCGATTGTTCGTATCTCGTATTGACAACTCTATGAATTTTTTGGTAAATTAATCTCACTAAACGTATAGGAATTAAAAAAACCGACCAGACAACTGGAGGCTCTTATTCTTTTAAAAAGAATGAGAGCCTTTTTGTTTCCTGAATTATATGTAATACGATAAGGAGGTCAAGTATGGCAAGTGCTCAACCACACGTAATTCAATCGCGTCAAGACATTATCAACTTTGTTAATTCAAATCCAGTTACCTCTAAAAGCTGGAAAATCATTTTAGTAGCGTTAGGCGGCATTTTTGTCGATGCCTATGACTTTACCAGTCTTGGAATTGGAGCTGATCAGTTAAAAGAACAGTTTAACCTTTCTCCTGCCGGTCTTGGAAGTCTTACAGCTATTATGGCCCTTGGCGCTTTGTTAGGAGCCACTGTAGGAGGATACTACACGGACAAATTCGGCCGCAACAAAATGTTTTTAATTGATTTATTTTTTATGGTCTTCTCCGCTCTTGGCGCTGCTTTAGCAACTGATTTAGTTTGGTTGTTTATCTTTCGGTTTTTAATGGGCGTAGGCGTAGGGCTAGATGTTCCGGTAGCGCTCAGCTTTATTGCAGAGTTCAGCAATTTAAAGAAAAAAGGTCAATACGTGAACTTGTGGTGTCCCCTGTGGTATGTGGCTGCAACTGTTACTGGACTTGTTGTTCTCCCTTTTTATCTGCTTGGGCAGCATGAAGATATTTGGCGCTGGTCGGTAGGATTTGGAGCTGTTGCTGCACTAATCGTGCTAATTTTGCGCTACCGCTACATGGATGAAAGTCCGATGTGGGCCGCTCATCACCTTCCGCTTAAAGAAGCGGTCAAAGTGTTAGAGAAAACCTATGACATACAAGTCACAGTGGCTAAAAATGCAAAAGAAGAACCATTATCTCGTTCAAAAAAACTGTCTTACAAAGCTATTTTCCAAGGGAAGTATCGGGCTCGGACATTTCTAGCTTCCATCATTACGGCTACTCAAAGTATGCAGTACTTTGCCGTTGGCTTCTATATCCCAACCATTTCTACGCTTATTTTTGGCAAAGGAATGATTTATGCAATTATCGGTACTCTTTTCTTTAATTTATTTGGGATTATTGGCGGCTTTACACAATCACGGCTAACTGAGCAAGTCGGTATAAGAAAGCTTGCCATTACAGGCTATACCATTTGTTCTTTAAGCTTAGTCCTGATGGGGCTCACAGGCGATACACATTTTATTGCGCTGCCAATTTTATTTATTGCTTTATTTATTTTCGGTCAATCTTTTGGACCCGGAGCGCAAGGGATGACGATGGCTACTCTTTCTTACCCGACTGAACTGCGAGGGCTAGGCTCTGGATGGGGGCAAGGAACAACGCGTATTGGCAGTATTTTAGGTTTTTACTTATTTCCGGTTGTCCTTTCAATTGGCGGGATCTATACGACGTTTCTGGTTCTTACAATCGTTCCCGTTATTGGGCTGATCGCGACGATTCTTATTAAGTGGGAGCCTATTGGCACAGATGTCGAAAAAGAAGAAGAGCAAGAATTTGAAAGCGATAAAAGCTTTAGTAAAAAAAGTGAGGTCTATCACTAGCTATAATCCTAGTAAAAACGGAAAACACCTTCAAGTGCAGTGTGCTTGAAGGTGTTTTTTGTTAAAGGTCGATAAAATACATACTCGTAAAAGGCTATGCAAAGCGCCCCATCACTACCGTGTTATAGTACTTGCCGTCAGACAGCACCTTATCATTTTTTAATACTCCTTCTATTTCAAACCCGAACTTTGTATATAAATCAATCGCTTTTTTATTGGTCTCTAACACATTTAACGTCATTTTCTTCATGTCCGCGCTATCTGCCCACAGTATGGACTGCTGTAAAAGCTCTTTGCCAATTCCGTATCCCCAATGTTCTTTTGCGATGCACACGCCAAACTCTACTTTATGAGAAAATCGTTTCAATTCGTTGCCTTGGCACCTTGAAAATCCGACGATTTCATTATGTACGCTTGCTACTAAAAATAAGTTTCGTTTACTTTCTGTGTCACGTTGAATAAGTTTTTTAAAATCGGATTCTTCCATACATCCTTCCCCTGGTTCACGATCTAAGTTTTCCGTTTCTCCGTCTAGCTGAACTCTAAGGTGAGACAGTTCGTGTGCATCGCTGGTGTCAGCTGAACGAATGATGTACTGAAGTCCTTTTACATTATAGATTTGCTGGTTGATGACCATCGTATTCCTCCAAGCGTCTTTCATAAATCTATCAATTGAATTTAATTTCCTTTAATATAAATATTATACATAAAGAAAGAGAGCTGAACGAGTTGCTTTGGTTACTGCTTTTAATTCTATACGGCATTTACAAGTTCTATAAATCAAGAAGATCTCTAACGAAGTTTGACCATTTTTATGAGAAAGCGTTTGAGCTAGAAGAAAAAAAGCGATATGAAGATGCTCTTGATATACGCAATCAAGGGATCGAACTCCATACCCTTACCGATTTAGAACGAGCTGATTTACATTTAGCAAATGGGCGTATGCTTTTAAAACTAAAGCAATACGAAGAAGCAACAAAACACTACGATGCCTCATTTAAGCTAGCAAAATATGAAAAATTCCCTTACTCAGAAGGATTTGACGAAGTCATTGAAGCTTACTTGTATGCAGGGCGTAAAGAAGATGCGCTGATAATAACCAACGACATGTTAAAACGGCAAAGCTATGTTCAAAAATTTAAAAAGCTAGAGCCTTTAAAAGAAAAGCTTCTTTCATATGAAGATTCATGGTAAAATTAAACAATTGAAAGCGTATTATTAAGAGCGACTGAGGTGAACGTAATGGTCATAACCGTCATTGTAGGAGTGCTGGGTTTAATTGGTTTAATTGCAGCAGGTTTTGCGACGAATTATAAAGATACGAAGTAAGGATACATAAAAAAGAACAAGAACCAAATAGGTTCTTGTTCTTTTTTTAACGAGCCAACAGCTTTTCTGTTATGCGCAAAAACATCTTTACGCCAATTTCAAGCGAGTCTTCATCTACCGTAAACTTCGGATGATGATGAGGGTATACGATGCCTTCTTCTTCATTTCGTGCTCCAATGTTAAAAAACGCCCCTTCCGTTTCCTGCAGGTAAGCTGAAAAATCTTCTCCTCCCATTTTAGGAGACAGCGTTTTAACCCGTTCTTTTCCATATTCTTCGATAGCTGTTTCTTCAATTAAACGCGTAATTTCTTTAGAGTTAATGACAGGATGATAGCCTTTTTCATATGTGAAGGTGTACTCTGCACCGTAGGCTTCTGTTAGTCCTTTGACGATACGGTCAATTTGTGCCGGAACTTTTTCTCGCAGAGCCGCGTCAAAGCTGCGAACGGTTCCGTTCAGCTCCACTTTATCAGGAAGTACGTTGTGCGTAGTTCCACCGTGGAATTGTGTAACCGATACGACTAATTTATCGATTGGATTCGTCGTTCTTGAAACAATCGTTTGAAGGTTTGTCACAATTTGCGCTCCTACAACGATAGCATCAACTGCTTCATGAGGTGCTGCGGCGTGTCCTCCTTTTCCTTTAATCGATATGTTAAACGTGTCAGGCGAAGCCATCATAGGACCTGCAAGCACGCCGATTTCTCCGACGGGAAGACCAGAATTCAAATGCGTACCAATTACGTAATCCACCCCTTCCACCACGCCTTCTTTCACAAGCTCCTGCGCTCCTCCCGGCAGCAGCTCTTCTGCGTGTTGAAAAATCAAGCGAATTTCTCCTTTAAATTCATTTCCTAACTGAGAAAGAACAGAAGCTACTCCTAATAAAATAGCCGTGTGACCGTCATGTCCGCATGCATGCATCACGCCTTTATGAACAGAAGCAAATGCAAACGTGTTTTCTTCTTCAATCGGCAGCGCGTCCATATCCGCTCGAATCGCAACTACTTTCCCCTGCTCTTTTCCTATTAATCTAGCCACCACGCTTGTTGGTGTAGGACGCGTAATGATAAAGCTTCCAAACGAACGAAGCGTATCTTCAACGTACTGAGCCGTTCGATGCTCTTGAAACGATAATTCAGGATAGCGATGAAAATGTCTTCTCCACTCAATTACCTGCTTCTTTAAGCTTTCTGTGACGCTGTATTCACTGATTGATTTGACTGTCATAAACAAACTCCCCCTTTGTTTGACTATATCGATTGGCTGGAACGGAGAGATTTAAATTTCCGCGCAGCGTATCGCTTTCATATGAAGTGTCGTAAAGCCCATGCTCCTGTAAGATAGGCACCACTTTTTCCACAAATTGATGAAACGTCTCGCTCATAAAAGGACGAAGCACAAATCCATCCGCTGCTTCTTGCTCATGCCATTTTTGCATTTCATCCGCAACGTGTTCAGGTGTCCCTGAAAACGGCGAACGCGGCAATATTGTTTCAAGCGCCACTTGTCTTAACGTTAACTTGCGAGCAGCCGCCGCTTGTTTAATTTTATTTGTCGTGCTTTGAAAGGCATTGGCTCCGATATCCCCTAACTCTGGAAACGGTGCGTCTACGTCAAATTGATGAAAGTCGTAGTCATCAAAAAAACGAGATAGATATGTAATGGCATGATCAATTGGAATTAAAGCGGCAAGCTCTCTATATCTTCTTTCTACATCTTCCTCGCTATCTCCTATAATTAAATCAATACTTGGAAAAATGAGAAGCTCTTTGGGATTTCTTCCGTGATTTTTTGCTCTATTTTTCATATCTTGATAGAATGCCCGCGCTTCTTCTAGTGTATGTGCATTTGTATAAATCGCATCGGCATTCTCTGCTCCGAATTCTCTTCCTTTTTCTGATGAACCTGCTTGAAACACAACCGGATGTCCCTGCTTTGAACGAGCAATATTTAACGGCCCTTGAACTTGAAAATGTTTACCTTTAAATCCAAGCGTATGCATTTTCTTTGGATCAAAAAACTGCCCGGTTTCTTTTTGATAGATAAAAGCATCGTCTTCCCATGAATCCCACAGTCCTTTTACTGCATCGAGATGCTCTTTTGCAATTTCGTATCGCTCGCTGTGATGAGGAAGATATCCTCTGCTGTGATTGCGCGCTGCCCCTTCTTGCGGAGAAGTAACTACGTTCCATCCCGCTCTCCCGCCGCTTATATGATCAAGAGACATCAGCTGACGAGCGATTGTAAAAGGCTCACTGAAACTTGTTGAAATCGTCCCGACTAGTCCGATGTGACTCGTAGAAGCAGCGAGAGCTGACAGCAGCGTAATTGGCTCAAAACGATTTAAAAAGTGAGGAATAGACTTTTCAGATATGGCTAATCCATCTGCAATAAAGACAAAGCTGAACAGTCCTTTTTCCAATATACGCGCTTGTTTCTTATAAAACTCAATATTAATGCTCGCATCAGGCTCTGCGTCCGGATGTCTCCATCCATCCGTCGTATTTCCAAGGCCTTTAATATTTGCTCCTAGCTTTAGCTTTCTTTTTTCACTCAACGTATACTTCCTCCTTTTTACGACAAATAAAAAGAGATGCTTTGATTGTTCAAAGCATCTCCAGTCGTCTGGTCGATTGTTTTTAAACGGCTATTTATTTAGAGCAAAATAGCTGTTGACCTCTCATTTATTTAGCTTATTTGAATAGTATACTCACTATTCCTATAAGTCAAGTTTGTTTTTAGTTAAAATAAATGATCTCTTCTTTCTTTAACTAAACTTAATTACGATTTCATTCTTTTTAAATTTCTTAAAACTCATTTTGACTATCGGAATAACCGGTGATATAACTATATGTACATTCAGCATCCATACTGCCTGTCAGGCTACTGAAGGCTCTTATCTTCTCTTCAACTTGAAGCGAGATAAGAGCCTTTGGCATTTAAGGAGTTGAATGTTTAACCCAGCTCATTTATTTTCACTATTTAACTAAGGAGGCGTTACATATGAGTTTGCAATTTGCTTATTGGGCTCCGAACGTAAGCGGAGGTCTTGTCATTTCCAACATTCCTCAAAAAACAGAGTGGTCATTTGAAGCGAACAGCCGGTATGCGCGAATTGCCGAGCAGGTGGGCTTTGATTATGTTCTCTTGCAAACTAGGTTTTTTGCAAGCTACGGAGCTGAAAATCAACTAGAAGCTGCGACTCTCGCTTCTGCTTTGGCCGCCACTACTAAAAAAATCAACATTATTACAGCAGTTCTTCCGGGGCTATGGCATCCCGGCGTATTTGCTAAAATTATTTCGACTATTGATCATATCAGCAGCGGACGCGTCTCTGTGAACGTTGTAAGCGGCTGGTTTAAAGGCGAATTTAACGGCTACGGCGAACCATGGCTAGATCATGATGAGCGCTACCGCCGTTCTGAAGAATTTATTAACGTGCTTCGAGAGCTATGGAAAAACGAAACGACTACGTTCAAAGGAGACTTTTACCGATTAAATGACGCACCGTTAAAACCAAAGCCTCTTCAGCCGCCAAAAGTATTTCAAGGAGGAAACTCTAAAGCAGCCCGTGAAATGGCAGGCCGAGTATCAGACGTTTATTTCATGAACGGCAACTCGATTGAAAACTTAAAAAACCAAATTGAAGATGTAAAAGCAAACGCAAACGGCCGTGATATTCAATTCGGTGTGAACGGGTTTGTCATTGTCCGTGAAACAGAAGAAAAAGCAAAACAAGTGCTAAAAGAAATTGTGCTACAAGCGGATAAAGAGGCCGTTGAAGGGTTTGAAAGTCAAGTGCAATTTGCGGGAAAAGCTTCTCCTCAAGGTGAAGGCATGTGGGCAAACTCTTCATTTGAAAACTTAGTTCAGTACAATGATGGCTTTCGAACTGGCCTTATCGGAACGCCCGAACAAGTCGCCAATCAAATTATCGAACTGAAAAAAATCGGCGTGGATATTATTTTGACAGGCTTTTTACATTATGAAGAAGAAATCAAAACGTTTGGCGAAACCATCATTCCGCTCGTAAGACAAAAAGAACAGGAGCTAAAAGAAAAAGCGGGCGCATTATAAATAGTTTATCGTAACAAACATTAAAATTTTTGGAGGTATGTTATGTCAGTCGAAGTTTCTGCACGTCCTTTATACAATCAATCAACGCGCGCTTATTACGCGTCCATCCGCGAGAAAATCACTTCTCTTGTAGATGAAGTGATCCGGCCTAATGCAGCCCTTACAGATGAAGAAGGCGTTTTTCCACGAAAAAATTTAGAAGCGCTTATTAAAGCCGGCTGGGGAAACATTCTTGTACCAAAGGCATACAGCGGCTTAGAACTTGATCACGTGGCTTTTGCGATTGTAGCTGAAGAAATTGCAAAAGCTTGTGCTTCCACTGCTTTGGTTTACGTGATGCATGTCGGAGCAATTCAAACTATTACGCTGTACGGAAACGACGATCAAAAGAAACGCTGGTTGCAACCAATTGACCAAGGACTGATTGGTACGTACTCTACAAGTGAAAAAGCCTCAGGAGGACACTGGTGGTACAACTTCAGTCAAGCGCAGCGAAATGGCGAAGATTATGTAGTTAATGCTGACAAATCCTTTACTACGAGCGCCGGGCAAGCTGATTTTTATATCGTCCAAACACGCAGTCCTGAAGCACAAGAAGCAACGGATATTAGCTTTTTTATTGTAGATGGAAAATCAGACGGCATCACCGCAAGTCCATGGGAAGCGCTGGGCGTTCGCGGCAATCACAGCGGTCCGATTTCTTATAAAAATGTACACGTGCCAAAAGAAGATCTTCTAGGCAGTGAAGAAACAGGGAAAGAAATCGTCTTAAACGGCGTTTCCCCTATTTATTTAATTGGCCTTGGTTCTGCTTGGCTTGGCGTAGCGGAACATGCGCTAGAGCTTGCGGTTAACCATGCAACGCGAACGATTCACCGCGATTTTAATAACCAGCTTAGCGACTATCAAGTCATTCGCCAGCAGATTGCCGAAGCAAAAGTCCTCATTGAAAGCACCAAACCATGGCAAATTGACTTGGCAGAACAGCTTGATATTTTACAAGCTGAACAAAAAGCACAGGGTGTTCTTACCCTTCCGCTGACTGAATTTAAAGTTCATGCTTCAGAAGTAGCCAACAAAGCAACGCGAATTGCATTGGATGTAAGCGGCGGATACGGCTATAAAAAAGGCCCTATTGAACGCTTGTTTCGAGATGCCAGAGCGGGCATTGCTATGGGTCCTTCTAATAATATTGCCAGAGAATGGATCGGAAAGAATCTTGTAGGACTTCCGCTTGAACTTTGGATTAAAGGAGGAGAGTAAAGTTTAATATCGTAAAAAAAGAGAATCCTCTATAGAGATTCTCTTTTTAAATTTTTTAACGTAACAACTACACTCCCTATTTTATGTCCGGTTTCTACATACTCATGAGCTTCTGGAATTTGTTCTAAAAAGTAGCATCTATCAATCACTGATTTTATCCTCCCTTCTTCCATCAGCTTTTTAAGAAGTAATAAATCTTCCGTCTGCACTTTGGCAATTCCTTGCCCTTCGACTGAAACAAAGCGTCCATTTAAGGCTAACGCTCCCTTGCACTGATTTTTTGTGATTTTTCCAATAGCATCAAAAATAAGATTATATCTTTCTTCTTTTTTATTAAAATCTTCGTTTTGGTAGTCGATGACGTAATCTGCTCCTAAAGATTTTACTAGTTCACTATTTTTAGCACTGCACACGCCTGTCACTTCAGCTCCGTAATAGCTCGCAAGCTGTACAGCGGCAGTTCCTACAGCACCTGAAGCACCGTAGATAAGCACTTTTTGCCCGGCTTGAATGTTTCCTTTTCTAAAAAAATGCAGCGCCGTCGTGCCTCCGAAAGAAATAGAGGCGGCTTCTTCATGGGTTACATTCTCTGGCTTTACGGCTATCGTCCCCTTTTCTGGTAAGCAGATATATTCCGCATATCCTCCGAACTTCATGCCTGTCATCGCAAAAAGCTGGTCGCCTTTTTTGAAACGCGTTACGTTCTTTCCGACGTCCTCTACTTCTCCGGCCAGCTCTACGCCTAGTATTGATTTTCTAGGCTTCCGTAATCCTAAAACTATTCGCATTGGAAGCCATAACAGCAGTGGACTGTTAAAGCTCCTCACTCTGCAGTCGCCCGATGTGACCGTGGTGGCATGAATTTTTATCAGTATTTCATTCTCTTTTGGAATAGGCTTTTCCACTTCTTCAAGCTGAAGAACATCTGGTTTACCATACTTTGTACATACCATTGCTTTCATAACAGCTCTCCTTTTTTCACTAGAGTTCAATATATGTTTATAAACTATGCTCGTCGAAAGCTATTCTTTCACATTTTATAAAGAACGCTGGTGAATCTACTATCACATATGGTAAATAAAAGGATATTGCTATAAAATAAGTATAAAAACAGAAAGCGTGGTACGTGTTATTGTTTAAACTTCTTTTAATTGAAGACGATGTAACGCTGTTTAACGAACTGAAAGAACGGTTGGAGCAATGGTCTTATGATGTTTACGGCATCCGTGATTTCAGTAACGTTATGCAGGAGTTTAGCGAGGTAAAACCTGATTTAGTTATTATGGATATTCAGCTGCCGAAATATGACGGATTTCACTGGTGCAGAATGATTCGTTCTCATTCAAAAATCCCTATTATTTTTCTATCTTCACGTGATCATCCTTCTGATATGGTAATGTCTATGCAGTTTGGAGCAGACGACTTTGTGCAAAAGCCGTTTCATTTTGATGTGCTTGTAGCAAAAATACAGGCCCTTCTCCGCCGCGTGTATAATTACAGCGTTGAACAAGTAAACCTTCTTTCATGGCAAGGAGCTACGATTGATTATGAAAAAAACAAAATATCAACCGAATCTACAGCTATTGATTTAACCAAAAATGAAATCTTTATTTTAAAATGCCTAATACAAAAAAAGAATACGATTGTAAGTCGAGATGAACTGATTAATAGTTTGTGGGAAGATAAACGGTTTATCAGTGATAATACGCTGACGGTAAACGTCAATCGCCTGCGAAAAAAATTAGATGAAATTGGACTGGGAACTTTTATTGAAACAAAAGTCGGCCAAGGCTACGTAGCGATTGAAGAGGAACGCTATGATTAAACTCTTTATTCGCGAGCGTCTAAGCTGGATTCTTTTCTTTTTTATGATGCATCTTTTTATGCTTTTTATCGCTTATATTGATAGCTCCATTCCTGTGTCTTCGATTCTTTATATCGTGTTTATATCATCAATTGTCTTTCTTATTTTTTGCGTCTTCCGCTATCATAAAGAAACGAAATTTTATCAAGGGTTAAAAGATGAAGAGGATTTCTTTGATTCTTCTACTCTTTCTCATCCGCTGCGCCCCTTTGAAAAGATTGTTCAGCGAAATCTGATGCAACAATTAGAACAAGCGAAAAAAGATGGCGTGCAGACTCAGCTGTACGTGACGCAGGAAAAAGATGAACTGTTAGCTTGGATTCACGAAATTAAAACGCCGTTAACTGCGATGCATTTAATAATTGAAAGCTTAGAAAATCGAGAAGTTAAAGCAAACTTGACGTTCGAGTGGCTACGTATTCATTTTTTACTTGATCAACAGCTGCATCAAAAGCGCATTTTCTTTATCCAAAATGATATGTATATTGAACATCTGGATTTAGAGTCCCTTATTTTCACTGAAATCAAAACGCTGCAAGCTTGGTGCATGCAAAAAAATATTGGGTTTGATGTGGACCTACAGGCAGAACGTGTACTGTGTGATGCAAAGTGGCTTTCGTTTATTATGAGACAGCTGTTAACAAACGCAGTTAAGTACAGTGAAGAATCTGATGTGATGATTAGAAGCTACGAGCACCGCGGTCAAGTATACATCGAGGTAAAAGATAACGGACGGGGCATTTCTCCTCAAGATATGCCGCGCATTTTTGAGAAAGGTTTCACCTCAACTACGCAGCATGAAGACGGCCGCGCTACAGGCATGGGTCTGTATCTCGCTCAAAAAGCGGCGCACGCTCTTTCGATTCATATTGGCGTGCAGTCTGCTCTTAATGAAGGCACAACTTTTACACTTGCCTTTCCTAAATCAAATGATTTTGTGGATATGAAAAGCATGTGACAAAAATGTCACATGCTTTCGTTATTTGTTCGGTGAATCAAAGGAAAACGAAAGTCCCTTTTTTTATAATAAACGTATCAGATCAAAGGAGTGAGTACATATGAACATATTAGAAGCAACTAATATTCATAAAAGCTACGGAAATAAATTTAATAGACAAGAAGTATTAAAAGGCGTAGACATTACGATTATGAAAGGAGAATTTGTAGGAATTATGGGCGCTTCAGGCTCAGGCAAGACGACTCTTCTGAACGTGCTTTCCTCCATTGATAAAATCAACGGCGGAACCATCAAAATCGAAGGAAATGAAATTAGCAGAATGAAAGAAAAGCAGTTAGCAAACTTCCGAAAAACACATTTAGGCTTTATTTTTCAAGACTATAACTTGCTCGATACGCTGACAGTGAAAGAAAATATCCTCTTGCCTCTTTCTGTTGCAAAAACTCCTTCAGCAGTAGCTCACAAAAAATTTGATGCGCTGGCCAAACAGCTCGGCATCTATGAGCTGAAAGACAAATATCCAAGTGAAATTTCCGGGGGACAAAAACAGCGTACTTCCGCTGCAAGAGCCTTTATTCATGAGCCAAGCATGATTTTTGCTGATGAACCCACAGGTGCTCTTGATTCAAAAGCAGCCAGCGATTTGTTAAACAAACTGACCGATCTTAATGACAAAAGAAGTGCAAGTATTGTGATGGTAACGCATGACCCAGTGGCAGCCAGCTATTGCAGCAAAGTCATTTTTATAAAAGACGGACAAATTTATACGCAGCTGTACAAAGGGGATCAAACGCAAAAAGCCTTTTTTGACGATATTATGAAAACTCAAGGCGTGCTAGGCGGAGTTCAACATGAACATTAATCAGCTGATTTTCCGAAACTTCAAAAAGAATGTAAAAAACTATTATTTATACGTTTTTGCGCTGATGTTCAGCGCAGCTTTATATTTTGCTTTTGTAACGCTGCAGTATGATCCGGCTCTTGATGCAACCAAAGGTTCCATTAAAGGAGGCGCAGCGGTTCGGGCCGCTTCTGTTTTACTTGTAGCTATTGTTTCTATCTTTCTATTATATGCAAACACGATATTCATCAAGCGGCGCAGTAAAGAAATTGGCTTATTTCAGCTGATTGGCATGACCAAAACAAAAATTTTCCGTATTTTGACCGTTGAAAATTTTATGTTGTATTTTGCCTCACTGATTGTCGGCATTTTAATCGGGTTTTCGTTTTCAAAAGCGGTCATTATGATTTTGTTTAAAATCACGGATACAAAAGGCATTGCCAAGCTTCATTTTTCTGAAGAAGCCTTGATTCAAACGCTGATTGTGTTCGGCGCTATTTATTTGCTGATTATGACGATGAACTATCTTTTTATTAAAAGACAGACCATTTTGGCTTTATTCCGAGTTACTTCATCGACAGAAGGCAAAACAAAAAAAATCAGTATACTTGAAATTATTATTGGAATTCTTGGCATTATTTTTATCGCTTCAGGCTATTATATTTCTGCCAAGTTGTTTGATGGATCTTTTACAAGCATGAATGCTTTAGCAATCGCCATGATATCTATTTTAGCTTTAGTTATCATAGGTACTTACTTGTTTTATAAAGGCTCCGTTCGTTTTCTATTAAATCTCATGCGAAAAAGCAAAAATGGCTACTTGACGATTAACGACGTATTATCTCTTTCTTCCATTATGTTTCGGATGAAATCAAACGCGTTATTACTAACGGTTATTACGACTGTATCCGCTCTTGCTATCGGTTTTTTATGCTTGAGCTACATTTCCTATTACTCTGCTGAAAAGTCGGCCGGAGATTATGTACCTAATGATTTTGCTATCAATAATTCAAAAGACGCTGCTTCGTTTAAAGCCGCGCTGGATCGAAAGAAAATAGCCTACACGGAAAAAAAGATCGACGTCATCCAAGTAAAAGCAAACGTAAAAAACATTCTAGAAAATGATTTGGAAAGTCCAATGGTGGACTCGTCCGCTATGACGATTCCAATGATTAGTGAAAAATCCGTTAGTGGTGTAGATGTAGCTCCAAACGAAACCTTGTTTACCGGCTATAATAATATGCTTCAAAAAACAATGGCCTTTAAAGATTCAGGGCGTATTGAGCTAAAAGGTAAGCAAAAAGTAATTCCACAAAAGTTTGTAGGATTAAATCGAAAGTTTCTTCTACCTATTTATTTTACAGGAGGCGGTTTACCTACTGCGATTGTTGATAATTCCATATTTAATAAGTTTAAACAAGACGCAGATCCTTCTATTCAAAAAGAATCTTCTCTCTACACTGGAATAGATATATCAAAAGAAGATGACCTACCAAAAGCAAATGAGCTTTTCGGAGAGATGAAATTCAGCGATAATAGCTTAAATAACTCACGTATAGAAATGGCAGCGAGTCAAAAACAAAATATGGGTCTAATCATGTTCATTGTTGCTTTTCTAGGACTGGCATTTTTAATTACATCGGGCTGCATTCTTTATTTTAAACAAATGGACGAAAGTGAAGATGAAAAGCCGAACTATACAATTCTTAGAAAGCTCGGCTTCACCGAACAAGATTTATTAAAAGGCATTAAAATAAAGCAGCTCTTTAATTTCGGCATACCTTTAATCGTAGGCTTGCTTCACAGCTATTTTGCCGTGCAATCCGGCTGGTTCTTGTTTGGAACGGAGGTTTGGACACCAATGATTATTGTCATGATTGTCTATACGGCACTCTACTCTATCTTTGGTATTTTATCTGTTCTTTACTATAAAAAAATTATTAAAGAAGCTCTTTAAAGATAAAAAGCACAAGCTATAGCTTGTGCTTTTTATCTTTATATGCCATTAATTGCTGGTATTTTCTTTATTTCCCTGACTGGCTGCATGTAAAAAACTTTCTAGTCGCTTTTTGACAAACGGCCACTCGTCGTCAATTACACTGAAGATAACCGAATCTCGTACGTATCCATCAGGTAAAACCATATGTTTTCTGCTGATGCCTTCCTGGGTAGCCCCTAACCGTTTAATAGCAGCTCTGGACCTATTGTTTCGCACATCCGTTTTGAATTGAACGCGGTGAAGCTTCAGCTCTTCAAAACAGTATTTTAATAATAAATACTTACACTCCGTATTAACCCGGGTGCGCCACACGGATGGATGATACCACGTCCACCCTATTTCTACGCTTTTGTTGGGAAGTGATATATCTAAAAATCTTGTGCTTCCTACAATCGAATGTGACTCTATATCAAACACAGCAAAAGGCAGCTCTCTTCCCTCTTGCTTGGTTTTTAAAGCACTTTCAATCAGCCGTTTCATATCACTTAGACTATGAACTTTTATCGGGAGATGCTCCCAAATTTCTTTCGGTTTTGCAGCTTCATATAATTCTTGTTCATGTATTTTTTCAAGCGGCATTAGCTTTACCGCTGTTCCTGCAAGCTCAACTGACTGTAACATAACCTCGCTCCTTTTCGATACATTTAAAGTAAATGTTAATACGTGTATATGTACTGAAAAAGGGTCAGTTTCTGCTTATTGGAGGGTATCACTTTCAGCATATATATCTATTAATCAGCTAAGTGTTTTTTGAGAAACTCACTTATTGTTTGGAAGGCTTGGTCCGCTGATTCTTTATTAAAGGCTTGTGAAAAAGGATTCATAAAACCATGACCACCATAAAACTTTTTGATTTCCAAAAGCGGCTCTCTTTTTTGGACTAGTGAGTTTGTTAAACAGTCTACATCAAATGTTTGCTCTTCAGCAGGAAAAATAAGAAGAGTTGGGCAAACAGGACTTCTATTTACATAATCTCTAATACGTGATCCGTAACAGCCAATCACAAAGTTACACAAATTGTTTTCACTGCATAGCCACGACATTGTTGCTCCTACACTGAAGCCTATAACTCCTACTTCTTCATATTCTTGTTTTAGTTGAATTAACATGTTAGTAATTTGTCTTGAACCCTCATCCATACCAATGTTTTGAACAAAGTTTTGATAAGCCATTCCTTCTTCTTTATAGCTATAAGGAACGTCGTTAGATAATAAATTAGGACAGATAATATCTGCCTCTAACTTAGATAATTTCTCTTTCATAAAATTCATATGATCGTTCACACCGTATATTTCATGAATTAATAAAATTGCTTTATTTGATTTTTCCATTCTTTTTATAAAACAGTCGTTTCCTTTGTCAATTCACGATGCAATACGTCTCCCATGCGCTTCATGCCTTCAACGATTTGTTCAGCAGACATATTAGAATAATTCAAGCGCAGCGCATTGTTTCTTGTGCCGTTTGGAAAGAATGGCGTTCCAGGCACACAGGCTACGTTATTTTTTAGACATTCTGAAAAGATATGTGCTGAATCGATTCCTTGGGGCAGTTCCACCCAAATAAACAATCCGCCTTCTGGCTTACTGTAAGACAAATTCTCCGGAAAAAATTCTTCGATGCACGATAGCATTTGGGTACATCGCTCTTTGTATACGGCTTTAATTTTTTGAATGTGCTCTTCGATATCATAAAGCTCCATGTACTTAGCCGTTACGCGCTGAGCAAAGCTGTCCGTATGCAAGTCAGCCACTTGCTTAAACGCCACGTACTTATCAATGAAAGCTTCGTCTGCACATACCCAGCCGATTCGAAGACCGGGTGCAAAAATTTTAGAGAATGTGCTGATGTAAATCACTCTGTTTTCTGTATCAAAATGCTTAACCGGCGGCAGCGCTTCTCCTGCAAATCGGACTCCTCCGTACGGATTATCTTCTACAATCAGCACGTCGTATGCGTTCGCAAGTTCGATCATTCGCTGACGTCTTTCTCGCGTTAAGGTGCGCCCTGTAGGATTTTGAAAATCAGGAATCGTATAAATAAATTTAGCCTGTGGATTTTCCTGAAGCTTTTTCTCTAGCTCTTCCATAATCATTCCATCTTCGTCCATGTCTACTTCTACAAACGTCGCATTGTAGGATTTAAATACGTTAATGGCCGCTAGGTACGTTGGGCTTTCACAGATTACCACGTCTCCGTCATTAAGGAACAGTCTTCCGGTAAGATCGATTGCCTGCTGAGATCCGGACGTAATTAAAATGTTCGAAATCGTGGACTCAATGCCGATGTCCTGCATTCGTTTAGAAATTGCTTCTCGTAAAGGGATATACCCCTCTGTTGTACTATATTGAAGCGAAGCGGCTCCGTCTTCACTTAATACGGCGCGGCACGCATCGTTCATTGCTTCAACGGGAAATAGCTCCGGTGCTGGAAGTCCTCCTGCAAACGAAATGACTTCTGGTCGTTCCGTTACTTTTAAGATTTCACGCGTTTCAGAGGATTTTACAAGACTAGCTCGTTGGGCAAATTTATCTTTCATTGATGATCATTCCTTTTCTAGATTTTAAACTTTTAATAACGAGTTAATTATTCGAATAGTCAGAAAAATTAAAACAAAAACCTTCCCTATGAGCTCAGGCTTCTTTTAAGCCTTGGAAGATGCCTTTTTAATAGACAACCAGCATCTGCTTGCTCTCTGACTCTTCATTTCTTCTTGATGTCACGTTCTCCTTTCGGTACATATTTTTCTTATTCACTATTTGTAATACAAATCAAAGGTCGTACGATAAATATGGCCTTGTATTTAATGTATGTTAAAAAGGATAACATAAAAATCAAATAAATAAACAATAAATTCTATAAATTCTTAATTTTTTATGCAAATATATTTATCTTAGTAAATTATTTTGTAAGATCCCTTCCCTTTTCATTGACCTTCCGTGTAAAACCCTTTATAATCCTTATTAAATCGATAAGGTTTAAAGGTTTTAGTACAGGAGTGATAAAAAGTGAAATGGCTTCATTTGCTGTTTAATGAACGATGCCCTAAATGCAAGCAAGTGTTAAATACATCAAAATCCAATGCGCTTCGCTCTACTGTTGTAAAAGTATGTCCGTCTAACCACTATCAAAAAGAATTTCATCCTGCGCTTGAAATGTTTGTGGAAAGTGATGAAGTACTATAAAAAAAGCTAACGCTATGGATTCCCATAGCGTTAGCTTTTTTTTATAGCAGCCCCCACCAAATCTTAATTGCCGTTGCTAAAATTAAACCGGCAAGGATCCACTGAAGCACTTTTGTATTCATTTTCTGCCCCACTTTTGCACCGATTGGAGAGGCAATCAGGCTTGCACCAACTAAAATAAGTGCAGGGATGAACGGGACTTGGTGAGTGACCAGTTTTCCAACCGTTGATCCAATAGAGGAAATAAAGGTAACGGCTAGTGAAGTTGCGATGGTAATCCGAGTTGGGATTTTAAGCACTACGAGCATGACAGGAACTAAAATAAAGGCTCCTCCTGCTCCTAACACTCCTGCTACGGCTCCGATAAGCAGCGATAAAATAGAAGCTAACCCTTTGTTAAATTGAAGCTCGTCACTTTTAATTCCATCTAAGTTTTTCTTTGGAATAAACATCATAATAACCGCAATAAGAGCTAAAACCCCGTACACAACGTTTAATCCTTCTTCACTCATATAATGCGAGCTATAGCTTCCGAGCATACTTCCAATTAGAATGTTGCTGCCCATATATATAATTAATGGTTTGTTTAAAAATCCGCTTTTTCGATACGCCCATACGCCGCCTATTGTCGCAAAAAACACTTGAATAGCTCCTGCACCTGAGACTTGATGAGCCGTTAATGCTCCTACTCCTACTAATGGAGGAATATATAACAGCATCGGATAATTAATAACAGACCCTCCAATACCGACCATACCGGAAATAAACGACCCAATAAATCCAATAAGAAAAAGCGTGATGATAAATGTAAGATCCATCTATAGTCGCTCCGTTTCATATAAGGAAAGGGTACCTTTTACAAGAGATACCCTTTTCGTCCATTATTTCTTATCCTTTTTTAATCCAAAACTTAAAAACGTCGCCTTCTTCTGTATGAAGAAGCTCGTGACCACCAGATTTTGCCCAGGCTGCAAGATCGTTTTTTGCCCCTTTATCCGTTGCATGAATTTCTAACACTTGACCTGCTTCTAGTTCATTCATTGCTTTTTTTGTTTTAACAATCGGCATTGGACATGCCAGCCCTTTTGCATCTAGTACTTTAGTTGATTCCATTTCTCTCTCTCCTTTGTTTAGGTTTTAGCGAATCGCACAGCGGTTTGGTCCAATTTCCATTTCACGCTGTTTTTCTTCATCTGGACTTACTTTGCCCATATTGGTTTCACGGATTTCTTGATATGCATTTGGCTGCGGCGGTAAGTTATCTGTTACTAAGTGTCTGAATTCTGCTTCGTCTTTAATGTTTAATCCGTGATTTTCTGCAAACAAAGTACCTAACTTTTCAGCTACGCTGCCGTTATCATTTAGCTCATCAATAATCATAAAATGAGCTGGCAATACGATTAACTCATCTGATAATGCTTTATAGCGTTTATAAAGCGTCTCGCGCAGATCGCCTACCCAGTCTTCAGCCATACCAGCTAAATCAGGACGTCCAATTGAATCGATGAACAAAATATCACCTGAAAGTAAGTATTGATCATCTACGATGAAAGAAGTTGATCCAATCGTATGCCCCGGTGAATAAAGAGGCTGAATCGTAATCGCTGTGTTACCAATCACGACATCACTGCCTTCTTCTAAAGCCTTGTAGTCAAAAATCACTTCTTCTGCATCTTTTGGAGGCAGCCAGTAAGCTGCATTTGTTGCTTCAGCAATAACTCTTCCTCCTGAAATGTGATCTGCATGAAGGTGAGTATCAAACACATGCTTAACTGTGACACCAAGTTCTTTGGCAAAGTTAATATACACATCCGCCATACGCGTCGCATCAATAATAGCCGCTTCACCGTTCGATACGACCATATATGATAAGCATCCTTTACCGATACGAACAAACTGATAGACCTCTCCGCCATCTTTCAAATCGCCGACTTTAACAGGCTCTAAATATTCACTCCACGCTTTCATACCGCCTTTAAGGTAAGATACGGTAAGACCCGCTTCTGAAAGCATGTCAGCTACCATCACTGATGAACCTTCTTTGGCGCAGACAACTACTACTTCTTTATCAGAAGGGATTTTTTCTAAGATTTCTTCTACTCCGTCTAAAAGATCGAAATACGGCACGTTTAAATGCTGAAATTGATGACCTTCAATTTTCCAATCGCTAAAATCACTTTCGTTACGAACGTCCAAGATAAATAACGCTTCTTTATTGATAATTTTAGCTGTAACTTCTTTTGCAGTAAGAACATGTACTGTCATATTAAAATACCTCCTTAGGTATATAAAATATCAAAATTTTTTAATTCACTATGATTCATTAGTTATTCTACTTTACCTGTCCAGTCACGCATACCAGGAACCACGTTAACTAAGTGTTTAAATCCTTGCTTTTTCATCGTTTGCCCTGCCATTTCACTTCGTCTTCCAGAGTGGCAAATAATATAAATTTCATTCTCTTTATTTAGCTCATTCGAACGTTTTTCTACTTCACCAAGCGGAATATGAACTACACCTGGAATATGAGCTTCATCGTATTCTTCTACTTCACGAACGTCTAAAATATGAAGATGTTCATCATTTTCTACTCTTTGCGCAAATTCTTCTAATGAAATTTCAGGAATTGGCGTTACGTTTTCTTCAGCTCCGCCTTTACGAAGAAAGTGATGAAGAACGTCACCTTCTGTCTCTGTACCTAAATACTCATGACCTGTGCTTTTTGCCCACGCTTGTAAGTCAGCCGTAGAGCCTTTATCTGTTGCTTGAATTTCCAGTACTTGACCTGCTTCTAATTCATTCATTTTCTTCTTTGTTCTCACAATTGGCATTGGACATGCTAGCCCTTTTGCATCTAATACGAAGTTTGCTTGCATCATTTCTTTTTCCTCCTTGGTTTAAATACTAGTAGGGGTATGTTTTTATCTAAAAAAATTAGACCGTTTCCCCTTTCCACTCCATCATTCCGCTGGTCATATTCGTTACACTGTAGCCTTGCTGCTCAAGAAAACGAGCTGCCATTCCGCTTCTGCCACCAGAACGACAGACAACAATATAATTCTTTGCTTTATCTAGCTCATGCATACGGAATTCCAATAAAGGAAGCGGAATATTTAACGCGTTTGGTATTTTACCTGTTTTTACTTCCTCTACTTCACGCACGTCTAAAATATGAACTTGTTCTTGCTTTTTTACTAATTGTTCTACTTCTTGTGCTGCTATTGCCTTCACCCTGCGTCTCCTCCTTCTTGATTTATCTCCACGTATTCATGCCGCCTTTAACGTTGGTGATAGATGTAAAACCTTGCTTTTTCAACAGTTTACTTGCTTTCATACTTCTCATGCCGCTTTGACAAATAACGACTACTTCTCTGTCTTTTGAAAGCTGGCCTGTTTGCGCTGGCAGTTCTGACAAAGGAATGTTTCGAAATCCTTTAATATGTTTGGTACGAAATTCATGCGGTGTTCGCACGTCGATAAACTGGTTATTTTTATTTTTTAACTTTGCTTTTAACTCCGTTGTGGCTATTTGCTGAATACCTTTTACTGGTGCAAAACGCTGATACAAAAACCACAGCAGAAAGACGATAATAAGCGCATTGATAATCATATTGACCCTCGCTTCATGAGCTATCTTTTAGATGAATAAGTTTACGTTTCCGTCTTCTGCGTCGGCTAAATACGCCGCTACGCCTGCATATTCAATATTATCTAGGAGCTCATTTTCCTGTAACCCTAGAAGATCCATCGTCATTGTACAAGCTACTAGCTTCACGTCTTGTTCCTGTGCCATTTCGATAAGCTGCGGCAGCGTTAGGGCATTATGCTTTTTCATGACATTTTTAATCATTTTAGGTCCCATACCTGCAAAGTTCATTTTAGATAAGCCCATTTTATCCGCACCGCGAGGCATCATTTTACCAAACACCTTTTCTAAAAATCCTTTTTTCACCGGCACCATTTCTTCTTTACGAAGCGCATTCAATCCCCAAAACGTATGGAATATCGTCACTTCATGGTCATAAGCAGCCGCTCCGTTAGCAATAATATAAGCTGCCATTGCTTTGTCATAATCACCGCTAAATAATACAATTGTTGTTCGTTTCTTTTGCTCAGTCATGTTGTTCCTCCTATTACCCTATGCGGTATATTTAATTCTAAAAAAATTAGCTCTTTTGAATGTAAAAGATAAATGTGCTACCTTCTTCTTTAAAATCAATAAGCTCGTGTCCTGTTGATTTTGCCCAAGCTGTTAAATCACTTTTCGCACCTTTATCTGTTGTTTGCACTTCTAATACTTGGCCTGTTGTTAAAGTATCCATTGCTTTTTTTGTTTTTACGATTGGCATTGGACAAGCTAATCCTTTTGCATCTAAGACATGATCAATTTTCATAGTATTTATCTCTCCTTTTTATATACATATACCCGTAAGGGTATATAATAATAAATAATGATATTCGTCAACCTTAAACAAGGTGACAGATTAACGACTTTTCACTAACAGCTGTACAGCTTCTTTCACTAACCTTTCCGTTGGCTCTCCTTGCTGAAGGCTTTCTCTGACGCACTGTTCAAGATTGCTGCTCACAATGACTCCCATTGTGCGATCAATGGCACTTCTTGCAGCAGATAATTGAGTCACGACGTCTCGGCAGTCTTTTCCTTGCTCCATCATGCTAAGCATGCCTTTTAGCTGCCCTTCAATTCGGCGCAGGCGATTTTTCACCTGTTGGTTATACTCCATAATCGAATACCCCTTTCTTTACTTTACTTTTACACACTGCTAACTCATAGCTGCGTACTTCAAAACCTTTTTTTCGTAAGAACCGTACGCCTAAATTTAACTCCACTCTATCTCGGGCAATCAGATGAACGCTGCCCTGTGGAATTTCTGAATAAAAGCGTTTGAGATACGCATACGGAATAACTATACTAATCGAATCGCGAACTTCATGATAATGACGAATATCTACAACCGTTCGCCCAAGTTCTTTTGCTTCAGATTCACGTATGCACTGTATTCTTTTAACGGGATAATAACGTCTGTATGCAATAAATAAAATAGCAAGCAACAACACTGCTATATAGAGCATAACCATCACCGCCTTGCTATTGAATTAATGTTGTTTACATGTTCTATATTATACCCCTATGGGTATAATGTCAAGCGAGAAAATTATATTTAATTTTGATGATTTACATGAATTCTTTCATACGAACCAATCCACTTTATCCACCTTAGAAATTATGAATGTTTTCTTTAACCTGCTTTATTGTGTGTACCCCCTCCCCTATAGACTAAACAGACTTTTCCGTTTTCATACATCACCTGGGCTCATATAAATTAATAAAAAATAAGCTTACTGCACCATTCACCATCTGCGCACAAAAGGTCCAGTTCTCCTTGGGAACTGGACCTTTTGTGTTAAAAAGCTGATTAGCTTTGATGATAAATATTATGCCATTGATTCCACGAACTGTGTGGATGCTGCTGGTGCCACTGGTTCCATGGCACATATGGATTTTGCTGATGCCACTGATTCCACGTGCCGTGCGGATACTGATGATGCCACTGATTCCAAGGTGTATATGGATGTTGTTGATGCCATTGATTCCATGTGCCGTGCGGATACTGTTTATGCCACTGCTCCCAAGGTACATGAGGATGTTGCTGATGCCATTGATTCCACGTGCCTTGAGGATGCTGGTGATGCCATTGTTCCCATGGAATGTAATGTTGCTGTCCTTGATGCATATTTCGTCAACTCCTTTTCCTTTGCCACATCATATGTTCTTTTTAGAATTTAGAGCTTATCTATTTTAAAATATAGGCGTTTTGATTTCTTATGTATTAATCTTGACAATTATAAAAGAAGGTACGCTTTATATCTATATAGCTCAAGTGTGAATAGAAAGAACTGATTATTTTAATAGAGTAAAGGGCATTAAATTTCTGAACATTGCACAAAAAAACACCTTCTCATTCGAGAAGGTGTTTAGGAATTAACCTACAATATTGTAACCAGCGTCTACGTGTACGATTTCTCCCGTTACGCCGCGTGAAAGATGGCTCAGTAATACAACCGTCATGTCGCCAACTTCTGCTTGCGTTACATTACGCTTAAGAGGTGCTTTTTCTTCAACATGATGAAGAATTTGGTTAAAGTCAGAAATGCCTTTCGCTGCAAGCGTACGAATTGGGCCTGCTGAAATCGCATTTACGCGGATATTGTCTTTTCCTAAGTCTAATGCTAAGTATTTTACTGAAGACTCAAGTGCTGCTTTCGCTACGCCCATTACGTTATAGCCTTCAACTGCACGTTCTGCACCAAGATAGCTCATTGCCACAAGAGAACCGCCTTCTGTCATAAGAGGTTTTGCTGCTTTTGCTACAGCGATAAATGAATAAGCGCTTGTGTCTTGAGCAAATGCATATCCGCTTCTTGATGTATTAATAAACTCGCCGTTTAAATCTTCTGAATGAGCAAACGCAACAGAGTGAATCACTCCGTGAACTGTGCCCGCTTCTTCTCCGATTTTTTTGAACGCTGCTTCAATGCTTTCGTCGCTGTTCACGTCACATTCAGCAATTAGTGATGCTTGAATTTCATTTTTTTCTAACAGCTTGTTCAACTTTCCTAGTGAACGTTCTTTACGGTATGTAAAAATTAAGTTTGCTCCTACTTGATGAAGGGCTTTTGCGACACCCCAAGCAATACTTCTGTCGTTGGCAACTCCCATAATCACAATGTTCTTGTTCTTTAATTGTAATAAATCTTCCATATTATCCTCCAAAAAAAATTAGTCATCAATGATGACTAATAGGTAATTGTATAGCTTTATTATAGCACAAAGATGCGCTTAGTTCCTAAGAGTCTTATGAATTAACCGATTTTGCCCTATAAATAATCTCCTACTTATTCGAATCCTGCAGCCATGCTTGCGTTGTTTCAGCAAATTTTTTGGCTGCAGGTGAAAGATGATAACGAGTAGCTAGACCAATTGAACGGTAGCTGTCCACTTGAAACGGAATCGCACGAAGCTCTTGAGGGATCGAATCTAAAAGCATTTCAGGTAAAATACTAATGCCTAAGTGATGCGTAACCATTGATAAAATAGCACTTTCATCCATTAATTCAAAACGGATATCAGGCTGAATGCCGCGTTCTTCAAACAGTTGCTTAATATCATGATATCCGCCGTACGTAGGCATAATAAACGGTTCTTTCTCTAAATCTTTAAAGGAAACGGTTTTTTGATGATACAAAGCACTTTGATTCGATACGACGCACAGCAGCGGGTCTTTTTTTAAAGAAATAATATGAAATTGACTTGAATGCGTAATGTTGATAAAGCCGCAGTCTATTTCTCCGCTCAGCAGCCACTGTTCAATTTCAAGGTAATCGCCTTCTTTAAGCTGAATTTGAATCTCAGGGTAGTTTTTTTCCATAAGCTGAATAATTTCGGGGAGCCACTTGGTCGATACGCTTTTAAAAATACCGATTTTGATGGTTCCTTTCGCAAGTCCTAAGAGACTGGCTGCTTCTTGATGAACTTTTTCACTTTCTTGGAGCACCTTCCGAATAGCAAGAAGCATCGCTTCGCCTTCTGTTGTTAAGGTAATACCTGATCTGTTTCGATTCACAAGCGGAAATCCAAATTCTGTTTCAAGATTTGTAATGGCATGACTGACCGCTGACTGCGTGAGCGCCAGCGCATCTGCCGCTTTTGTAAAGCTTCTCACTTCCGCTACTTTGTTTAAAATTTCATATTTCACTAAGCTCATTTTCTCCCGCCTTAACATGAATTTAATTCACGTTCATCATTATAAAGATTCATTTTATTAATATCAAATTCCTTTGTATACTGTGAGTACATCATAAACAATGGAGGGTTGAACGTGAGTTACCGCACACGAGCAAATATGATGATGGTTGGTGTAAATGTATTTTGGGGCATGTCGTACGTGTTTATGAAAATGGGGCTGAGTTCGCTCGGGTCATTTACTATCATTGCACTTAGATGTTTAATTGCTTTTTTGATTGCCGGACTGTTTTTCTATAAGCCTTTACTACATATCACGCGCAAAACGATTTTATCATCAGCTATTTTAGGCTTTTTACTGTTTTCAGTTTTTTCATTTGTCACGTTTGGCGTCAGCATGACGTCTGCTTCAAACGCCGGATTTCTTGTCAGTTTAACGGTCATTTTTGTTCCATTGCTCCACTGCCTGTTAGTGAAGAAGCTTCCTTCTTGGCCGATTGGGCTCGGTATTATCACTACCCTAACCGGTATAGGTGTTTTAACTTTAAAGCACTCCTTTCATATGAATACTGGTGATGTACTTTGCATTGGAACGGCGCTATGTTATGCCATTCATATTACGCTGACCGGCACGTTTACGAAAAACGAAAATCCAATTGCTCTCGGCATTTTACAGCTAGGTTTTGCTGGATTATTTGCACTGATTTGCAGTTTTTTATTTGAACATCCCAGCATTCCAGCTACTTTATCATCATGGATTGCGATTTTAGGTCTTGGCGTTCTTTGCAGCGCGATTGGATTCATTTGTCAAGCTATTGCGCAGCGCTATACAACTCCTACTCACACAGGACTTATTTTTGCAACAGAGCCTATTTTTGCTGCGCTTTTTGCCGTTCTTTTTTTGCATGAGCTGTTTACGCTTAAAGAACTGATTGGTTCTATTATTGTGGTTGCGGGGATTTTAATTGCTCAGTTAGACAATTTGCTACTAAAAAAAAGAGTTCATTATCAAGAGACATTGCCAAAGTAAAAGCCGCTAGATTCGTTTACCTAGCGGCTTTTGTTATTAAGCTAAAGTATAAGCTTTCTTTTAGCAGTCCCAACACCTATCTCTATTTTTCTTTTAATGGATGCTAGTATTTTTCAAAGTCTATTGCTATTCCTATTCTAGATAAAAAAGCACGTCTAGGAGAACGACTGTGAAGCTTATTAAACGAATACTTGCAACTATTGCTTCATCGATATGCGGCGGTGCAGTTTGCATCGAAATATTTGAATTAAATTCCCTTGGCTATACAAGTATATTAGATTATTTATCGACTTTGCTTATTGGTGTATATCTTACGGCTCCATTCATCATTATAGTAGGCATCCCTTGTTCAATAGCTATAACAAGCATCATGAAATACATAAATTCACTTAAGATATTAATTGAACTAATTCTATATCTTCTTTTCGGTATCGTTGGAGCACTCGCCGTATTAACTTTATTTTTGCTAAGCGACGGGATATCCGCTTTTAGTCTCTTCCCGCGAATCCTCATTGTAACGTTGAGCTGCTCATTGCCGTTTGGGTTATCATCCATCCTTATAAACAGGCTATATAAAAAGACGATCTAATATGCATAGACCGTCTTTTTTATATGTTTTGCTACAAACACAGCTCTCATATCTATCGTGCATTACAATAACCGATATGATTTTGCACAAAGGCTTAGCTTATACCTTATATGTATAAAACTTTTTATCTACGTTCATCACCGGGAAATTCTCAGGCAGCTTTTCTTTCTCTATATGTTGAAACCCATTTTTCTCATAAAATCGATGAGCAGCTCTGTATTGTAATGTGGTTCCTAAATATATTCTTTCCACTTCTCTCTGTTTTGCCCACGCGATGGCTGTATGCAATAACCGGTGAGCTGTTTTGAAGTTCGCTCCTCTATAAGACTTTGCTACAAACATTTTCCGCAGCGCTACTTGACGGCTGCCAATGTCTATTAAAGCTACGCTTCCTACTACTCTTTCGTTGCAAACAGCAACCCAGAAGTTTCCGTTTCCCTGTTGATAAAAGCTTTCGATTTCAAACAAATCAGGCTGATCTTTTTCCGTTATTGGAATTTGGTATTCTTGCTGTTGAATATGAAGAATTAAATCCACTACTTGCTGTTGATACTTGCTAGCATATGGCTGAATGATAATACTTTCACTCAAAACCTCCACCGCCTCTAATCAGTTTACTCCATCTTATTTTTGGCTGTTTTTAATACTGCACAGCCTATGTTCATTATAAAACCAATTACAGCACCTGCAAGAATCGATATCACACCTACAGCGATAAAATCGCCTTTAGTCGGCTGAAATAAATTCATGGAAAGCAAACCAAACATAAAAAGCATGGGAATAAGATAGCTCAGCATTTTTTTCAACTTCGCACCTCATTTCCTTATCTCTATAAACCCTGTAACCATTTTATCGTATATTAATTTCCTATTTATTACAATAATTATCTTATTTCATATTTTTATCGAAAAAATGAAATAAAGTGCCTGCCTCTCGTTCCTTGCTAATTGAGAGACAGACACTTTTTTATAAAACATGACTTGTTGCTTGTAAAAAGAACTGAGATTGTTCGTAGTTGTACGTTACTTTTGAAAAGTCAAACGGCTGGCCGTTGGCTAAGTGGAAAAGCGTTTCAATAAATAATTTAGGATCGCCTTCTTTTAATCCTAAGTACGTAGCTTCTTCTTCGTTCAGCTTGCCAACGTGAAGATATAGATCAGAAAACCCGATTTTTAAGCCAAGTCCTTCTTTAATGTAATGAAAAATAGACTGAGAAACAATTTCGTTATTCAAGTACGTAACGATGGATTTATTATAAAACGATTCTTCTAGACAAAGCGTCTGACCGTTGATATACCGTACTCTTTTTACATAATAGACGTCACTATTTTCTTCTATGTTTAAATTTAACGCGGCTTCTTGCGTCGGCTTTCGTACATCTAACTCAATCACTTCCGACGTTAACTGAAAATCTTCAAGTTCACTCGTGAATCCTTGATTGGAAAGCAAGCCAATATAACCTGTTCGTTTATGACGACGGACAAAAATGCCGCTTCCTCTTACTTGAAAAACCACGCCTTTTTTCTCCAGCAGATCCAGAGCTTTTGTTACCGTACTTTTGCTTGCCTTAAACTGCGCCATCAGCGTTTCTAATACCGGCAGCTTATCTCCTTGCTGAAGCTTATGGTCTTCAATATAGGTTTCAATTTCAATTGCAATTTGTTGGTATTTGATCATAGCTATACCTCTTTACTGAATTTGTCTCAAGAATAACACGATTATACCATAATCTAACTCTATACCATAAACTTTAATTATTCATTAATTATTATTTTATTAGAGTATTGATAAATTGTATCGATACAATTATACTGAAAGCGTATAATCAACAAGGGTGTTAAGAATCACACCGGTTATTATCACAAATTCAAGCGATTATCGAGAAGTAATCGTTGAAGATATTAAAAATAGCGGGCTGAATCAAACATTATTTACCGTAGTGAAATAAGGAGGAACTAACAATGACAAAGATGCCAAAGAATTTTTTATGGGGCGGCGCATTAGCAGCTCATCAATTTGAAGGTGGATGGAACCAAGGCGGAAAAGGACCGAGCGTAGTAGACGTTATGACTGCAGGTGCACACGGTGTAGCGCGACAAATCACTGAAACAGTGGAAGAAGATAAATTTTATCCAAATCACGAAGCAATTGATTTTTATCACCACTATAAAGAAGATATCGCACTGTTTGCAGAAATGGGCTTAAAATGTTTGCGAACGTCTATTGGCTGGAGCCGTATTTTCCCTAAAGGCGATGAAGCTGAGCCAAACGAAGAAGGACTAAAATTCTACGATGATGTATTTGATGAACTGTTAAAGCATGGAATTGAACCGGTTATTACGCTTTCTCACTTTGAAATGCCCCTGCATTTAGCTCGAGAATACGGCGGATTTAGAAGCCGAAAAACGGTGGACTGCTTTGTGAAGTTCGCTGAAGTTTGTTTCGACCGCTATAAAGACAAAGTCACGTACTGGATGACGTTTAATGAAATTAACAACAAAATGGACGTACACAACCCTCTATTCTTATGGACAAACTCCGGCGTTTCTGTAAAGCCGGGTGAAAATGCAAAAGAAGTGATGTATCAAGCAGGACATCATGAACTGCTTGCAAGCGCTCTTGCCGTATCAAAAGGAAAAGAAATTAATCCGAATTTCCAAATCGGAGCGATGGTTTCACATGTGCCAATCTATCCGTATTCTTCAAATCCTAAAGATGTGATGTTAGCAGAAGAAACAATGAGACAGCGCTACTTCTTCCCTGACGTTCAAGTTCGCGGCTATTACCCAAGTTATGCGTTAAAAGAATTCGAACGAGAAGGCTATCATATTCCGTTTGAAGAAGGCGACGAAGAAATTTTACGAAACGGAAAAGTTGATTATTTAGGCTTCAGCTATTACATGTCCACAACGGTTAAAAGCGACGTTGAAGCTGATAACACGGGCGATATCGTAAACGGCGGATTGCCAAACGGCGTAGCAAATCCTTATATCAAATCAAGCGATTGGGGCTGGTCAATTGATCCAACGGGCTTGCGCTATACGTTAAACCGCTTCTACGACCGCTATCAAATTCCGCTGTTCATCGTAGAAAACGGATTTGGTGCCATTGATACGGTTGAAGAAGACGGATCCATTCATGACGCATCACGAATTGAATATTTAAAATCGCACATCGAAGCGTTAGAAAAAGCTGTAACGTACGATGGTGTTGATTTAATGGGCTATACGCCATGGGGAATTATTGATATTGTTTCCTTTACAACAGGCGAAATGAAAAAGCGATACGGCATGATTTATGTCGACCGTGACAACGAAGGAAACGGATCAATGAAGCGCTACAAAAAAGACTCCTTTAACTGGTATAAACATGTGATTGAAACAAACGGTGAAGAACTATAAGAAATCAGAAAAGCGTGGTTCCTGCGTGAAAACACAGGAATCACGCTTTTTTAAAACATGTAAAAATAAAGGCAAATACGTTATCTCGGTTTATCTACTAGCTGTGTTTGCGCAATTTCCGTTTGCTTAATTCCCGCTCGTTGAATTTCATCAGCAAACGATTCATGTTTCAGCGTTTTGATTACCTTTTCGCTTCCATCCCGAAGAGTATACACTCTAAATTCATACATACTCTACCCTCTCCTTTAAGCTATGATTGATGCGATACATTAGATGCGCTCCTGTAAAAGCAACTCATAATAGAGGTAACTTTTTTCTCTTCTTTACTTTACCCACTTTTTAGGAAACTAGACAAAGAGATTTAATTTGACGCGACAAAAGCCTTTGCAGCAAGCAAAGGCTTTTATCGATGGAATGTTAGTATTCAAAGATGGTTCCTTTTTTAAATTTTGAATGTTTAAAAGCAAATTTCGTTAAAAGAATATACGCAACTCCTGCAACTACCACTCCTATAATCCAGCCTAAATCGACTTCGATAAATGCAGCACCTGCGCCGATTAGCATCGCAAGCATGGCGCATGGATTGTAGCCGGAAAACGGCCCTTTTTCTTGATATAATTCTTCTACGTTCACTCTTTGTTTTCGTAAAATATAGTAATCTACCAGTAAAATAGAAACAATTGGACCTAAAAAAGCAGAGTAAATCAAAATGAACAAACCAAGCCCTGCAGCTGACGAATCTTGAACAAGCACCCAAGGGAACGAGCAAAAGGCAAGCAGTCCAGTAATGGTAACCGCCACTTTATAATTTGCTTTTGTCAGCAGCGTAATCACATACGTAGGCGGAATAATATTTGCCACCATGTTTACGGCAATGACGCCAATCACAATAAAAGCTGATACAGCGACGGTAATATATGAATTATCCACTACAACCGCAAACGCTTTGACAGGGTTAGATATGCCCGTAGCAGAAGCAAGCATTGCCCCGATTGTAAGAACGAATCCGTAGGCTACTAGAATCGGTGTAAAGTATAAGAACCCACGCTTTGTATCGCTAATCCCTGGCTTCAGTTCTCTCGAGTAATCGGCTGCGCTTAGAAAAATCGCTGCATAATTCCCCATGAACATCATAATGAAAGAAAAGAACGGAAGTCCCCATGAGCCTTTTGTATGTACCCACTTCTCTCCTACTACCTCACTATGAGAAGTTAAAAGAACACCAAATACATAAACAAGGCCAAGCAATATGATGATCGAAGCAAGCATCTCTACCCATTTAACCGCGTGGAAGCTGTACAGTGAAAGCACAATTTGCAGCAGCTGAATGATAATAAAGCAAAGAACAAGATTGTCAAAAGACCCTTTGCTCACAATTTTCCCGATTTCGTTTAAAGCGGTACCGCCTGTCCAGCTTTGAAAACCATACCAAATGATAGCTGGAATGCCTCGTAAAAGAGACGATATGACAGAGCCTTTTATTCCAAAAGACATTCGAAGCTGCATCACATACGGTATGCCCGTCTTGTAGCCAATTCGATCGTTTAACACAAAAAAAGTAGAAATAATACCAATGGCAATAATCGCTGCCACAAACGTTTGAAAAAGATTTAATACCGCAGTACCTGCAATTACCAAGCTAGCTCCAAGCGTCATATTTCCTAAATTAACGCCGTCTCCAATCCACATAAACATATAGGACATCGGAGTCAGCTTTCGATCACTTTCCGCTTTTGGCTTTAGTGACGGATCAAGACCCCTATCTTGATGAGAATGCATCTCTTCTATAACGGAACTTGTTGCATTTGTAGACACTATACACTCAACTCCTTTTTATAATGCTTCCACTCTTATTTCTAACACTAGATGTAAGTTAACTTAACATGTACACAGTGTATACGAATTTTACCGCCAGTTCATTATTATTTATGTGAATTTTCTGATATTTTTTTGTGCGATTTGACTAATTTTTGACCTCAGCTCGCAATATAAAGGAGTTGCTGACAATAAAAAATCCAAGCGCTTATAATAAACGCTTGGATGAGTCAGCTAGTATTTATTTTTCACAGGCAATATAGTCTTTATCTCGATCTAGCTTTGTATTGGCATCATACAGTGATTTTGATACGTACGGCTTGTACTTTGTTTTGCCGCCTTTATTCTTTACGTTAGCCGCACGAGCTACGCCGCCTTTGTAGTCTTTGTTTAATTCCGTGCAGTTTTTGTAAGACTTAGCTGCCGCATCTACGTTTGAAGCTGCGCTAAAAGATACGCTTGTTAACAAACCGAAAGATAGCGCAATTGGAAAAATCTTCTTCATAAGAGATACTTCCTTCCTATATTTTTTTCTCATTAATAATAGGATGTTCTATCATTTTTTCCAATCTTTTTTTACATTTAAACTACTATTATCCATTTTTCTATTTATGAGCCACTCTTAAAGCCTTTACCGCTTGTTTAGCCGCATCTGCAATTAATTCATCATTATACTCCGCATCTTTTTCCGTACGATTGGAAAGGATCGCAAGAACAATTGGATCTCCTTTTGGCGGCCAAAGGATAGCAATATCATTTCGCGTCGCGTATGAGCCTGCGCCTGTCTTATCGGCTACTTCCCAGCTTTTCGGCACGCCCGCTCGTATTAACGCATCCCCTGTTGTGTTTCGCTTCATCAAATCTGTTAAAAGTGCACGTTTGTCTTCAGGAAGTGCCTGTCCAAGTACATATTTTTGAAGACTTGCAGCGAGTGCTCTCGGTGTACTTGTATCGTGGGTTTCTCCTGGATTCACTTCATTTAAATCCGGTTCAAAGCGCTCAGGCAGCGTCACATCGTCTCCTATGTTTTCTAAAGCTTCTTTAAATCCATCCGGTCCGCCCAGCTGCTGCAGAATTAAGTTCCCTGCCGTATTGTCGCTGTAGCGAAGCGATGCATCCGCGAGTTCTCGAAGAGTCATGCCTGTATCTACGTGTTTTTCTGTAATTGGATTGTAGTTTACAAGGTCATCGCGCGTATAAAAGATTCGTTCGTTGAGATCTTCAATTGACTTCTGCTGTAAAAGTGCACCGACAGCGAGAGCCTTATGAGTAGACGCATAAGCAAAACGCTCGTCCGGGTGATACGTTACCGTTTTATTGGTGCCTGTATCTAATGCAAAAACGCCAAGATTCGCATCATATTTTTCTTCAAGCTTAGCAAACTCTCGATCACTCTTTGTTTCTTGTCTTTGACATTTTACCGTTTCAGCATGTACCTCGCTGCTTGAAAAGCCTACAACCGCCGCGCACGAAAGAGCGAATACAGGCAGCATTTTTTGGAGCTTTGAAGCGCGAAACATCTTTTTCCATGTCTTCATTACCCTTCAACACCTTTCAAAAAAAGTATTTAGTATGTATTCTCTTAGGTAGAGATTACCAACAATGCTATTTTATCAATTGTTTACTCTCACAAACATGATAGTTTTATCACATTTATATAATAAAAGTGTCTCACACTGAAGATGAGCAGTATAAAAACCGTAAGTACTTTAAAAAATAGGCGGCGTAACGGAAAATAAAATAACGGCTTTCTCTTCAAACGTATTCTCCCATTTATGATTCAGATGCGAAGGAATTTTGACACTATCTCCTTTTTCTAACACGTATACTTCCTCGTCCAAATACACTTTAATTTTCCCTTCTAAGACGTATGCCACTTCCTCTCCTTTATGTGCTAAAGGAGTTTCTGATGAAGCCATCATCGGCGGTACTTCCATAATGGCCGTAGCTAGATTCCCTGTGAAATCGGGCGATAGCAGCGAATACGTTAGCTCTTTTACCTTCATTGTTTTACGCTCATTCGACCTTACGACTAAATGAGATGTATTTATTTCTTCGAGCAAAAAGCTGAAGGTAGGCACATCGAGGCTTTTTGCTAAAAGTTTAAGCGTTGAAATGGACGGGTTAGCTAATCCCCGTTCAATTTGACTTAACATAGATGGCGTGATGTCCGCTAATTTTGCTAATTCTCGACTGCTTAGCCCCTTTTCTTTTCGAAATTTCTCTACTTTTTTTCCAATATCTATGTTTTCCATGATGATTCCTCCGTAAAAGATGTTTAATTACATTTAATTTTATTAAGTTAAACTTAATAAACGACGTTACTTATGTTAAATTATATTTAATAAATAAATTACAATTTAATACTATCACAGTAAGGAGGAAGAAAAAAATGAATGACATCTTGACCTTTTTGGTTCTTACATTATTTGTGATTATGAGTCCTGGTATTGATACTGCTCTTATTACCAAACGAACGATGGCAGATGGACAAACGGGCGGCTATAAAATGGCATTAGGCTTAGCGAGCGGTTCTTTAGTTCACACACTCGCCGCTACGTTTGGTTTATCAGCTCTTCTTCTTCAGTCAGCTCTTGCATTTGAAATCGTAAAATACGCAGGAGCCGTCTATTTAATGTACTTAGGAATTTCTGCTTTCCTTTCTAAAAAAAGCGATACAGGTTCTTCTGCAAAAGAAGAAAAAACAAAAGAAACATCTGCTTTTCGTCAAGGTCTGGTCTCAAACGTCCTTAATCCAAAAGTGGCGGTATTTTTCTTAACTTTTTTACCTCAATTTGTTCAAAATGATCAAAACGTAACTCTTCAATTACTTCTGATGGGAATAACGTATACGATCCTCGCTATCACGTGGTTTTTCGTATTCGTCTTTTTTATTAACTATTTACGAAAATGGCTTACAACACCTAGCGTGCAGCGCTTTATGGACAAAGCAACGGGCGTGGTGTTAATTGGATTTGGATTAAAGCTGGCTTTTGAAAAACATAAATAACAAAAAAGCTATCTGTTTCAGATAGCTTTTTTGTTATTTATGCACTTCAGGTTCATAGAGATAGACTTTAAGGTCAAGCTTTCCATCCGAAGAAACGATTATTCCTTCCGCTTCGAGTGAATGTTTTTGAACAAGGGGCATTTCTTCGTCTTTAAATCCAATTTCTCCTTTGGAGTTGATAACTCGGTGCCAAGGGAGTTTATGTTTCTTACTCATCGAGTGCAATACTCGTACAACTTGCCTTGCACCTCGCGGACTACCAGCCAGGCGGGCGATTTGTCCGTATGTCATGACTTTTCCGCGAGGGATTTGTTTAATAAGTGCTACTGCTCGTTCTGTAAAACTCATGCTGCCCCTCCTTTTATTCTTTAGTACAACATTACCATAATTAATAAACAGTGAAGGAATCACTCGATTTTTCTTCAGCAACATTATAAGATAATAATAAGAAGCACGCTCATCATTGTGCAACATTCTTCAGGTAAATACTTGTATTTCCTATTCTTCAACTAGCAAATCTTTGCGCGAGTGGCAGCTTATACCTCATTTATGACACTGTGATTATAAAAACGTTACAGAAACCAACACAGCAAGGTACGTAGAAGCGTTACATGATAAGATAAACAGTAGATACTAATACAATTTCAAATTGATGCTGACGAATAAGTAATCATTTAAAAAGTGGTGAGAAAATGACAAAATGGCTTAGTGTAAAAGAATTATCTAAAGAAACAAGTATTCCTACTTCAACCATCAGAAGATATATAGATAAATTCCAATATTTCTTTATACAAAAAGAGGATCATCGACCAAAACAATATGAAGCTGCGGCTGCGAACGTTTTACTGAAAATTAAGCAGCTTTATGATGAGGGTTATCAAGCAGAAGAAATTAATGAATCTCTGCAAAAAGAATTCTCTTTGACTACAAGCGAGGATCAAGCTGCCGTGTCTCTAGAAGAAGCCGAAGACAAAGAGGACATAGAGAACACAGCAGAAACCGCTGACCAGCCCGAGGCCGACGACCAGCAGCCGACAACTTCTGAACTTCCTGTACAGCCTTCACCCCAACAAGAGCCTGATACAAAACAAATTCTTCAGGAAAAAGACAAGCAGCTTATTCAATCTTTGCGTAAAAGCTTGCGTGAGCAGCAGGCCATTTCAGAATTAGTAGAAGCTTCAAAAGAAAGCAGCGTAGTAGGTAAAAAAAGATCGATTTTAAAACGATTATTCAAACGAAAAAAGGACTAAATTTGTAAACAAGCCTAGGGCATGAAACATCTTTATTTCTGATCATTAAATTTATGTAAAACAAAGTTTCTAAACTGTTTAACAGCCGGTGATAGATATCTTCCTTCAATCCATGCTAGTCCAATTACTCGGTGACAGTTGGCTTTAGCTAATGGGATTTTCACTATTTTGCTTTGATCTATTCCGTGTAAATCTGGAAGGATAGAAATTCCTAAACCGGCTCCTACAAGTCCCGCTACGGTGTCAGCTTCCTCTCCTTCAAACATAATGTGAGGCTTTCCCCCTGTCTCTTCAAATAACTGCTCAAACGTAAGACGAAGAGAAAAGCCTTCTTTTAAGTGAATAAATGATTCCTCAGCAATTTCTTCTAGTGCAACACTTTCACGATCAGCATACCGGTGATTTTTCGGTACGATGACAAACAGCTCTTCACTCCAAAGATGATGCCACTTAATGAACGATTTTTCTTCCATAGGCGCAATCAAACAAAGATCCAGTTCACCGAGCTCCAGCTGCTCAAGAAGAACGTGAGAAGGACTTTGCCTCAGCAGAAAATTCACTTTAGGATATAAGCTGCGAAACGACGCAATTAAATCTGGAATTAAATCCGTGCTGAGCGTATGCAAAAATCCAAGTGACACCTGCCCTTTCTCAGGATCTAGCAGCGCTTGAATTTCCTCTTGTCCTTTATCAAATTCTTTCATCATATTATCTACACGCTTCAAAAAGACTTTACCGTATTGATTCAATCGAATGGAACGTCCTTGCCGGTCAAATAGCGGCGCTCCTACTTCCTCTTCAAAACGAGCGATTGAACGACTGAGCGCAGGCTGCGTAATTAACAGCTTTTCTGCTGCGCGCGTCATATGCTGCGTACGTGCTAGCGTTTGAAAATATTTAAACTGCTGCCATTCCATTTTGTACCATCTCCTTATCAAGCGGCTCTATTCATTACATAGATGTATGAAAAATATGATTATAATGAATTATACATTATAAATAGAAGATGCTACTATAAAAAACGGAAACATACTTGAGGATGTTTTTAGTTCCTCTTGTCGATTGCTGTATACGGCACTTATTAAAATTTTATACTCATCATTTTCTAGCAGAAAGAAGAATTTGTCCTGAACCGTAAGGAAATTATTAAAAAGCTGACTAAGATATCACAGTAACTATACATCATAAAGACCTTTCTATCACCGTAAAAGAAAGGTCTTTTTTGAGAATGTAAAACACATTTTTTCTTATATGTACCTCTTAAAGTAAACTTTTTAAAGTTTAACCCGTTCTACTAACTGCAGCAATTCATCATTAGGTCCGTGAAATAAAATCATACGACCGCCTTCAAGTGTTGGCTGAGGTTCCGGTGATAAAAATTCAATTCCTTTGCTCTTATAATGTTGAATTGCCTTATTTATATTTTCTACCGTAAAGGCAAGGTGGTTAACAATCCCGCTTTTGTTATACTCTCCAATCGGATCAATATCTCGAATGAGCTCAATTTCAATACCCGGCTGTTCTTCAAGATACAAAAAAGCCATCTCTCTCTTTTCGTTAGAGCCTTGAAGGCGAACTTTGAAGCCAAACATATCACAGTAGTAGTGAATCGTTTCATCCATATTTCCAACAATAATTGCTGTATGTTCCATTTTCTTAATCATCCATCTTCTCCCTTTCCCCATGTTTAGTAAGTACAAGTAAACTATACAACAATTTAGGCAATATGTATTTACATATGTAAAGAAATTCAAGCACTCTATCAATGAGTCGGCTACGAGTTGAAAAATAATAAACAAAAAAACAAACCCAATTGGTTTGTTTTGATTACATATTTATAGTCAGTCTCTGTTTCAACAACGTTCGATAAGCCATGTTTTGTACCTTTGTACTGCAAACGATTTTACTCTCGTACTCAGGCGGTAATCATCTATCTACGATTACACATGTAACCGTCCGTCTCTCCGTTGAATTCCTTAGAGACAGTTCCCCTACCATTGTTTGGGTTTCTCGCTCGTGGGGTTTACCGCGTTCCACCTTTGCTGTTTCCAGCAAAGCTTCGTCACTGTGGCACTTTCAGGGATACTCGACCATATCCGAGGACTTAGGTGGTTTTTCCCGCCGTCAGCTAAGCTATAAGCCAAGCTGCCCTAGCTTATTTTTTCACTAGGCACGAACACTACGGGCATCTCAGCACCGTGCGAGCATGGACTTTCCTCTACATCAAATGATGCAGCGATTACCTGAACGTTATTTCAGATCGTGTATGAGTAGTATATGCGTTTTAGCTTGCCGAATCAAATGTAACTTTTGGTATGGATTCCATTTCAATTTTTGCAGCAAATTAAATAAAATAACTTGTTTCTGTACAATCTTTTTAATAGATGAATCACCAGCAAGCCAAGAAATATTCTCTTCATCCATTTCTACGGGGGATACTTTGTTTCTTTGTAGAATATTTTATACACTACATGAAAAAGGTAACAGAGGTGATGAAAAATGAACGCTGATTTAAAATTTGATTTTCATACCCATCACGACCGATGCGGACATGCTCGCGGAACGATTCGAGATTATATAGAGGCATCTATTGATAAAGGCCTTGATATCATTGGGATTTCCGATCATTCTCCTTATTTCGCAAGCGAAGAAGACCAGCCGTAGCCTCACATTGCGATGGGAAAAAGCGCATTCTCCGGATATGTAGCTGAGATTTTGAAACTAAAAGAAGAATATAAAGAAAAAATTGAAGTGCTGTTAGGCGTAGAGTCTGATTTCTTTCCCGATCATGCAAAAATATATCGTAGCTACTATGAAAAATATCCGTTTGACTACATAATCGGCTCTGTCCATCAAGTTGATGAAGTCAGCATCTTTCATAAAACGCGCTGGGAAGGCCTTTCTCAGCAAGAAAAGCAGCGCACGAAAGAAACGTATTATCAATTGATCGAAGAATCCGCCCGAAGCAGAATGTTTCAGATTCTTGGCCATATTGATGCCATGAAAGGATTCTATCCTTCTTTTTCTTCTATCGAGACAGCTGTTATTGATCAAACGCTAAAAGTGATTTCAGCACATGACATTGCCATAGAAGTGAATACATCAGGCAAAACCAAAGACTGCGGAGGCTGGTATCCTGCAGACGATATTTTGGAAAGAGCTCTGCACTACGGGGTACGCATGACATTTGGCTCCGATGCTCATGATCCGGAGCGCATTGGCGACGACTTTGAACTCGTAAAAAAGCGCCTTAAAGAAATCGGCTTTAAGGATTGGGTCTTTTTTAGACAGAAAAAAATGCAGGTGACACCTTTGTAAAACAGTAAACTTAAATACAAATATGCCTGAAGACACGCAGATGAAGGAACATCCCGTGTTTTCAGGCATGTGTTTTTTACCGAGAAACTTTGACTTTTGTAGCTCAAGATAAATCTTCTCCGTTCGTTTCAATTACTTGTTGTTTAGGCACCATTTTTTCATCGTCCAGACCTATCCTTATAGTCCCTCTACTATCTCCAACACTACTAATTTCCTGCATAAAATAACCACATTTCATTTCAATTGTGCTACATTTAACTAAAAATGATTTCTTAATGAGGGACACGATTGTGAATTTAGATTTAACAGCTTATATAACGCTTATCTGTACGTCCGGTGTTCTTAATTTATACTTGTGCTTTTACGTGTTTATTAAACGTCACCACTACAGCAATATTGCGCATTTATTTATTCTTCATACAGGTTTCACCGCTATTTATTGTATGGGTGCAGCCTTTAGCTTACTATCTGTTAATCTTGAGGAAATGAAATTTTGGACCGTCGTTCAATACGTGGGCATGCCTTTTTCGCCTCCTGCAGGGCTGCTGTTTGTTATGCAGTATGTCGGCATAAAGGTAAGGAAAAAGCATATTTTTGCGCTTTTCATCATTCCTTTTATTAGTTTGATCATGGTCGCAACAAATGACTGGCATCACCTTCATTACCGCGTGTTTGAAATTGACCCAGTTTTAGGTGCTCCTTACATTCATCAAGAAATTGGACCATGGTATACGATTCACGGCATGTTCATCTTTTCGTCTATGTTCGTTGCTTTTTTGCTCGCCGTTTACCGCTGGAAAGAAACAGCCAAAGCTTACCGCCTGCAGTTAATTGCATTAATGGTCGGGCAATTAGTCCCTATCGTCACAGCTTTTGTCTATTTAATGGGCTTTACGCCGCAGGGAATTGATCCAGTTCCTATGGTTTTATGGGTTTCTTCTTTTTTATATTTATGGTCCATTAACTCATCCCGTATGTTTACAGTTATGCCCGTTGCGAAAGATGCGATATTTAACAGCATTAATGACGGTGTTATCGTGCTTGATGAAGCTTACAGATTAATTGAATTTAACTTAGCGTCGAAGAACATGTTTCCGCAGCTGAAAAAAGCGATGTTTGGAAAACGGTTTGCTGATATTTGGTTCACGCTATCGGGCAGTTCATTTCCTTTTACATTCGAAAATAAAAACAGCAGTCAAGAGCTGCAGCTTTTTTTCGCGGACCAATCTCAGTGTACGTATCAAGTTCGCACCTCTCCTTTGCAGTATGCTAACAACAGTCACGGGTTGCTGCTTATTTTTACGGATATCACGGAGCTAAAAAGACTTCAGCTAAAGCTTGAAAATCAAGCTTATTACGATGAGCTGACGCAAATTTATAACCGCAGGGCATTTTTTCAGCACAGCAAGCAAGCGTTCGAAGAAGCAAAAAAGTCTGCATCTTCTTTTACGCTTCTTATACTTGATATTGATTATTTTAAAAAAGTGAACGATACGTATGGTCATTATACCGGCGATCAGGTGCTTGTACATGTCGTAAAAGCCTGCCAGTCCGTATTACCGCAAGGAGCGCTTTTTGCTCGGTACGGCGGTGAAGAATTTGTACTCACGCTAAAGGGCTATACATCATCAGAAGCTGAGGTCCTTGCCAATCAGCTTCGCAGGCACGTTAAG
This sequence comes from Priestia sp. JV24, assembly GCF_025910025.1. Classification (NCBI taxonomy): domain Bacteria; kingdom Bacillati; phylum Bacillota; class Bacilli; order Caryophanales; family Bacillaceae; genus Priestia; species Priestia sp. JV24. The sequence goes on from NZ_JAPCIN010000020.1 coordinate 528,803, forward strand.
ACTCAGCCCTTACGTATCAATGAAGAAACCATTTCTGTTACGCTAAGCCTTGGAGTAGCCCAAGCAGCAAAACAAGAAAACGACACGTTGGATGACCTTTTAAATAAAGCAGATATTGCTCTGTACGCTGCCAAACAAAACGGACGCAACCAAGTACATTTGTATGAAGAGAAAAAAGAAATGCTAAAAAGAACCTGAACATCATTGTTTCGGTTCTTTTTGCTTTTGACTAATATTCTTTCATTTATCAAGTAAAAGGGCTAAAAGACTTGATTTTGTTTATGTATTTGAAAACCGCTCATCTTATAAACTGTATGTAGATCAAAAAAAGGAGAGATAGAGATGAAGATTACACATATTCGAAATGCTACTTTACTTGTTGAATACGAGGGAAAAACGTTTTTAATTGATCCTATGTTAGCGGAAAAAGGAACTTACCCCCCTTTTTCAAATTCGATCAGACAAGATCAAAACAACCCTTTAGTGAACTTACCGATATCCGTTGAAGAAATTATTGCTGATGTAGATGCGGTTATTGTTACTCACCTCCATTTAGACCATTTTGACGATGCCGCTAAACAGGCATTGCCAAACGATATCAAAATGTTCGTTCAAAATGAAGAAGATGCCGCAGTAGTAAAAGAAGCTGGTTTTAAAAATGTAGAAGTACTTACGCAAAACACGGTTTTTGAAGGCGTTGAATTAATCAAAACAAAAGGCGAGCACGGAAGAGGAGAAATTTTAAAGCGTACTGGTTTAGTGTGCGGCGTTGTTTTTAAACATAAGAGTGAAAAAACCCTCTATGTAGCTGGAGACACGGTATGGTATGCCGCTGTTGAAGAAGAAATCAACACCCATCAACCGGATGTCATTGTCGTAAATGGCGGTGATAATCAGTTTTTAGAAGGCGGTTCTCTTGTAATGGGGAAAGAAGATATTTACGAAGTATACAAAGCAGCTCCTAAGGCTACGATTATTTCTGTCCATATGGAAGCTGTAAACCACTGGACGCTATCAAGGGAAGAATTAAAAGGCTTTATCAAAGAAAAAGACATGACATCTCACGTCTTTGTTCCAGATGATGGCGAGGTTTATATTTTTAAGTAGAAGAGATTGAGACATAACAAAATCATTCCAATGTAAAGACGGACAAATGAGATCGCATGAATCGCTCGCTTATGACACCGCCGTTGATTTCCGTGCAAGACTACGCTTTCCGCGGGCGACAGATGAGCCTCCTCGTCGCTTGCGCTCCTGCGGGGTCTCATCTGTTCCGCTTTTCCCGCAGGAGTCTTCGCCTTGCCCTCCAATCTACGGCTAGAAGTAACTAAATTGAGTAAACCTACCTTCCCTCTGCCAATAAAAAATTCGACCGATTCATCGTTCAGGTCACCCTTCAACTAACATACTTTTGCCCCAGCCTCTTTTTATAGCCGTTTCATTTATCAAGTAGTAGTCGTAGTAGCAACCGCTGAAGTGCTCGCAATAACCGCTAGCATAGCCGCTTGCTGAGCTTGAATAATAGTTTCAATCGTTGTATAGATGCCCGTTTCGACCAGTCTAGAATCCTTCAGCTTTTCACTGATAACCAAATTAACCGCCAGCATAACATTGATGTCTTTCTGCCATTTAAAAAGTTTGTCTGCGTTTAGCTGTTTCACTACTTCATGGATGGTTTCAATTTCAGTTTCTGGTTTTTCAAATAGTGCTAATAAGCCAATGACCGGGTAATGCATCGCTTTCACTTTGATACCTGCCGATTCACAGGCTTCTTTTACAGATACGCATATTTCAATAAGGGTATCCGCATGTAGGTTTTTATCGATTGCGAGAATATGACTTAAAAATTGAAGGTCATTTCCTTTTTTAAATCCATGCTGCCCTAATGTGGTATAGAAGTGTTCAATTTCATGCATCAAATCATCAACAGACTCGCTCGTTTCAGCTAATAAAACGGCAACAGGTACATCACCGCTTGATGTAAGGAAGAGATGCTTTTTTTTCATGCCTTGATAAATTTCTACTGACCTTCGAACCATTTCTTTATGACTTCGACTTGACTCATTCGACAGCATAGCGGAAGCCGCGATATACGTAAATGCGCCTCTCGTAAACCCGCCTTGTACCAATTGATCATATACATCCAGAAATACATGAAACGTTTCTTTTGGATTCTCATAGCAGGTATCTAGCATGGCTGCAATCGTAAACCTCTGCGATGATTTTAATGTAGAAAACATTCCTACTTGATTTTTAATATAGTCACTTAACTCAATATAAGGCTGAAGCTGAAGCGATTTGCCTTTCACTGCATACATAGAAGCGATAGCCATAAACTGCTTCGGATCTGCCACTTTCCATTTGAATTCATTTTTTAAGCTGATATAAAAACCTCTATACTGATCTACTTTTTGTTGAATCGTTTCCGGTAGCATATCAACACGTCCTTTATTCGTCGTTAGCTTATATACGCAGCACTTCAATAAAAGTTTCAATATTTGGTAAATACGCCGTGCATTTATGACAATACGAAAAAGACCCCCAAATATTCCGAGGTCTTTTTCATTCAGTTCTACCTATTAACCTCTTCCCGCTTGGAAAGAAGGATATTTTGTCATACCGCCATCAGCAAATAGTGTAATACCTGTTACGTAGCTTGCTTGTGACGATGCTAAGAATGCTGCAACTGAGGCAATTTCTTCCGGATTGCCGATGTAGCCCATTGGAATCATGCTTTCTACGTCTGCACGCTGTTCCGGATCTGCGAATTTTTCAGCGTTGATTGGCGTATCGATCGCGCCTGGTCCAATGTTATTTACGCGAATACCTTTTGGCGCATATTCAAGAGCCAACGTTTCCGTCATTAGCTTCATACCGCCTTTACTTGCTGCATAGTGAACAAATAGTGGCCAAGGAATCATTTCGTGAACGCTGGACATGTTAATAACGTTTCCTTTAATGTCATTTTCAACAAAATATTTAATCGCTTCGCGGCTTCCTAAAAATGCGCCCGTTAAGTTTGTATCGATTACTTGATTCCAGTTTTCTAATGATAATTCGTGAGAAGGAACCGGGTTTTCAACACCTGCATTATTAATCATAACGTCTAATGTGCCAAATTCTTTAACAGCTGTCTCTACAAGGTTCACAACGTCTTCTTCTTTTGTTACGTCGCCTCGAACAATAATTGCTTGACCGCCAGCTTGTTCAATTTCTTTTTTTACTTCTAGCGCTTCATCTTCATTGCTGCGGTAGTTTACAACCACTTTTGACTGCTCTTGGCCAAAACGAACGGCCATTGCGCGACCCAACCCTTTTGATCCACCTGTTACAACTACTACTTTATCTTTTAAATCTGTATACATCTTGAAGTCCTCCTAATTTTTCTGCCTGATATGTCTTGCTATACTGTACTAATTATAAATACAGTTTAGGTTTTAAAAAGAGAATAAACATTTCTCTATCTCTTCTTTCTTAAACTGTCATTCATTTAAAAAGTAACAAATTCACTTTTCCCTCTTTTCGTTACTTATCGTAACTAAGAGAAATAAAGTAGTCAAACTTTTTGTTTTATCATTCTTATTATTTATTTTTATCACTTACTCTCTTCATCTCTATTCCCCGCAGGATATGGTTTCACACTTCCCATTAACCCCACTTCAAAAGTTTAAACTTTTTCCCTTGCAATTCTTAAATCAATGTATTATATTGTTGATGTATCAATTATTGATATGTCAAACAATTGTCCGCAATCGAAAATATGAGAATGACAATAAATAAGTTTAACGCCTAAAAAGAAAGGAATAATGACTATGACTACAAAAGACTTTAACGAAATTGCTTTAAAACGCCGTTCAATTAAAAATTATGATCCTTCAGTAAAAATCAGCCGTGAGGAAATGGAGGAAATTCTTACAGAAGCTATGCGCGCTCCTTCTTCTGTTAATATGCAGCCGTGGCGCTTTGTTGTAATTGAAACGCCGGAAGGCAAAGAAAAATTAGCTAAACTTGCGAAATTTAACAGTGAACAAGTTCATACATCTTCAGCTGTTATTGCCGTGTTTGGTGACATGAACAACGTCGAATATGCAGACGAGATTTTCGGAAAAGCAGTAGAGCTTGGCTATATGCCTCAGGACATTAAAGAACAGCAGCTAAATTTCTTTAAGCCGATCTACGAAAACATGCCAAAAGCAGATATGAAAGACATCGTGCTAATTGATTCAGGTCTTGTATCTATGCAGCTTATGCTTGTTGCTCGCGCTCACGGATATGATACAAATCCAATCGGCGGATACGAAAAACACTTAATCGCAGAAGAATTCGGTTTAGATAAAGAACGTTATCTTCCAATTATGCTTATCTCAATCGGGAAAGCGGCAAGCGAAGGCCATGCTTCTTACCGTTTACCGGTCAATACGGTTACAACTTGGAAATAAGCAGCAGCTATTTCTGTTCATTGAATAAAGAGTTAAAAATGTGAAGTAAAAGGAGATTTTCTGATGAATAACTATCAAGAACTGACAAAAAAACAGCTTTCATTCTTTAATAGCGGTAAAACAAAAGACGTTGCGTTCCGTATCGAAACGCTAAAGAAATTAAGAGAACTTGTTGTACGTCATGAAGACGACATTTTAAAAGCAGTAAAAGCTGACCTTAACAAACCAGAATTTGAAGCAAAACGTGCAGAAGTTGGTCTTGTGCTAAGCGAAATCGACTTTGCAGTTGAGAATCTTGCAGAATGGACAGCGGCAAAAGAAGTAGAAACACCATCTACTCACGCAGGAGCAAAAAGCTACATTTATCAAGATCCATACGGTTTAGCTCTAGTGATTGCACCTTGGAACTATCCGTTCCAACTTGCTGTATCACCAGTAGTAGGCGCGATTGCTGCAGGTAACTGCGTGGTGTTAAAGCCTTCTGAATTAACACCTCATACGTCAAGCCTTCTTGCTAAGATGTTTAATGAAAACTTCCCTGAAGAACACTTGACGGTAGTCGAAGGTGAAGTGGAAACAAGCACGGCTTTACTAAAAGAAAACTTTGATTACATCTTCTTTACAGGAAGTACAATGGTCGGCAAAATTGTGGCAGAAGCTGCTGCTAAACATTTAACGCCTGTGACGCTTGAGCTAGGCGGAAAAAGTCCTACAATTGTACACGAAGATGCAAATATTGAAGAAGCAGCAAAACGCATTGCGCGCGGTAAATTTGCAAATGCTGGTCAAACTTGCGTAGCGCCAGACTACATTCTTGTTCAGCGAAATGTAAAAGACGAGCTCCTAGCTAACCTAAAACAAGTCGTAACAAACACGTACGGCAAAGATGTTTCACAAAATCTAGACTTCCCTCACGTAGTGAGCGAAAAGCATTTTGATCGTCTTAGCAGCTTCTTAACAAACGGAGATATTGTTTTTGGAGGCAAAACGGATCGTTCTCGTCTGTTTATTGAACCAACTGTTCTTGATAACATCTCATGGGAAGACAATGTGATGCAAGATGAAATCTTTGGACCAATTCTTCCAGTCATCGTATACGATGAAATCTCAGAAGTAATCCAAGCAATCGTAAAACGTCCAAAACCATTAGCACTTTATCTTTTCTCTGAAGATGAAGCAGTCCAAGATCACATCTTAAACAGCGTGTCATTCGGCGGCGGCTCTATCAATGATACGATTAACCATATGACGTCTCACTACCTTCCATTTGGCGGCGTTGGTGACAGCGGAATGGGTGCGTATCACGGAAAAGCAAGCTTTGATACATTTTCACATGCTAAAAGCATCTTAAAACGTTCAAATAAATAAAGAAAAAGCCGAAGTCAGCGTCTGACTTCGGTTTTTTTATTCCTTCATCTGTTTGGCGATTTGTTCATATTGCTCTTCTTTTTTTGTAGAAACCGCTAAATCACAAAGAATATGCAAAAAGTACTTTTTATCTTGAACAAATAAATACTCTTCTTCAAAGCCTTTAGAAATGTATACAGCAAACTCCCAAATATCGTCGTAATAAGCCGGTCCAATGGCCTCAGCGAGATTTCCAAGCGTTTTGAGCAGCTCCATCGTGATGATAATATTCCGTCTCGCATAGTGCCGGATATTAGCGAATCCATCATATAAAAAGTCCTCAAATTTTTTATCAGGAATCACCATTCGTATCACGCCGCTGTCATCCACTAAATAAGAAGAAAATTGACTAACTTCACAAATTTCCCGAAGAATATCGCTAATTTGATGAATGGAGTTAACCGCCGTTTTGAAATCATCATTCCCCAGTGATTTAACTGCCATCTCCACAAACTTCGTAATGATATACGTAGTATCTTGAATATCAGTCTGAGATTTCCCTACATGGATATATTGGTGAAAGACGGTACAATCCATTTCATCGTGCTCTGTCGAATCTCTATGCCAATAATAAAACAATACGGTTCCGCTGAGCACATAATCCCCTACTTCACGCTCCATTTTTATAACTAAATTATGCTCTTTGGCGCAGTGAATCAATCGGCTGTAGTTCAGCGTTTGAATATAGCCGGATGTTTGAATACATACCGGCTTTTTCTCTCCTTCTGGAAAAGAAAATTGTTCGCTATGACTAGACTTTGTTCGGTGAATCTCCAGTTCCTCTCGAATCGTTGTCTTAATCGCTTTTATGGACGCTGTTTTCATCGATTGAGTCATATGATTTACTTGCAGCCACCTAACAGAATGATTAATAAAGTAGACAAACGTGCCCGCACTAAAAACAGACAGGGCTGTCGTCACAAACGGAATCGCAAAATATCCGTTTACTTGAGAGCTGTTTAAAAATAAAAACACAAAAAGTGTATACAAAAAACTCCCTATGAAAATACCCAGAATTCGCTGAGTAGACTTAGAAGAAGCAAAGTTCTTTAACACGCGAGGAGAAAACTGAGCTGCAAATGATGTAAATACAACAAGCATTAAGTTGAAGGTAAACGTCGTAATCGATAGAATTCCCGGCATAATCGTACTTACTAACGTATTGGTTAAATCCATGTTGATTGAAAAAAATGAAGGAACCTTCTCTCCTACTTTGCAGTAATAGTCGAGAAACAGCGTCAGCGCAGCTAAAAGAACAGAAAAAAAAGCATAAATTAAGGGACTAAACCATATTTGACTAGTCAATTCATCTTTAAAAGCACGAGGAGAAAGCTGTTTCCTTGCCGCTATCCATCTAAATGTATTCATATAAAACCTTCCTTTTTATTTGTAAATCTCTAGCTTTTTTCTTAGTTCCCTTAATTTTTCTAATTATGCTTATATAATGGAAAAAATCTATTTTTTAAGGTATAACTGTACAAAGAAAAAAAAGAGGTTGAGACATACCTAATTAATTCGATTTAAATACGCACAAATAGGATACATGAGCTGGACCGCTTGTGACACCGCAGTTGATTTACGTCCAAGACTTCGTCTTGCCCTTCAATCAACTGCTAGAAGTAACTGAATGAATATATGAAAGCTATGTTCACCACGCAAATAAAAAATCCAAACGCGTCGGATTCTCAATCAAGAATCCATCTCGTTCGGATTTTCTTTCAAGTAACCTAATCTTATCTCAGCTTTTTTTTACTCTTATCTTTTTACCAGCCCCGGCTCGCTCCGCCGCCTCCAGAGCTGCCGCCTCCCCCTCCGCGAGGACCGCTGCCGTTGCCACCGCCACCGCCTCTTCCTCCAAATATGACAAGGAAGTTTAGCAGAAATTGCGTGATCGCTCCTTTAAAAAAGACGAAGTCTAGAATAAGTAAGCCCACAATAACAGCTGCAATCAGCAGCGTTTGAAGAGTTGTTAAATGAACACCGCTATCAGAGGGCGGAGATGCTTTTGGCACTTTTTGTTCAAAATCTGTTCCTAAATCATACTCTTTCACCACTTGGTTATAAACAGCTTTGTATGTGCTTTCTAGCGCCGTATCGTATTTTCCATTTTTCAAGTTAGGAATAGCATAAGAATCTAAAATTTCTCCCGATTTGATATCGGTGATAGCTCCTTCTAACCCATATCCTACTTCGATTCGGATTTTTCGTTCTTTTTTAGCGAGCAAAATAAGAACGCCATTGTTCAGCTTTTTATCACCTAGTTTGTACTTTCGAAACGCTTCATTCGCGTACTCTTCTACATCCGCATCACCTAATGAATTCACGGTAAGAATCGCTACTTGAGCTTTCGTTTCATCATCCAATTTTCTGCCCATTTGGTTTATTTCAGCTTTTTCCTGATCGTTTAATAAATGAGCAAAATCTTGAACGTAAATATCGCCTACCGGATTTGGAATATCAGGTGCAGCAAAAGCAACGCTTACCATATTACATAAAAGAGACAATAATAAAGCAAACGAAGCAAGAAATTTCATCACTTATCGCTCCCAAAATCAACTTTCGGCGCTTCTTTTTCTTCATTTGTTACTTCAAAATACGGTTTTTTTTCAAAGCCGAACGTACCCGCTAACATGCTTTTAGGAAATCTCTTAACTGATTTATTGTATTTCGCAACTTCATCGTTATAGTCTTTACGTGCTACAGCGAGTCGATTTTCCGTTCCTTCTAAACTATCCATTAAGCTTCTGAAGTTTTCATTCGCTTTTAAATCCGGATATTTTTCAACCACTACGAGCAGGCGGCTTAATGCGCCGCTTAACTGTTGATTAGCATCAGCTTTATCTTCAGGAGTTTTCGCTCCCGCTAGCTGCGCTCTTGCCTGAGTGACTGAATCAATTGCTTCCTGCTCATGCTTAGCATAGCCTTTGACCGTTTCGACTAAGTTCGGAATTAGATCACCTCTTCTTTTTAATTGATTATCTATTTGGGAAAATTTATTATCTACATCTTCCTCTGCGCTAACAAGGCTATTGTAAGAGCTCACTCCGTAAATTACAACAAGCACTAACACAATGATCGTAGCGATCAAACCTTTGTTTTTCAATGTACTACCTCTTTTCTTCATCAAAATTATGTATCTACTTACTAGTACGAATCATACCCTAAAAAGATTCATTTTTTACCAATTTTATTTGTATTGCACGTCTAAGTAAGACATCTCCTAACAATCAATCCCTCTATAAGGTGAAATACTTTTCTCTACCTAGTCTTTCTATCAATTAGCACATGTAACCCTTCTCGATTTTATCTTGTTTCACAATAGAAAAAAAGGAATACCTCTTGGCTATTCCTTTTTTGGCTTAAGGCCATCCTTCAATCTTGTATGCGACTCGGTGAAATTCAGGAACCGTTACAAATTGATAGTCGTTTTTTATTAAATACTTAATAAGTTTCGGCAATGAAGCAACAATTTGATCTCGCGCTCCGCTGCCGTATCGATCCCCATCGTGCATGACAATAAGATTCTTTTCTTGTAAATTTTTAATCGTATATTTGCATATGGCCAATGGATCTTCCTCACGCCAATCCTGACTATCTACATTCCATAGAACAGACGTCATTCCCAATTCCTTAATAGCAGCAAGAGCTGTATCATTTATCGAACTGTAAGGTGCACGAAATAGCTTGGGAGAATAACCTATTATTTTCTCTATTTGAATATTTGTAGAAGTGATTTCTTTCCATAATTCACGTTTAGAAAGAGTTGTAATATCAGGATGACTCCACGTATGATTTCCAATTACATGCTTTTCTCTATGAATACGTCGGATCAGCTTCGGAAATTTTTCCGCTTCTGCACCTACGACAAAAAAGGTCGCACGTACATTATACCTTTTTAGAATTTTTAAAATAGCAGCCGTGTAGGCTGAGGGTCCATCATCAAACGTTAACGCAACATATTTTGGTGAATTTTGATTCATATGTTCTCCCCTTATATAAAATAGATATAGAAATAAACCCCTCACTTTGTGGGTGTAAGCTGAGGGGCTTTTACGGCGAGATAATTTTTAAGAGATGATGTTATATCTTTTTCTGCATACAATACTGCTATAGGTAATAAATTTGTTCAAAAGAACTCGCCAAGTAGTCAAATCCGCGAGGCCGCAGTGTTTCAAACTGCTGAATAATTTTTATTCTTTCCTCTGAGCCTCCAGGAAGATCGTAGAGTTTCGTCACAGGCTGTCCATTATTTAAATATTCAATAATTCTAAACAGCATGACGCGAAAAGCATGTTTAAATTCATTATATTCGCCAGGAAAACGTTCCTCCAGCTGATTATATTCAACTAATGTTTTATGCATATGCATAAACGGAAGCTCTTTCCATTCAAGAGATAAAATAAGAACGTCTATATGTGGGTGTTTGTTAACAAAACGATAGTGGTTACCCCACTGCTCTTTCACTTTCCGCTTCGATATTCCATGTTCTTGATGATAAGCAACTGTAGAGGGATCTAAAACAAACTGTACGCCATTTTTATACAATCGATACCCAAGCTCCCAGTCTTCCGCCCCGTAGCCGATAAACGTCTCATCAAAAAGACCGGATTTTTTTAAGTTCGCTTTTCTTACTGATACATTTCCACTTAAAAAGGCAATATAAGGTAGCGTAAATCCTTCAAGTCGCTCTCCGAAATGTTTTAGCCCGCTGTTAAGAAAATAACGATTAGGAAAGGATAAACGTTGAAAACGATTTGTATCAATATCTTCTTTTGTTACAAGAGGACAAGGAACATTTGAATGCTGCTTCGTCTGTTCATAGTTTTCATACAATCTTCTATACTCAGCATCGTTATTTACTAGTTCTTTTAAATGAGCCATTTGATCTTTATTATAGTCTGGCATAATAAACGTATAGACTCCCTCATAATGCATAGCTCCAGTAACCACAAGATTGGATTCATGCACATGATGTTTATAGTGATTTTCAATAAAAGCAGGAGGAGCCAGCATTTCTCCGTCTAAAAAGATTAAAAGATCTCCTTCAGCATGGTTAATTCCTATATTGCGCACAAATGAGCGCCCTTTATTTTTTTTCATGCGAATATATTTAAATTTAAACGGGACATCTGCTTCTTTTACAATGTTAGGTGTGTTGTCAGAAGAAGCGTCATCCACTAGAATGACTTCATACTGAGCGTGGGGAAACGTTTGTTTAGATAAACCGTAAAGCGAAAGAGAGGTTTGGTGGTATTTATTATAAGTAGGCATAATAATACTCACTTTAATAGGTTGTTTATGATTATTTTTTATACTCCTACCATATAATGAATGGTCTGCTTTATTTATTTTATTTTTGGTCTCTTTTAAGGGATTTGGACTCTTTTTTTTCTTTTTAATATAGTATTTTCCATCGGAACGGTTGTAATAGGAATCATATAATTCTATTTTAATCATCCTTTCTTTGTTTTTTCTCTATATACTATTCAATAAATGACCGGGTGCTTGTACAATATATAATTTTTTTAGAAAAGGCGTATATAATAGATTCGGGAACTTTGGTAGATCGTTCTATTGAATTAGAAACACATTCTCTTATCATAAATAAGTGTTCTACTTCTCAGTATAAAAAAGCTGCTTACAACTTCATACGTTATAAGCAGCTCCCTTTTATAGCTGATTTCCATATACCCCATCAATATTCGCAACAGCCGTTTGATCAAATATATCTGCATCCATATTTGTATTTTTCATTCGCGCACAAGCAGCTGAAATGTCTCCATATGTTGAGTTGATTCCAACAGATTTAACATCCGCTGTGTGTCCGTTGTGAAGAACTTCTCCAAAATTCATCGATCCGTTTCTTGCCATACCATTAATTCTCGTGTTACAGATGTTAATAACTCCTGCCATGACCATACCACCTTTTCTTAAAATGAATTCGTACATCGTATGCTGTCACAAGCCTATGTGTGAAAAGTTTTTAAGAAGTGAAAAGCAAGGTACAAATACTAGTGAAATTATTCATTTCACCCTGCTTCACCCAAAGTTTCCACATGTTTTTATGCTTTTTCTGTTACAATAAATGCATAAGTTATTTTTCATCCATATTGTTTGAAGGAGGATACGTAATATGGACGAACCAAAAGATATTCAACCTAAAGTAGAAAAAAGTTTCGAACTGATTGGCAAGAAGTGGACAGGATTAATCATTTATGTGCTTATGAGCGGTCCTAAACGCTTTAGTGAATTAAATGAAAGTATACCAGCCTTAAGCAGAAGGCTTTTGACAGAACGAATTAAAGAGCTTGAAGACCACGGAATTGTTGTCCGAAATGTCATTCCGGACCGCCCTATTCGTTCTGAATATTCGCTGACTCAAAAAGGAACGGAGTTAGGTAAAATATTAGGGCCGATTAGCCAGTGGGCAGAAAGCTGGGTGCAAGATTAATAAAACTACTCCATAGAAAGGATGAGCATCATGGCAAATGTTCTCTATATTACTGCACACCCTTTAGCTGAAGACGAATCACTTAGCATGGCTGTGGGGAAAGAATTTATCGACGTATATAAGCAAACACATCCAGAAGATGATGTAGTTCATTTAGATTTATATCAAGCAGATATTCCATACTTAGATGCAGACGTATTTAACGGCTGGAAAAAGCTTCGTTCTCACTCTTCCATCCAGGATTTATCAACGGATGAACGATTAAAAGTGGGACGATTAGCCGAACTAGGCGGACAGTTCGTACTCGCTGACAAATATATTTTTGTCACGCCAATGTGGAATTTCTCTGTTCCTGCGATTATGAAAACGTACATTGATGCGATTACCGTGTCAGGTAAAACCTTTACATATACAAAAGAAGGCGCTCAGGGATTGCTTAAAGGAAAAAAAGCGATTCATATTCAATCCCGCGGAGACGTGTATTCAGAAGGCCCTGAAATGGCAAGAGAAATGGGCCACCGCTATTTAGAAATTATGATGGACTTCTTTGGAATCGAAGCGTTTGAAAGCATTATTATCGAAGGGCAAGTAAAATTCCCTGATCAAATTCCGCAAATTAAAGAAAAAGCACTCCAAACAGCCCATTCAATGGCCAAAACGTTTTAAATTCAATAGAAAAGAAAAAGACCTCGAAGCAGATCGAGGTCTTTTTCTTTCCTCTTCCCTCCCTTATATTTCCCTTGAAATAATGATCACCTTCCTGCTCGTTTTACGCTGAAAATAGATTTAAAGGAAAGATAAAAAGCTGTTATTTTTTGTTACTATTAATAACGCATGAAGCAAAAATGTACGATTTTTCTTTTTCGTTTTTTAATTATCTACGTTCAAAAAAGATGGTTCCTCTAAATGAATAACGTTTAAAATAACACTTTAAAATGAAATAAACCTTTGTTTTTAAAGGGATTATCTACAAAACTCAAAAGCGTAATACTCTTAAAAACGTTTGTGAATATGATAAAACCCAATAAAAAACCTTTGACTAAATTTGTTACGTAAGTTACTATTAATAACGTAGTAGATGTTTCCGAACATATTATCTTTAATTCATGAAACAACATTTATATATTGAAGACAGAAAGGTGAAAAGAATTATGGCAAAAGTATTATATATTACAGCAAACCCTAACGATGCTACGCAATCATTCAGTATGGCTGCGGGAGATGCATTCATTAACGAGTATAAAGAAGTAAACCCAACGGATGAGATTGTTCACGTTAATTTATATCAAGAATATATCCCTCACATCGACGGCGATGTATTCAGCGGATGGGGTAAACTTGGAAGCGGCGCAGAATTTGACGCGCTTACTCCTGAAGAACAGCGCAAAGTTGCTCGTTTAAACGAGTTAAGTGACCAATTTGCTCAAGCGGACAAATATGTATTTGTTACACCAATGTGGAACTTCTCATTCCCACCAGTGATGAAAGCATATTTAGATGCTGTAGCAGTAGCTGGAAAATCATTTAAATATACAGCAGAAGGTTCTGTAGGTCTATTAACAGATAAAAAAGCGTATCATATTCAAGCAAACGGAGGTATCTACTCTCGCGGCCCTGCTGGTGAATTAGAAATGGGTCACCGCTATATGCGCATTATGATGAACTTCTTCGGCGTTCCCTCTATCGGAAGCCTATTTGTAGAAGGACAGGCTGCAATGCCAGATAAAGCACAAGAAATTAAAGAAGACGGCATTGCTCGCGCTAAAGAAGCTGCACGTACGTTTTAATAAAAACTGCAAGCATGAAAAAAAGGAACATCTCCCCATGTTCCTTTTTTTCATGCTTGCATTTATACCTTTGCTTCCCCGCGCAGCAGCGAATAAACATATGTATCAAACGGGATGCCGTTTTGGTACAGGTACTCTCTTAGCGTCCCTTCCTTTTTAAATCCTAATTTGCTCAACAAGGCGATAGATCCACTATTTTGCGTAAATACAATCGCTCCTATACGATTGTATTGAAGTTCGTTGAAGCCATAAGAAATCGCTTCATGAACGGCTTCTGTCGCGTATCCTTTGTTCCAATACTCCGGAAAAAGAGCATAGCTTACGTTCGCTTTCTTATGCTCAGAAGACCACTCTTGAAACCCTATTGTTCCAATCAGCTTTTCTTTTCCTTTTAGCTGAATCCCCCATTTAATCAATTGCTTTTCTTCGTAGCCTTTGGAAAAATTCTTAATGATCTCCTTCACTTGGTTGATCGATTCTAAAGGTTTTTGCCCGTAATAGCGCAGAACCTCTTCATCAGAAAAGCATTCTAAAATCTCACCGGCATCATCTTCTACAATTTTTCTTAACATCAGCCGTTTTGTCTCTAATTCTGGAAACATTTTCTTCCCTCTTTTCTGCACAGCTTATCTATCTACGGTAAACCATACTATTCTCCTCTCAACTAGCAATATCCTGCTAAAATCCTACCCGGGAGGACTCATTTCCTATCCAAATAGTCGATTTACAGCGGAGATAGTGGTATTTTATATAGTGGGCATAAGTTCCTTTTTATCAACACAGAGGCGGTGAACGCAGAAATGAACCAAGATAAAGAATTGCTGTCCACGATACACGCTCTTCAAAAAGAGCTGCAGCAAGAAAAAGAAAACCGTGCGTATATGCAAAAAGATATGGACGAACTAAGAAGCGCTTTATTACAATCAGAACAAGTAAAACAAAACTTAATTGATCAGCTAGAAAAGAAAGTCGATTTGATTTTAACGTTGATTCAAAAAGGAGACGCATAAAGGAATGGATTTTTTTAAAAACAGCAAAATACTATACACTATTGTGGCACTTGTTATTGCCCTCATCGCTGTATTTACCAACAATTCGCCCATTTCCCTCATTCAGCAGCATGAAAATTCAAGCAGCACATCGAGTAGCACATCGGACACTACATCAAGCAACCAATGCTCTGCAGAGACTCAAAGCGACAGGTTATTTACCGGCAAAGAACTTGTCTTACAAGAAGGAAATGATAAATACGGATATTGCCACATTATCGCGCATATGCAAAAACCAGGCGTTGACAACTATCAAGGTAAAAGCCAATTCAGTAAGTATTTAAATGAAAAACAAGCGATGTCTGTTGCTGAAGAAGTCATCAACGAAGGCGAAGACGGCACCAACAATAAATCTGGCAACTACGTTAAAGAAAAGTATATTAGTTCTTTAAACCAAGAAGTTAGAGTTGTGTATACTGACTACAGAGGCAAAGACTACGACTACAGCGTAACGACCATGTATCCAATTGGTCATTAATAATAATGCAGTGAATAAAAGCAGGCGCATGCCTGTTTTTTTTATTTTACCTCTATTTATGATTTACACCTTTAAAAAAGTCTCTGTAAATTTACAGTAGCACTTTTACCTCTTGGACATATTCTAAATATAAAAAAGAAACAGCCCCTTGCTTCTTTTTTAGAAAGAGGTTAAAAAATGAGTAACAAGTACAGAGTTAGAAAAAACGTATTACATCTTACCGACACGGAAAAAAGAGATTTTGTTCGTACCGTGCTAATACTAAAGGAAAAAGGGATATATGACCGCTATATAGCCTGGCATGGTGCAGCAGGTAAATTTCATACTCCTCCGGGCAGCGATCGAAATGCAGCACATATGAGTTCTGCTTTTTTACCGTGGCATCGTGAATACCTTTTACGATTCGAACGTGACCTTCAGTCAATCAATCCAGAAGTAACCCTTCCTTATTGGGAATGGGAAACGGACGCACAGATGCAGGATCCCTCACAATCACAAATTTGGAGTGCAGATTTTATGGGAGGAAACGGAAATCCCATAAAAGATTTTATCGTCGATACCGGGCCATTTGCAGCTGGGCGCTGGACGACGATCGATGAACAAGGAAATCCTTCCGGAGGGCTAAAACGTAATTTTGGAGCAACGAAAGAGGCACCTACACTCCCTACTCGAGATGATGTCCTCAATGCTTTAAAAATAACTCAGTATGATACGCCGCCTTGGGATATGACCAGCCAAAACAGCTTTCGTAATCAGCTTGAAGGATTTATTAACGGGCCACAGCTTCACAATCGCGTACACCGTTGGGTTGGCGGACAGATGGGCATTGTGCCTACTGCTCCGAATGATCCTGTCTTCTTTTTACACCACGCAAATGTGGATCGTATTTGGGCTGTATGGCAAATTGTTCATCGTAATCAAAACTATCAGCCGATGAAAAACGGGCCATTTGGTCAAAACTTTAGAGATCCGATGTACCCTTGGAATACAACCCCTGAAGACGTTATGAACCATCGAAAGCTTGGGTACGTATACGATATAGAATTAAGAAAATCAAAACGTTCATCATAACCCGTTCTAGAAACAGCAGTATACAATCAAAAACAGGTAAACCCCTTCCCTTCTGACATAACTTATAAGGCCACAAGCATCATAAAACTCACTGTTTCATTTCCATTCACCATAAAATATAGTTAATCAACCATAATTGGGCTGTGAATAAGCTTCATATAAGGACCTTGGAACATATGAATAAGTTATCAAAGCTTTATAAAAGTTTTATAAATGAAGGGAAGATATCAAAATGCATAATAACGTAAACGCACCTTTTAGTTCTAATGAAAATATGCCATTCTCACCTGCTATGGCTCACCATGCCTATACAGCTCCTGCTTATGAGCACATGGTTCCACACTGCGGGTATTCAATGCCGGACTATGGATATATGGTTCCTGAATGTGGATATGGCGTTCCTCACCACGGATGTAATGGTTTCGCCATTATCATCGTACTGTTTATTTTACTCATTATTATTGGTGCATGTGGTTGCGGTTTCTGGCACGATGAGTGTTAACCTAAAAAACTCCAGTATAAATACTGGAGTTTTTTCATGTCTTAATAGGCGGCAGGCACCTTCAGAATTCTATAGCGTTTCATCCAAATCTAGGGGTCTCAACTTTTCTTCGATTTCTTTGCGCTTCGGCTCTAAAAATGGCGGCAGGGCTAATGTTTGGCCCATCGTTTCAAGCGGTTCATCGGTCGCAAATCCAGGTGTGTCCGTTGATAATTCAAATAAAATGCCGTTTGGTTCTCTGAAATAAAGTGCTTTGAAATAGTATCGTTCTACTTTACCGGAATTCGGCAGACTGTTTTCATTTAATCGAGCTGCCCACTTATTGTATTCTTCTTCATTTGGAACACGGAATGCAACGTGATGAACGCCACCGCGCCCTAAGCGAACTTTCGGCAAATCGGGTCTCGTTTCAATATGAACTTCGGCTCCGCTTCCGCCTTCACCTGTTGCATAAACCAAAATATCTCTATGATCTCCTGCAAGTGATGGATAAGAACCCGCGTAGCGAAATCCCATAATATTTGTCAGTACGTCAACAGTTGGTTCTGGCGTACCCACCGTTAGCGTGACCGGTCCTAAGCCGATAATCGCATGTTCTAACGGAATGTTTTCGCACTTCCACGGCACGCCTGCTCTTACCCCTTTTTCACCGTTGTCCGCGACAAGAAGCAAACGTGTACCTTCATAATCTTTAAATGCTAACGTATCACGATTAGCTCGTTTAGCTATTTCTTCATATTCCACTCCGTACTGCTCAAAGCGCTCTTTCCAAAAGTGTAAAGAATTCGTACTTTTAACGCGAAGCGAAACAGTCGAAATGTCAGATGCACCTTGATGCGTTCTTGCAAGCCCCGGAATATCAAAAAACGTTACTTCCGTTCCTGGCGTCCCTTCTCCATCTGCATAAAACAAGTGGTAAGACTGAGTGTTATCTTGATTCACCGTTTTTTTTACTAATCGCATGCCTAAAACTTTGGTGAAAAACTGATAGTTTTTCTCAGCTTTCCCCGTCAAAATAGATACATGATGCAACCCTAACAATTCCATCTGCTCCGCCTCTTTTCATAATATATAAATTTTTTAACTTCCACTAAAATTATCTTTAATTTAATTATCTTTAATTAAAGATAATTTTAAAGGATATACAGCCTGTTTGTCAATAACAAGAAAATGTTGTGAACATAAAAAAGAAACTAAACACATAGTTAGTTTCTCTTTATCTTCCCTTTAACAAACTGCTGATCTTTTCCAACAGCGGTTACTTCTTAAGCACGCGCTGCACATTTTGCTTCATCAGCTCCGCAATTTTTGTTTCATTTTCACGAGACGTCTGCTCTAATTTTTCTATGACTAACTGCTGTCTTTCGACTGAATGATTTTGACTTATCTTTTGTTTGCCTTCCATTTTGCTGATGTCGATTTTAAACCCAATGATTCCTTTGCTTAAACCATTCATATAAGCAGGATCAACGTCATCTAGTGTATATGTACTGCTCGGGCTTTCATATTTCTCCACCATCTTCCTCAGCAGCCCAAGCAGTTCTGTTGGTTCTTCAATCACTTTCATGGTGCCATACACGTGAACAGCTTCATAATTCCATGTTGGTACAGCTTGATTCGTTTCATACCAAGACGGTGAAATATAACAGTGAGGCCCTTGAAAAACAACCAAAATTTCTTGATTTTCAGCATCTTTCCACTGCAGATTCGGACGAGCAAAATGTCCGTATAAAGCTTTTTCTTTCCGGTTTAACATCAGGGGCAAATGAGTAGCATAAGGCTTTTCATTATGATACGAAAACAAAGTGGCAAATCCATTGTCTTCAATAAATTCATACATTATTTGTTCCTCATTCACTTTAAAATACTTTGGAATATACATCGGCGCTTCTCCTTTATCTCTTATTTAGTAAAAGATATAATACTATACGTGTTTGCAACAGCGTCAGTTATGAACTTTTTATGGAGGTCAGCAAACATTTTACCATCTATGAATGGATTTTTTAAGAAGCTTATGCTACACTGCTACGATGTAAACCGCTATTTTTTATATGTATTTATTTAGCACATGATGCAACTAGATACATGTTTGTTAAATAAAGCTTCAGAAACTCAAAAAAAGAAGAGCTTGTTTAAAACAGCTCCTTTCTCACGTTTATCTATACAATTGAGGATTTTTCTCTCGTTTGATAGGTCCGCCTTTGGCTATATGCCACTCAATGACGCGGTCGGTCAAACGATCGTATAAGTCATCTTCTAAATACGGATCTTCTGCCGAAGTGAGCAAGGTGTGAACATCGGCTTTTATTTCGGCTAACATAGCTGTGCTGAATACGTCCGGATCATTCAATACGTCTAGTATATATAACACCAGCATCTCAAATCCGCCGTCCCAATTGGCATTTCCGTTGCCTTGAGCTTCACAGCGAAGCTTTTCAATGGCCCGGATGACTTCTCCTTCTACGATATCCGACTGGCCATTTCTCGGAACATAGTTTAACCATAGCTCTTTTGCTTCGTCAAAATACTTCATTCTGAACTCCTTCTTTCAAAACTTTATTCCTTTTTATTCCTTTGATTCATTGCCGTTCCAAAAGCAACTCCTAAGGCCGTTCCGATCGCAATGCCGAACCCAATATTATCCATAAGCATACCGAGAGAAGCTCCCATCGCAACGCCCATCCCTAACCCCATTCCTAGATAATCTGTCTTTTTCTTTTCTTCAGACAAAAAACCACTCCTTTTTTCTACTATTTTATTGATACCTTTTATACGTAAAAATCGCGCTAAAAGTTTCATAAAAATGGAAAAAAAGCAGTCTCTGTAACTGCTTTTTAAATGATGAGCTGATAAACGGCCTCTCCAATCAGCAAGACCGACGTAAGCATGCAGATCATCCCAAATACGTACATTGTTTTACGTGCAGAAAAATACAAACAACTCAACAGGGAAAGGTATCCAAACCTTAAGAAAAGGGCATTTTAAAAGTAACGAAATTTTGCTTACTTAAAAAGGATGGATTACATTGACACCAAACCAACAGGAATATCTAAAAAAAATACATAGCATACAAGAAAATCTAGCCAAAACGTGGGCTGAATATTGGCAGCAATACTCCACTCCAGGCTCTTGGCAGTTTTGGGTTACCTTGGGGGCTTTCATTTTACCTTTAGTCATTCTTTATTTTTTAATTGATCGAAAAAAAGCCTTTCACTTAGGGTTTTATGGATTTAACGTGCACGTTTGGTTTCACTATAGCGACACCGCTGGAGTTTATAACGGGCTGTGGACGTATCCTTACCAAATCAACACAATCATACCCGTAAGCTTTAGCCTAGATGCTTCGCTTATTCCTGTCTCTTTTATGCTTCTTTATCAATGGACAATTAACCATCATAAAAATTACTATGCATATGCAACTGTTCTTTGTTTGTTTTTTGCTTTTATTTTCAAGCCTCTATTAACAGGGATTGGCTTTTTCCAGCTGCATGAATGGGCTACTTACGGTTATTTATTTGTATTTTATCTGGGTGTGATACTGCTATCAAAATGGATTACCAATCTGTTTCTTTATTTTGAAAAACAGCATTAAATTTGATAAGTGTCATCAATAAAAAACGTAAGCATCTTCAAAAGACCTTACGTTTTTTTGATTGTTTTCCTTACTAGTTGTCTGCTTCCTCAAAAAATAGAAGGCTTTTCTCATTGTTAATTTAGAACATGCTGCATCTAGCAATAATAAAACTTCTGTTAGCAGCAAACTAAGCCCTGCTTAAATTAGCGTTATATAAGTCCATTAAACTGCTTAAATCATCCAACAACGGGCAGTGGCCTACGCCTTTCATAATTTTTAACGTCGCGTTTTCCCCTATGCCTTTCGCGATGTCAGATGCATCTCTTGTGGAAACCATCTTATCTTCATCGCCTTGAATAACTATAGTAGGAATCATAATTTTTTCCACCTCTCCTGTCCCTTCCACAACACCATTAAAATCGTTTGAAATATTAAATCTCATGAGTGCGTAATTGATATCAATTAAATTTCGCTGCTTGATCGTTCCTTCTAAATATTTTTCAAATTGATCAGCAGACGGCTTATTTTTTGTATATAAAAATTGACGCAGCATCATTTTTAAAAACCATGTGTTTTTTGTTTCTTTTGCGTTTTCTACCATTCTAAATGCTTCTTTTACTTCTTCTTTGGTTTGTATAAAGTTGTTAGGAATAGGCAGTTCTAGGAACGTTCTTCTTGGAATGGGGTAGCCTTTAATGTTGACGGAGCTTAAGAGAATTAAATTTTTGGCATCATTCGGATGATCAATCACATATTGCATAGCAACTGCTCCTCCTAATGACCATCCGCTTATTGTAAAAGCAGACAACTTTAAAGCATCCGCAAACAGTTTGACATCATCTGATAAGTCTTTGATTGTGTGGATAGGTGTATGATAAGTGGAGTCTCCAAATCCTCTTAAATCGATCGCATAAGCTGTGATATGTTCTGGAAGTTCATTCATTAACACATCCCAGTTAAGGGAAGAATTCATGTTTCCGTGAATTAACAAAAGTACCTCTTTTCCGCCTTTTTTCATTCGGTAATTTACTGTTTCTCCATTCGGTAATTCTACTTTTGCTTGTTCTAAAGCAGATACGGTCATCGCTATTTTCCTCTTTTCTTATATAATTAGAACGATCGGTAGCATTTATTTTTTAATACCCTATTTATCAAGATTTAAGCAGTTAGAAAGAAGTTGTGCAAAAGCCAACATAATGCTATGTTATTCTACTTGCTAAAAAAGACAGCCAAATATGCGATTCGGCTGCCTTTTTATAATGAAGAAATATACGAATGAGCAACAAGGCCATTACTTTTTCGGTGCGTCTAATGCTTGATAGGCAAGCTGATATTTCCCGCCTTCAGCCACTTCTGCATGGTACAGAGCTTTAAGAGCAAAGTTTTTTTCAAGGCTGTGCTCTTTCATCAGTCCATTCAGCTTACCTTGCAGTTCCTGATTGTCTTTAATGAGCTGCTTCATCTGTGATTTTAAATATTTCATGGTGTTTTCCGCTCCTTTCACTTGATGAATATCTATCAAGTATATCACTTAAGGATAGGATAATGGTAAAACGACTTACAATTGAGCGATTAAATCTGTACAGCTCTGTTTTTTAAGCGTCCTACAAGCGGAACGACGATGATGCCAGCAATAACAACTTGCATCACATTCCCCGGTATAGAACCAAGCGGGAGGATCCAGTTACCGTAAAGAATCACTTCGGCAAAATAGTAGCCTACGACTTTCACAATCAGCGCAGCAACAACTGCCAGTGTGTTCACAAGTGCTCTTTTACCAGGTGCTTTTTCAGATATAAGACCTGCTAAAAAGCCCATTGCCCCTACGATAATAAACGTAAACGGCGCCCATGCTGTCCAGCCGGAGATGAGATCGAATAAACCCATTCCAAAAGCCCCGGCGATGGCTCCTGTTTTTTTGCCGTAAAGAAAGGCTGCTATAAAAAGAGGAACGTTGCCTAAATGGATGAGGCCTCCGTTACCCATGATTGGAAGCTTGATGTTGATAAACATTGTCGCTACAAACGTCAGTGCGATAAAAAGTGCATGCATAGATAAAGCTTTAATTTTGGTTGATTCTCTGGGTGAGTATGTTGAATTCATCTGTTGACCTCTTTCTTTTTTTACTACTATCATACTCCTAATTACACACTTAATAAATACGTAAAACTATTTATTTAGTAAGGTATATCATTCTAGCAGTACACAGGGATCCGCCAACTTCAAAAATTGTCCTATCTGTTCTTAAAAAAATAAAGCTGCTTCTGCTTCCTTTAGCAGACTGCGGTGCCTAATTTTTGTTATGGTAAAGAGTCTGTTCGGGCATAATATGAGCAAATCGTTCTTTTTCAAGAGTTGACGAAGGCTGATAAATATGAGAAATTATATGTTTGTAGAAATGAATGGAATAACCTAGAATTCCAGCGAAACCTGTTACTATAATTGTACTGATATTGACCAAGTTCGTTCAGATTGTGGCAGTCATGATTTTTACATACAGCAAGCAAGTTATAGGAGGAGCAAGAATGGATAATAACGATATTTTAATTAGATTACGATATGCCTTGGATTTAAAAAACACAGAAATGGTAGAGATCTTTAATCTTGGCGGAGTAGACGTAACAAAAGAAGACGTATTAAAGATCCTTACGAGAACACCAGACGAAGAGGACGAGGATGCAATTCATGCGGACGAACACATCTCGTGCAGTAACAATATGTTAGATTCTTTTTTAAACGGTTTTATTACCTTTAAAAGAGGAGAACAAGACCCTAAACCAGGGCAAGCACCTCCAGCGCCGGTTCAAAGCAATCAAAATATGTATAACGTCTTATTAAAGAAAGTAAAAATTGCTTTGTCCCTAACCAGTGAAGAGATGTTAGAAGTATTCGACGACGGTGGCATACGTGTATCTAAAGCAGAATTAGGTGCTTTATTACGAAAAAAAGGCCACAAAAATTACAAACCGTGCAAAGAGAATTTTGCTCGAAAATTCCTAAGAGGCTTAACCGTACAATATAGAGGATAAAATGATACACACTTTTTCAAATCAGAGTATTCATTATGAAATACGATATAAAAACCGAAGTTCTTTTGCAATCAAAGTAGACGGATACGGAACGGTCGAAGTCCTTGCTCCTAAAGGAACCTCTACTGAACAAGTACGGATGTTATTAGAGAACAACTGGGCATTGATTCAGCAAAAAATAAACGAAATGAAAGATAGAACGCATGGACCACAGAAAAAAGTCTATGAACCCGGAGAACGCTTTTTGTATGTAGGAAAAAACTATCCGATACAGATTCATCACGATTCGACCATTACAAAGGATTCTGTAGTGTTTGAAGCGAACACGCTTCAGATTTATGTCAATCAACACGACAATGAAGCGATAAAACAAGCGCTCAAACGCTTTTACTATCAACAATGTAAAGCGCTAGTAACCAAGAGTATCTCCTCCTATCAAAAACATTTTAAAACAAAGCCGCGCTCCATTTCGATTTCCGATAGCAAAAAAGCGTGGGGCACGTGTGATTCCAAGCGTCAGCTAACCTTTAACTGGCGGCTGGCAATGGCACCGCAGCACGTCATTGATTACGTAGTCGTTCATGAAATGTGCCACATGGTTCATATGAATCACGACCGGTCGTTTTGGCGTCTTGTCGGTAAAATCATGCCCGATTATCGTGAACAAGAGAACTGGCTGGAAATGTCGAGCTGGGAAATGACAGTGTAGTGGCTACATAAAAAAGAGCAGAAGCCCCGGGGCATACTGCTCTTTTTTTATCTTTAACTATAGCGATATTTTCTTAAATCTTTTAAAATCGAAATTTCTTTTAACAATTCTTCTCCGACGTTTGTTTCTAAAACCATTTTTCTTTCTAGTTCTTTATCAACCAATCGCTTTACGGATAAAACGTCCGTTCCTTCTAATAAAATCTCTTCTTTTGAATTAAAGTGTTTATGAGCGACTAGCTGCATACCGTAAGAATTATATAATAATGTATAGCCAGCAATCCCTGTTGTAGACTGATACGCTTTTGAAAAACCGCCGTCAATAACAATCATCTTTCCATTTGCTTTGACTGGGTTTTCTCCCTCAATTTCTTTGACTGGCGTATGACCATTAATGATATGACCATGATCCGGATTCAGCTTAAATTCTTCCAGAATGTTTCGGCAGACTTCTTCATTTTCCCGTAAGTAGTAATACGGATTCTTTTTTTCTTTATGCGTTGCTTTATCACTGATAAAATATCGTTCAAACGTCGTCATTGCGCGTTTCCCGAAAAGTGATGAATATTCCCCTGTCCATAGGTACCAGACCATATCTGTTGCCAAATCATCCGTTTCTTCAGGATGTGCAAAAGCCTCTTGTAAATAATGTTCAAACACATCAAGCAAGTTGCGTCCCGCATACGTTTTATCTTCTATCGTCATTTTTTCCATGTTTCCTTCTTCATCTAAAGGAATGCAGCCGTGTATTAATAAGTTTCCGTTGTATTTTAAATAAAGGCTGCCTTTTTTCATCAGAAACTTCATATGTCTCGCCAGCTTTTCCGAATGCTGCACAGAAAGCAGCAGTCTTTCCATTACCTGCTCTTCTTCTTCTAATAGCTGATCAGGCTGCGCCGGATTAATCGTTGCAAAGCAGCTGTTTTCTAGCTGATACGTGTTTCCGTATATCGTAATTTCATTTTTATCATAATCAATTTTTTCAAGCAACAGCCTTTCTGACATATTAAAGAAAGGACGTCTTTTTATAATCGGACTTTCAAGCTTGAACTGAATCATCGCAATAGCCTGATGAATTTTCGTAATTTGTAGTCGCTCGTGATCGGATAGTTTATCACTTGAGCTTACCTTTGGTCTAAAAGCAGGATTATCATCATAATATTTCTCCGCCAGGTTAAGCAGGGGTCTCAGGTTAATGCCATATACGTCTTCAATAATATCTAGATTGTCGTATCTCGCGCAGATACGAATAATATTGGCAAGACACACTTTCGAACCCGCAAAAGCCCCTAGCCATAGCACATCGTGATTTCCCCACTGAATATCAACGGAGTGATAGTTAATCAGCGTATCCATAATTTTATCCGGTTCAGGTCCACGGTCATAAATATCCCCTACTACGTGCAGATGGTCCACAACCAATCTTTGCGTCGTATAAGCAAGTCCTATAATAAGCTTATCGGCTTGTCCCAGAGAAATAATCTGCTGAACAATCTTTGTATAGTACTGTTCTTTATTTGTAAATTCATCCGTTTTATATAGCAGCTCTTCAATAATGTACACAAATTGATCCGGCAATGCTTTACGCAGTTTAGAACGCGTGTATTTAGAAGAAGCGTACGAAATGAGATTAAGCATACGATCAATGATTTCTGTATACCATTGATAGAGTTCCTTTTTGTTTCGAAACTGCGCTTTAATCAACGGTAATTTTTCTTCAGGATAATACACTAATGTCGCAAATTCATTGATTTCTTTGTCTGATAATACATTTTTAAAAAGGTCTTTGATTTTCTCTTTTACATTTCCCGAACCGTTTCGCAGCACGTGCTGAAAGGCTTGATATTCGCCGTGTAAATCACTGACAAAATGTTCGGTCCCCTTTGGCAGATGAAGAATAGCTTCAAGGTTAATAATTTCGGTTACCACTTTTTCTTCCGTATCATACTTTTGTGCAAGTAAATCTAGGTATTTTGTGTTCAAAACTATGTATCCCCTTTCAACGTTCACCATTTAGTATAATCACCGTTATAACCTTGTAAGATAAATTGTGATCATAATGTAACGCACCTCTTATTTAACTCTTTTCTCTCCACGCCTCACCCCTTTATTTTAACCTATTTTACGTATAGGTAAAATGGTATAAAGTCTATTTGTTTATAAAGATTAAACGATCTTGCCCCTTTAAAGATGACAGCTAGCTGGTAACATAAAAAAACCTGCTGATCTCAGTCAACAGGTTCGATACATATGAAAGAAGCGCACATAATTAAGAAAGTTTACTCCGACCTCTATATAATAGCAGGTTTTTTCTTCCCTAGCTGTGAGATATCTCACAGCGTTAAGATCTTGCTGGTGTTACAATAAAAATGACCTTTCTGAGACAGGAAAAGTCATCCTTTGTATTATATAAGAATCATCATTCTGTTGAATCTCTGTTCTTTTATGTTCAGAGATTTTTTCTGTTGGATGTGTTAGATGAAGAGAAAAATCGAGGGGAAATCCTCACATTAATGTCTGCTGATACCTTATCCACCCTAATTCTGACCGTTTCACTATTTCAGCATATCCGGTTTTAAAACCCGCCCCTAAGCAATTTAGCTATACAACGGGCGCCCTGTACTAAATAAATTTTACGATATAAAAAAGCAGCGGATGTAAAACATCACGCTGCTTTTCTTATCTCTACACTCCAACCTAAAAGTGAATTATTGCAGAGTGTTCGTACGAATGTAGTGATTTGTGAACTTAGTGAATATTATTCTTTCTGAAATTACCGCCTTTAACTTCCGCTACGTCATATACCGTAACAAAAGCCGTTGGGTCAATTTCATTGATGATTTCTTTCATTTTACTTTCTTCCAAACGGTTGATTACGCATGTGATTTCCTTAAATTTTTCATGAGAATAACCGCCGTAAGCTTCTTTGTATGTAGCGCTTCGACCTAAACGATCACGTATTGTCTCTACCATTAATGCAGGCTGAGAAGTGATAATCTGGAAGGTTTTCGATCCGCTTAGCCCTACCTCTACGATGTGAATAACTTTGGATGCAATAAAGTATGCAATTGCAGAAAGAATCGCGCCTTGCAGACCAAATACTAATGAAACGAAAATAAATACAAATGCATTTAAGAACAAAATAAGATCACTTGTTCCAAACGGCAGTTTTCGAGAAAGCAGTACGGCCAGCATATCGATGCCATCTAAGGCCCCGCCGTTACGAAGTGCAATTCCCATTCCAAACCCGAGGATAATACCGCCAACAACGGTTACGAGTAGTGTATCTCCTTCAATAATTGCTGGAGTGTGATGCATGAGGCTAGTACCGACAGCTAATGAGACAATTCCGAGGATGGAAAATATGGCAAAGCTTTTCCCAATTTGTTGATATCCTAACCATACAAAAGGAATGTTGATAACGGCAATGAGAACCCCAAGTGGCAAGCCAAATAGGTTTGAAGCAACGATGCTAATGCCTGTTACCCCTCCATCTGAAACATGGTTTGGAATTAAGACAGTTTCTAAGCCGTAAGCTGCAATAATTCCTCCGATAATGACCATTAACGCTCGGAAAGCAATTTTTAGCCGCTTAGGCCTGTGATGTTTTTTAGGTGTGTTCATATAATTCCTCACTTTTAAATGTTTTTTACTATTTAAGTGTACCACAAACATTCTCTTTATTTGAACTAAGGAGGCTTACGTATCGCTTTTTAGCTCACATAGTGCAAACATAGATAAAAGAGAAATTCTAGCTGTACAGACTCTATCCTTGCAATAAGTCCCTATTTCTGTTAAGTTTAAGAAGAATTATTTTTGTTCGGTAAAGATTGATAAGTTACATAACTTTCGTCTATAGATTTGAGCAAGGATAGTAACACAATGTGTGCGTGTCACACTAGGAGGCAACAATTATGGAACAAGGTAAAGTAAAATGGTTTAACGCAGAAAAAGGTTTTGGATTCATCGAACGCGAAAACGGAGACGATGTATTTGTACATTTCTCAGCAATCCAAAGCGAAGGCTTCAAATCTTTAGACGAAGGTCAAGCAGTTACATTTGACGTAGAACAAGGTCAACGCGGCCCTCAAGCTTCTAACGTTCAAAAAGCGTAATCCATCATAAATATAAAAAGACAGACTCCATGGAGTCTGTCTTTTTCATTTCCTTGAAAATGTCATAATAAAACCCTATCCACTAAGGGATAGGGCTTATTAATACAAAAATAGTAATCGGTAATACAAATGGTAAATTCAGTATAGCATAATATAGACAAAATCCAAACTATAAATCAATATTTATTCATGTTTCATTAATTCTTCTTCAAAGAAAAACGTACTTGGATATTTATCCACTGTATAAGAGTATCTTTTCATGTTTTTTACATAATGGCTTTTTAAGATGATCACTCTTTCATTAGATGCTTTTATATTTACAATTTCTCCATTAGTAAATAAGCTTATACTCATATCTCTCATCCTCTCTCCTATCAAAAATAATCAAATTTTTAACTTTATTTATCGGGAAATATAATGTGATCTCTCAATGGCTAATCCAGCGAAGGTTAGTTATTTTTGATACCTTCAGGCGTATATGTACTCCTAAAGCATACAGTTCTATAACCATAAGGGGTTTTTTCTATTTTTTGCGACATGGGATTTTACATATAGGTAGCTCTGCTTTAATAGCATTCTGTCTCCAATGTCTGTACTTATTTTTTAAGTAATCTTTTTAAATTATTAAACTCCAAAGCAAAAAGACCCCTATGTGGAGTCTTTTTTGCTTTTAATTATGCTACTTTATGAACGTTAGCAGCTTGTGCTCCACGTTGGCCTTGTTCGATGTCAAACGTTACTTTTTGACCTTCTTCTAATGATTTAAAGCCTTCACCTTGAATAGAGCTGAAATGTACGAATACATCGTCTCCGCCTTCAATTTCGATAAAGCCGAAGCCTTTGTCTGCATTAAACCATTTCACTGTACCTTGTTCCATAATTGTTGCCTCCTGGTGTGGAATACTCCACGGTTGTATTACTACCCTTGTCCAACCATACTATCTTAAGATAAAAAATTCTATGGAAGAGATTTCTCTTCTCTCAATCTTATACCGAACAAAAATAATTAACTTAATCGTAACATACAGAATCAAAAATAGCAAATACAGGGAATGAGATAAAGGATTGAATGATAAAAAGAGCCTTCTCTATGCGATACAAGGAGAAGGCTCTTTTTTAGTGTTCATATTTTGCCCAGCAGTTAATTCAGCTGCTGCTGTTTATTTACTTTATTTTTCTGTTTGCTCTGTGTGCCACCATAATGAATCTTTTGGATTTTCAACTGCTTCATTGTATTCAGATTTAGAAGCAACTGTTGGGTATGAACCTTTGAGTGATTTTCCTGCCGTGTTCGCAAACAGGAACAAGATTACGAAGAATCCAATGATGCTCACAATCGTTAAATAGAACGCTGGAGCCAAGTGATTGCCCGTTGCGTGAACTAACCATGTCGCAACTAATGGCGTCGTTCCTCCAAAGATAGAAACTGAAACATTAAACGTGATCGCTAATGTTCGGTAGCGAATATCTGTGTAGAACATTGTTGGCAGCGTTCCTGGCATTGTTCCTTCATACGTAGCAAGTAAAACACCTAGAATAAGTATACCGATTGAAACAAATACTAAACCATTTAAGTTGATTAAATAGAACGAAAAGGCTGACAGTAAGCTCAATCCACCTAAACCGATTAAGAAAACTTTCTTGTTTCCGATTTTGTCGCTCAGTTTTCCAAACATAAGAGCAAGCGGCACCATTAAAATCATAACTGCCGTAATTAATACCGTACCAACTGTGTTTGATAAACCAATAATTTCATTCAAATAAGAAGGCATGTACGATAATAGCATATAGTTTGTAATGTTAAAGAAAGCCACGGCTACGAAACAAACAAACACATCTTTTTTGTGATTTTTTAAAATAGAGAGGAAGCTTTCTTCTTCGACTTCGTCTTCGTTGGAAAGTTCATTTTCAAAAATAGGTGTTTCCCCTAAACTTCTTCGTAAATAAAAACCAATAAGTCCTAAAGGCAATCCTAATAAGAAGGGAATTCTCCAGCCCCATGAGGCCATTTGTTTATCCGACAGAATAAAAAATAGTAAGCTAGCTAGCAGTGAAGCAAGAATATAGCCAACAAGTGTACCGATTTCTAGTCCACTTCCAAGCACATTTCGCTTATTGTCTGGAGACGATTCTGCAATATACACCATCGCACCGGCATATTCACCACCAGTTGAAAAACCTTGAATGATTCGTGCAATTAATAAAAGGATGGGTGCCCATATACCGATTTGATCATATGTAGGTA
This sequence comes from Priestia sp. JV24, assembly GCF_025910025.1. Taxonomy (NCBI): domain Bacteria; kingdom Bacillati; phylum Bacillota; class Bacilli; order Caryophanales; family Bacillaceae; genus Priestia; species Priestia sp. JV24. Next base: position 559,658 of record NZ_JAPCIN010000020.1, read on the forward strand.
ACAACCCAATGAGTAATGTGGAAAAGGCCATTAAAATAATGGTGGTGGTTAAAACGACTTTCCTTCCTAACTTGTCCCCAATTCTACCGAATATAACACCGCCTAATGGACGCATTAAAAAGGCAATCGCAAATGTGGCAAATGTGAACACTAATTTGAGCTGATCATTTTCAACTGCGCTAAAAAAGTTTTGACTAATAATTACGGCTAAATATGAATACAAGCCAAAGTCAAACCATTCCATCGCGTTTCCTACTCCTGTAGCAAAGACGCTTTTTTTAGCTTTGTCAATATCTACGACGTTAATTTTTTTCTTATTAAACTTCATTTCATTACGTCACCTCCGCGGTATACGATTATACAAGACTGAGTAGTAAAGTCAAATTTGACTTACTGTATTTCACACTTAAATGTATTGTAACTCTCTTTATTTTTAAGTAAAAAACGAAAAATATTCATGTGATGTTAAATATTAAAAAAGGTTATAGCTAAAGGGATTGAAGCCAAAAATTGCTGAGAAAGGAACGCTAACAAATAAATGAATTAAAACCAAAATAAACTTTTTTTATTTCAACGTACAATTCATTGCTATTTAAAAAACGATTTTCACCTAAAATAGGGATCGTTTTCGATGGAATTACAGTCGCTGAAATAGTAACTTGTTGTTAAAGAGAGCGCATCTGGTTTACTATGTGCTTGGTAGCAATTTCCACTCAGGTTATCTGACAATTATTGTTACAACCCATTAGATATAAGCTTTATTTTGTAATAGATACACTGTTTCTATTACAAAAATTATGTAGCCTTAAAAATAAATATAAAGCTCGTTCTAACAAGTGCAGCAATGGATGATTCGGTCCATAGAATAAAACTTTAAGAGTTGGCTGGGTTCGAGGGATAAAAATTCAACTCCTTTCTCCGTATAATCGTTCGTGGCTTCAAGTAAGTTTTCTACTGTAAAAGCAAGCTGGTTTACAGTGCTACTTTTGTCATATTCTTCAACTTACGTAATATGCCAGCTCCACTCCGTCACCACGCTGTTTTTCCGGATAGAAAGATACTCTCTTTCTTCTCTTAGATACCCCATAAGACGAACTTTAAACCTAAATACCCCCGTATAGTTTTGAACATAAAGATTCACGCTTATTACATTTTTTTACATTAGATAAACGTTTTATCTGCGTTAACATAAAAAATAGACCTTCGCTTAGAAGAAGATCTATTTTTTTTACTTGCTTTATTTTTTAGTAAGGCTGCCATTTCGCTCTAAAACAGGGACTTCAATATCTACCGTGTTTGGATATTTAACTCCAAGCCCTGTATTTAAAGCCACAACCGTTTCGTTTTCTTTAATCCAGCCTTCTTCTCTTAAGCGGCGTGCAGCTAAGAATGTAGCAGCACCTTCAGGACAAATGAACGAACCTTCAAGCTGCGCAACCTTTTTTTGTTCTTCCACAATCTTATCTTCGTCCACCGTAATCGCGCATCCATTTGTATTGTATACGGCCTCTAAAACAAGAAAGTCTCCGATCGCCTTTGGTACGTTGATACCAAAGGCGATGGTTGAAGAATCCGGCCAAAATTCAGATTCTTGTTTTCTTTCATTCCACGCTTTTACAATAGGCGCGCAGTTTTCAGCTTGTACCGCAACTAAACGAGGAAGGTCACCTTTAATCCAGCCAAGCTCTTTTAATTCATTTAACGCTTTATAGATGCCGATTAAACCAACGCCTCCTCCTGTTGGATATAAAATCACATCAGGAAGATTCCAAGAAAACTGTTCAGCAATTTCCAGGCCCATTGTTTTTTTACCTTCAATTCGGTACGGCTCTTTAAGCGTAGAAGCGTCATAAAGACCCCAGGCTTTAATAGCTTCACCAACAATTTTACCCGCATCGCTAATGAGTCCATCTACTAAGTAAAGGTCAGCTCCAGCGACAGCACACTCATTTCGTGTAATAACAGGCGCATCTTTTGGCATCACAACGGTTGCTTTTATGTCAGCGCGTGACGAATAAAGCGACCAAGCGGCTCCGGCATTGCCATTTGTAGGCATCGCTAACTGTTCAACGCCCAGTTCTTTTGCTTTTGACACCCCTACAGCGGCGCCTCTAGCTTTGAATGATCCCGTTGGAATAATACCTTCATCTTTCATATATAAGTTTGGAATGTCCATTTCTTTCCCTAGCTTAGGCATTTTTATAAGCGGAGTCATCCCTTCTCCTAAGGAAACGACGTTTTTAGGATCTTCTACTGGAAGCAATTCATGATATCTCCATAGATTTGGTTCTCTGCTTTGGACATCTCCTGGACTTAGATTGTCTTTCAGTCCCTCTAAATCATACGCTACTAATAAAGGTGAGCCACATTCACATAATTGATGTTTTTCTTTTGGACTATATTCTTTTTTACATTTAGGACAATATAAGTGAGAAACATAACTAAACGGCATCATACACACTCCTTTAAATTCTGTAAACATACTACCCTATATACATTATAATTTATATTATTTTTATCAGAATAGTAAGGTATGATTTACCCATAATTTTTTAAATATTAATAAAAGCATAAAAACCCCTGTTATATTAGGGTCTTTATGCTTCTTTCCACTTTGTTTATATTACTTTTTTTTAAGTCAACATCAGTGAATTTAAATAAAAATGCGGAAAGAAATGTAATTCGCACTTTAGTTATAGGATTAATCATTTAAGAAGTAGTAACTGCTCTTCGAATTTCACCACAGAAACGTTTACTGCTATTCAAAATAAAATTTACTTAGCAAGACCTTTCTTCAACTATTCAGCTTTTATACATATGTTTAACTTTGTCAAAATATCTTTTTTATAAAATATTGACATTTTAATAAGGTACCTTTACTATTTGATAAGGTACCTTATCTTTTTTGAGAAGATAAAATTTTTCATATAGATAAGTGCAGCGTTAAATTAGTAAGGAGGCTTTTATCGTGAATGAAAGAGATAACGAATATTTACACGAGCAAGATTTGATTGATCAATTTTTCAGATTCCAGAGACAGCTGGCAAGATACCAGCGACACTACTTTGTTAATCGAAGAGATGCTGGAGCACTAGGTGATCAGCACCGGGGGCAAGGACGGATATTAAAATTATTAAAATTGCAGCCTAAAACTACACAAAAAGAGCTGTCGTACTTACTGGATATGAGACCTCAGTCAATAGGTGAATTACTTAGTAAGTTAGAAAGAAAAGGTTACATTGTTCGTACGCCATCTGAGAAAGATCGGCGAGTACTTTCCGTTGAGCTAACAGAAGCGGGACTAGAAGCTATCGAGGCTACGGAGGAACAAGACAATAACTCAGGCATCTTTGATGTTCTTTCAGAAGAAGAGCAAGATACTCTTTCACATTTAATGCAAAAGTTAAATACTTATTTAGATGAAGAAATGTTAAAACAAGGTCATGATGAAAATCAAGAATTCCGACGCCATAATGACCTACGAGGATTTGGACCTCACCATAGATTTTTTGGTGGTGATCCAGAGCATGGTCCAAGAAGTTTTGGGCGCGGACCTTGGGGAGACGGTGCTGAATTCAGAACACCGAGATTTAGAAACCGAAATCCCCGAGAGACTAATAGAGATAATAACGAGAAATGATTCACATGCTGTTTAGTGATCATTTCTAATAATTTCACGAGAGGAAACGCAATATGGAAAACATCTCAAATGTTGGAGAACAAGTTTTAAATAATAAAAACAATAAAATACTAGTAATGACTGGATTAATGATTGGAATTATTTTTTCTGAGCTTGATGAAACAGTTGTAAATACAGCCATGCCAACGATTATACGTGATCTTGGCGGATTATCTATGTATGGCTGGGTTGCAGGCATCTATATGCTAGCTCTATCTGCTTTTATGCCTATACTAGGAAAATTAGCCGATTTATTTAGTCGAAAAAAAGTCTACTTCGCTTCTATGGCTTTCTTTATTGGAGGCTCCATTATATGCGGGCTTTCTCATTCAATGATTATGCTTTTAATTGGAAGAGGAATTCAAGGACTTGGCGCGGGTGGCCTCATGCCATTAGCCATGACGATTTCGAGTGATTTGTTCCCTGTTGAACAACGAGCAAAAGTTCAAGCGTTTATGGGACCAGTTATGTTTATCCCTATGCTTTTAGGCCCGCTAATGGGAGGCTTTTTTGTAGATCAAGCAAGCTGGCATTGGATTTTCTTCGTGAATATTCCAGTGGGATTAATAGCAGTCATTTTTTTAGCAAGTGGGTTAAAAGAAGTACATGAAAGAAAAAAAGTAACAATTGATTGGGCAGGAGCTATTCTTCTAGTAGCTGCAATCATTTCGTTATTAATTACGCCTGTTTTAGTCGAGAATGAAGGATATGCGTGGAGCTCCCCGTTCGTCATTTCGCTACTATGTGTAGGCGTACTTTTAATTGGATTTTTCATTTGGGTAGAATCAAAAGTGGTTGAACCTATCGTACCGCTGCATCTATTTAAAAATCGTAATATTTTAGTATTATCACTGCTTGTTTTTACTGTAGGCTGTGGATTAATGGGATCATTCTCATCTTTCCCTTACTTTGCACAGAACGTATTAGGCCTTACCCCTACTGAATCTGGGTATTTAACCTTGCCCATGATGGTAGGTGCTGTTGCAACTTCAATCGTTTCTGGGTTTCTATTAACAAAAGTTCGGTACCGCGAATTGTTTGTGATTTCTTTCATTATGCCTGTTATCGGCTTTTATTTATTTTCTAAATTAAATATTAGTACCACTACCCTGCAGGTCATTATTTTCTTTTTTATCACCGGTCTTGGTTTAGGCGTTATGTTCGGTGGAGATAACTTAATTGTTCAAGAATCTGTAGAAAAAGAACACAAAGGAATTGCCTTGGCAACCGTTCCATTGTTTCAGTCTATTGGCGCAACTGTCGGAGTAAGTATGTTTGGGACGCTATTATCTTCCACACTTACGTCAAATCTAAGCAGTTTAGGCGATGAATTGCCTAAAAGTATGGCAAATAACATGAATAGCCTGGCAGCAGGAGGAATTCCAAACGGTCTTACTCCAGAATTATTTATAAAAATCAAAGTTTTATTTATTGAATCGTTTCAGCATATCTATACTTACGCATTTGTACTTACGATCATTGCCTTTGTTTTATGCTTCTTTCTAAAAAAAGAAGTGCTATCTTCAAAACCAGAAGAGGAATAAAAGAGATTCATACTGTAGTCAAAAGTGTATTTGCATAACAGTCGTTTCCAAAAATGAAAAAGCCAATTCGAATTTAAATCGAATTGGCTTTTTTTATTAATAGATTAAAGGTTTTACCTTAGTTATTTCGGATTTATATTACCATCAATTGTACTCTTGATTGTTCCTTCTTTTTTTAAAATAGATTTATTCACACTCTCTTTTTTAAAGACTCCTGTTAAAAGCGTAACGAGTCCTATTAAAAAGAAAATAGGAAACAATAACATCATTAATGCAACTCCTGCAAAACCTTCGCATCCCCTTAAATATCTTTTTATTCCATTATTCTTACTCAAACCTAAATCCAATCCCACCGTCTACAATAATGTTTTGACCCGTAACAAAAGATGCGTCATCAGAAAGGAGCCATTTTACTGCTTTTGCGGCTTCAATCGGATCACCAATTCTGCCCAGCGCGTTTAGCTTTTGATAGGATTCATTGAGCTTTGCTTTTTCCTCTGAAGATAGATTTGAAAATCTTTCTTCTAACATAGGCGTACGAAATGCACCTGGGCAAAAAGAGTTAATTCTTATATTTTGATGGCCATATTCTTGAGCAACTGATTTCGTTAAAGCAATCACACCGCTTTTCCCAGCGGCATATACGCCAGTCCCCGCTGAACATAAAATCGCGTCCATTGACGATGTATTCACAATAACACCGCTGTTTTGTTTGGTCATTACCTGCAGCTGATACTTCATACAAAGCCATACACTTTTTAACGTAACGTTTATTAAATAGTCAAAGTCTTCTTCTTTGAATTCATGGGTAGCATTAGAAGCTGCCTCCGTGTTAGCCGCATTATTAAAGCCCACGTCAATTTTTCCAAATGTAGAGTATGTTTGGCTAACAAGGTTTTTAACATCTTGACTATTCGTTACATCGGTTTTGATGAAAATAGATCGAGGAGACCACTTTCTTAATCTAGAAAGAGCTTCTTCTCCTTTTTCACTATTTCTAGAAGCGATCACAACATGCATGCCCTCTTTTGCGAGTAATTCCGCTGTTGCTAAACCAATACCCGACGTTCCACCCGTAATGATCCCTACTTTTTCTTCAAACATATAGTTCTCCCCTTTTGCGTTTAATAAGATCACAACAAATTAAATTTAGCAGCATTAGCCATAAGAGTTATTCAGCTTTGGGTAGATTAATACCTGCTTCGGAACTCTAAAAAGAGAGTGAGACCACAACTAAAGCAATTCAATCTAAAAGCGAGCAAATTGGAGAAAGGAGCTAGTATAGGTCACTTGCTACACCGCTGTTGATTTCCGTGCAAGGCTTCGCTTTTCGCGGGCCGCCGGTGAGCCTCCTGGTCACTTACGTTCCTGCGGGGTCTCACCTATTTCGCTTTTCCCGCGGGAGTCTTCGCCTTGCCCCTCAATCACTAGAAGCAACTACCCACATAAACGAAACCTACGTCCATCACAACAACAAAAAATCCGAACAAGGAATGGAGATTCTTGATGGAGAATCTCCATTCCTTGTTCGGATTCACCTTCAACTGGACTACTTTTGTCACAGCCTCTTTTAATTAGCCACTAACTTGGTGATGAGAAACAGATAAAGTAGATTTTCGGTTCCATAAATAGAGTGCATATCCGCTTAAAAATAAAAGCAGCGTGTAATTAATAAGTAAAGAATCGTTAGCTTCAACAGGGCTTGTAAACTGGAGAAGATTATTTAAGCCGTGAAATACAATCGTCACTCCAATCGATTGACCGTTAACGATCAGCAAAGCCAGTACCAACCCAATAACAAATGCAAATAGAATTTGAAAAATTGTATTTGCTACCGATTGACCGCTTAGCATATTCAAACTGTGCGTAAAGGCAAATAAAAACGATGATAGAAGAACCGCCACTTTATAGCTTTTTGCTAACAGCAGATTAAGGATAAATCCTCTAAATACCATCTCTTCTATAAATGCTATGACTAGAGTTTGGGTAAGCAAAATAAGAACAAGATCAACAATGGAACTTCCGTGTACACCTTTCCCAATGAGGATAATAAGCAAATATAAAAGAAGCGGAGAAAGAAACAGGATTCTCGTTTTAAACGACATGTTTTGTTGAAAGGAGAAAAAATGCGGCCACTTTTTTGTTTTTGTTAGATAAAATGCTATTCCAATCGCCAAAGGGACGATTCCTAAAAACTGAAGATAATGTGTAGTAGGATGCGTCATGCTCACGTATGCACCGTTTACCACAAAACCCTGCCCACGTGACATAATCACTGAACTCCATTTTTTTACCGCCTCTAACAAGCACACTAAGCGCCCAATTGGAAACACTTCCTTCAGACGTTTTGTCTATATACCTACTGGCTAAAGCGTATGCTCCCACTCGAAATAAGCAATAGCTTACTAAACATAAAAAAGATATGGTCATAAAATTTAAATTTAACTCTTTCACCTGGTACACCTCATTATTTTTCTACTATTTCATCGGATGGCTTACGCAGCTTGCTCTTTTATCCTTGTTCGTAAAAATCCTTTTTGATATCTCGCAAAAGTTTTAAGATACCTTTATAAAAACAAGCAATTAGCATTCCAGCGATGTTGGTCACCATCGTGATTGTAAGATTGCCGATAATCAGGCTAAGTAAAGTACCAAGAAACATGATGCCTATTCCGATATAAAAACCTGGGTGAAGCAGTTCATCGTCGTCTTCTTTTTCTTCTTCCCGAATATTTATTCTGCTTTGTAATGCAGCATCACTTTTAATAAATTCATCAATGGTTGTTCCATAGATGTCCCCTAACTTTAAAAGATGCTGAATTTCGGGATAGCCCTGATTATTTTCCCACTTATGTATGTTTTGTACAGATACCCCTACTTGCTTAGCAACCTCTTCTTGAGACATCTTTTGTTCTTCTCTTAGTTTTTGCAACTGATTTCCTAACCTCAATTCATTCACCTCTATGACTATAGCAGCGTGTAAACAAAATTTGCTTGCACTACGTTTTCTCGTCTTCTACAATTCTAACATATTGTGGTAAAAAAGAAAGAAACAGTTAATAAGGCGTATACCAAAACCTAAAACGACAGTAATGAAAAATAGTGAGAATTCTCATGTGTAAAAATGAAAGAATGCACTTTTATCTCCATCCTTTTATTGTTTATACTAAATAGTGGATTGTACGAACATCCACATAAAAAAGGAGGAAACATGACGATGGAAATGCCATTTATTTATATGTTGGTTATCGCTCTTATTGGATTCATTATTTGGAGAAGGGTTAAAAAGAGACATAAACCCATTAAAAGGAATGGACTTGGTATATTAGCTCCTATTTTGTTCATATTAATTGCATTTTCTCTTAGTCTAAGTCAGCTGACGCACATACCGGGCCAGCCCTTTCACTTACCACCCTACTGGGAAATGATGATTGCTGGTGTATTAGGTGTTATATTCGGGCTCATTATGCTTAGCCAAACAGACTATGAAGTAAGAGAAGACGGCTTTATTTATTCAAAGCCAAATAAGAATTTTAAATATGTGATTATTGCTATTATCTTCATAAGAATGGCTTTGAGCCAGTACTTTAAAGGGTTAGATTCGATAGACTTCGCGGTCTTAACGATGACGCTAGCTTTTATATATATTGTCATTTGGAGAGTTGGCAGCTATCTAAAATTCCGTAAATTAAACGATGATAATTACAGCGTAAATGCTGGGTAATCATCAATACGAATGGTCCTTCTTTCTGCTTGGAAAGAAGGATTTTTTGTCATAGGGAGTAAAAGGCCCGCCTGTTGTGTAAGACAATAAATATGTTGTATAACGCAATATGTGTTTTTTATAACGGTAGTCTATATATAAAAATAAAACAGATTAAATTAAAAATGTACCTGGTCACCCGCTTTTTAATTTACAGGTAGATTATGAAAGGAATCATACTATGACATTTATCAATTCTGTAACAGGCCCAGTCAACGCGTCAGAACTAGGGCTAACGTTAATCCATGAGCATATGCGCGTTCGTTCTGAATCTATTCACGCACAGTTTTCTCATTTATATAATGAGAAACAAGAAATCGCAAAAGCAGTAGAACAAGTAAATCGTGCAAAGAAGCTCGGAGTTAAAACAATCTGTGATCCTACGGTGATGGAACAAGGACGCGATATTCGTTTTATTGAGCGAATTGCCCGTGAAACGGACACTCAAATCATCGCAGCTACAGGAATTTATACGTATAACTACATCCCTACCCATTTTCAAACTCGTAGCATTGATTACATGGCGGACCTGTTTGTTCGAGATATCGAAGTCGGCATTCAAAACACGTCGATTAAAGCAGGCTTTCTAAAATGCGCTACAGATGCACCTGGCGTAACGGCCGATGTAGAAAAAGTAATGCGTGCCGTCGCACGCGCTCATAAAAAAACGGGCGTGCCGATTATGACCCATTCACATCCGGCAAGCGGCACAGGCTTAAAGCAGCTTGATATCTTACTTGAAGAAGGTGCTAATCCAAATCAAATTCTGATTGGACATACGGGGGATACGGATAACCTTGAATATATTTCAAACATCTTAAAACAAGGAGCTTTTATCGGAATGGACCGCTACGGTTTGACAAGAGAATGTTCAACTGTAAATAGAAATAACACGGTCATTGAGTTAGCCAAACAAGGATACTCAAACCGCATGTTTCTATCACAAGATTACTGCTGTACAATGGACTGGTTTCCAGAAGGCGTAATTGAAGAACGTTTTCCAAAATGGTCAATGAGCTTTGTGTTAGAAGAAGTCGTGCCGGAATTAAAAAGAAAAGGCGTAACCGAACAGCAGATTCAGCATATGCTTTTTGATAACGCCCGCTGCTGGTTTGAAGGAAAGTAATTGGGATATTCTTTTTCATTACTACTAAAACCCCCACTGTCTAAGCCGACCGTGGGGGTTTTTACGCGTATTATTTTATATGCTTATATTAACCAGTTTTTCTTAATAGCTTTTGTTTTTCTTGACTCTTTTTCACCATAAAGTGTGCACCCGACAGGCATAATCCAACGGCGATTCCAATTGTCAGGTTTGTAAACACCGTTAATGAAAATGTCGTAAGTAAAACCAATGAATGAAATGATTTTTCTTTTACCACCTTTGAGAACTGTTCTTTTTTACTTATATTCCACGCTACGACCATCAAAACTGGAGCGAGACTGGCAAGCGCTACGTATGAAGCGTACGGAGCGAGCACTAGCAGCACAATCAACACAAAGATAGCATGCGTGATTCCTGCAATTGGAGAGGAAGCACCGTTTTTAATATTGGTAACAGTTCTTGCAATCTCTCCTGCTGCGGGAATACCTGAAAACATCGGCGTTACCATGTTTACGATTCCCTGGCCAATCAGTTCTTTTTTGCTGCTGTGCTTTGATTTTGTCATTTCATCTGCAACGCGAGCTGTCAGTAAAGATTGTAACCCTACAAGTATAGCAATGACAAATGCAGAAGGTAAAAGAGTGACCACCCTCTCCACTGTTATATCTGGAAACGCTGGCGCCGGAAAATGACGAGGTATCTCTCCGTAAATAGAACCAATGGTTTCAAACTGATTGGAAAAGAAAAAAGATGCCAAGCCCGTTGATACAATAATTCCGAGTAAATAAGACATTCCCAGCGACTTAGGCGAAAAGTAAAGAACAATTAAAATCGTAGCTAAGCACAATCCTGCTGTCGCGATACTATAGATGTTGATGAAGTGTAAATTACCAAAGATCTCTTTTATATTCAAATGAAAAAACTGAAATTTGTCAATCGCGTGCAACCCAAGGAAGTTTGGTATCTGTCCGCTAAAGATAATCAGCGCGATTCCCGACTGAAATCCTATAATAATAGAGGGCGGAAAATACTTGATTAAAGCTCCTATTTTACATAGCGCAAAGATAATGAGGAGAATTCCAGACATAAAGCCGGCAATTAATAAGTTTTCATAGCCATATTGCAACACAATCCCTAATAAAACAGGAACAAATGCACCGGTAGGTCCCGCGATTTGAAACCTACATCCACCTAAAATAGCAATTAGTAAGCCCGCTACAATCGTTGTATAAAGTCCTGTAACAGGCGATATTCCAGAAGCTATCGCAAATCCTAACCCTAAAGGTATAGCTATAATGCCAACAACAATACCCGATAGTATATCTTTCTTCAAATGCTGCAAGGAGTAATTTCGAAAAACCTCTAGATTCATAAGTGTACATCAGCCTCCATTTTAAGTAGTGAGGTTACCCATTCGTATTTTCGTCATACAACCCTATTGAGCTTTCAACCACTCAAAATAAGGTGGGCTACTCGATTACTTTTATTTTAAAGGAGACAACTTACAAAAAAATAAAGAGGAAATTAGAAGTTTCTTAGCAAGTTATTAAAATTTTCTTAAAAATTATTGCTATTTATTCTTTTAGTTATTTTTTAGATAGAGCTAGGTAAAACCGTTACGATTTTCCCCATATAAGACTTTAAGAGCTATAAACTGAGGGAATAATGAAGTCTTTGTTCACGCAGACCCTAGGTAAAGACTTGAAACAGAGTCTTCTAGGCATACAATTTTTGATACTTATCGCTTTTAGTAAATAAATTTTTTTACTCAACTGCGCTATAAATGTAGAAATAAAAACAACTAGACCCTATAGTAGCTATAGGGTCAATGGTTATATTTATTAACAGCTCAGATTATAACTAAATGTTCCTTTTCCAACATTTTGATCTAATCCATTGATAGTTAGCTTGCGCTGCTCTTTTTCCGGAAGGTGAAACGTAATCTGGTTATAAGGTAATTCATAAGAACCTTCCTTGTTAATGTTTATTTGAATCTCATCTTCTGTAGTCTCCATATCAACATGAATGTACGCAAATGTGTGCAAATATTCGTTTGTTAACCCATCATCTTCGTATAAGCTATAAGAAGATTTCCCTTTCCCTCTACAAGGAAATAATAAAAATCCTCTTTCATCCATATTCTTCGTTGAAAAAGTTACTTCTGCTTCATTAATCGGGATGATTGCTCCCGCCTTAGCTAATAACGGCGTATAGTGTAAGGGTGCTGGAATTTCAACCTTTTTGCCCCCTTCATACCATGTTCCAAGATGAAAATCGTACCATCCTCCAGGATTATTTGGTAAATATACTTCTCGCTCTTTTTTTCCTTTTTCAACAACGGAAGCAACCAGCAGAGACTCACCTAGCATAAAGTCGTCATTTTCTTCAAAGGTAGTTTCATCATGTTCAAAATCATAAAAAGTAGGCCTTATAATAGGATGGTAGCTATTAGAGGTTTCGCGCAACTCACTATAAATATATGGAATTATTTTTGTTCTAAATTTAATTAATTCTCTAATTGAGTCTAGAACTTCAGGATACATCCAAGGTTCATTAACTGTCGTGTCATCGTTCCAAGAGTGGATCGTGAATCTCGGATGAACAATTCCATTTTGTATCCATCTTACGAATAATTCAGGTTCAGGAGCAGGGCCAGAAAATCCACCTACGTCATGTCCAAAATTATAAATACCGGATAAACTCAGCCCTATCCCCATCTTGATATTGAATTTTAACGTTTTCCAACTGGTGCGATTATCGCCTGTCCATGTTTGCACATAACGATGCATTCCCACAGAGCCAGATCGTGATATTAAATAAGGACGCAACTGAGGGTTATGTTCCAACTGTGCTTCATAGGAAGCCTTCATCATAAGCAGTGGATGAAGTGCACGAATCAGTTCAAACTCTTTATTGCTCCCAAAACCGTGACAGCTGGCTTCCTTACTCCAGATTTCAAATTCATTATTATCATTCCAAGTGGAGTCAATTCCATAATCCAATAGCTTTTCTTTTACTTGCCCTTTCCACCAGTCGTAGGTTTCTTTATTGGTAAAATCTAAATAAGCACCTATTTCATCCCAAAATTGTGCCATTTCAGGTTCTTCGTTATGACTATTTGTTATAAACATCTTTTTTTCTTTTAACTCATTAAATAAAGGATGATCTTTTAATAAACAGGGCTTAATATTTGCACATAAACGTAAACCCTTATCATGAAAATCGTTTACCATCTTTTTTGGTGAAGGAATTTTTGATTGGTTCCAATTAAATACATAACGCTTATCTTCAATTGACGTATAGCCCGACGATAATTGGAATGAATCACATAAGATATCATTTTTTTCACACAGTTTTAAGAATTCGTTTAACTGCATTTGTGCATCTGGAGCATCGGTATAACTCATTGTCGATCCAGAATACCCCAAGCTCCACTTCGGTGGAAAGATCGTTTGTCCAGTTAACCATGAAAATTTCCGAGTAACATCTTTAACTTTTGGGCCTCCAATAATATAGTAATCTAAATCACCTTGTTTAGCTTGATAGTATCTGTATAGCTCATGATAGTTATCGAGTTCCGTACCTAGTTCGAAAATTGAACTGGACAAATTATCATAGAAGACCCCAAATGAGAATCCTGTTTCTCTATGCCTTGTGATGTAAAAAGGAATATGTTTATAAAGAGGATCGCTATATTCTGCATCATACCCCATTGCATCAATTGCTTGCATTCGATAGCGCTTTCCATGTTTATCAACTGATCCTGTCTTTTCTCCTAATCCAAAATATTGTTCATTTAAATCACGCTTTAAATAATGAACGATCCCCTCACCAAGTGAACCATCAAGATTATACGCCTGAGTTTTTCGGTCATTCGCAAAATTCACCCACCCAAAATCCTCACGGTAAAACCAGCTAATCTTAAATCCATTTAAATCAACATTAAGCTTTAACGCTGAAGTTTCTACGGTGCATTCACCGTTATTATTACTAAATTCATAGCTTGGTAGTGAAAAACCGCTTGTATCCAAACGTTTGCGCCCCTCCAATGGAACATCTGTCTGTCCTGGTGCAACGCTCCAAGTTTTATCTAGTTGTAACTCTTCACCGTTTGTAAACAAAACCCTGATAATGTCCGTTTCAAGTACCATAATTTTCGCGTATATGTTACTCTCTGCTAGTTCAAATTGAAGAACATTATTAGCTTCATTTAAGAAAGTAAATTGATAATTTCCCTTAATACTCATGTCGCATCTCCTTAACTGTGCATGTATTATAAAATAGTATGTCAAGCTGCTCCCTAATAAAAGTTTATAAATATTGTCTTTACTAGCTCATATTAAAAATACTTTTTATCAAATTCTTTTAGTTAAAGCTGCTCTCTCTTTCAAGTCGGCAACAATTTTACTGTATAAATTATCTGTAAGGTTATAAAAGAAAAATAAAATGATTAATCCAATAATATTAAGAGCCGCCGGAGCAAGAAATAATAACCCTTTAAGACCTAACAATGTATCTGAAGACTGCTGAATATTTGGAACGTACCCAATTAAACTTAGTGCAACTCCTGGAATAAAACCTGCCAAAGCCTGCGCAAGCTTTCGGAAGAAACTGTATGTTGAGTAAACAATGCCTTCTGTACGTTCTCCCGAATTCCACTCATGATAGTCGATGGAATCAGCAATCATTACCCACGGCAGACCAAGCGCAAATGCTAATGCAAAGTTTCCTAATGAAAAAACAGTTAAAAACGTTACTGTACTCGTTGGTAATATAAAATTTAAAACATCACAGGCAATGCAAACTAAAAGCCCAAGCATGAATGTATTTTTCTTCCCTATTCTTTTTACCATTGCTGGGATGAATATCGAACCAACTACAGCAAGCCCTATACTTAAAAAGGAAAGTATTGACATTAATTCTGGGCTTTTTAAATTATACTCCAAATAGTACAACTGAACAGCGTTGCGAATATTGGAAGAAGCAATCATGAATAACGCTGCTAAACACAATACAATAAGAGGACGGTTTGAAAACAATGCTTTGAATAGCTTAGATAAAGGCAACTTTTCTTTTCTTGGGGCTCTAATAACGTTTTCTTTAGTATTACGATAGCAAATTAAATGAAACAAAATTCCGAATATTGACATCACAGATATAGCCACGATGTACCCGACTTCTTTATTAGCAAACTGTAGCACAATAGGAATTACCACTACTCCTGAAATAAGAAGAGCTGTTTGACTACCAATTGCTCTAAATGAACCTAAAGATGCACGATCAATTGGATCTTGTGTCATCGCCGCAGATAAAGAACCATATGGGATATTAACAAATGAATAGGCTAGCCCAAATCCCATATAGGTGGCAAATGCCCAAACAATCTTTCCGGTGTCTGAAAAGTTTGGAGCCAAAAACGAGATGACCGTCATTAATGCTAGAGGAACTGTTCCCCATAAAATGAAAGGTCGGAACTTTCCTCTTTTTGAGATATTTGTTCTTGAATCTACAAATGCACCAACACTTGTATCTGCAAACGCGTCAAATATTTTAGAAATTAAAAATACTAGCCCTCCCCAGTAAGCAGAGATTCCCAAAACATCTGTATAAAATTTTAGAAGGTATAACTGTCCCATATCAAACATAAGTCCGTTACCAATATCACCAAAACCATAAGACATCTTTTCTTTGAAAGTTAGCTTTTTAGAAACCGTAACTACTGGCCTTTTACTTGGAACCACTGGTAATGCCATATAACTATCCCCTCTTTCTCCCATTTACAATCTCCTTTTTGTAAACCCTTTCATTAAGAAGTAGACATAGATGTTTCAATATTTAAAATCTATCACACTCCTTTCAGATGTCTCTTTTTAAGTTAGTAGCCCACAAACTTAAAGAATCAATTTCCTCTTTTCTTTAACTCTTTCCATACTTGTTCATATACTTTTTTTAAAGGAACGCTGTAAGTCTCAGCAATCAACTTACAATCTTCAAATTCTGGTGCCCTTTGTACAACTTCACCTTTCATAATTCCGGTTTTCACCGTAACGCTTCCCCATACTGTTTCCACTTTATGGAATTCTCGTTCCAACCGGTGAACCGACAATGGATAATAGCGAATTCCCAAAGTTGTTGTTTCCTTAAATAAAATCTCCTTTATTTTATCTACATATGCCTCTGCACAAAGCAGCTGAAGTAAAACACCCGGCCTGTTTTTCTTCATGTAAATAGGTGTGTAAAAGACGTCGTTGGCTCCGGACTCTAAAAGCAAGTCCATAATATATCCTAGTAATTCGCCAGAAATATCGTCAAGATTCACTTCCATTTTTATCATTTTACGATCGATGTGCTCCAAGTTAGGAGGAATGTGTGAAGACAAAATAGTCTCTCCTTTCTTTTAGTTCTTGTTTACTTTGAGATACGATACTTCAGACTTTCAATTTTCCTCACCAATGATTACTCGCAGCACATTAGGATGTTTTTCAAAATCTTTTGTTCCTGCTCCATATCCCACTGATTGTACTGTCATGGAAGGAACTGTACAGAATTCTTCTGAAAGCACTGATACAATAGCTGCACCTGTAGGCGTGGTTAACTCGCTTTTTATATTGCTTTGCTGAAGAGGAACACCTTTTAATATTTCTAAAGTAGCAGGTGCAGGGATTGGATAAATCCCATGATCAATATGTACTTTACCAGCGCCTACACAAACAGGTGATGATTTTATTTTTTGAATTTCTAGTTTGTTTATCAAAATAGAAGCTCCTACAATATCTATAATCGAGTCTACAGCTCCGACTTCGTGAAAGTGTACTTTTTCTAAAGAAATACCGTGAATGAGACCTTCAGCTTCCCCAATTTTTCTGAAAATGTTTAACGAAGTTTCTTTCACTTTTTGAGATAATTGACTTCCGTCGATTAGCTTTACAATATCTTGGTAGGCACGATGACCATGGTGATGGCTATGTTCGTGATGATTGCTATGTTCATGCTTGTGATGATGGTCGCTATGTTCATGTTCATGATTGTGGTCGACATCTTCATCTTCATGCTTATGATTATGTTTATGTTGATGTCCAGAAGCATACTTGTGATCAGCTGTTTCCGATAGTTCTACATCAAACTTCGTACTAGAGATTCCATTTTTCACAACTTTTCTCCAGCTCAATTTATACTCTTCAGAAATATTTAGTTTTTGAAGCTCCTTTTCTAAAAGAGTCGAATCTCCTCCAGCATCAATAAGTGCACCAATGAACATATCACCACTAATGCCTGAAAAGCAGTCAAGATAAAGCGTTCTCATTATGTTTAGCTCCTTTTTGAATTAATCGGTGAATCAAAGCAGCGTTGTAAGCAGCGCCGAATCCATTATCAATATTAACTACGCTAATTCCGGAAGAACATGAATTTAGCATAGTTAATAAAGCGGATAATCCGTTAAAATTTGCTCCATAACCAATGCTAGTAGGTACAGCAATAACCGGATGGGAAACCAATCCACCAACAACGCTTGGAAGAGCTCCTTCCATTCCAGCTACTACCACTGTCACAGTAGCATTTTGAATCTCATCAATATTATTTAAGAGTCGATGAATACCAGCTACTCCTACATCATAAATACGGCGAACTTTACACCCGAGTATTTCTGCAGTTACTGCAGCTTCTTCTGCCACAGGCAAGTCAGAGGTTCCTGCACAAACAATGGCAATATATCCTTCAAAAAAAGAATCCTGATCCGAGTCCTTCCAAAAGAGAATTTTTGCTACCTCGTTATATGCAAAATTCGGGCATGCTTCAAGCACTTGATTTGCTTTTTCTTTTGATATTCGCGTCACAAGCACCGACTTATCTTTCAGTTGCAGCACTTTAATAATAGAAATGATTTGTTCCGCTGTTTTCCCTTCACCAAATACTACTTCTGAAAAACCTTGACGTTTTTTTCGATGATAATCTACCTTAGCAAAACCTAGATCCTCATATGTAGCTAACTCTTTTTCAGCATCTGCCACAGTTAGTTTCCCTTGCTGAACTTGTTTCAAAATTTCTTTTATCATTGTTCGTCACACACCTTAGATTGTTTATTCAGTGAAGTTTAGTGTCACTACTCCACTTTGGATAAAGCTTGATTCATACTACCACTTTGATAACCAGTTAAATCTAATGTAATATATTTATAGCCTAGTCCCTTCAATTTCTTAGTAATGATATTGTTTTTTGCCATAATAAAGTTCATATCCTGAGGTTCCACTTCAATTCTAGCAATCTCTTTATGGGTTCGAACTCTCACTTGACCAATACCTAGTTCTTTTAAATAGGCTTCTGCTTTTTCTACTTTGGTTAATTTTTCTTTCGTAATATACTCACCGTAAGCAATTCTAGAAGATAAGCAAGCAAATGAAGGCTTATTCCAAGTTGGTAACTCTAATTGTTGAGATAACTCTCTAATTTCTTTTTTAAACAAATTAGCCTCTAGTAGAGGTCCTCGTATTCCTTTTTCCTTTGCAGCCTTCATGCCAGGTCGGTGTTCATTCATATCATCCGCTATAGCACCATATACAATCGTTTTAAATTGGTATTCTTCAATAATTGGCTTCAGATGATCAAATAAGCTACTTTTACAAAAATAGCATCTATTTTTGTTATTTTCCGAGTAGCCTGGAATGGCTAGTTCTGATGTCTCAATGATCTGATGTCTTACCCCAATTTGCTTTGCTAGCGCCTTGGCTTCTTCCAGTTCACTTGATGGATAGGTCTCCGAATCTGCAGTTACTGCAATCACATTTTCATTTCCTAATGTTTCTACAGCCACTTTTAATAAGAAAGTGCTATCCACTCCTCCGGAGAAAGCTACAACAACTGATTCCATATCTCGAAGAATAGAAGCTAAAGTCTCGTATTTTTTGCTCAACATGTTCTTATCCTCCCGTCTTTGACAATCTTCTTACTTTTAAATTGTCATGCTTCCAAATCCACCATCAACCCGTATTAGCGTTCCTGTTACAAAACTAGAAGCCTTTTCTGAAGAAAGCCAAACAGCTGCTCCTTGCAGTTCTTCTGGCTTACCAAACCGCTTCATAGGTGTATGTCCCATAATTGAATCTACCCTCTGTGAACTTAGTAATTTTTTATTTTGCTCTGCTGGAAAAAATCCAGGAATAATTGCGTTGACTCGAATACCGTTCGGAGCTAACTCTCTAGCTAAAAATTGCGTTACACTATTAAGACCGGCTTTTGACACAGAATACGTAAATACTTTAGATAACGGAGTAGTCGAAGAAACAGAAGAAATATTAATAATACTGCCTTTTCTTTTTTGTTCAATCATTTTTTCAGCAAAAATTTGACACGTAAGTACAACCCCTTTTAGATTGACATCCATAATATCATCCCATTCGTCCATATCTAGCTCAAAAAAAGGAGTTCCACTATTTTTACCAGGAGCGTTAAGAAGAATATCCCATCCTCCTGACCATTTTTCAATTGCACTAGCTACTTCAATTAAGGATTCACGAGCACTGACATCAGCTTGAAAAGCTTTTGCTTTTCCTCCATTACGTTCTATTTCCTTCACTACATCTTCTGCTTTTTCTAAATTACGTCCTACAATAGCAACTGTTGCTCCATGATTAGCTAGTCCTATCGCTATAGATGAACCTAAGACACTATTTCCACCAATTACGACTGCAGTTTTTTTAGTTAAATCAAATAATTGTTTCATTTCTGTCCTCCACTCTCAAAAAATTGCCTTCTTTATTAAATGATATAGAATACAGCTCTGAACTTTGTTGCATATGAGGATGAGAATGGATATGATTTAGCAATGCCTCAGAAACCTCAATTTCACTTAGCTCTAACGTATTTTTAATTCGCACCATCTTTACTTGAGTAAAGTCTAATATATTACTCGTTTTAATAGCTGCCTGAATGGCTTGGCGATCATTAGGTAACGTAGTAGGTATTTTTGTAGGCGCCACAACTGTTGAAGTTAAGCCATTGGCGTACATAAATTCTAGGTTTGCTTTATCTACTAATCTTTGAGTCGTAAAGTCTGCAGTTCCGACTCCATTTGCATTTCCTTCTGTTTGGGGAGTCAAGTCCAAAACAACCATCTTATTAACGGACGGTCCGCCATGAGCATATGGAGTTGGATAGCGTCCTGTGACATTAGGATCCATTCCATCCCCACTAATATTTTTACCAATTTCATCAATAACCAGCACGTCTAGCTCATCAAAGTAAAGTTTCGGTAAAAGCTGTTTAGCTATAATTTGTAGATTCGTCTCTTTATCCTCAATTTGTTCAGACGGCAATACTTCTATTACAGCTACTTTATCAAATGAGTTTTCAATACTAGCAATGCCAAATAGAACAGGAAGTTCTTGCATAATAACTTTAGCCATTGCAGGAACGTTTTCAGCCATATATTTAAATCCTAGCTGATGGCAAGCTTCTGCCCCTTTTTGTTTTCCTAAACCAATGCTTATCATTTTCATGAGACCACTTTCCACTGGACCGCGAAAAGCTGTATGTGGTTTTATTCGATTTACAACGATAATTCCATCAGCTTTTGAAGCATGCTTATCTACAAAGACAGGTAATCCATTGGATAATTGTCCAATTTCCACTACCTCCATTGAAGAACGAATCTCACATTGTACACTCTCTTCGGTTATTCCAAGATGGCGTAAAACTTCTTGCTGGCCTTCAGCAGTTGCTCCGCCATGACTACCCATGCTTGGAACAATAAAAGGGTTAGCTCCAAGTTCTTTTAAGAATTGTACTGTGGTAGCTGTCATTTCGACTATTTGATCGAGCCCTCTACTACCTACTGCAATAGCAATTTCCATCCCAGGTGTTATTCTTCTTTTTATGTTTTCTTGATTTAATTTTTCCGTTAATACATGTTGAACATCATGAATTTTTGTATCATCAAATGCCACTTGTACCTTGGCCATTTTGGGAATAGGAATATCTTTTAATAAATCTTGCAAAATACCCACCTTTTTCTCTCCTTTCTTTTAATCTGTAATATTAGAATTATCCATAATAAGAAAAAGAACTTTATTCATGTTAACGTTGTAAAAAGTATCTCTCTGCATTGTAATAAGAAATATTTTCAATCAGCGCTTGCAGAACTGTAGAATCATTGGGAACCTTTCCTTGCTCTACCCATTCGCCAATTAAGTTGCATAGTATTCTACGAAAATAATCATGTCTTTCATAGGAGAGAAAGCTGCGAGAGTCTGTCAACATACCAATAAAATGACTGAGTAACCCAACGTTAGCAAAATCTTTCATTTGTCTCTCCATTCCATCAATATGGTCGTTAAACCACCAAGCTGTGCCAAACTGAATTTTCCCAGGAATACCCTCTTCATAAAAGTTTCCCATCATCGAGGCAAGTACAGGATTGTCTTTAGGATTTAAATTAAATAATACGACTCTCGGCAGCGTATCTTCTTGATCAAGCGTATTAAGAAGTTTTGATAAGCCTTGTGCAATATCTGCTTCTCCAATCGAATCAAACCCTGCATCCGTCCCTAAAAGGTTTTTCATTTTTGTGTTGTTGTTTCGCATAGCACCGATATGTAGTTGCATTACCCATTGTTTGTCAGCGTACATTTTTCCTAGTTCTTTTAAAAGAAACGATCGGTACTTAATTAACTCATCTTGTGAAAGAAGTTCGTCATTCATACGTCTCGTAAAAATCATTTCCGCTTCTGCTAGAGTCACCTCTTGGTATTTCATGTAAGGAATATCATGATCCGCTGCTCTCCCCCCATTATCATGAAAATAATCAACTCGCTGTTTAAGCGCTTTAATTAAATCTGCTAAAGATGTTACTTGTTTTTGAGCTACGTGTTCAAGGTTCTTGATCCATCTCTGAAAAGTTGGACATTCAATAAACATTGCTCCATCAGGACGAAAGGTTGGAACAACTTTTGTTTCAAACGTAGTAGTTTGCTTTAGCAATTGATGGTATTTAAGAGTAGAAGTAGGATCATCCGTAGTCCCTATAAATCGTACATTAGATTTCTTAATTAACGATTGAGGTGTAAACTCGGCACTTTGCAGTTTTTCGTTGCATTCATCCCAAATTTCAAGTGCCGTATCCGGGCTAAGCCTTTTATCAATATTAAAAAAATTCTTTAATTCCATATGAGTCCAGTGGTACAACGGATTTCCAATTAAAGAGGGCACCGTTTCTGCCCAAGCAAAAAATTTTTCCCAGTCACTAGCTTCTCCCGTAATGAAATGCTCAGCTATACCATTCATTCTCATTGTTCGCCACTTATAATGATCTCCTGCTAACCACAGCTGAGTAAGATTTTTATATTGTTTATCTTCTAAAATCTCTTTTGGGTCTAAATGGCAGTGAAAATCAAAGATCGGCATTTCTTTAGCAATGTATTTATATAACTTAACAGCTGTAGGTGTGTATAGTAAGAAATCGTCTGCTAAAAACTCTTTCATGTTATTTTCCTCCTAAGGAAACAAAATTGACTTTATGGATATATGTAAACACTTTCATTTTCTGTTATAATTAATTTGTTCGTTTACTAAACTAATTAATTATAGAAATAATTTAGCATGTATACAAAATTCAGTCAATTAAATATTTTAAATTTTACAATTAATATTTTTCCACATGAAAATGCTATAATAAAAAAATGTCAACGAAAATTTGGAGGATATATTTATGCCTAACGGTGATGCAGCTTATATCAAAAAATTAAATCGATCTTTAATTATTAGCAAAATTGTAGAGGCAGGAATGATCTCACGAGCTGAATTGTCTAAGGCTACAGCATTAACAAAAGCTACTATTTCAGCACAAGTTGCAAGTCTACTTGAAGAAGATATTATTATTGAGACACAGCAAGACTATTCAAACGTTGGAAGAAAGCCTATAATGTTATCTTTGAACGAAACGGCAGGATATGCACTAGGAATTGATCTAGATTATGGTCAAATCTCATTTACTCTTTCTAATCTTCTTGGACGTCCAGTTTCTTCAGATAAAATCAAAATACACGATACAAATTACTCGAGTATATTTAGTGTATTAGTAAAAAAAATTAATGAATATAAAGATAAATGTCTTATGTCTAGATACGGTTTGATTGGTATAGCTATTTCGATACATGGTCTCGTTACCACTGATGAAATTATTCACTACATCCCTAGGTTGCAGTGGCGTGAAATTGCTTTGAAAGCGGACTTAGAAGCAGCAGTAAAGGTGAATGTTTATCTTGAAAACAATGCAAATTTGCTAGCTTTTGCTGAACGAGCTTATACACATCATAAATCTGATAACTTAGTATGTATAACGCTTCGTTCAGGTATAGGTCTTGGAATCTTAATAAACAACAAATTATCTAAAGGTCATGATGGCTATGCGGGAGAAATTGGTCATATGATTGTTCAACCAAATGGAGAGCTTTGTGCCTGTGGAAACAAAGGATGCTGGGAGAAATATGCATCTGAGTCAAGCTTTCTAAAGAATCTTTCCCAAAGAAAACAAGTTCGCAATATGTCTTTTAAACATATTGAAGAAGAGCTTAATAGAAAAGATATTGAAACCCATCAAGAAATGGAGAATTTTATTCATTACCTTTCAATTGGTTTGAATAATGTCATTAATATCTATAATCCTGAAATTTTAATTATCGATAGTGAATTACTTTCTCGATACCCAGATTCTATACAAAAAATTAAGAGCAGCCTTTCTTCCTCTATAAGTCACTACCGTGAATTATTAATCTCCTCAACTGGAAAAAAGGCATATGAATTGGGTGCATGCGCATTAGTAATTAAGCATTTCCTTGAAATTACAATGCCAAACTTGGTATATTCCGAGTCAGCAGAAGGCTCCCTTTTAAAATAAGTACCATCTACATTTCAGCTTGTATAGTAAGAGTAATTAAAGATAAATGTTTTTACCTTCGAAACAAGAAATGAAAGATTAATTAAGACTTTCAACCCTACTAATAAAGAAAGTAAAATGATTGTAGCATGAGCTTAAACTAAAGCCAGAGCTATCTTACCTAGACAGCGATTAAGAATTGCCTCCTACTTGCTAAGAGGCAATTCTTTTACTTCTATATCTTAATCACCATAATAAAACTCCAAAAGGTTTCGGATAGATAACAAGATGATCAAAATAACCAAAACTCCTCCTATTCATCCCCTGCTTGCTTCTTTTGGGGATTTCTTTTGTTTTTTATGGGCGTAAAAAATCAGTTTTCGAAAGGCAGCGTGCAGTAAAATGATAAAAACCAACATACCAATCTTTACGAGAATTAACAGGTCATCACATCCTTGTTAACATACAAAATAAAGAACGAACGGCCAATTGGTAAATAAATCAGCTATGAAACTTTTTATTTTCTTTGTTCTTTTGATACTCTACAAAAAATGAGATTGGGACTACTCCAATACATATACCTATGGAAATAAACAGCGCTTGGTTCAGCTGAAGACTTGTATTTCCTGCTGCTTTACTATAAATCATAAAACATACAAAACTTAAAAATCCTATGGCGAAAGGAATGAGCGCATGTTTGTACCATTTCATTGTATTAATCTCTCCTCTTTTATAACAGGACAAAGTTAGAACAGCCCAGCTTCCAAGGTTACGATCATTTCCAAATTATCACATCTTCTTTTCTTCTTATTAAACAAGTTTAGCCTAATAGTGAGCGGCGCCTCTCCAGAACATACGAACCCTCTTGAAATCATACAAAAATAAAAAAGGCAGGATTTCTCCTGCCTTTTTGCATATGTAATTCCTCTTTACTATGTCAACTCAGCGCTTTTAGCGAGCATAAAAGCAGAGATACTAAACAAAAGAATCAATAAAGAAGCGGCATGTAACAGTAAAAAAAGAAACTTTTGACCGCCTTTAATGAAGAGCGAATAAATCATTCCTAGGATTGTTACTAAGATTAAAAGTGCTGCTGCTATTTTAATTACTATAGCAAAGAAAGCTCCAGCAAATACAATTGACGGAATAAAAGATGCTACAATAATGATATACAAAATCAGTGTAGCAATAAAAGCGGTTTTTGATACGTTTGAAGCCCGTTTAAACAAATTCCCCATATAATCTCCTTTCTCATTTTAAAACTGCATCTTTTACTATAATACATGTGCTTAGAGGACACAATTAACTTTTGTGAAAATCCCCATAAGTTAAGCTTTATCGCCAATGATATCGGTTATATTTTTAAGGTCTTGTTTGCTTAGTTTATCAAATTTTGTGGCTGTTTTTTGTTTGAATTATTTGTTGATAAATAGCCTTGAGGAATGCTTTGTAGTCTTTACTTCAAAATCAATTCACACTAAAATTCTCTCTTCCGGTAGATAGACAGCGCAATAAAGTAAGAAGCAATATACATTACCATTCCAAAGAGAGTATATAAGATAGGAACATGTAAAGAAGAAGCAACCGGTAAGCTGGATGCTGCTAATATTTCAACTAGATACCCAACAACTCCTTGTAAAGCAATGGCAACGAAAAGGCCCCCATTCCACCTCCAAGTACTATTCCGTCAGATTTCTCTGCCCCGAATACGTAAAGAAGCGGATAAGCAAGTGCACCGGCAAAAAGTACGATAAATGTACCAAACAAAACGATATTTATTATATCCTCTACTGCACTCTGGGAAATAAGCGAATACATTGAAAAAACACCATAGGATAGGATGGTTCCGCTGACGACAATTAAAAAGTAAAAAATATAGTGGCTTTGCACCACATTTTTTCGACTAATCGGAAGAGTAAGCACGTATTTGTCGTAGCCGGTCTTACTTTCTAATTTGATCACTTCAAGCGCTGGCATTGCCATTAATAAAATAATTAACATCGCTATAATACGGTAAAATGAAGGATCCGCAAAATAAAAGATGACCGCAGAAATAACTATGGCGAGCGCTGTGTACGTCAAAAAGCTTCGGTGAATGAGATAGTAATTCGTTAACAATAGACCTCTCCTTTACGTTTCACTCCTTGTTAAAAGCACGCTTAGTTCTTCCATCGACATCGGTTCAGTTATAGTTCCATCTGGCAGCTGATGCTTATCTGATACTAATACGCGGATAGACGTATCATACGTTCTTTTTGCCACTACTACATCTTCAGGAAGTAAGTTCAGCTGTTCTTCATTCATAACGGCAATTGCATACTCCTGAAAAACTTTCTCGTTTTCTTTATTTAATAAAACCTCACCGTTTTAATCACAACAAGGTGGCTCGCTATTTTTTCGACGTCGCTCATAATGTGAAACGAAAGCAATATTCCGCTGTTTCCATCGCTGACAAATGCTTTTAATTCATCTAGTATTTGCTCTCTAGACGAAGGATCCAATCCTCCTGTCGCTTCATCTAACAGCAATAATTTAGCACGGTGAGACAGCGCTACCGCTAGAGATAATTTCATCGACATGCCGCGTGAAAATGTATGTATTTTTTTATCTTTCGGCAGTGAAAAAGAATGAATCAACCGGTGAAAATCGGCTTCTTCCCAAGAATTAATAAGTTTCTTTTTGTACATGTCATCTTACGTTTAATGAAACGACACATAGAAAATATACAGAGACACATATAATTCTAAAAATTTCTACTTTTATTAGTAAAAAGGATATTATTCCTTTTTATGGTATAATCAAAAAATATCATTTATAGGGAGTGAATTCGTTGGAAACTAACACAAAACCTCAAGTAAACACCAACTCTATTGTTTCTCTAACTCTAGGTATCGTATCTATTTTCATTCCAATCATCGGGTTTATTACAGGTATTATTGGAATTATCTTCTACAAAAAAGCATCAAATCAAATAGCTGCTACCAATCAAAGCGGTAAAGGACTCGCGATTGCCGGGCTAATTTGCAGTATAGTAGGCGTGATTTCTCAGCTGTTCTTTGTATTAGGGATTATTACGTTTATGTTTGGCGGAACGACGGTTGACTATGAATAAAACAGGTCAAGTAAAAAACGTAAGAAAATCGGGGTGTAGATAAGATTATTGAATTTTCTATGTAAAAGAATAAAAGCTTGATTTTCGACTCTCGGAAGATCAAGCTCTTAAAATTCAAACGTTAACTATGACTCATTGTTACTAGACCTATAGCTTTTAGTGTAACTTGCAAAGGAGAATAAAAAATTAAATCTATTGTTGAATCTAGAATAAAAGATATAGTAATTGTTCTACTTACTTTACTACTAGTAATCTCTGTGTTGATTAACTGTTCTAGCTATTTTAATAGTACGGAGATACAAACTTTGACCTCAAAATGTTATGATAACGGCGGAGAAGTCATGGTAGAAATACATAATCCAATTACCAATGACTATTCTTTTGAATGTAAATAAATGAGTTAGACTGCACCTAATTACTCAATAAGCTTTTTTAAAAGAGGGTTAACGATTTAGCCCTCTTTTATACGTTAAAATATAGACGTATCAAGTTAATAACAAAGGTTTGTTTATGAAACTTGTCATATTAGGCATCTGCGTATTTTTCTATGCAGTACTACTGGACTATCTAAAATATAATTATGGTCTTAACCTTACAGGAAAGGTGCTAATCCTGTCCGTTTTAACTGGAATTACGTATAAAATTATTGAGAAAATATATGAGAATCGAGCAACTACACCAAAGGATGAGGAGTAACATTAAGTCAGCGTACTATTTTAATTGTTTCTGCAGTGTGCTTACTAAAGGTTCTCTAAATGAGAATCTTTTTTAGTATCTCTTATGTATCTGCTATGAAAAAAGATTGCCGATGAAGATAATAAATCCTGTCACTAGAATTAACCCAGCACTAATTATCACCGTTAGAATACTTCTTAGAGCCGATGCCCAATTGTTTATTCCAAAGAACCCTGCAATGCCGACGAAAAATAGAATCATTGCTAAACAAAAATTTATATTAAATAAAGTTGGGTGATTAAAAGCGATGAAAAAGAACACAACGCACAGTAACGCACACATAAATGACCAAAAGTTGATAATTCGTGCCACTTCAATTAAACTTCCTTTCCCTTTAAACTCTACATATTTAAAATCCTCTTAAATCATTTATTTCAAATCTGTTTTTAACCGCTTCAAGAAAAAATCACAAACTTCGGTTTGAATAAACTGCTTCTTCAAACTGCACAATAAATATTCTAGTTCAAATTCCTGATAAAAAATTTTAGTCACATACATTTTTAATTCTTCTAGCGTAGGTGGTTCTGACGCATATAGTTTATCTAACGAAAGGTTAAATTGAGAGAACAGCTGATCATTTTGATAGCATTCGAAGATTTCTCCACCTTTTATTCGGCAGCTAAACACACCTAGTATTTTTAAGAATGCATTGACTTGATTTTCTTCAAATTCATGATCAATCGTGAACATAAAAAAAGGGTGTTCCTCTGCGTTAATCATATGTTTCATCAGACTCATTTGATATTTTAATAGCTTTACTTCTTTTACGACATCCAACTTCTTCCCATCTTTCTTTAAAAAATGATATTACTATAATCCGTTAATTTTACCATAATATAGTAGCATTAATAAACCGTTTATAAGAGTATAACTTTGTGATTAATGGAATAATAAGGTATATTATTATAAATGGGAATAATTTCATAAATTGAAAGTGAGGATACATATGGGTTTATTAATAATTGCTGCTATTATCACTTTATCTGTTATCTTGGACTACTTTATTTTTGACTATGATGATAAACACTGGGGCTGGTTAAAAAAAGCTTCTAAACCAGTTAGAAGAAGTGTTATTGGTTGTTACTTGCTTATGTCATTTGTTATTTATTTTGGTTTGAGTCTTCCGTATATTAAGCCTTTTTTATAAATATTAAATACAAGCTGAGTCACTAACAGAAAGACGCCTATATCCAAAGGATATAGGCGTCTTTCTGTTAGTATCACCTCTATAATGCCAATGAGCTTAATAACAGCTGCATTTTCTGTTCTGTTTCTTTCTCTTGGCAAGGTTGACGTTAGCACTAAAAAATTTAAAGTCAGTTATAAAAATGAACATGCTTTTTTATATTCCAATACGAAATATGCCCAAGCTCTTTTCATTCAGCTGCATATTCTACTAGTACAAGTATCTTTTATGAAAGGAGAGGTTATCTTGAGCGAAAGAAAAAAAGAAAAAAGAAATGATGACAATCATAATGATTCGTTTGCTCCCTTTATCAGCCCCAACCCTGTTACCTCATTTAATCCAGTCCAGCGTTATCCTAAAATTGATAAAACAGCTTTCATAAGTCCATTTTGTAGCGTAATAGGAGATGTCAGAATTAAAGATAATGTATATGTAGCTCCTAATGTAAGCATTCGTGCCGATGAAGGAACTCCATTTTATATCGGTTCAAACACAAACCTGCAAGACGGAGTGATTTTACATGGTTTAGTGAACAAACGCTTTCCTGTTGGCGGTAAAGGTTATTCCATTTTTATCGGAAACAAAGTAAGCGTTGCCCACGGTGCTCTTATTCATGGTCCTTGTTATATAGGAAATAACACATTTGTTGGCTTTAAATCGATTGTTTACAACGCAATTGTTGGAGAAGGAACATTTATTGCATATAATGCCGTCGTCACAAATGGTGTACGGATTGCACCAAACCGATTTGTTCCACCCGGAGCTAATATTGATACGCAGGAAAAAGCAAATGCTCTTCGCCGAGTCCCAGCAGATGGCGAAGAATTTGCACGAGACGTACAGCGTGTAAATCAAGAATTTCCCGCTTCTTATCACTTATTATTTGGTTCACACCGCTGTTCTTGTGGAATGCCCTATGGTCATTAAAAGTAATCAGAACTAATCCTTTGAAAACATTGAGCTCAAAGGATTTTTTTGTTTTTCGAGTAGTTAACCCCCTCACTTCACCACTACTACAAATTGTTTATCTTCAAATGTAAACATTTCTCCTAATTCATAGATGTACTTCTTTTTGTCTAATTTGTAATACTTTCCGAAATAGAGCGTTTTTAAGTTAATACTCGTATCTAGACTTGAATCTTTTTCTTCCGCTTCATCGCCGTCCAAGCAAGAATATAATTCAGTGTGACAACCCTCTATAAGGTGTTCTTCAATATATGTAAAAAGCTCTCTCATGGATTTAGGGTGCACATCGCAAGATAATTCGTAGATATAGGGCAAGGTGAATACATGCTTTATATCGCCGTATCCGTCATTTAAGTAATTGATACTAATACCGTACGCATCTTCTTCTTTTTCATAGATTGTAATCAGCTTTTCTTTCTTTGGATTTCGATTAAAAGGAGAAGCTTCGGATAAAGACACCAGCGTTTCTTTTGTGCCAAAATTTCCTGTAGGCAATTCATAAGGAGAACCTATATAGTGATGTATCGTCATATTCGTCACTTCGCTTTCTCTTTGCTTATAAAATACTATTATTCTATCACTCTTATTAAGATTACATACAAATACAAGAAAAATATGTATAATAAAACCAGGAGGTGACAACATGAAGAAACTACTACCTTTTTTATTTTTAGCCGCTCTTTATTTGTATGACTCTTCATACAATCATACTGCTTTTTTACATAAACCGGTTGTTTCTGCGTTTTTATATGTAGCTGCTATATTTGCCTGTGCCCTGCTGCTTGTAAATGTAAAAAAAGATAGAGCTGTTTAAACAAGGAGATTACTATGAGCTATAAAATCGTATTCTTTGACGTGGACGGAACTCTTACTCATCACGAAAACGGGACTATTTCCGCTAAAACTCGAGATATTGTAAAAAGCTTAAAAGATAAAGGAATAAAAGTTGTTGCCGCAACAGGCAGACCTTTATCTCTCTGTGAAGAAATTAAAGAATTAGGCATAGATACGCTCATTACCGCAAACGGAGCGTTTACTATACATAATGAAGAAGTCATTTGTAAGCTGTCCATGGACAAGCACGTCGCGCGCGAAGTCTTTGAATATGCAGCCTCGCAAAATCACGGTCTTTCATTTTATACAAAAGAGCTCAGCATGAACGGAATCAAAGATGATAATATTTTAAAAGCCCTGAAGGAAACATTATCGCTCAGTGATTATCCTCAAATGAATGAGCGTATTTATGACGAAGATATTTATTTAATGTGTCTATATGGTGATGATAAAACGGCTGAGCAGTATACGCAGCGATTTCCTCATTTAATGTTTAAAAGATGGCACCCTTTTGTCGTAAGTGTTCTTCAAGAAGAAATTACAAAATCGGTAGCTATCCTGAAGGTCTTAGACTATTTTAACATCGATCAATCCGAGGCTATCGCATTCGGAGACGGAGAAAATGACATCGATATGATAGAATTAGCCGGTCTTGGAATTGCGATGGGGAACGGATCTGATAAGTTAAAAAACGCCGCAGATTTTGTCACGAAGAAATCGGGTGAAGACGGGATTGAGTTTGCCCTTAAAAATTTTGAAGTCCTATAGAAAAGTGGCACGCCTAGATAACTTATCTAAGCGTGCTTTTTTCTTTCCATAAATGTTTCAGGATGTAGCTCCTCCGATTGAATGACAATGGCCGTCATGCCGGTTTCACTTCCCGATGTATGCCACTCTCCTTTTTCCCACATTACTGCTTCTCCACGTTTAATGGATATTCGTTTTTGATTCTCTCCTGTTACCCATCCCTCACCTTCGACTACGATAAATAGCTGAGAGATAGGAGCTTGATGATGCCCTATCGTTCCTTCTCCTTCTATATACATATAACCGATCGTAGCTGCTTCATTTGTTCGTGCCATTTTTACGTAAGTGGCTAAATGCGACTGATATTTTTCTACTTTTTTGCCATGTTCTTTACTGAATTTGTAGATTTTCAATATACATACCCTCTTTGTCCATCACGTTTTCTTATTTATTTTTATTGCGTTTAAGATACTCGGGCGGAGAAACAGACTCAACAAGTAAAGCACCGTCTAGCTGGTCACGCGGTACAAATAAAGTTGGCATGGTACCACTTTCTAAAAAGATAGTTTTAGTGAATAACCACTTGTTTCCTGAGGTTTTTTCAGGCTGTGAAAAATCTGTAAATAAAGCTGGTGACTGCACTTGATGCATATAGTCCTCTAGACTTTTTTTAGGCGGCTTCTCTATTTTATATGGCTGTCCCGTGTCCGTATGTATTTCACCTTCATACATAAATAACCCTAAGTAATAAGACTGTTCTTTTATTTCATTAGAAACGATTGCTCCTAGTGATTCAAAGCCTGTAAACGTTTTATATTGTTTGAAAATATGAAGGTTATGTGCCCAGATAATAATCTTTTCATTAGGGTACAGTTCTTGACAAATCCATTCTAAATTTTCCTTCATTCGTTTTTCTCTTAGTTTTTTATACATCCGGTGATTATGGTGAATATGATTGATAAAATACAAACGGTTTTGCAGGCATTGAATAATTATTTTAACTTTACATACAAGCTCTTGATTTTCAAGATGCAAAACGTATTCTTCAAGTAGATAAGCTTCTAAATCTCCTATTACTACGCTTGCTTTTTCTTTAAACTCTGCAAACTCACGTAGCATTTCTGCTGGAACTTTTTTTCTTCTCGATTTATATTCCCCTAGTTGGTAATACCATTTATACACGCCTGCTTCAATGTATTCTATCTTTTCTATCATGTCTTCAGACACTACGGGACTCAGCTGCTGAACGAATTTCACGAAAAGATCAGGATTAGAAGAAGGATTAATATCTATTCCTATTAAACTTAAATCTGATTTTTTCATTAGCTGAAACAAAGATAGATTTTCTTTTGTTGCCCATAAAGAATAAACGGCGTTTTTTAAAAAGTCTTCATCTGTAAACTCTTCCTTTAACTCATTAGCGCTGTAGCATTCAGCTAATCCGCTTTCAAATGCCAGTACGGTAAAATTCATTTCTTTATGTAGAAATTCTATTATTTTTGACTTCATCATATTATGTTCTCTTATGTTGTGACCATTTTCCCCTAACCACACAATTCTCTTATCTTTTACGATATGACGGAGAAATTCAAACTCTTGAGGCGTACATTCAGCCGGTTCGCTTAAATGAATTGAGTTTTTAGATAGCCACTCCACAGAGTTTAAATACCTCTCTTTTCCTTTTGAAAAAATCCCCATATTCTATCCTCCTTCACCAATTTACCTATTATTTCCATTTTACTAAAATACAGCTAACACTTCACTATTTATGTCCAATAGCTGATCAGCAGCAAAAAGACCTTATAGATACTCCTATAAGATCTTGTTTTTCTAAAGTTCTAGATCAACTCATCCCGCTGAGCTTTCTCCAAACGCTCTTTGACTATTTTTTTAAACGCGTGAGGATCATCTACGCGAATGGCAACCTGCTTGTATTTCTTTTTGATTCCCATAAAAAGCGTTGCTTCGATTGGAGATTTTAGTGTTAGTAAAAGATCAGGATGAACGGTTTCAAAATCGCGTGCGATAAATTCAATCGTGGTGCTAGGTATTTTTTGTTGGAGAATGTGAGCGTCTTCTACTATCTCAGCGATGTCTCTAAATGATATCTCCATACGCTTGGCTAAGCCAAAAGAAATGTATAAACCATCATCTTCAACTCGTAAAGGGTTAAGCCTGAATGCCTGAATGTCTCCTACGAAGAAAACAATGCTATAAATATTAAGGATCAGTAAAACGACTGAAAGAATTATAGAGGTGTTGTGCAGCAGCCAGTGAAGCCCTAATGTTTCAATGACAATCGCATGAATAATCATAATTTGAAACGTGACAAAACTTGAGCGTTTATACAGAGTAAACGTATTCCCTTCATTACTGGGCTGCTTCTTCCACGTTCCAAACGCATAGTAAAACATCAGCATTTCTGAACAAAGGATGTGTAGAAACGTTTGGTTGGGGAACTTTTCGTTTACAGCCCGCGAAAAAGAAAATAAAAGCGGTAAAGAGCTTGATTTGATCCTTCTCAAAATAGGCGGTGCGTTTTTAACTAGCATAAACAGCAGCGAAAGTTCAAATAAAATGAGTACTCCTTCTATTCCAACACCGAGCCACATAACCGTCTGAAAAGAAGCCAAGTATTCACTTGGAATGATAAAACGCGCAGCAATAAGGCCTGTAGCCATTAACACAATAAAGTGCTTTAGACTGAACTTACGCTGCCAGGCTAGAAATAAGAGCGGAGCCACAAGACTTAAGTCTAAAATAGAACCTACTACTACTCCGTTGAGATCAGCAGGCAGCGACTGAAGACCAAAAGAAGAGTGGTACAACACGTAATTTGAACTTATGACTAACAGCAGTAAAAAAAGAGCAACAAAAGAAACTGTTTTTTTATGAAGAACCAAACAACCCACCTCACTTTAGTTAGTGAAACACGCAAATTCCTGTTACTTCCATTTTACCAGTGGAGTTGATTTAAGTCACTTTGTAGCGTGACATTATGTTATAAAATCATTTTTTTCACCAATTCTTTTATACAAATAATTTACAATGTAAAAAGAGTTTGACATTTATGGAACTGATGATAAAATAATAAATGTAAAATACTTTTTACATTTATTATAAGGAGGAGTAAGAATGGATTGGGTTAAAATTGTGTATTCATTCATCCTGTTAGTTTGCGGACTTTTGATTTTTGTTACATCATCTTCTCGAAAAGGTGATGAAAGAAAGAAGTTTATCAGCACGAAGGCTCAATCATACGCATTTGTGGTAGTTATAGGTATGCTGATTTTAGAAGTTATAGAGTCCATTTATCGGACTTTTCAAGGAAAAAATTCTTATGATGGCATTGGCATTTCGCCGCTAATATTTCTAACGATGATTTCAGTTGTATATTTGATAACGTTTCTCACCTACAGAAAAAAATACGGTGATTAAATGAAAGATCACAAGTAAGAAATAAAGAAGTTCAGCTCATCTTTCCTGATGAAACGATAAATATAGCCTTACTTTATAATTAGCTTTTAATACAGCCTCTAGATGACATCCGACAGTAGATGAGCTTGTTATAAGTGTTTTATTAACAAGGAATAACTAGACCTCCTACTGAGGTTTTTTTTTATGCACTCTTAAAATAAAACATCTCCCGTAACTAAAGTCAGGAGATGATATCATAAACGTTGAGTTCATTAGGATTTGCTTACTCTCTATTCCGTTTCTCAAGTAATTCAACAATTCTATCTTTTTGTTTAACAATCGTTCTTAGCTGTGCTTCTAGTGAACATAAAGTGATAAAAACGGCTATAAATCCTACAGTAGCTATAAATATAAAGGCTTCTCCGCTTTTTTAAACAATCAACCATATACGCCCTACATCTCAAAAAAGCTATGCCTTTCCACTTTGCACACTCTAAGCGAAAACGTTTGATACCATTCTTTTTTTCCTTTGTACTGCGCTGCGCGGTGGGCAAAGTTTTCTTTCCACATTCTTATTGATTCTAAGGAATCCCAGTATGAAACGGTAATACCTAAATCTTGATCTCTAGCACTTTCTATTCCTAAAAAGCCTTTTTGTTTAGATGCAAGCTCCACCATTTTATCTGCCATTATCCCGTAACCCTTCTCTCCTTCTGTTCTTTCAGAAGCGAAAATGACAGCATAATAAGGAGGATCAGGGGTTTTAACAATTCCAGGCATATTGATTTCCTCCTTTAAATAAAGTCTAATTAATCACAAAAAAAGTCTAATGTGAAGACTCTTTTACTCTTGATACGTAGAAGCTACTACTTTATATTTTTTCACTTTTGCTAGTTCTTTATCAGGGATTTGCGATGAAGCAGCGTCAAAAGAAATGGATTTTCCAGGAGTCAGCTGCGCTTCTTCCGATTGAAATGTAGTTCCTATAAACTCATTTTGTTTTCCATATAAGGCTCCACCAACCAGAATATATTCAATAGATTCTTTGGTATTGTTTGTAGCTGTTCCTTTGATATGTAAGATGTGATTCTCTTTTTCCTGACTCATTGCGTCGCCTTTAATTTTCAAGCTCTGTACATTACTTGCAGGTTTTATCGGATTAATCTTGACCTTTACATTATATGTATCTGGTTCTTTATTAATAATTCCTTCCGCTGAAATGTACCCTTCCTCGCCCGGCTTTAGTACATAGGGAGCAAGATGAACGTCGGGGTCACTTGGAATAATATGCGGATCAAGGACTTTTCCAGTTTTGTTTACATATTTTATTGTTGTATCGTTTACATTAAGCGTTTGGTCACTTTCATTTTTTATAACCGCAGAATAGCTCAGTACGTTATTATGAGTGATCGAATCTGCAAGTGTATAACTTTTTTCTTCTACTATTTTTATTTTTTCATCCTTTGTTTTCTCTTTCTTATGCTGGGCAGTGTCCGTTTCCTTGTTGCATCCAGCCAGAATGAACAAGAATGCTAAGAGTATTCCTAGCAGCAGTCTTACTTTCATGATGATTCCTCCGTTTAATACTATTTTTTTCACAAATTCCATTATAATACTTTTTTGGATTTATCTAAAGGGAATTTCACACCTAATTAGAATATGCTAAAATTATAATAAGATAAATATTCCATTTATGTGATATAGTTCTTTATATATAAGTAATAAACAAATAGAGTTAGAAGAGTTTTCGAAAGATTACCGCGTGATAGCTGCAGATATGCGAGGCTATAACTTATCAGATAAGCCAGAAGAAATTTCTTCTTACAGCATGCCTCACTTAATGGAAGATGTAAAACAGTTAATTGAAGCATTTGGTGAAAAAGAGTGTGTGTTAGTAGCACACGATTGGGGCGGCGCTGTTGCATGGGCATTTGCTTATACATACCCGCAGTATGTCAAAAAGTTAGTGATGTTTGATGCACCGCACCCTTACACATTTATAAGAGAGCTTGCTGAAAATCCTGCTCAACGAGAAGCAAGCAGCTATATGAGCTTTTTCCAACAGCCGAATTCTCAAGATGAGCTACTCGCAAATAATAGCGAAAAGCTAAGAAATATGCTGACGGAGCCCGGCATTAAAAAAGGCTATTTAACTAAAGAAGAAGAAGCTAAATATGTAGAGGCGTGGAATCAGCCAAATGCAATGAAATCAATGTTTAACTACTATCGTGCGTCTTCCCTTTACCCATTTGAAGAGCGCGTTCATAAACCCGTAGCACTGCCGCATAAAGTATTTCAGTCTCCGACTTTAATTGTATGGGGAAATGCGGACGAAGCGTTTGAAAACAGTAATTTAGACGGTATTGAAGAGTACGTTCCAAACGTAACAGTTCACCGCTTAGACGGTGTAGAACATGCGCCTCAGCATGAGCAGCCCCAAAAGGTAAATGAATTTATGAGAGACTTCTTAAGCAAATAAACTAGAAAAAGACTGCAAAGCACGGTATACAGCCAGCTGCTTTGCAGTCTTTTTTATAAATTATAAAACATATCGTCAACTATTCATTTCTATTATTGGATTATTTTCCAACTTTTTAATGGAGGTATACGGGGTATAAATTTTACTGTACAGATGCAATCCCCCTAAAGGAACATGTACATTTCTTTCTTACTTACCCTTTTTGGAACTCTCTTTTTTGAGAGTTCTTTTTTTACGCGTTTACTTCTTTCCCATCGGAAGAACAATCTTAAACAATGATCCTCCCGTCTCCTTATTATCGGCCGTGATGCTTCCTCCGTGGTTTTTCACAATGGAATGAGCAATATAAAGACCTAGCCCCAAATTCCCGTGCCCGCTTGTTCTCGACGCATCTTCTCTGTAAAACTTTTTAAACAGCTGTTCTTTGTTGGATAGTGTAAACCCAGGACCCGTATCATGTATTTCAAAGATTACTTCGCTATGATGAATGACGGTATTCCAAGCTATCTCCCCTCGTTCAGGCGTGTACCGAATACAGTTTGTGATGACATTATCTAATACTTGAGAAATGCGCTGAGGATCTCCGTAAAATTGATTTGGTCCGTCTGCTTCACTAATTGAAGATAAAAAGGTAATCTCTTTTTTTTGACATAAAAGCTGAAACTCGTCCCCTTTCTCATGAACAAATGTGTAGATATCAATAGGTTCCCGTTTTACGGTAAAGCCCGGGTTTTCTATGACAGATACTTCTTGCAGCTGATTTAATAGTTGAATCGAACGCTGTGTATTTGTGTAGATCGTATGTAAATATCGATTAAGCCTCTCCGCGTCCTTTTTGCTTCCTTCTATTAAAATTTCGGTGTGACCGTGAATGATTGTAAGAGGCGTTCGTAAATCATGCGCAATCGCAGCCGTCATATCCTTACGGTCTTCTTCTAGCTGCCACTGTTTAGCTAGCGATTGCTTTAATTCTTTTCGCATTTCTTCAAAGGCATGCAGCAGCTGACTTAATTCTTTGGCGTCTTGAGTCACGGACAGCGAAAAATCCAAATTATTATGTTGAATATTCTTTGCGGCTGTCATCAGCTCGTTAAAAGGTCGTTCAATTTTTTTGCTAAATCGTCTTCCAAATAAATAAGCAAACAAATAAAAATAAAGAAACGGACTGGCTAGAGATAAAAACGTTACAAGCGCAACGATCCATTTAATATTTGGGTTAGCCGAAGCCATGTTTAATTGATATCTTAACGCAATGGCCCCGTTTACTTCGTCTTTTGAATCAAAAAGCGGATAGACTTTTATAATATATTTACCTGAATGGATATTTGTATTAACCTGAGAATAAAAATCGCGTTTGCTCTTGATATATGAAGTGGACATGGAGCCATACACGATTTGTCCTTCTCTATTCATAATTTGATAATCCATGCCTTCTAGCGGAATAACCGATTCTACTTGGTTTTTAGCATCTTTAGAAAGGAGCGCGTCTTCTTTTTTCTTAACGAACTGAAGAATATCGGGAATTTGTTTTTCATAATAATTTGCTGGATTCAGTGCTCCGGGCATAAAAAACCAGTTCACTGAGATGACAATTCCCCACGTTAAAAGCGTAGCAAGCAGGCTATACAGCAAAATCACATGAAAAGATAAAACAAACTGCGCTTTTAACGTTGCCCGGTTCATCCATTTTTTTATTTTACCCATTTGTAACCAATGCCCCAAACGGTCGAGATATAAGGTGTTTCGTCACATTTTAATAGTTTTGCTCTAATTTTTTTCACGTGTTCTGTAATCGTAGATGAATCTCCTTCCGCGTCGTAGCCCCAAACTTTTTCATACAGCTGCTCGCGTGTAAACACCTGACCTGGATGAAGAGCGAGAAAATGAATGATCTCAAATTCTCTCGAAGTAAACGGAATTACTTCATTGTTATGTAAAATTTGATAGCCATTTAAATCAATGGTTAACTCTCCAAAATGAAGCCTGCTATAGGAATTGCTGCTAATTCTCTGCTCACGGCGCAGATGGGCATAAATACGGGCTTTTAGTTCTTTCATGCTAAAAGGTTTAACTAAATAATCATCTCCACCGACCAATAGTCCTCTTACTCTGTCCTGCTCCGTTTGCTTTGCGCTTAAAAAGATGATGGGGCATGATATGCTTTTTCTGATTAGTTCACAAAGTGCAAAGCCGTCCATGCCTGGCATCATCACATCCAGCACAATTAAATCTGGATTTATTTTTAACTTTTTTAACGCTTCTTGCCCTTCGTAGGCGAACAGCACCTCATACCCTTCATCTTGCAGCGCATCTTTCATAAATGAAATAATGTCTTTTTCATCATCCACTAGTAAAATTGTTTGATTCATCTCCAGCTCACCCTACCCATTCTTTCTTTTTCCATACGAATAGGTTTATTATAAGGCTAATGAGTAAAATTGGAAATAATAGGTTCACTAAAAATTCAGAGTTTGGCCTGCTTAATTCATGAAAAACAGAATCGGTTACGGAGAAAAAGAAGCTTAGTTTATCTGACACATACACACTTCCAATTAAAGCACCAATAGTTGCGACGTAAGATAAAATGGAATTAGGCATAAGAACACTCAGGATACTCCCGATACTAATAACCGCTATAAAGATGCAAAAACAAATGCCGTAAAATTTCAGCGAATATAGTAACGCTCCAACAGTCCCTAAAGTCTGTCCTCCTAAAAACGTTGTTTCATTTACATGAGGCATAACCATTCTTCCAAGGCATGTACCCACTAACCACGTAATACAAAGAATAATAAAAACTAGTAAACATTGAACCGCCCACTTTACAAAAAATAGCTTCACACGATGGTGCGGCCGAATTAGTACCATGCGCAGCGCTCCCGACGTGTACTCACCGTTGAAGCTATCTGCCACAAACATAGGAATGACAATAAACGTAATCGCAAAGGATAGGTCTCGAAGAAGCAGCGGTGCTGAATTTAAAGAATCAATTTTCACGTCGTGGTCTGCATCAAAAAACGAAATGCCTCCCCTTTGAAAAAAGAACCAAATAAAAGCAAGTAACCCTGCGTACACGGCTAATACAGCCGCTGTTTTCTTTCGTTTAAACGTTCGCTCTAATTCACTGATAAAAAGTCCTGTCATCATGTCTTTTCTCCTTTTATAGAAATGATTCTTTTTTTCGAATAGCTACATACGTTAAACCGCTAAAAAACAGAACATAAAAACCTAACACACCGAAATTCCATCCTACAAACTGCGGTTTTTCTGCCATCATGACTGTGATCCCCTGCCATTGAATCATCGGTACGGAAGTAAAAAACAGCTGTCCAAAAAGCTCTTCACTCATCCACTGCCTAAACCCTGTTAATAAAGTCGGGTACGAAAACGAGATCAGTATAAAAGCAACACCGATTCCAACAGCCGTAGTGGTCGTTTTGCTGATAACAGAGATAAAAAACAGCACACAGCATATCGCAATAGTCGTTAAATAGGCATATCCATAGAATGAAAGATTATATACTAGCGCTTCTTTTATGTTGAAAGCATGACTGTGATAAAACACAAAGTAGGTTTGCGGATGTTCAAACATCAGAAAGCCTATCACATAGCTCATACAAAAATACGTAATAAAAAACAGTAAATTAAACAGCAGAATCACTGCGGCTTTTGCTAGAATGATTTCTTTAAACGAATATGATCGTATCATGACCATTCGCAGCTGTCCTGACCGGTACTCGCCGGTAACAACGAGCGTAATAAAAACTAAGAACATGGCATTAAAAACGGTAAATAACATTTCAGCTAAGCTCAGTACAGGAAAGTTTCCCGCAAACGTATACTGTGGTAAATCGACTGTGAGTGCTCCGTTTTCTTTTTGGAGATAAGATGAAGCAGCTAACAGCACCACCGGCACTAATAGAAAGGTCAGCCACGCCACCTTTCTTTTCCAAAGTCTTTCCCACTCCGCTACTAACAGCTCCTTCATTGTGACACCAGCTCTACAAACGCATCTTCCAGATTTTTACCGGATGCTAACTGGTCCAGAGCGCCGGCCCATATTAGCTCTCCTTCTCTCATCACAACGATTTGATCACATACTCGCTGTAATTCATCCAGCAAATGACTAGAAATCAAAATCGTTTTGTTATAGTCGCGTTTTAACGTAAAAAGCAGCTCGCGCAGTTCACGTACGCCCATTGGATCTAAGCCGTTGGCCGGCTCATCTAGTATCAACAGGTCCGGGTCACCTAAGAGCGCTTGAGCAATTCCGAGCCTCTGCTTCATTCCAAGAGAATACGTTCGAACTTTATCGTTTTCTCTGCCGGTTAATCCCACGATATCAAGCACTTCTTTTACTCTTTGCTGCCTTTGTTGTTTTGTGTGAAATGAAT
Organism: Priestia sp. JV24; assembly: GCF_025910025.1. Classification (NCBI taxonomy): domain Bacteria; kingdom Bacillati; phylum Bacillota; class Bacilli; order Caryophanales; family Bacillaceae; genus Priestia; species Priestia sp. JV24. The sequence continues at coordinate 601,486 of NZ_JAPCIN010000020.1, forward strand.
GCAGGCGAGCTAAATTTGTCAGGTTTTCTTTTCCTGTCATATAAGGAAAAAAGATGGGCGACTCTACAATTGCGCCAACGCTTTGCAGCGCTTCTTTTCTTTGTGAAACAATATGTTTGTCATTAATAAAAACTTCTCCTGCGGTTGGTTTAATTAACCCCGTCAATAAACGAATTAAGGTCGTTTTACCAGCTCCGTTTGGTCCTAACAGCCCGCATATTTCCCCTTCATTAATTCGAAACGATACTTCTTTTACTAAGTGACGGCGTCTTACCTTTTTCGAAACGCTTTTTACATCTAAAATGATATTTTTCATCTTAAATCCCCCCTACACGTAGTATAGGAGGGATTTATAAAGAATTTATAAAGTTTATAAAAATTATTGTACAGGTTTTTTAGCTACGATATAGGATACCACCGCAAATAAAAGCAAAAACACGGATAAAAACAAATAGCCCGCACCTTCAAAGCCTCTTACTTCTCCATAACCAATATAAAAAAGTACAGCCGCAGTAATAACGGTTAGAATTGAAGGAGCCATTCTAACGACTTTGTTCCATTTCATTTTTCTGAATAGCCAAGTTAACACGAGTATAAGTACACCTGGCAACAGTGCAATAAGTAAAGGACCGCCTATCATCATCGTCTATCAACCTTTCAAAATATCTGTTACTGAGGAGCATGTATGGAGAAATATTTAAGTGCTGTGTTTAGTTTAGTTTTTTATTCCCTTTTCCGTAAATCACAACTGTGTAAGAATCATCTTTCACTTTATTTTTCATTTCTTTTGTTTCAAGAAATTCATCGATAATTCCTTTAAGTTCATCGGCAAATTTCTTATTATCTTCGGAAACGTTTAATGAAGTGTAGATAAATAATTTTGGCTCGGGATGAACAGAATAGCCTACCATCTTGACATGATATTTCTTTTTTCCTAATAAGTCTTCGCCTATATCCGTAACAATAGTTCCCCATCGATTATCTTGATCACGTTTCTTAAGATTTATTTTCTTTATTTTTATTAAAGCATTCTCTGCCTTATTTTCAGCCAGAACAGCATGAATGAGGGCTTTTATTTCTTCTACTCTCTTTTCTGTATTAGGAATTTCCAGCTCTACTCTTGGCGGAGAATTAAAACTAACGTTAGCTATTAAAAAATCATAATGATGCTTCTCTAATTCTGTAGAAATATCAGTTTGAATCTTTTCAATTTTTTTCTCTTGTGCATTCGGTTCCGTATAGACATACGGCTCCATTCTTTCAATTTTAAACGTATAGGCATCATATTGCCTTTTGGACAAAATGTTGGTTGCAATATCAGTTATGTCTCCTCGTACCTTATTAAAATACTTCTCCGACCCTTCTACTGATACAACTAATTCTTTTTTCCCTCCATAATAGGTCTGCCCCACGCTAGCTGTTTTATATCCCTTTTTTTCAAGCTCTTGATATAATACATCAGCTATAGGCTTTTGCTTAAAAAGCTGTCCTACGTAAGGAATTTTAGCAGCCACTTGGGCCATTGCTGGAGAAACAAAAGCTGAACTAATGAATGCACCGCTCAAAAGAAAGAGGGCAATCCCACAATATACAATATTTCTTACCAGATGATTTTGTTTTATAGAAAATAAATTTCTTTTAGACTTTGGTGGTGAAGATTCTAATTGATCAATGGTTTCTAAAAGCCTTTGTTTATGTTTTTGCTTCCTTGTTGGTTTCCAAATCAACTCCTCGTTCAATTTTTCTAGCGAATTGTCATCTATATAAAAATTAAACGGTTTCTTCATATACGTATCCATCCTTTACTAACTGCTTTCTTAAAGCAGGAATTGCCCTGAACTGCGCTGATTTTACTTTACTTTCAGACCAGCCTAAAATAGTCGCTGTATCTTTAACCGAAAAACCTTGAACTTTGCGCAGTAAAATAACTTTACGATGTGAATCTTTGAGCTTTCCTAACGCTTGATACAGTTCTAGAGAACTTTCTTTAAGCTCAATCATTTCTTGAGGTAAACGAGCATGATCCTTTTTCGAAAGAAGAAAGTCTTTTAAAAGACTAGCAGGCTTTTGTTTTCGAAAATAATCAATCGTTACATTATGGGCAATACGAAATAACCACGTCTTTTCACTAGCGTTTTGCTGAAATAAATCATAGGAAAGATAAGCTTTTACAAATGTTTCATGGGTCAAATCTTCAGCTTGCTGATAATCTTTTACGAGCATCAAAATAAATTTTAATAAGGCGTTACTGTGTTCGTCATACCAACGCTCAATCTCTTCTTTTTTCGTATTTTCCAATGTTCTGACCATCCTTTTAACTAATATTCGTTACTTAGACGTAATCTAGAATAAAAAGTTGTGGTTTTTATTTACAAAAATAAAAAAGCTCTCCTAATTAAGAAAGCTTTTACTATCACAATCTATGAAATTTTTAGTTAACTAAAGGCTTAGGGCTCGGAAATCCCATTCGCAATTGCTAATAAAAACATTAAGCCAGAAAGCAACACAATAAAGATGCTGTTTGCGATAATGCTAAACCACACAGCGCTCGGCTTCTTCGTTCGGACTCCTAAAACTAATGCCACAATAAAACCAAGGTCTATTGCAAAAAACAGCCACAGTGCAATAGTCAAATCTCCGCTTCTGTTTGGAAAAATTGAATTTGATGGAAATATCCAATCTGCAAAAAACACTACAAACGCAGCCACCAACAAAATCACCGTTAATAAAATTGGCTTATTTTCTTTTGAAACACTCATTTCAAATATCCTCCTAACTAAAGAAAATAATACCATATAATACTAAATTGAAATATACAAATTACAAAGTCTCAACATCAGAAAGAAAAAAAAGGACATAGATTTTTATTAACGGGTTCTTTTCTGGAGGGCAAAACTTACTTTCATAATGCATTCTAGTATGAATTGACACATGAATTCACGTTTTTTATTTGCTTGGTATTACTTCTATATTTGCTATTTCCCCTTAAATTCAAGCAGAAATTCGCATAAAAATTCTCGAATATGGAAATAATTATTTGAATTTAACCGTGAATTATTTAGTTAGTTTTAAAGATATTATTTATTTTAAGTAGGTTCTGATATCTTTCGTTGTTGATTTTGGAAGTTTTGTTGAACAAGTTGTAAATTTAACCTTCTAAAGTAAGGGCATTTCTTTGTATGGAGAAATGCTTTTTATTTTGTTTAAAATTAAAAGCATATTTCAATAATAACAATAATAGTATAATAAAAAACGATAATATTTTATTGCAAAACGATAAATCATATGTTAAATTCTTATTATCATTAAATAAGTGAGGTGTTTTTATGAATGTTAAACGAGGTTCTACCACTTTCTTAAAGGTAATAATTTTTCTAATTGGAATTGCAGTGCTTGCCGCATGTATATTTTTGTTGCCTGAAGCAGCCAGAAGAGATGCTGTAGAGCGTCCTGGTGATTATTCGTTATATCCACTTTTGGTATGTACATATGGAATATGTATCACGTTTTCTGTGGCGTTGTATCAAACTTTTAAACTTTTAACCTATATCGAAAAGAATAATGTTTTCTCTGAGTTATCTCTTCAGTCTTTGAAGATAATAAAAAAATGCACTTTTACTGTCATTTTCTTTATTTTGTTAGCAATAGTTTATTTAAGGGTGCATGCTCAATTCACAGGTGATGATGCAGCAGGTCCAATATCTCTAGGTCTAATGGGCATCTTGGCAACAAGTATCATCGCAGCCATTGTGGACGTGTTTCAAAAACCTATAAAGAATGTCATGGATTCACAGCCAAAAAACAATTAATATTTCAAAATATAGAAGAGGTGTTTTTTATGAAGATAGCAACCACATTATTTTTGAAGATAGCAGTTATTCTCATTGGAATTCCGGTTCTCGCTTTGTGCATATTTCTGGTTCCTGAACTGGCAGATGCGGTAGCGGATTTCTTAGGTATTCATTCCATAGAATATATCATTTTCATCCTTTTATATGGAGGAACATTACCTTTTTACTTCGCCCTTTATCAAGCTTTTAAACTGTTGAGTTATATTGACAAGAACATTGCTTTCTCTGCATTGTCTGTTCGAATTTTAATGAGAATCAAATACTGCGCCCTTTCTATCTGTAGTTTGCATGTCTTAGGTTTGCCCGTCTATTATCTCGTGGCAGATAAAGACGATGCCCCAGGTCTCATATTTGTTGGAATGGTCATTCCTTTTGCTTCGTTGGTTATCGCAGTTTTTGCTGCTGTTCTCCAAAGGCTTTTGCAAGAAGCGATTAACATAAAATCAGAAAATGATTTAACGGTCTGAGGTGGAGGATATGGCAATTATTATTAATATTGATGTGATGTTAGCAAAACGAAAAATGAGCGTAACCGAGCTTTCAGAGAGGGTTGGAATTACTATGGCGAATCTTTCCATTCTGAAAAATGGGAAAGCAAAAGCGGTTCGTTTTTCAACATTAGAAGCGATATGTAAGACTTTGGATTGTCAGCCAGGCGATATTTTGGAGTACAAAAGCGACGAAGACAATCAATAATAAAAGACCATAAATTTCTTCAATCATGAGGATTAGGTATTGAAATTAAAATGAAGGGGCAGCTTAATTGCTGTCCCTTCTCTGCTTTTATTGATTTTTTTTAATTAGAGAACTCGATTGAGAATTATATTGATATGGGTGACAATCTTAGACATAGCTCATTGCAAATATTCTTCCACTAAAGAAAGATTTAAGTAGCGAGCCATACCGGTTTTCATTTTACGAAACCCTGTTTTTTTATAAAACTCTTCATTTCCTGCTGTGGAAACAAGATGAACGCAGGAAATATCGTCAAGCTGAGCAAGCAGGTTCTCTATAATTTGCTGTCCAATTCCTTTGTTTTGATACTCCTTATCAATCACAACATCATAAATCGCAGCATTAAACACACCGTCGGAAAGAGCTCTGCCAAACCCTGTTATTTTATTTTCATCATAAGCAATCGCTACTACGTTGCTTGCTTGAAATATTTTTTTGATTTTTTCTTCATCATGGTTCTTCCACCCGACAGAGCGGTAAATTTCTTTCATCCTCGACCACTCAACGTTTTCTATAGAATGTGAAAAGGAAATCTTCATAGAATCTACTCCTTTTATTTTTATATAAACTATTTCTGTTTTCAAAAACAAAAGTCCTTGGTGATCATTCATTTATCTTTCAAATCATAACGAGTATTAAGGGTATAAAAACATATATTCAATATATAAATGTAGACAAAAATAAAAGTTCAAATCATATACGATTTGAACCTAAAATAAATACTCGATTTATAGACTCCCTAAAAAATGAATAAATTTCTTAAGACTTTGTGAGCGCTGCTTCCCTTTCTTTACTACAAAATCAATATGAACGTCTTCTGGAAGCTCTTGATATTGAATGCTTTTTATATCACCACGAGAATTTACTACGCTAGCCGGGACTACACTTATACCTAGTCCATCGCGGACGCCTTGTAAAATAGCTTCTAATGAATCAAACTCCATGATGCTGGCTTTATGTATATGATGTTCTTTTGAAAACGCTAATAGTCTGTTTCTATAGATGCAGTTCGCATCACTATTGATGAGCAGCGTTGGTTGGTCTTTTTCTTCTCTAGCTTCATATAGAGATGAGATAAGCACCATTTTTTCTGCATAGCGATAAACTCTTTCAAACTGAGCCTCGTTATAGGTACCGCTAAGAAAAAGTCCATCAATTTCCCCGTACGAAAGCATTTCCGGTAAGGCGTGTTTCCTATCTGTTTTTATTTTAACCTCAATATCCCGATGTTCTTTCAAAAAAGACGAGAACAAAAAAGGAACTTTAGTAGCAGAAACTGTCTGCGACGCACCAATGATTAAAGATTTTCTAAACTTATTCGGATTAACTTCTGCTTTAGCTTCCTCCATTAAACGTAAAATACGCTGGGCGTAGTCAAACAAAGCTTCCCCTTCGTTTGTTAACGTAACTCCTCGATTTGTACGTATCAATAATTTGGTGTCTAATTCTTCCTCTAGATTTTTAATCCGCTGGCTGATATGCGGCTGCACGTATCCTAATACCTCTGCAGCTCTTGATAGTGACTTTGCTTCTGCCACACATTTGAAAATTCGTAAGTCTTGGCTTTCCAATTTTAATTCCTCCGCTGATATCATTTTAAATGATACCTCTCTTAGTATTACCTATTATATCCTTTTTTCCATCGAAGATATAATAAAAGATGTTAAGGGAAAGGAAGGTTTATAGAAATGATCGATTTTAAAAATAAAGTATTTATTATTACGGGCGGCGGCACTGGTATAGGCAAAGCAACGGCTTTAAAGTTAGCTGACATGGGCGCAAAACTTGTGATAAACTACAGCAACTCAGAAAAAGAAGCTAAAAAAGTTGTGGAAGAAATCTCAGAAAAAGGAAGTATGGCTTTTGCTTTTCGAGCGAATGTAGCCAACGAGCATGAAGTGAATGAAATGATTCATCAAACGGTTACACAATTCGGACGGTTAGATGGATTAGTGAATAATGCTAGTATTACAGCTCAAATCTCCATGAATGACTTAGAGTCTGCAACGGATGACGTATGGGACTCTTTATATGATGTAAACGTAAAAGGCATGTTTCACTGTGTAAAAGCAGCCGTTCCACATATGAAAAAGCAAAAGTCAGGGGCGATTGTTAATGTAGGAAGTGTCGCCGGTACAACTGGAATCGGCTCGTCTATTCCCTATGCAGCAACAAAAGCAGCAATTCATACGATGACTAAGTCGTTAGCCATTGCCTTAGCACCACATATTCGAGTAAACTGCATCTCTCCTGGTGCAGTCGACACAAGGTGGTGGGCTGGCAACGAAGATAAAATGTATCAGCTTGCAGGCAATTTACCTCTTCAGCGCATTTCTTCTCCTGAAGATATCGCAGATGCTATTCTGTTTCAGTTAAAGCAAGAGTCTGTGACGGGCCAAGTATTTACGATTGATAATGGGCAAACGCTTTAAGCATATGCGAATATTTCTAAAAAATAAACCCCGCTACTAGCAAGAAATAGTAGCGGGGTTATAACAAGTACTATGCTAGTGATTGGATCCCTCTTTCCCCAGTGAAAACCCTTGAAACAGCCTGCCTCCGTAGGGTTTTAACACTTTATCAACTAGTTGAATCACTTTATCTTTACTCCCTGTTTTATAAAAGATTTCGAATGCCTCCACAAACTCTTTACTAAAGCCTTCATTATAGTTATTCAAAGACCGTACAATCCATTTAGAATCCCCAATCCAATGACCGTTTGTTCTTAACACAAATTCGTGCGTTATGTAAGCAAGCGTGTTGGCAATAAAAAGTGATTCACCTGTATTTAAAGAACAGATTAAATCATCTAAGGCATCGCTTATAAAATATCTTTTTAGTTTAATCGTCTCTTCTGACCATTTTTCCGGGCCTTTTTCTAGTAATTGTGCAGCTTCTTTTTTTATAGACTGCACCACTCCTTTATCCACTAAAATAATTCCCTCGGAAATCATTCTCGGCAGTGACGGTCTAGCCCTCTTACAGTCACTTTTAAAAAAGGCTTGGTATGAAGTCAGATTATGAGCAAAAACTTCAATTGCCCATCCACATTCAATGAGTGACTCCCTAAAAGAAGAAATAAGACTATCATCAAAAATAACAAGATCAAGGTCGGACGTATGTGTAGCTTCTCCTCTCACCACGCTCCCGGCGAGTAATGCCCCTTGACAGTTAGGATAATGCTTAAAAATGAATTGTGTAGCTGCTTGCAGCGGTTCTAACCTTTTTAGCTCTTTCATCATATTCCTCCAGAAAACAATGTATATTATTTTTCTGGTTAGAACGTGGAAATTCCTTTAAAAAGAAGTTCGTATTTATTTAATCTTCCTTAAAATGTATACTGTATTTTCTTTTAGTTACCATCATTTAAATGACTAGTAGAAACGATTGCTGCTCTCCATACATTCATAAATGACTGTTTTATCTAAATTACTTCTTGCCTTAAAGTTAACTTCAACGATTAAGCTAGTTTTATAGTTTTTAAACTACAAAAAAGGGGAAATACAATGCTGATTAAAAGAATGACGGTGCAGCTTTCTGGAGGACTTCAAGCTAGACATACAGCTTTATTTGCACGTGAAGCTTGTTCGTTTCAAAGTGACATTTTTATTACAAAAGATAGAAAATGTGTAAGTGGAAAAAGCATCATGAAGGTCATGGCTTTAGCTGTTAAAAAAGGAGATGAAATAACACTGCTGACAAATGGAGTGGATGAACACGCCGCCGCTCGCACCCTTGAAGAATTTCTTTTAACTAAACATAGATAAAAAGCTGCTACACTATTCCTTACTCTCCTTTTTTTCATAAAATCATAGAAAGCAAAATTTTTTAAAAAAACTCTTGCTTTAAAGTCGACTTTAACGTTTAAGCTAGTGTTGTACTTTTAAATACATCAAATGACGAAAGGATTGTGTTTTTACTTATGTGTAATCAACATACAACAACATCACGTGTTTTAAGTGCGCCGCATGCAAAGGCAAAATTCGAGAACACGACAATTGAACGCAGAGAACTGCGAGCAGACGACGTTTTAATTGATATTAAGTTTAGCGGTATCTGTCACTCTGATATTCATAGTGCATTTGATGAGTGGGGCGGCGGAATGTTCCCGATGGTTCCTGGTCATGAAATCGCAGGAGTAGTTGAAGCGGTTGGACAAAACGTAACAAAATACAAGGTTGGCGATCGCGTTGGCGTTGGATGTTTCGTTGACTCTTGCGGAGAGTGCGAGTACTGTGTAAACGGTGATGAGCAATACTGTACAAAAGGCGTTGTTCAAACGTATAATTCATTGGATTATGACGGAAACCGTACATACGGGGGCTACAGCCAAAAAATCGTCGTAAAAGAAGGATTCGTTGTTCGTATTCCTGATAAGTTAAGTATGGATGCAGCAAGTCCGCTTCTATGTGCAGGGATTACAACATTTTCTCCGTTAAAGCACTGGAATGCCGGTCCTGGCAAAAAAGTGGCGATCGTGGGAATGGGCGGTCTTGGACATGTAGCGATTCAATTTGCACATGCAATGGGTGCTGAAGTGACGGTATTGAGTCGTTCTAACAATAAAAAAGAAGAAGCTCTAAGCTTTGGCGCAGATCATTATTTTGCAACAAGTGATGAGACAACATTTACTGAATTAGCTGGTCGCTTTGACCTTATCTTAAACACAGTATCGGCTAACCTGAACGTGGATCAATATTTATCATTACTTCGCGTAGATGGAACGCTTGTTAACGTTGGCGCACCGGCTAACCCAGATCAGTACAGCGTATTCTCACTTATCATGGGACGTCGCAGCATTGCCGGTTCACTTGTAGGCGGCATTCGTGAAACACAAGAAATGCTTGATTTTGCGGCTGAACACGGCATTGCTCCTATGATTGAAGTCATCGATGCAAATCAAGTAGACGAAGCGTACGAGCGCGTTCTTCGCAGCGATGTTCGCTATCGATTTGTTATTGACATTTCTACACTGTAAGTTTTAAAAAAGCGGGCAGCTAATTGAATTAGCTACCCGCTTTATGTCTTCATAAAATAAGAAAAACAAACGATAAATTAGGCTTTAGATGAAAGTTCTTCCTGATACTTTTGTTCTAATTTATCATAGTAATCAATTTTCGTTTCCACTTTTCTAAAAGCCGCGTCCAGCTCTCTTTGTTTTTCCATCATTTTCTCTCTATGCTTTTCAAATATCTGCTTGCGCAAACCGATTGTATCATCGCCTTCTTGTGTTAATTCAACAATTTTACGTAATTCTAAAAGGGCAATATCCGTTTTTCGTAAGCAAATAATAAATTCCAGCCACTCGATATCAGACTCGCTAAAAATACGATTTCCGTTTTCATCTCTTTTTATAAAAGGTAAAAGCCCTTGCTGTTCGTAGTATCGAAGCGTATGCGTAGGCAGCCCTACCTTTGCAGCGGTCTCTTTAATATGATATTCCATTCCACTATACCCTCCATCGCCATTCTTAGTACGGCGTTTGCTTTATGTATCTAAGCTTCCCTTTCCAAGGGTGCTTTCAACTCATCTTTTAGATTTCTACTATACGATATATATAATAAATTCCGCTATTTTCTTTGCTACAAGGTAACTGTATAAATAGTATCATAAACATTAAAGTAAACGTTAAGGCAACTTATAAAGAGCTGCCGTGAAGTCAGCAGCTCTTTTCATTTTTATATAAAATACGATTAATCTGCGGCCAGCACTTTACTTAGTTCATTTAATAAATAATCAAGGGTTTGACTGATTCGAACTGTATTACGGCTTGTAAAACCTTCTGTAAGTCCTAACATAACCATATGCTCTCTTGCTGTTTCGATTTCTGTCATTAAGACTTGCATGACAACTCCTTTATACCACTTCACAGCTCATCACCCCTTTTTACTATACATATATCTCATATGCGGTAATCTTAAACCTATCATACAGGTTTTTGGGGGTGAATAGCGAGTTTTATAGCTTCAACAGTTTTATTTTTTATAAAGTCAATATACTAATATACTTATTGAAATAGAAAGTATCACTCCACTTTCTGTTAGAAGTTAAGAAAAGGCCTCCATTTAGGAGGCCTTTTCTTATTTCTTATAAAGCAGTCTAATACAAAGCCTTAGCCTCTAAAATATTCTCTATAATACGAACCTTTCTCACACTCTATCTCATAGCGCAGCCTCGTCTGCTTTCTGTAAAGCTCTTCGGACAGCTCATTAAATTCACCTTCTGTGATAGATCCATGAATTAAATTGTTGAATAAATTATTAAGATGTTCAGTTAATTCTTGAAGTTTTTTTTCTTTCAATGAACCTCACCCTTTAAAATAATTTTCATCTCCTAAAATTATATCAAATAAAACGTTTTCATACGATATATTTTTTTAATGAATTATCGTATTAAAGTGATGAAAGTATTTTTTAACTACCGCAAAACAGTCGAAAGGCTCAGATAAATCATTAATCACATGATTTCAGCAAAAAATAAGTGGATAAAGACCACAGACAAAAAGGCAAATGGTATCAACCGTTTTGACAAAAGCATAGGATGAAAAGAAAAATTAAACGAGAAAAGGAGAATGAGTATGCACTATACACCTTATTATCATCAGTGGCAGACCCCAGTGTATTACGGCTGGCAGCCATATAGTTATTATGTGCCGAATCACTATCACACCAGCGAACAGTTTCAGCAAAGAAACGGTAAATTAAAGGACTACGGACCAAGGCCGTTTGTTATTAACATTAATGAAGCGTCAAAGCAAAACAATACGTACCGCACTGCTTTATGGACGGGAACACATTTACAAGTGACGCTAATGAGTCTTAAGCCCGGTGAAGATATCGGCTTAGAAATCCACCCTAACGTTGATCAATTCCTGCGCATTGAACAAGGGCAAGGCGTTGTTCAAATGGGCAAAAGTAAAAACAATCTAACCTTTAAACGAAAAGTCTACGATGATGATGCGATATTTATCCCTGCCGGAACGTGGCATGATGTCACCAATACGGGTACCACTCCGCTAAAGCTTTACTCCATATACGCTCCCCCAAACCACCCATTTGGTACGGTTCATGTGACAAAAGCAAACGCTCTGGCTGAAGAACATTAAAGATAAGCAGAGCGTTATGCAGGATTGGAACGCTTGTTCAGGATCAATACTAAGTGAATAGATGGATGTTGACTAAAAAAGCTCGCTAGAAAATCGGTGTATGACCTTTTCTAGCGGGCTTTTTTTAAACTTGCTATACATAAAGGATTTTGTAGCCACGGAAAGAATTATAGAATAAACTAATCTTTTTAAACCGCTTAAAATAACTGAAAGGCAAACAGACAATGAAATTTTTTTATAAAATTCCCAAATCAAACGTAAATCCTTCTCTTAAACTAGCAAGAAAAATTATATATATCTGTAGAAGCAGTCATTATGACCATGCTTGTGATTAAATCTTTTACTGTGGCTTATGAAAACGACATAAATTTAATTCTCAGGCAGCTAAATGAACTAAAAGCTTCGATTGGCGGATTTGGCATAAACGAATCACTATTTTGGTTTATGATAAAGTGCAGTATCTTCACCATTGTTACATTCGATCTTTGCTTATATGTCCGAAAAATGCTAAAAAGAAACAAAAGAGCTTTATGATTTATACGCTAAAGCTTTTACATTGGACCGCTGTTAATTTCCGTGCAAGGCTTCGCTTTCCGCGGGCGGTCGATGAGCCTCCTCGTCGCTTGCGCTCCTGCGGGGTCTCACCTGTTCCGCTTTTCCCGCAGGAGTCTTCGCCTTGCCCTCCAATCAACAGCTAGAAGCATTTAAACACATGAAACCTACATTCAGCATACCAATAAAAAGCCGAACAAGTTGGATTCACGATCAAGAATCAAACTCGTTCGGATCTTCCTTTAGCAAAAACACTTTTGCCCCTGCCTCATGTTTAATAGAAAAATAATAAAAGTAGAGGCATATTACACCTCTACTTTCTGTTTAGAAATCTACATCGATATCTTCTTGAATGGTTCCGGTCACTTTTTCACTTTTAATTAATTGACCTTCTTTAAATGTTTCTTCTTCCTCATTTTTAACGGGTTTCAGCTGTTTATAGGAAGGAGCTGACGCAGAGCCAAGCTCTTTTTTAAGCAAATGAATTTCGCCTAACAGCTCGGTTCTTAATGAATGAATTAACGAGTGAAAATCTTCTTCCCGGCTGTCTTTCTGCCCGTTTTGTTCCACAAGCTTCGCTACATAATCCTGAAGTTCCTTTGCCTGCGAGGCCTCATACTCCTCACGATTTGCAGCAAGACGTGAATTCATTTCTTTTTTTAGTAAGTCAATTTCGCCCAACAGCTCTTTTCGAAGTGAATGAACTAACGTCTCCACTTCATTTTCTTTGCTCATTTTTTGCAAGTCTTGCTGTATGAGTCTTACTACATAGTCCTGCAGCTCGTTTGCCTGCTGTTTTTCTTTCAGAAATGAAGACACTTCTGACGGAATGTCAGCAGTGTCAATTGTGAAATTTGCACGTTCATCTCTATTACTTACGGTCTTTTGTCTTGCTCCTATCATATCTGCTGATAGATTGCCAGCAGTCAGAAACGCATTTGATAGTAAATAAAATGGTGCAGCCATTTGGGAGCTTAACTGACCGTACCAATCATCTAGTGCTTCCTTAAGGCGCGTGTTTTGATGACTCATATATGCTCCCCCCTTTTTAAACGTGAACTGCGTTTGTTTCATGTCTGCTTAAAATTTCAAGACCGTATAAATTTAATTTGCGCGTCTCCGGCAAGAAAAGATGATTTTCTTCTCTGATTTCTTCCCCGTACATGTTATCAATCTGCTCTGCAATAAACTGTTGAAGGATAGGAGCCAGTCCTCCAATATAAATATATTTATAGACTTTATCTTTTGGCGATGGAAATAGATTTTCAACTTTCGTTAATAAAATTTGCGTGTATTCTCTAAGCGAAGCGTGAATAGGCTCCGTGAGATCTACTTTTTTCCCGCTATTGCCGTCTCTTTGCTCCATTTTTGCTTTATGGATATTGGCAATAATAAACTCTTCTAATGAACGAACATCATCAAAATACTCAAGCAGTTTTTCATTTCTTAGCTTTTCAATATGCTTCAAATATGAAATATCCGTAAGACACTTCAGCGAATTTCTGCTTTTAGGAGCTTGAAGTCCCGCAGGAAGAAGCGCAAGGTCAACCGTGCCTCCGCCCAAATCTACAATTAGCGTTTCAAAATGTTTGAATGCATTTGCTTCTTCTCTATCTTGTAATTCAAAATCTTTTTTGATCGCCCAGCGAGCCACTTCACTTTCAATACGGCATTTGCTCGTTTCAATGTTCACAGTGAGCGTTTTTTCTAACCCAGGAGTCAAGACGGTAACCGTGTGCTCTCCTTGAAAACGTTCGGCCATCTTCTGCTGCATTTCACTGAATTTATTTGTTTTCTTAAGCAGCCAAATCGGAAGCATAGTCGAGAAATAATTAATCGTCACATGATTATTCTCTTTGTCTTTTCCTTTAAGTATGTTGTAATAAGCAACTGAAGCTAAAAACATCACATAAGGAATATCAGATTCAGTTTTATTATGTAACTTATTAATATGGATATTGCCTAGCACGTGTTTCTCTGCTGCGTCTCCTACTAAATAATACTTTTCTACTCCTTCGATTGTTGTAGAAATCAGTAAATTTTGAAGAAGTAATTCCGGTTCATTTACACTTGAAGGAAAATGACCCTCTGCCTGATCTTTTGTGATTTCTACTACGTTTGTAGGAATTTCATAGTAATAACCATCCACTAGCGTTTGAAAAATTGAGTTACCAAAATCAACGTTTTGACGTTTGATATCCATCCTTGTTTCTCCCCCTTTATCTTTTCGTGACAACACTAATAAGTATATATTTTCCTCATTTGTTTGTCTAAGTATTTAAATAATTTATGTTATTCTAAATTCACAATTAATTAATTTTAGACGGCTAATGTAATTGAAAAGCACTTGGAATGCTTCTTTTTACCAGTACCCATTTTTACAAGGAATGTAACATGTGACGCTGTGACTTTCCCTTATTTTTTTGCAATATCAACCATTCAATCAACAGCTAGAAGCAGCCACATACATGAAACCTACGTTCATCCTAGCAACAAAAAACCCGAACCATCAATCAGATTAATAGTTCGGATTTAACATCAACTAAAATATTTTTCTCAGCCTCTGGGCTTTTTTATTTATTAATAACGCCATTTGTCTTTTTTTCTTTGTGAATTTTCTGGCAGTTTGCTAAAGCCTATTTCTTCAAGACCTTTTTCTAACGTCGCTCTTGTTTTAATTGTTCCAAAATCGACGCCTAAATCCACAACGGTTTGCGCGATTTCCGGACGTATTCCGGTAATCATCGTTTTAGTGCCGATAAGCTGTAAGGCTTTTACAATTTGAAAAATATTGTTCGCTACCATCGTATCGACGATAAGAACACCTGAAATATCAAATATTAAATAACTCAGCTGCAGCTGAGCGCTTTTTTCTAAAGCCGTTTCCATAATAAGCTGCGAACGATGCGTATCAATTTGTCCAACGATTGGCATCACAGCGATTCCTTCAGAAAGAGGAACGATGGGAACTGATAATTCTTCTAGCGCTGCATAAGCGTGTTTTATGGTGTCCGTATTATGTTCTTCGTAGATTTCGACAAATATATGATTAAGCTCATCAAGCATCGGATCAATTTTTTTACTTACATCAAGCATCGTAATAGGAGCAAACTGCTTCTGCTGCAGCTCTTCTGTAAAAACACCCCATATCACTGTTCGAAACAGCGCAAGTGATTTTAACGTTTGACTCAAAGAAAGTCCGTTTTCCACAGCCACTTTTCCTATATCTGTACCCCACTGAACGATTTTCTTTAAAACGACCGAGCGCTCCTCGAATAACGACTCGCCTAAATACTCAATGAGTTCTGCTCTCCATTTTAAAACTTCGCTTTCTTCGTGGTAAACCAGCTTCCGCTTATATTCAGAGTCCATCAGATCAGAAAATTGTATCGCTAATTCCTGTTTATTATCGATAATTTTCTTCCCTATATATAACAACTCATCCCTCATTTTTTTCTTTATCTCCTTTAGTTAGCAGAATTAACGATTACATTTTATAACAATAGTTATATCACATACAATATAAAAATATAACCGAAATAAAAAAATTGTTAGGCTCTCCCTGTTTACTTTTACCCCTATTCTTCTAATCGGTATACCTACCATAAAATGATTAAAATTTCAGCGTTTGGGTAAAAAACTACTATGAATTTATTTCTATACTTATAAGGGGGCTTTTTCAATGAGCAAACATAAAGGAACCGTTAAATCATTCAACGAATCAAAAGGATCTGGATTTATCACACCTGAAGACGGATCAAAAGAAGTGTTCGTTCACTCCAATGCGATTGACCGTGAGGAATATAAAAACCTGGCAGAAGGACAAAAAGTAGAGTTTGAAATCCAAGAAGGAGCCAAAGGACCCAGCGCTATAAAAGTACACCCAGTTGACTGATAGAGTGACATTTACATACAGGCTATGGGTAGACTGTCGAATCAAATACTCTTCGAATAAAAACCCCTCTTCGACTTTTGTTCGAACGAGGTTTTTTTTATATGATGCAACTAATTCTACATTCAAATTGAGGCATAACTAAATCCATCCAATCTAAAAACGAACAAATGGGATAAAGCCGCTAGTATGAATCACTTGTTCCAACGCTGTTAATTTTTTTGCTGGCGGCCGATGAGCCTTGCCCTCCATTCAGCACTTAGAAGCCCCTGCATATATGAAACCTACCTTCATCAAAACAATAAAAAAATCCGAACGCGTTTGATTCTCTATCAAGAATCAAACGCGTTCGGATCTTCCTTCAACTAAGCTGCTTTTATTCTAGCTTCTTTTTTAAACTACTTAATTCCGTAATATTCTTCAAGCGTAATGCCTTTACTTTTAATCGCCTGCGCCACTGGTTTGCCTACATATCGCAAATGCCACGGTTCATATTTATAGCCCGTTACCGCATCTTTTCCTTTTGGATAACGAATAATAAATCCGTATTCTGCTGCGTGGGCATCGAGCCAAGTTGCTTCTTTAGTTCCGCCAAAGCAGTCTTGAGCAGCACATGTGCCGTCTCCGTTTGTTACATCAATTCCAAGACCCGTTTCATGTTCACTCGTGCCTGGCAATGCGCTATAAGTTGCCGCTTTATCATAACCGTCTCTTTGAACATACGAACTAAAAAGCGCGCTTTGCGTTGCATGTGAACGGTAAGCCGATACGCCAAGAAGCGTAATGCCTTGTTTTTTCGCACCCGCAAACAACTGTTCAATAGCAGCGGCTGCTTCACTTCGCATTTTTTTCTTTTCCGTTTGTTCTTTGAATGTAAATGGAATCGTTGCATATACTAAATCTTTCGGAACGTAGTTTTCCGGAAGCTTGTTTTGTTTATTCACAACAACTTGGATGCTTTCAGGGTTCGAAACCACTTTCATGCCAGCTAATGCTCGTACGTATTGACCGCTTACATAGCCAACCTTACCTTGATACGTAATTTTCAGCCAGCCGTTTGCTGCTTTAGCCGTCACGTCGAGCTGTGTGCCGGCTTTAAGTGTTGCCATGACAGCACCAGATGTTGAAGCAGTTGTTCGAACATTTAAATTCGCTGTCGCCACATAGACAGAAGCTGCCGGAGTAGGAGCTGGAGCCGGTTCAGAAGAACTCGTTGATTCCTTTACGTACTGCGTGCTCACATAGCCCGTTTTGCCTTGATAGCTTACTTTTAGCCAGCCGTTCGCTGCTTGTTCTGTCGACGTTAGCTGCGTGCCTTGTTTGACCGTTACAACAATCGCGCTTGACGTCGAGGGACCGCTTCGAATATTTAAATTTGCCGTTGTTACATAGGTTTTGGTCGTTGAACTCGCTGACTTTTTAACATACTCACTGCTTACGTAACCCGTTTTGCCTTGATAGCTTACCTTCAGCCAGCCGCTTGCTGCTTGTCCAACTACCGTTAGCTGCGTGCCTTGTTTGACCGTTGCAATAATCGCGTTGGACGTCGATGGGCCGCTTCGAATATTTAAATTCGCCGTTGTTGTATATGTTTCCGCCGCTGCGCTTGCGACAGTTGGCTCACCCGTAAAATGTAAAGAATGAAGACCTAGAGTTCCTGCCCCTACAAGGGTAAAAGCAAGACCTGTTACCGCTAATTTTTTGTAAAATCTTTGTTTGTTCACTTCTGTCATTTTTTATACCTCATTTGCAAAATATAATAGAAATATATGCTGCTAGTTTAATAGGTTAAGTGAAAACAGGATCCGATGTTTAAGCTCAACCTTAAACTAGCTACATTAAATAAAATCATTTGACGTCTAGAGGCTCTATACATTTGTTCGTTCCAGCTAGCACGTATCTTTAGAATACCGGATAATCATTTCAAAGTTATATCAAACTTGTTTCCAAACTGATACATTTTCAACAAAAATAGAATAATAGAGCAGAAACAGCAAAAAAACCCTTACGTTTACTCTCAACTGCTTAGGGTAGAAAATAACTAAAAACAAAGATTGAGATGGTGATAAAATGAACACGGCAACGGATTTTTCCTCAACTGCGTTTCGAGAACCTCACACATTAAAACAGCATATTTTTGATACGCTTCATTTCTACTACCCCGCTTGTATTGACAAAAAAAACGGCGGATATATCCATGAATACTACGACGACGGTACCGTCAACAACACGCATTCAAAGCACTTGGTAAGTACAGCGCGCTTTATTTATATCTTCAGTGTAGGGACTCTTTTAGACGGACCGGATTGGTGCAAAGAAGCAGCCCAGCACGGCATTCGTTTTCTACAAAACAACCATTATGATAGAAAGCACGGCGGGTATTTTTTTGAAGTAGCCGATGACGGAGAAGTAAAAGATGATTCGAAACAAGCATATGGCCACGCTTTTGCTCTTTTAGCTTCTTCCATCGCGTATCAAGCCGGCATTTCAGAAGCAAAAGAAACAATTGAACAGGTATATGACGTGATGGAAAAGCACTTTTGGGAAGATGCGCACGGCTTTTACCGAGACGAATGGGACGCTTCTTGGTCAGCTGCTTCTTTCTATCGCGGCCAAAACGCAAATATGCACATGTGTGAAGCGATGCTTTCTGCCTTTGAAGCAACGAGAGATAAAAAATACTTAGACCGAGCGTACACGCTTGCAAAAGGCGTTACGCAGCAGCTTGCTGAACGATCCGGCGGCATGGTTTGGGAGCACTATGATACAGACTGGCAGCCAGATTGGGACTACAATAAAAACAATCCAAAAGACGAATTTCGTCCGTACGGCTTTATACCAGGACATCAGTTTGAATGGAGCAAGCTGCTTTTATGGCTTGATCGGCACCGTTCGGAAAACTGGATGACAGAACGTGCAAAGTATTTATTTGATAAGGGCTGGAACCGGGGCTGGGATGCTAAGTACGGAGGTCTTTACTTTGCGCTGTCGCCTCAAGAAGAGGTCATTGACCGGGATAAAAACTACTGGGTGATGGCTGAAGCCATTTCTGCGGCTTCACTGCTCGGGGTAAAAACCGGAGACAGCGGATATTGGAAAGCATACGATGCCCTGTTCTCCTACTGTCAGAAACACTTTATCGATCACACATATGGAGGCTGGTATCAGCTGTTAAATCAGCAAAACGAACGCTACAGCTCGAAAAAAAGCCCGGCTCCTAAAGCCGATTATCACCCTGTGGCAGCTTGCTATCAAACGCTGATAGCACTGAATTCTCTTTGAAAGAATGATCATGAAGAAACCGTTTTCTTTCAAATGCGTTTATTTCTTTTATTTAAGGGAATTTACTTACTAACAATCATTGTTTACACATTTTAGAAAAAGCTCGACTATATATATGCAAGGAGTGAGGACGATGTATTTTTACGCGTTAGCACAAGGAACAGATTCTGGAGATCCAGTAACACTGCACCATGAGAAGCAATTTTCGAAAAAAGAATTTTTAGAAATGTTTAATGAAGCATTAGATGAGTTGGATACGCATCCATCTCCAAGCGACGTCGGTGAATACCTTTGCCGTGCGTACGGATTTCAAGAAATTGAAATCGAGACGGGTGTTGTATGCTACTGCGCTCCGTTTAGAAAGCTAGACGACTCAGATATTATAGAAGACCGCACGTACATGGACGCCACGACAGGGACACTAAAATACAACTAATTAAAAAGAAAGGTTGGATGCGTGTGAAGACCGTACAAAACATTTATCGAACGAGTGAAGCTGTACCAGAATCGGGGGCTTACATTTGTGCGGAAGGAGAAATTAAACTCTTTCAAAAAGATGATCTTTTTACACCTTGCCCACACACACGTGAATCAACGACGTGGAAGCCCGTAGATGACGCCTTTTCAACCGGAGAATTGGTTCCGCAAACCGGTCGCTATACTGACGAAAACGGCAATCAAGTAAAGCTAAAAGAAAACGATTTATTTCCAAGATGCCTTCGTTCAGGTGAGCCTACGACGTGGAGGCGAGGATAATAGCCAACAAAGCAGCCGCTTATTAAGCGGCTGCTTTTATTAAAGCTTATTTAAAAAATGAATTCTTTTTTCTTCCTTTTAACAGATCGCCCGTCCATCCTTTCATTCGTAAATAAAGATAAATAGCCACGGTCGACAGAACAATCAAAATAAGCGCATAGACATAGCCAAACTTCCAGTCAAGCTCGGGCATTCCTTTAAAGTTCATTCCCCAAAGGGCTCCAAAAGCCGTTAAAGGCGTGCTGATGGCAGTAAGGAGCGTTAAAGCTTTCATAATTTCATTTCCTCGATGAGTAGACACAACTTCTTCTAATTTAATTAACGCGTCAAATTCTTTTTGATATTGTTCAATCAGCGTTAAGCCAATTTCAATTTTTTTACACATCCGCTGATATTCGACCGTTTGGTTAATTTTTTTATGAAACGCTTCTTCTATTCCCATGGTGACTTCTCGAACAGAACTGATTAAATTTGTCCATATAAGCAGGTCGTACCGCGCTTTATGAATGTCATCCAACACGTCAATGTTATTATTATGGCGCACTTCCCACAGAAGCTCTCTGAAATGACTTTCAAACTGATCAAACCCATTTAAGTGTTTTTTCATAATTTCGCCTAAAAGAATAAAAAAACTTTCCGCCGTGTTAGCAGACTGCTTCATTCGTTCAATCATTCGTTCATGATTGGTGTTCTCTAGGATTTTCAAATCGATTCCTGCCGTTATAATAAACTCCTCGGTAATATAAAAATGAAACGAATCGTAATCCCTTTGATCAAACGACTTCTTATGATAAATCAGCGAACCATAAATAAGCTCGCTTTCTCCTATCACGTCTACTTGAATATGATTAGAATTTTTCTTGTGAAGCTGCTGGCAAAACCATTCATCTCTTGGATACTGATAGTCTTTGATTATATCAGCTATTCCATCTGCTTCTTCTAAATCAAACTGATACCATTTCCACTGATCGTTCGTCACGGTATTCATACTTTCCCTCTTTCCCCTTTTATTAGAATTTTTCCCTATATACAATCACTTAAAACCTAACATAAAAAACAAACATACATTTCATATCCATCTTTATGAAAAAGATGCTATAATAAATATGTTGCGCACCTGCGCATGCTTTATAAGTTTGAGAGGAGAATAACAGTGAAGAAAGATATCGCTTTACGTTCTTATCTGCTAGAAAGTGCACCAACTATGACGGAAGAATGGTATGAATCTTTGGACAAAAAATCTTCTGAAGGCGTATATACCTCTAATGATCCCGACGTCATTCAACGCTTAAAAGCGCAAAACTATGAATTTCATTTATATATTAGCAACGTCTTTATAGAAGATGAAAAAAGCTTTTTTGAATCTTTTAACACGTGGCTAAATAAAGTTGCCAAAGACCAACAGCATCTTAGAACCCCCATTCAAAGTATTATTAAAGAATTTATGAACGTCCGCAAACAACACTGTGAGTATATTCGCCGGTTTGCAGAGCTTCATGATGACATCACTCAGCAGCACATCGATGTATGGAATGAAAAAGTAATAAGAGTGTTTGATATTATTATTTTGAAATTCATCACAGAAGCGCAGGAATATGCATCAAACCGCCTCCGCTCTCAGCAGGAAATGATTCATGAATTAAGTTCACCTGTTATTGTGATTAAAAAAGACGTGGCTCTTTTACCATTAGTCGGCGATATTGATACGGCAAGAGCCAAAATGATCCTAGAAAGCACGTTAAAACAGTGTGCAGAGAAGCAAATCTCTCATTTGTATATTGATCTGTCAGGAGTTGTGATGATCGATACAATGGTCGCGCACGAGCTGTTTCAGCTGATAAATGCGCTTGATTTAATCGGCGTTAAATCAATTTTATCCGGCATTCGTCCTGAATTAGCCACTACTGCGATGCAGCTTGGTTTAAGTTTTGACCATATACGAATTAAATCGAATCTTGCTCAGGCATTAGAAGAGGATTCAAAAATTGTAATTGCTTCTAGCACTCATTAATATAGGGATACAAACAAAAAACAGCCCGACAAGGCTGTTTTTTATTTTTTATGATGAATGTTTTCAGAACCTGATTCATCCTTCGTTTTCGTTTTATTTTTCTCTTCTTTTTGTTCAAGTCTTATATCTTCCAACGGCATAGGATCGACCGTTTCTTCTTCTTTGAAACGTTCAAATAACGTTTCGTCTTGATCTGTTACACGCTGTTCCGTTTCATCTCTTTTTTTTGGTGTATTTGAAATAGATCTTTTCTGGCGTTCTCCCATCTTTTCTCCTCCTTTACTATAGGTGAAGCAATTATGTGTTCATGAAATCTCCGCCGTTGACATGAAGCGTTTGACCCGTCATATAAGATGAATCATTTGAAGCCAGCAGTACATAGCAGCCTACGTGCTCCACAGGATGCCCAGGTCTGCCCATCGGTGTGTCTGTACCGAACTCTCCTACTTTATCACCCGAGAAAGTAGACGGGATAAGCGGTGTCCAGATTGGGCCCGGCGCTACAGCGTTAACGCGAATGCCATCTTTGACAAGCGCTTGCGCCATACTGCGCGTAAAGCCGTTGATTGCACCTTTTGTCGCCGTATAATCGATCAGCTGAGGATTTCCGCGGTAAGGATTAATTGACGTTGTATTAATAATCGCACTGCCTTTTCCTAAATAATCAAGCGCTTTTTTCGTAAAATAAAAGTATGAATAAAAGTTCGTTTTGAACGTTCGTTCAAGCTGTTCACTCGTAATTTCTTTAATGCTTTCTTTTGGATGCTGCTCTCCTGCATTGTTCACAAGGATATCAAGCTTTCCAAGCTCACTCACTGTTTTTTCTACGGCTTCGTTACAGAACGATTCGTCTCCTACGTCTCCTGCAATCAGCAAGCATCTTACACCTTCTTCTTCAATGCGGGCTTTTGTTTCCTCGGCGTCGCTATGTTCGTTTAAGTAAACAATGGCTACGTCCGCTCCTTCTTTCGCATAAGCAATGGATACAGCTCGTCCAATTCCGCTGTCTCCCCCGGTAACTAGCGCTACCTTTCCTTTTAATTTTCCTGTACCAATGTAATTGTCATCCTCATAAATAGGGAGAGGATTCATCTCACTTTCGATACCCGGCTGGCGGTCTTGCGTTTGTTGGGGCTGACCTTGTGTTTGTTGATCTTGTAAATTCATTTTAATCTCCTCCTATTTTTGATGGAACTTTTTAGTATAGTTTAGGTTTAGCCTTCTGTTTTGAAGTTCAAACATCTTTTTTTAAAAGTTTATGAAGTTTCTATTCTCTTTTACTATCTTAGAAAATTCATAGAAAACAAGTTTAAAGTTGGAAACAAAGGCTACAGAATGAGTAGAAGATGTATTTCAGAAATATCTTTTATCAGGAGGTTTGGTTCGTGTATGAAACAAATTCAGGTAGCAGAAAACCAAGAGGAGGCAGTCTGCGTCATCCATTCTTTTTTAAAGAAAGGATTTACAAGCAAAGATATTTATCTGCTGGCCTACGATAAAGAATGGGCTCAGAATTTAACGGAGGCAACACATACAAAAAAGTACAGAATGGCAGAGCAAGGTATGTTTGAAACGGCGGTAAATAAGCTTCTTTCAAGAGAAGATGAGCTTCTTTCAAAGATGGCTTCGCTCGGCTTATCCAATCAAGAAGCAAACCGGTATAAAGAAGAAATGAAACAAGGAAATATCGTGGTTATTGGCGTACAGAGTCAATCAATTCCCTACTAAAACAGCGGAAACGTTTTTTATTAGCTTATAAGGGTATTTAGTAAAATAAACCATTGTCTATCAAGAAAGGAAGTTATAACGATGTTAAATTATTTGGGAATTCAGATAGGCTCCCTTTACTTTCCTACTAGTATTTTGCTTATCACGTTTCTTGTATTAATCGGCTTTTTTATTTATTTCCTCTCTAGAAGAAGAAAAAATCGCCATGAATCACGTGAGCAATCACGAGGAAAATAAAAGAGAATGCCAATTTAAAAGCCCTTCATTCAGAAGGGCTCTTTGTACTATAAAACAGGCAGATATTTTTCATAGCGCGGGTTTACACAAAAAGGTGGACGAGGCCCTAAAAGCGGCAGCTCAATTATTAATACTGCTTCAATTGTGACGTATAAAGGCTATGAACAGTTAATTGACTATACGGCAACTAAAGGAGCCATTGTTGGCTTTACTCGTGCGCTTTCCAATAGCGTGATTAAAGACGGAATTCGCGTAAACGCCGTAGCGCCGGGACGCATTTGGACACCGCTCATTCCAGCAGGCTATTCAGCTGATCAAGTAACGCAAGTGGACAATCCGATGGAGCGCCAAGGGCAGCCGTTTGAACTTGCTCCAACCTACGTGTATCTCGCAAGCGACGACTCACGGTTTGTCACGGGGCAAACGCTGCATGTAAACGGCGGAGAGTGGGTTTCTTCTTAAAAATCTCAATATAAAAAGCGTGAAGCCAAGCTCCACGCTTTTTCATTATTTACGGGTTTCTTTTTGCAAAGGCGATTTTTCAATGGAACCCGTAAACCGGTAAACATCAAGTTCTTGTCCTACCTCTGAAGGCAAATACCCA
Source organism: Priestia sp. JV24 (assembly GCF_025910025.1). Taxonomy (NCBI): domain Bacteria; kingdom Bacillati; phylum Bacillota; class Bacilli; order Caryophanales; family Bacillaceae; genus Priestia; species Priestia sp. JV24. The sequence continues at coordinate 626,239 of NZ_JAPCIN010000020.1, forward strand.
AACGTTGTGAAGCTGTCCACTGATTCCGGCTCAAGCGATAGAGACAATAAATTGTTTTGCGGCTGAGATGTTAAAAAGACGTAGCTTCCTTTTGGGAACGTCACCGTTTTTTTCTTCACGATTGTTTGCACGTCTACATTTGGTTTGTTTTCGTAGGCTTCATTTTCAATACGGCTGCTGACCGAATACGCTTCTACTGAAAGAGCCGTTTCTTTCGTTAACTTGAAGCCTTTTACTCCTTGTCTCTGCAATTTTGCTGCTAACTCTTCATATCCTGCCTTTAAAATGTAAGCAGTTGGACGTTCGCGGACAAGCGTCGGCGTTGCCGCTTTGGCACTATAGTACGTCACAGGAATTTCTTTAACAGACGCGCTTTCCACATCAACCATTTCTAACGTAGAGTTTGGTATTTTTTTATTTTCACTGTTCACAACAATTGGATCATGATCATTTGCATTTTTTCCTTTTTTGACAAGAGCCGCTTTTTCTTTTGCAATCAGCGCTTTAATTTGTTTGGCATGGGCGGCTGTTTGCGTAATGAGCTTTTCTTGTGTAGCAATTTGGGCACTCACTCGCCGCGGAAAATCTTCTCGTCCAATGCCAATTCCTCTGCTTTCCACTAAAAACGAAAACGATGGATACAAGCCTAGTGAATTTCGGCCAATTCTCGGTTCAACTGAGCCTTCTTCCACTTCAAGCTGCCCTTGTTTATTCACTTGAGACGTATAGTATACTTCTCCTGAATATCCTTGCTTTTCAATGGCTGTAAGCGTACTATTCACAAACAGCTTATCAGACACGTCTCGAATGTTCTGCGGAATATTTAAGTTTCGACCAGACTGCAGTAAAATATCGTGATACTTCCACACGCCTTCTTTACCGATATTTTTAAATCCGCTGCTGTAAGGCGTATATTCATGAGCGTCGATGACAACTTCTGGTGAAAAACGGTTAAATTCAGCTCGTACGCTCTGCACTTCCGGGCTTTCAAGCTTTATGTAGTCGCGGTTTCCATCTAAATTATTTGCTAGCTGGCGCTTGAATGCATAAGATCCGTCTGGATTAATGCGCGGGACAATAACAATGTTCACTTTATTTAGCACATCTTTTCCAAAGTCTTCTGTCAAACGCGTTGCCACGGCGAGTACAGATTCACCGCTTGCCGGTTCATTTCCGTGAATTTGACTTTGAAGCCAAATCGTTGGTTTTTTAGATGGTTTTCCATCCGCAAACTTCTTTTCCTTTGAAAAATACAGAGCTGGAATGTCACGCCCTTGCTGTGATTTACCGATAATCTTCAGCTTTACGTACGGACTTTTATGAGCAAGTTTTTGGACATAGCTCATCATTTCTTCTTGAGTCGTAAATGCGTCTTGTCCTTTCAGAAATGCCGGCGTCGCTTCATTCACCTTTATTTCCGGATAAAGCGCTTTAATTTTTTCCGGCTGACTATAGTCTTTTCCGTAATAAGGCATCTCAGCTTGTACCGCAAGTGGCGACAGCAATAATCCAATCGACAAAAGAGCCGGCACGGCCGTTCGTTTTACAGTTTTTTTCATTCATTTACTCCTCCCCATCCCTTTGATTAGACATTTTAAATTTTTAAAATATTTAAAATGTTTCATAAATAATTATACCGTTTAAGGAAATAACTTCAAGATAAGGGAGCTGAACCTTTTTGACTATTTTAATGTAAGAGAAGAGTGCGATTTTATAACAAAGAGATTAGGACATAACAAAATCAACTCTATATGAAGACGACCAATCAGGATAAACGATCTCAACCGCTTTTCCCGCAGGATCCTTCACCTTCAATTAACTGCTAGAAGGAATGAAACAAATGAAATCTCCGTTCGCTATAACAAAAAAATGCACCCCTAATCAAACATGTTGATCAATGGTTCATTTTTCATTTCAGCTAAAATACGTTTGTTCCAGCCTCTTTTTTATGTATGAACTGCTATAAAACTTAGCATTTCCTCGAGCCCGTTTTGCGCTAGTCTAGCTGTTTCATATTCCATGCAGCTATCTCTCCTATATTCATTTCTTTACGGATCTAGCGTTTCTAAATCATATCGGCCAATTTCTTTGTTGTTTCTCGTGATGATGAGTTTTCCATGCCTCGCTACCTTTTGGAGTTTTTTTAATTTCTGATCAGATGGAGCCATAGGCATTTCTTTGTTTTTAACAGTCGCGCCCAGATCGTAGTGCACATCGACTTTTCCTTTTTTCATATAGTCAAACTCTTCAATTCCCATACCTGTACCGAACTTCTCATGCCCCTCATCAAATACATTAACGCCTACTGTATTGATAGATGCTTTCTTTAAATCTTCATTCGGTATAATTTTAGCTTCTATTTCGTCTTTATCATTTTGATAGAATTTACGCTTGCCTTGCTGCTTCATTTTAAACTCGTAATACAGCGCTTTTGGTTTTACATCGACCATTTTTCCTTTGCTATCTTGTATACCAACTTTTCCAATTAAATTGGCATCATCTGTTATCTTGACTTTCACTTTTTGAATGCTATAGCCGCTCTCTTCTTTGCTAGCAGAGTTTGAGCACGCTACCAATGACATTGCCAAAAAAGCACTCAATGTGCCCACCATAAATTTCTTCACTTTATCACTCCCTAAGGATTAATATACCATAAAAGGAATTTAAATGGATGTTTCTCGGTCGATTTTGTAAATAAGTAAAGAGGCAGCAACCTATTGACTTAAGTTTCCTTATCAACTCTATAGAAACATAAAAAAACTCTCTCCATAAGGAAAGAGCTACTCTATCACAAAGTCCGCTTCTGCTTTTACTACTCCGTTTACAATAACAGAAAGCGTATGCGTGCCGCTGTAATGTTTTCTTGTACTTAAATCTTTAAACGCATGCTTTTTTGTGACTGTCAGCGTTTGACCTGCTTTTGCTTGAACATTTTTTAGCATAAACACTTTTTGAGTGCGGTTTCCTTTTGCTTTTACGTAATGAATTCCGTACTCTATGCGAAGCGGCATGGGTTTTTCCACGGATAGTTCAAAGGAAAAGTCAACGCTATCACCGATTGTAATAGTATGCGGCTGTAAGCTAAGCCCTGTGACAGTCACGCCAGGATCATCTCCATAGCCGAAAAGAGACAGAGCTTCAGGATCTCCTTTTTTCAAAAGTGAGCGGCACGCATGTTTAACGATCCAGTCGGTTTTAACGTCTTTTCCGTACCAGCTTTTCACCACATCAAGCATCCAGTCTTTTTCTATGTAAGAAATATCATTTAAATGATTGGCTACGCTTTTTCGGACATAGAGCGATTCATCGCATTTTAACTGTTCTAAAATCGGCAGCGTTTGTTTTGGATCTAGCTTTAACGCAGGTACTGATTGTCCCCACGGAAGTCTAGGCCGGCTCCCTTCGCTTGCTAATCTGCGAATATGATGGTTTTCATCTCCTGCCCATTCAATCATTTGCTGGAGCATTCGATTTTTATCTTGAATTAAAAACGGACGCACCGCAAATTCTGATGTGGAAAACGGCGTAAAAAAAGCGAGTGCTTTTATTGAAGCTTCCCAATCGTCCAATCCATACAGTTCAACGTAATCTGGAAAAATCGTGCCTTGAAGTCCTCCTACCGTTGGAGCCACTTTATAGAGGATATGAAGTGCTTCTTCATAATCTCCCGGCAGCACTTCATGCATGGAAAGCGTAATTCTTCTCATGCGCTCTTTCAGCGCCAAGTCTTGCCAATCTTGTTGAAAAACAAGCGCATGAAATGCTTTTTTATCAAATGAACTCATTTCACGTGAAAAAGCGTCGCTTAAGTGCGTAATCAATTCTTCATTAAACACGCTTTTACGTAATTCTTCAGCCATACTTATCCCTCTTTTCCAGGCAGTATTTTATTTTCTTTTGAATAAATCGCCCGCTCGTACATCCCTTTTTTAAAAATTTGCATGAACAGCTGCTTATTTTTAACTTCTTTAAATCCGTACTGACTGTACAAACCGTGAGCATCTTTTGTTGCCAATAAAATTTTTCGTACGTGTTGAATCGGCTGATAGCGAATCATTTCTTGTACCAGCGCTTTTCCAAGCCCATTGCCTCGTGCGTGCGGAAGAATAAACACATCCGCCAAATAAGCAAACGTCGCAAAATCAGAAATAATTCGTCCGAACCCTACTTGTTCATCGCACTCATCATACACGCCAAAACAAACGGAGTGTTCAATGGACGTTTGAACAAGGTGAAGCGGAATTCCTTTTGCCCAGTATGATTCATGATGAAGGTACGAGTAGATGACATCTATATCAAGCTTTTCTTTATTCGTATGTATGGTAAACTGATGATTTTCTTTCATGCTGCATCCTCCTTGCTTCTCTATCATAGCACAAATGTTCGTAACAGAAAAAAGCCTTTTCTGTAAAAGGCTTTTTTGCTTAGTATGATATTTTTTTAGAAACAGAAGCATTTTTTCTATAGCGTCTTACGACTATGTAAATAAGCGGACTGCCAATAATCGTCGGCAAAAACCAATAAGAAAGTGCCGGAAGCTTGTTTAACAGCGGAATACTGTCTCCAACATTTACAAGCAGTGCGGTAACAGCTCCGATATAAGACCCCAGCATACCGCGAATATGATGCTGAAGCCAGTTCTTCCATTTTCGCTTGCGTGCTGCATAGCCATAAATCGCTAATCCGTATGAAAACACGGCAATATAAAATAAATAAGCAATTTCATTCCATTTCCAAATCGCTAACATGATAGCTGTGGCAGCTAGTGCTGCATAAGAAGCGTGATACACTTCTCCCCATTTGGTATGCCGTCCTTTTTTCTTAGCCGCTAGCATAGACACCATTCCTGAAAGCAAACAAATCATGCCCAGTCCAATATGGATACTTAATATAACTCCAAATAAATCCAACGTGCTCTCTCCTTTTACGTACTTCTCTCTTATATCTTCGGCTAGCGGACTTATTTTTTAACAAACTATTCCTATTTGCTTTCCAACTCTTTACTTACATGATGCATATGCTACACGTTAAAAAGCGCATACTTTCTTTTCTTTATGTATTATATTTTGCTAACGGAGCCGCGCGAGTGCTGCGTGATCTCGCAGCAATGCTTCTCACCCTCGTCTAGCCCCATACGCCACTTTTTATGCTGGCTTTAATCACTGGCGGCTTCTTTAAAATCGGTCTGTTTTTCTATGCCACTGTGCTGAGCCTTTCCCACGTTTTTAAGCTTAAAAACCCGTCACCGCTTGTGTTTCCAATCGGCTTAGTCATTTTGTTTTATTCATTGTCTCTTACTCAAAACTATTTCGAACACGTATATGAAGGGTTAAAAATCATTCCGTTCACTTTACATCTTCCGTTTCAAATTGTCATTCCTGCTCTTTTACTCGTGATCGCATTTTTAAGAAATCGAAAAAAAATACAGGCCGTCCCTATGAAAAATACCGCAGAAAATTCGTAGTATGTCCATTTCTCTATTGGATTTAATCTCCTAAAATCATACAATATAAGTAAGAAGCCAAAAGGAGAACCAATATGATTGGATTAATTCTTTCTATTTTAGTATTTAACGTTCTTGCTTTTAAAACAAACAAGCGCTTCACGACAAATCAAATTGTACACATTTGGATGTTCACCATTGCTGCTCAGCATATCTTTGATGTCTTCATTAATTTCAAATTTCGCGGCTACTGGTATTTTACACAAGAGACAGACTGGCAAGGTATTTTCGCCTATACTGTTCTCATTCCGCCTGTAAACATGCTTTTTCTTACCTACTATCCTTTTTCCGGAAAGCTCACAAAAAAAGCCGCCTATATTTTACTTTGGTCGGTTGCTGTTTTACTTTATGAAGTAGTGGCCCTTCTCCCTGCTCCATGGGGTTATTTTCACTACGGATGGTGGACGTGGTGGTATTCGCTTCTGCTAAATCCGCTGTTGTTTTGGATGGTTGTGCAGTATTACCGGTGGGTGTGTAAGTTGGAGAGGGATTCTAAAACAATATAAGGAATCAATAAAAAAACAGCTTTTCTCCAAAAGAAAAGCTGTTTTTTTATAAAATTTATTATTTTAAAGTACTATCCTTCTTCTCCCTCACAAACTCCATCACAGGCCCCACAATAATGCAAATCCCTGCGATAATCAGCCAGCCAAACGCAAGATACGTCCAGCCTTTAAAAAAGGAAAGCGTGTATTGATAGCCCGTTAAAAACATCACGCCTGGAAACAAGAGGACAAATAAGAATGTAAGTCCCAGCGCCCAGCGCGTACATAGCTTTGCGTCTTTATTTAACTGTTGTTGTGGATCCATACGCCACTTCCTCCCTTAATGGTTCATCTCCGTGTTCATCAAAGCTTTTAAATTTATCTTTTAGTTCATCAAAGTCAAATTCTTTTTTAGCAAGTAAGCCGTGTCCAATTGATATGACCCCGCTGATGATAAAAACGGTAGAATTTCCAATAAGCATTGGATACAGTCCGCCAAGAGCTTCTACGTTAATGTGACCGTTAATCAAGTAAGCAGATGTGTTCCATGCGACAACGCCTCCGATCATTCCTAACAGCGCACCATAGAATGCACCTGTGTTCGTCGCTTTTTTCCACATCAGTCCAAGCGTAACGGGAATAACAGCTCCGCTGACGAAAATACCCATGGCCATATAAACAAACCCAAGGCTAATTCCTAAATAAAACAGTAAAATGGAAAACACGCCCATCGCCAGCCCGAAGCCAAGCGTCACTTTTCGCGATGTGCTTAAGATTTTTTTACTGCTTGCTTTTGGGTTGATAGAACGCAGGTAAATGTCCGTTACGATAATATTGGTAATCGCCGTTAATTCAGCTGCTCCTGTCGACATTACTGCCATAAACAGCATCGTTAAAAACAAAATAGAACCTAGATTTCCAAGCACATGTGACGCCATAACCGGTGCAATAGAATCTGGTGAATCAACGGCAATTCCAAGACCAGCCGCGCTTACGCCGAGGAAAGTGGCAACCGCAAATGGAATCGAAAACCAAGCAATTCCGCCGTAAATATACGCTTTTGAAGCAGCGCTGTTTTTACTTGCAATAGCACGCTGCCAGTAAGCTTGATCTACAAAGACCGTACCGAAGTTCCCGATAATATTAATCATCCCAAACAAAAGGCCCGGCACCGATGCCATCGTAAGCATATGCTGTGATTGAGGCAGATTTTTCAGCCCTTCGTACACGCTTGTTACGCCGAACTTATAATAAACGGCAGCAGCAAAAATAAATAAGATAACGAAAATAAAAACGGTGTTAAAATAATCAGCAACAAATGAGGCTTTTAAACCGCCAATCATGGTGTAGATTGTAAACGTAAGAGGAATTAAAATAGCGGCAACAAAAATATTCATCCCAGTAAGAGAGTTTAAAGCAATGGCTCCTCCTAAAATAACCATCGCGGTCACAATAATATTTGTCATAAGAGCAAAGCCAAGCATTAAACGATGATTTTTCACGTCGAAGCGCTGTGCAATAAATTCTAAAAACGTATGAGCGTTCGGTGCTTTTTTCTTCAGGTTAATCGCGACAATGGCAAACAGCAAAATTTGAATGCTTGCTCCCGCTGCGTACCAATACGGTCCGCTAATGCCGTACTGATACCCTGTGGAAGAAGACATCATTAACGTAGCGGCCCATGTCCATGCAGCAATAATGGACGCACTCGCCAGCCCAACGCCTACATTTCTTCCGGCTGTACTAAACTGCTCAGCCGTCATTTCCTTTCCTTGGCGGCGCTGCATCATGATTGTAACGGCCGTAAAGCCTCCTCCAAAAATCAGTAAAATCAAATAACCCACGCTTGATGAAAGCATCTTATCCCTCCTCTTCCTCTTAATGTTATATTTACTTACATTAATATGTAAATAAATATAACATTTGTTAATAAAATACCACGCCATAAATTTATTAACAATACTGTATTTTCTGATTATTAAAGAGTATAATTAGATGTTTTCTCCTTTTTCACACAAAAAGCCGGCACATTCGTACCGGCTTAAGTGTGAATTTTCGTTTTCAACATGTTTTATTTCCTGACATGAACGAAATAATAAAATAATAAAAAACGATAGCCCTTGAGGCTATCGTTTTTTATTATTGAGATACCATTACTTTTTGGCGAACGTGCTCTAAGTGATCACGAACCGCTTCTGCTGCTTCTTCTGGGTCTCCATTTTTAATCGCTTCAAAAATGCGCTCATGGTCGGCGTCAGTTTGCTTGCGATTTTCTTTTTGGCTTTTATTTAACGAATAAGCAAGCGCTTTTCGATACAAATGGCCTAAATCTTCTACAGCATGAAGAAGGAATGAATTATGAGCTGCTTTCACGATATCATGGTGAAAACGATAGTCCGCTTCATGTCCAATTTCTTCACTGTTATGAACCGTCTTTTTAAATGCTTCTAACGATTCTTTAATTTCAATCAGTTCTTCATCTGTGCGGCGCAGCGCGGCTAAGCTTGCTGCCTGCGACTCAATGATAATACGCATTTCAATTAATTCAAGCACTTGATCTGCTTCAACCATTTCAAACGTCATTGGATCAAGCATACCCACTAAGTTTACACGCTTTACGTAGCTTCCTCCGCCTTGTCTTGATTCAATCAATCCGCTGGCAGAAAGAACGCTTAGCGCTTCACGAATTGGTGCGCGGCTCACTCCAAACATTTTGGATAACTCATGTTCTGACGGCAAACGAGACTCTGGCGGGAACGTTTTCTCTTTAATCATCTTTTTTAATTGATCAAGCACTTGACTAGACACTTTTTTACGCTCAATAGGTACAAACATACTTCTATTCCTCCTCCAAGTAATTATCTCTCTCTTTTTATAGTGTTCATCGGCTCCAGTATAACTGTGTGTATTCCGATTTATGTAAACGCTTCAATCTTTGTATTACAAGTATACATTATTTCAATTCAAATGTGTTGATAAAATTTTACTATTATTGTTATTATACCATGAAAACAAGTTATAAATGAATAACGATTCATGGTTTTTTGACATAATACCACTATCTTACATATAATCCGTATACAATCATAATCGCCGCGTCCGCTAACGCATGACTAATAATTGCCGCTTCGGCACCATATCGCTCCCTTATACACGCCCACGTTATACCTGCTAAAAAAACGCCTGCAGCCGAGATCCAATTAAAAGGAAACGCAAAAACGGGCAGAATAATAAACAGGTGATAAAGCGTATAAAAGCTTGATGTAACAATGGTTGAAGCGGGTAAAGGTAGATGCTTCTTCACTTTATTCTGTATATATACGCGCCAATATATTTCTTCCAAATAAGGATTAATAAAAATCAAAATGACGGCTAAAATGATTACTTTCCATCCGCTAAATCCCCATATTTGCAAAACCGTTTGCATATCTTCTACATGAAAGATTTTACCAGAAAAAAGCAGGCTGCTTCCAATTATCACAGCGGCACATAGAACTCCGCTCAGAGTTCCCACATACAGAGATTTTTTTGTAAGCGCTACCTTCAAGTTAATTTTATTATTTGCATATAAAATCATAAACATCCAGCCGTAAAAGCACACAAATGTTACCAACACATTTTGGATAAGCCACAAACCGAAAAAAACAAAGATTGTAGGCATAAGCAGCAAAAACAAAAATTTTATCACGTTTATGGCGCACCTTCTTTAAGAGCCGCTTTTCTTTTACCTAGTAAACCTTTCGTATTCAAAAGGTTTACTATCTTTTATCTTATAAAAGTCCAGGGGTATTTTCAATTATTTTTTAATTCCTGCTCCAGCTCACGAAGACTTTCAGCAAGCTTTTTCTTTTCTTCTTCAAAGTGAGCATCATTTCTAAAAGCAGGAGCTGAAGGCTCTGTCTCTTCATTTTCTTTTAGCCAATCCGGCGTCAATTCCTTGCGAACAACGCGCTTTTTATTAACGTAGGAAAGCGGCTTTTCAGTCTGATAACTCGCTAGCGTGCGCTGTGATGTTACATAATGCTTATGAAAAAGATGCTGTTTAATGTAGGCAAATGCTCGAATGGTATCGCCGCTGTATTTAGGCACGTAGTGATCAAATGCTTCATGCAGTCCAGCTAGCGCCTCTTCTATAGGTATTTCGCTTTTGGCGACTTCATACATATGCTTCAAGTCACTAGCTGAAGGATACACCCCTCGGTTTCTTCTAGCAATAAAAACGGCTTCTAACGTTTGTACATAAGCGTCATGCGCGGCTTCTTCTCTTTTTATTTGATTTGTATTTTCTGCTGTAGTCTCTGTTAATGAAGCCTTCACTGTGACGGGCTCCACTGCTTCAATTTGACTCTCCCCTTCTGTCAAATTGACATCTTCGAGCTCTTCAAACTCATCGCTTGGCATAAGCTCTTCTAGTTTCTTATAATTAATCCGGTACCAAACGGTGTTGTTAAATTTAGAGCGGTTGTACTTTCCTTTTATAATTAACCCTTCTTTTTCAAGCTTTGAAATGATGCGTTGAATCGTTGAAAGCGACCAAAACGGAAACTGCTGCAGCCACTGCTGATTGGTGTTGTATACCCATGTATATCCGTCCTGCACGTTTACGCTTTTTTCAAGCCAGTAGTGAAGCTGCTGAAGAAACAGGGCTCCGTTCACTCCTACTTTGACTGCCAGCGCCGGCAGTACAATTAACGGCTGATCTTTTAATAATAATTTACTCATTATATCATCTCCTTTGTTATGTAAAATAGCTACTATATATATACAAAGAAAACGAAAAAACGGGGATGCCCGCTTTAAAATTATGTTAATATATAGAAAAAACGAGGTGAGCATATGATACGTCAAGGCAGAATTGGCGATGAAGCAGGCATCGCAAATGTACACGTAGAAAGCTGGAAATCAACTTATAAAGGACTTGTTCCGGATTCTTTTTTAGATTCATTGAGCGCTGAAAAGCGAAAGCCCGTCTGGAAAAAGCAGCTGGAATCAAATTCTATTTTTGTTGCAGAAGAAAACGGTCAAATCGTAGGCTTTGCTTCTTATGGCAAAGAAAGAACCAGCAAGCATCCTTTCTATAAAGGAGAACTGTATGCCATGTATTTACTCGCAGAGCATCAGCGAAAAGGAATTGGAAAAGCGCTTATGCATAAAATAGCGCAAGAGTTGGCAAACCAACATATACATACGATGCTCACATGGGCTTTTGAACAAAACGGCGCCTGTCAGTTCTACGAAGCACTTGGCGGAAAAAGAATCGATCGTGCTGAGGTTGTTATTGAGGGTACATCTCTATCTGAAGTGGCTTTTGGATGGGACACGCTTAAAAATTTGTAAGACAACTCTCTGGACAGATTTTTTTCTTCACGGTAAACTGTTTAGTTGGTATAAAAAGAAAGGATGACTTACCGTGACGAATTCTACTTATCGAAACATTATTCTGCTGGTTCTTTGTGTCACAGCGGGTATCGTCGATGTGATTGGCTACTTAAGCCTTGGCCATATCTTTACTGCAAACATGACCGGAAACATCGTGCTGCTTGGATTAGCAATCGGAAACTCGCTTGAAACAACTGTTTTTCACTCTCTGACAGCTTTAGGAGGCTTCATTATAGGAGTTGTAGGAGCTGCAATTTTAGTTGGAAACAAAGAAAAAACGTTTTGGCCTAAAGCCGTAACGATCGCGCTTGGAATAGAAGGATTAATTTTACTTGTTTTTGCACTTTTATCTTCGTTTTCTCCTTCTTTACACTTAACTTACTTATTTATTTTCTTATTAAGCTCAGCGATGGGTCTTCAAACAACGGCGGCTCGAAAACTTGGCGTAGCCGGCATTTCCACAACTGTATTGACAGGCACGCTTGCTAACTTTTTTGAAGACGTAACGGCACGTTTTCGCAGTTCTCGCTACCGCAAAACGTTTAACACCGATGCCATTCTTCGCGCGCTGTCTCTTGTGCTTTACTGCTTTGGCGCTGCTATCGCCGCACTTGCAGAGCCAGCTTATAAATTTGAAATTATTTGGCTGCCAATTGTGATTTTGTTAGCCATTATCATTTTTGTCAGCACGAAGTTTCGTTCTGATTCAGAAAAAAATAATAATGATAAAGACCCGTTTCGATAAAGAAACGGGTCTTTTATTTTCCTGACAGTGCCGCTAAAACGCCAAAAATGATTGCTGCTGCAGGCCCTACAATCAATAGTCCAATTAAAATCGATTGTATGGCTTCCCATAATGACCGCAAAGGACCTTGCTTAGACTCTGCTTTTTCCACTCTTTCCTCTAGGTGTTCGACTCTTTGCTGAAGCTTCGCTAATTCCTGCGTAACATCTATTTGTTCGCTCATCGCTCAAGCTCCTTTTTACTCTACATTACCATATACTTCCTTACTAAAACTACTATTTATTTGTGATTACTTCAATGCCGATTTCGCGGTAAGCATTTAACACGGTTTCGTTCACATGTTCTTCTGTAATGAGCCAATCTAATGAGTTTGCTGAACTGAACGTGTACGTTGAAGACGTATTGAGTTTTTTAGCTGTTACAATAGCCGCTACTTCACTCGCACTTTTAATCATTTGACTTTTAATGTGCATTTCTTCAAGCAAAGGAATGCTCATACCGATTTTAGGATCGATTGCGTATACGCCTAAAAAACAAAGATCCGCTCGAATTTGTTTTAACGTATCAACCACGCTTTGTCCTACCGTGACCATCGATTCTTTTCGAAACGTTCCTCCAAGAGAAACAACTTCTACAAAGTCATGTTCCGCTAGTGCAACGGTAATTAACGGACTGTTTGTAATGACGGTAACCTTCAAATTCTTTGGAAAAGCTTTGACGAGCTGAATATTTGTTGTACTTCCGTCCATCAAGAGCACCTGCCCGTCTTTAATTAACGGAAGCGCCGCAACGGCAAGTGAATGCTTAACATCCATCAATTCACGTTTTCGCTCTTTGTAATCAACCGCAGACGTGGAACGAGGCAGTGCTCCTCCGTGGACGCGCTGCAGCAGACCAAGCGCGTCCATTTCCCGCAGATCTCTGCGGATTGTATCTTCTGAAACATTCAGCGTTTGACTAAGCGTTGTAGCCACAATTCGGCCTTCTTTTTCAAGCAAATTCATAATTTGTTTGCGTCTTTCTTGTTTTAACATTGCTTGTTCACCTGTTTTCTTTCTGCTTTTTACTTTATTATACTTGTTTCTTTTGTAAAAACAATGTAAAAACGCTTGATTATCAGTGTTTTTTCGTTTATTGTAGGATAAACAAGATAAAACACGCAAAAACAAGTAATGATAGTCAAAGGGAGAGATAGTTTATGAAGATGATTTTTACAGACTTAGATGGAACTCTTTTAAATAGCAGCAGTGAAATTAGCACAATTAATGCAGAAGCAATTAAAAAAGCGCAAAAACACGGAGTTGAAGTCGTCGTTGCTACAGGGCGCGCTTATTTCGATGTGGAGGAAATTTTAAAAAAAGCTGAGCTTTCCAACCTTTGGGTAATTGCCGCAAACGGAGCGACTATTCATGACCCCAACGGACAGCTCAGACATTCTGTTCCAATTGATGCCCACCACGTAAAAGAAGCGCTTCAGTGGCTGGATGCAAACGAATTTTATTATGAAGTGTTTGCTGAACATGCGATTTATACGCCAAACTCAGGCCGTGAGCTGCTGGCCATTGAAATTGACAGAGTAAAAAGCGCCAATAAAAATGTGGACGAAGAAAGACTTCATCACGCTGCCGCTAAGCAGTATAGCCAAACGGGATTTGCCTTTGTTGCATCGTATGAAGATATTTTAAATACAAACGCGGAGCTTTATAACGTATTAGCTTTTTCATTTGATGATGAAAAACGAAAAAAAGGCTGGGATCACTTTAGCAAGCAGCACGACATGACGCTTGTCTCTTCCGCTGATCATAACTTTGAACTCGAACACAAAGATGCGTCAAAAGGAAACGCATTAACCTACGTTATAAAAGAGCTTGGCGGCTCTCTTCACGATACCATTGCCATTGGAGACAGCTTTAACGACGTATCGATGCTGCAAACGGCTGGAAAAGGAATCGCTATGGCAAATGCGCACGCAGAAATTAAAGCACTAGCAGATGACGTTACATTAACGAACGATGAAAACGGCGTAGCTTCGGTTATTGAAAAAGTGTTAGAAACGCAGCTAGAAGCACATTAAAAAAACGCTTGGCGTATGCCAAGCGTTTTTAAATGGTCATGCGGTAAATACCAACAAACCAGCTAAACAGCGCAACTAGAAATAGCAGCCATGCGCTGGTTTTCTTTCTTTTTTGCCACTCGATTGCTCCTAAAACTAGCATGGTAAACCCGAGCAGTATATTTAAAAATGAAAGGAACTGGTAGCTGTGAGTGAGCATGATATAAAGAGCCAGTCCAACAGTAATAATTGAAAGAATAAGCTGTAATGCTTTTAACAAAAAATCTTTCCTTACTTATAATTCACTTCTTCATTCACACACGTCACTAAAGGCTTTTTCTCAAGACCTAAAAGCAAGTTCTGTACGGCTAGATCTGCCATTCGATTGCGCGTTTCGTACGTAGCGCTTCCAATATGCGGTGTTACTAACACATTTGAAAGCTGCAGCAGCTTGTGATCTGCCGGAAGCGGCTCTGGATCCGTTACGTCCAGTGCGGCATACGCAATTTCTTCATGTTTCAGCGCTTCGTACAGTGCTTCCGTATCCACTAATCCCCCGCGCGCTGCGTTCACAAAATACGCGCTGTTTTTCATGGCTTTAAATTCCGCTTCTCCAAACATGCCTTTGCTTTGATCTGAAAGCGGTACTAAGCATACGATACAGTCAGCTGTGTGAAGCAGTTCTTCAAACGAAAGATATACGGCATCAAGCTCTTTTTCGGCTTCATGCTTGCGGCTTCGGTTGTGGTAAACGATATTCATACCCGATGCCTTTGCGCGTCTGGCAACGGCGCTTCCGATATCGCCCATTCCAACAATACCAAGCGTTTTTCCAAATAAATCGACGCCAAACACCGTTTCCCAGTTTCCTTGTTTCACTTTTTCATAGCCTTCATGAATGCGGCGAGCTGCTGACAGCAAGAGACCAAACGTTAAATCAGCCGTCGCTTCTACTAGCACGCCCGGCGTATTACTAAATGGCACGCCTTTTTTGGTACACGCTTCGACATCTACACTGTCATACCCGACGCCTGATTGAGAAATAACGCGCAGGTTCGGTGCTGCTTCTAACAGCTCTTCATCTACTGTGATGTGGCCGATATTAAAAAAGCCGTCAGCATCACGAAGCCAGTCGCGCAGCGTTTCTTGTGGAATCTTTCCTTCTCCTTCCCACATTTGAATATCGCAGTGCTCCGCTAGCTTTTCGTAAGCATTTGGCCACGTCTTTCCAGACATAACAACTTTGTATTTCCCCATGTGTATCTCTCCTTTTCCTTGTTCACTCATATGTATGAATAGCAACTAGCTATCCTATCATAAGCCTACTATAAAGATGAAACTTTTTCCATTCAGGAACCGTATTTATAGTAAGGGGGAATACGAATGTTTGAAGATGAAATGATATTTGAAGATGATCCGTCCGGAGATGACATTGTTTTTGAAGGTGATGTGCCCGATGACGTAAGCGGAGGCGCTTTTTTTCCAGATGACGCGTTATTTAACGGAATGCCTGCGTTTGTGATGCTATTTTTTGTTATTGTTATTGGTATTTTTCTATTTTCTATTTTTAAAGGAATCAGCACGTGGAGTAAAAATGAGCAGTCTCCCCGTCTCTCCGTAAAAGCAAAAATTACGGGCAAACGGACAAACGTCCACCGCCATGGCGGTCATGCTCACGAACATCATCACTCTCACACGTCTACAACTTACTACGTAACCTTTCAGTTTGAAAGCACAGACCGCTCTGAATTTACTGTTTCAGGACGCGAATACGGCATGCTAGCAGAAGGCGACGAAGGAATGCTGACGTTTCAAGGAACTCGTTTTTTGGATTTTCAAAGACATCCAAGTGAAGAACATACAGATGCTTAGCTTATGACCTCTTGCTTTTAGAGGTCTTTTTTACTGGAATGAGGCATTTATACAGCAAACGACCTATTTGTGCCCTTTTTACATTCTACAAGAACGTTATTCAATACAAAAACATACCGTGTAACACATTCATTTAAACAGGCAGGTGATTTTATGTATTCTCCTTATTCAGGCAGCGGTCTCTACTACGGACATTACGGCGAGGCCCCTCATTCGCACCCTATTCAAACAATACTGGCACAATACTGGCATGAAACCCACTATCCAGGTCCACACAAAAAATATGTACACGTGTATTATCTTAACCCGGCTTCTCTTCATTATTATCCAACCTATCAAAGGTTTTTGTAAAAAACTGGTTATTTCCAAACTTTTGTATTATAAAATTAATCCATATACTTTTTATTTGGAAAGGAGGTTAAAAACAGTGCGCAATTCTACAGCAAAAAATAGTGTGGCGATCACCACTTTGCTTTCCGCCCTATTTTTCTGCTCTATCATAGTTCTTGCTTCGCTTTCTTCTTTAGCAGATTCTGGCCCCAACGTTAACACGTTCGGTTCAGTTGGGATGTGGTTATCTCTTGGCATGGTTCTATTTTTATACCTATTGCCTTTAGCTTTTTATATGTTGGGAATGCATTTCTTAAAATTTGTCATGGCCGCTTTTTGCAGCATTGGCCTTTTAATCGCTGCTAGTACTCTATTACTGATGCCGGCTCTGTTTTTATTCGGATTAGAAGACTTCTCAGGAAACTCAGCTTCCATCATAGGTGTAATGATTTCTTGTTTGGGCTTACTGATCACGAATATTGTGTGGTTTGTTGCTGCGTTTAAAAGACCGTCAGCTACCGTACAGGAAAGCGTTTAAAATGGTAAACAGGGCGAGACATAGCTAAGTCCATTCCATTTAAAGACGAACAAATTGGAGAGATGAGCTGAACTGCTTGTTACACCGCTGTTGATTTCCGTGCAAGACTTCGCTTTCCGCGGGCGGCCGGTGAGCCTCCTCGTAGTTTCCGCTCCTGCGGGGTCTCACCTGTTCCGTTTTCCCGGCAGGAGTCTTCGTCTTGCCCTCCAATCATCAGCTAGAAGCAGCCATATACATGAAACCTTTCAATAAAAAATTCCAACGAGTTGGATTCTCCACCAAGAATCTCAATTCATCGTTCTAATCTTGTTTCAACTAACATACTTTTGTCGCAACCTCTTTTTATAGCTCGGTAGGCAAGTAGTGCAAATACATATCTAAGCAGTCTTCGTACTGCGACAACACGTCCATTGTTTTTTTATGAGGTTTTGTATAAATAACTGGATAGTCAATTTCACCCCGTATAGAATTCGCTGGAAAAGCCAGTTTTTCTTTTTTTAGCGAAAAGTCGGCCTGCACTCCTTCTTTATTTCCTCTCGCATCCAATCGAATCCATCTATCTTCACTTTTAATGTAAATTGCATTTAAAGCATGAATACAGTAGCCTGTGTCTATTGTATCTCCAAGTATCAGCCTTTGATAACAAAAGCCTGCAGGAATCCCTTCTGCACGCAGCAAAGCAGCTAATAGATTACACTTGCTGTAACAAATTCCTTCCTTTTCTTTTAAAGCCTCTGAAGCGGTTTTCGTGATGATTTTGCTTTGAATATCCCAGGAATGAGATACTTCATCTCTCACAAACTCATATGCTTTTTTTATGTACGCTAGGGAAGAATGAGGTAAGCCGCTTTTGAGTTCACGCACCTTTTGTTGAATCAAAGGATGTGTAAAGTTCACTTCTGGAAGTTCTTGCGTGTAGTCTTCTTTTTCCAACGATTCACAAATTAATTTCATTTACTTTTTCCTCCTCTTATATTCATCATATGTTTTTTTATACATAACAGTGAATTTTATTACATATTTTTATATAATGAAAGACCACTTAAACGGAAAACGATAGTAGATACGAGATTGAAAGAGGTTTTGTTTTTGGTGACGTTATTTTTAACAAATGTGCTGCTCGGTCTTTCGATTGCCCTCCCCGTTGGCACGGTGACGATTGAAATGACAAAGCAAGGTTTAAAAAACGGGTTTCTTCACGGTTGGGTTGTCGGACTCGGGGGCATGACGGTTGATTTATTACTAATTGTACTTCTTTACTCTGGACTGGCTTCTTTTTTATCGGCTCCTTTTATACAGCTTATCATGTGGCTTATAGGAGCGCTTTTTTTACTTTATATTGGCTATGACAGCATTAAACATGCCGACCATGATATAACGGCTCCTGGAGAGCACATAAAAAAGTCATTTGCCTCTTCTTATGTGAACGGGATCTTTGTTGCGATTTCTCCTAGCAATCTCATTTTTTGGCTCAGCGTGTTTGGAACGGTGCTGACCAATTCGCTTCAATCCTCTCATTCTTTTCATTTCTTGCTGATTGCTGCCGGAATATTAACAGGGATTTTAATTCATGACCTAGGCTTAATGACGATTGTCTCCGGAACTAGAAAAGTGCTGAATCAGCTTTATATTAAATGGGTTTCTGTTGCGGCAGGATGTATCTTAATCGGTTTTTCATGCTATTTCCTCTACCGGTTTATTGGGAATCTGCGCATGTATTTTTAATATGACGTGCTATATCCCCTCTTTATCTAGTATAGAGAGGGAATTTTTATCATCTATCAGGGACTATCAGACAAAAAGTTCACAATTTCGTCACATTTCTATTGATTTTTTTCTCTTTTTATACGAAAATATAAAAAAGGGAGGAAATATCATGAAAATCAAAAAAGCACTTCGCATCTTTATTGGATCAAACGTCCTTGTATTATTAACATTTGGCCTTCTTCCAGCACTATTAGTTAACCCTGATATTGACCTAATTCAATCATTTATTAATTATATAGGCAAGGATTAATCCCGCTTAAAATAATCTAAATTTTCAATCTATTATTTTATAAAAAAAGACAGCGCAGGCTGTCTTTTTTAGTAGGTTTACACGTTTATTTAGTTGAAAACAGCTTTTTAACATCCATTTTTTGATCTTTAACAATCGTATATGTCGCCTGTTTTTTATCTTCAAAGCTAAACGCTTTTATGTAGTCATTATCGTAAATCGTTAAGCCGTACGCGTCTTTTCCATTTTCGACGATTTTTATCCAGTAAGCCTGGTCAAACTTTTGGTCGAGCTCCTTGCTTTTTTTTACTTCTACCTGTGACAAAGAGTGTACGATCTCTTTTATATTCTTTTTATCGTCTACTACACGCTTTCCTTCGTCTGTATCTATTTCAATACGCGTAACGTTTGCTTCATCTACTTTTATGACGTCTTTTAACTGATGGGCTTTCCCGGTATATGTAAAATAAAATACGACGATAAATAAAAGTGCAGCTATAATAATCGTTCTTTTTTTCAAAAGGAACCTCCTTTTCTACATCACGCTGCATTCACGTGATACACCTTTTTATTCCTCCTGTTCCGCAGCCCTTTAGTAGAATGCTGCTTCCTACAAGTAAACTATACGTTAATCCCGGAACAGGAAGTACTAACGTTACCATCAACAGTAACATGCCCGTACTTGTAAGAGCTACTCCGGCAGCTCGATTTTTCATTCCTTTCACCACCGTTGCTCTGTAAATCTCTTTTTATAAAGTGATAGAAATAATATTGATCTACTATTTACTTATGTGCTTTTAGCTTATAGTACAGAAATGTCAAAACTTCTACTAGTAAGATCACTACTTCACATTACCTTCTCTTTTTAACTAACTCATCATGATTTATGAAATAAAAACAGCTCATCTACTGTTGCTCCCAACTCCTCAGCCAGCTGAAAAGCTAGCGTTAAGCTTGGATCATACTTATTGTTTTCAATTGCATTAATCGTTTGTCTCGATACGCCGCATACTTTTGCCAGTTCGTCTTGAGACATCTTTTTGCTTTTACGCAGTTCTTTAATTCGATTTTCCACCATTCATCACTCATCTCTAAAATGTAAAAAACTTTTTACATCCATATCTTATATTATTTCCTTTGTTACTGTCAAATATGTTTGACAAAATAGAGTCTTTTACATAACTGAAATAGAGGTTGGAACAAAAATAGGTTAGTTGAAGGACAATGCGAACGAGTTTGATTAAGAATTCACCTCGTACTAATTTTTTTATAGGTATGGTGAACATAGGTTTCGTGTATGCAGGTGCTTCTAGCTGATGATTGGAGGGCAAAGCGAAGACTCCTGCGGGGAAAGCGTAACAGGTAAGACCCCACAGGAGCGCAAGCGACGAGGAGGCTCAGCGGCCGCCCGCGGAAAGCGAAGCCTTGCACGGAAATCATTAGCGGTGCAAGAAGCAATTCATAGTAGTAACATTAAAGCTTCTTACTCATATTAAACCACTTGACGCCTGCATGCTGAGACTCCGCAACTCCTTGATTCACATATCCGTTCTTTTCGTAAAAAGGAATCAATTCTTCTTTACATGTTAACGTAACCGTTAAGCGCTGTTTGTTCTGCGCTTGTTTTTCAAACTCCCTTAGCAGCATACTGGCAATTCCTTTGTGATGATGCTTTGGATTTACAACGATACCTAAAATACTTTGATAACCGCCTGTCTCAGGGTTCGAAATCGTTTTTTCAAACAAATCATCCGTAATAAACGGTGCTGAAATGACGGGACCGTTCACATATCCGATTATTTCTTCATTTTCTTGGGCGATGATAAACGTATCAGGAATGGTGTTAATCCGCGTGATAAATGCATCTTTTGAGGCAGCTTCTTCGGGTGTAAAGCCTTTGTTTTCTAACGTAATTAATTGGTTTAAATCTTTTTTATCCACTTGTCTTATAATCATTGGAACGTTTCCTTTCATTATGTATTTCTCTTTTTTCTCTAAAAGCTTCTATTACATATAACTATCTCTTTCTACTATATATAAAAATGCCCAAACAAAAAAGGATTGACCTCTGCAGCATACAGAATTCAATCCTACTTCGCTTTTTAATTAACGTCTTGATTATTTGATAAATGCACCAAACGGCTTGCCCACCGGAAGCACAACTCGACCGTAGTGAGTATTTAATACAGCCGCTGCAGATCCATAGAATGAAAACAGAGCAATCAATAGCTCTGACACTGCTGCTAGTAAGTGCGTGTACTCATATGCCACACCGAATGTACTTAGCGATAATCCAATGAATAAGAAATCAATTAACACAAAAATAATAAATAATACTTTATGAGTGCCCATTGCTCCAACTGTCATAAAAACGCTGAAAATCAAGTAGCCGACAAAAGCAAATGCTAGCTGCTTCGGATCCGCTTCTTTTGCGAGCGCTTCCCCAAATGCTCCAAGCTGAATAAGCCATGTCATAGCTACACCTAGCCAAAATACTCCGAAGGCACCAAAAGCCGTTGCGCCGAAGGTATTATTATGTTTGAAATCTTGCATAGACGCGATTAGCTGCCCTATCCCGCCTAAAAAAATTGCCCATGGCAATACCAATGAAACACCATCGGTTACCCCAAGCTTTTGAAACGATGCAACAAGTGTCACCATGGCAAGTCCGAATAGGCCTAGCGCTGATGGATCTGCTGTTACAATTTTAACGTGCTGCGTGCTGTTGTTACTCATGTTGTACCTCCCTGATTTTAAAAACACCTTTAAAAAGATACAAAAATCTACGGGAAGTGTCAATGGATATTTTTGGCCTTTAAAAACCCATAAGACCAAGCAGTGTAGCGTTTACACTACTTGATCTTTACTTTCTTGTTATTAAACGTTTTGTAATAAATTTTGTCTTGTTTGTTTTGCACACTCAACCATCACTTTTAAGGCTTCAACCGTCTCGCTGATTCCTCTTGTTTTAAGGCCGCAGTCCGGATTAATCCAAAACAGTGCAGGGTCAAGCACCTTCAAAGCGCGCTCGATATTTCGTGTCAGCTCTTCAAGCTTCGGTACGCGCGGACTGTGGATATCATATACGCCAAGTCCAATTCCTTGATTGTACGTATGTTCTTCAAACGCATAAATTAATTCACCGTGGCTTTTGGACGTTTCAATGGAAATGACGTCGGCATCAAGCGCTTTGATCGCATCAATAATCTCTTCGAATTCTGAATAGCACATATGCGTGTGAATTTGCGTCTGATTTTGCACGGATACCGTGGCTAGCTTAAATGCGTACACCGCGGCGTTTAAATAATTTTCCCAGTTTTCTCGTTTTAACGGCAGTCCTTCACGCAGCGCGGGTTCATCTACTTGAATCATCGAGATGCCCTGACTTTCAAGTGCTTCCACTTCTTTTCTAAGAGCAAGCGCAATTTGATTTGCCACGTCGTAGCGCGGGATATCATCACGCACAAACGACCAGTTTAAAATTGTAATCGGACCCGTCAGCATTCCTTTAACCGGCTTATTTGTTAGAGACTGTGC
Source organism: Priestia sp. JV24 (assembly GCF_025910025.1). NCBI lineage: Bacteria > Bacillati > Bacillota > Bacilli > Caryophanales > Bacillaceae > Priestia > Priestia sp. JV24. The sequence continues at coordinate 648,677 of NZ_JAPCIN010000020.1, forward strand.
GTAGATCGTTTCTTTTATTGTCATCGCCTGTTCGTACGAGACATCTCCGTAAATAAGCGGCGGTTTCACGCAGCGAGAACCGTAAGATTGCACCCAGCCAAACTTCGTAAACTGAAAGCCTCCTAATTTTTCACCGAAGTACTCAACCATGTCCGTACGCTCAAACTCTCCGTGCACAAGTACATCTAAGCCGATATTTTCTTGAATTTCAATCCATTTTTTGATTTCCTCGTTAATGTACGCTTCATATGCTTCGTCTGTTAGTTCTCCTTTACGCCATTTTAGACGCTCTTTTCGCACTTCTTTTGTTTGCGGAAAGCTTCCAATCGTTGTCGTTGGAAGAAGCGGCAGCTGAAACGCTTCTTGCTGAACGCGTTGACGTACGTCAAACGGCGCTTGGCGCTCTGCTTTATAACTGTGCAGCTGCTTCAGCTCTTTTTGCACGTCTTGATGATTTCGAAAAGATGATCCATTTAATGCTTGAATCGCTTGTTTGCTTACACTTATTTCTTTTTCTATTGCTTCTTTTCCTTGCTGTACCGCTTTCGTTAACAGCGTGATTTCCTTCAGCTTTTCATCTGCAAAAGAGAGCGCATTTTTCAATACTGGATCAATCGTCTCTTCATTTTTTACCGTGACAGGAACATGTAATAGACTTGATGAAGGCTGCAGAATCAAACGGTCTTTTGATACGGCTTCTTCAATTTCACTAAGCGTTAAAAGTTGTTCATCCAAATTTTCACGCCAAATGTTTCGTCCGTCAATCACTCCTGCTGCCAGCACTTTATCAGTTGGAAAACCATATTTATTAAGCGCCGTGAGATTTTCGCCTCGGTCATGTACAAAATCTAAGCCAATACCATGAACAGGAAGAGCAACTACTTCTTTATAGTGATTAACGCTGTCAAAATACGTTTGCAAAATGACTTTTACATTCGGTGCCGCTTCCTTCAAAGTTTGATAGACTTCTCTGTACAGCGCGATTTCTTCTTTTGATAGCGTTGTAGCTAAAACCGGCTCATCTATCTGCACCCACTCGACGCCTTCTGCCTGCAGCTCCGCTAAAATAGTTGCATAAAGCGGAACAAATTGTTCAACTACTTTTTCAAACTCACTTTCTTTATATCCTTTTGACAGCTTCACAAATGTTACTGGACCTAAAATAACGGGTTTACCTTTGATATTCAGCTTTTCTTTTGCTTCTTTGTAAAATTGAAGCGGTCGATTTTCTACAAGTGCCGGCGTACATTCCTCAAGCTCGGGTACGATGTAGTGATAATTTGTGTTAAACCATTTTGTCATCGTAGAAGCTACCGCACCTTTTGTTCCTCGCGCGATGTCAAAATACGTTTCAAGCGATACCGGTCCTCCGTCATATTCAAAGCGCTTTGGCACCAAACCAAACATAGCGGCTGTATCTAACACGTGATCGTATAAGCTAAAATCGCCGACTGGAATCAGTTCAATTCCTGCGTCACGCTGTTTTTTTAGATGCCCAAGACGAAGAGCTTCAATTTCCTGTAGAAAGATATCTTTCTCTAGTTTTCCTGCCCAAAACTGCTCAAGCGCTTTTTTCCATTCTCGTTTTTCACCAATTCTTGGATAACCTACATTTGAACTTTTTACACTGCTCATTTTTTCCACTCCCTGTATATTTTTTTATCGATAAACTAAAAAATCTCTCTTTTCGAAATGAAAAGAGAGATGATACGCATACTTAACTAAAGTTGAGATAGTCTGTTTTTCTCAACACGTATTCCTCACTCCTCTCTATATCCCGTAGAGCTTAAGTGCATACAACAGGCAGGTCTCCTGACTTAGGTTCATCGCTTCTTATCCCTTCCCATTTCAACATGAAACAGTGGTTAATAAGTTGCTCCCCATTACAGTGGCGGGACCGCGCCGGCTTTTCACCGATCTTCCCTTTTAAGCTGCGTACATTCGTTACACAGCACCTGATGCATTTTTATAAAATTGTTCATTCAAAACACCTTCACATAAAATAAAAAGCCTCTCTATCATGAATAGAGAGGCATAGTATCTATGAAATCCTCTCTTATTTTTCAAAGCTGTACGCTTTGCAGGATGTAGCACCTTTTTAACAAGAATGTTAAATGGTTGCCGGGCTTCACAGGGCCAGTCCCTCCGCCTCTCTCAATAAGAGTTTTAATTGTTTATAATATTTTGAATGTAGAGCCATCTTAACACCTTAGATTTATGCTGTCAAAAGAAATTGCAAAAAAATTAGTTTTCAGGAGGTGCTGACGCTAATTTTTGTCTTAACAATTTGTAATCGTCTTTTCGATGTGTTTCGATCAAGTCTTTTGCTCCTTGGTGATATCCTGACGAATAAATGTACTCTACTGCTGTTTCAATAAGCTTTCTTTTTTCTTCGGCACACTCCCGGTCCATTAAGGGGAACAGTCTACCTAAAAGGTCATTTAAATCTTCCTTGATAAAACGATTAAGTCCTTCTTGCATCTTTTCGTTTGCCATGATTGCTCCTCCATTTGCTGTGTATATTCTAAGCCTCTATAAACAGGCAGTTCACTGTGAATTTTAAGATAAAGTTAAGTCATTAAACAGTATATCAAGTGAATGTTTTTCTTTAATTACATATGTAATACAAATATATGACAAATATAGAGAATATATCATCATTCATTATCTATTATAACGTTTGACTGAACCTTCTGCTACAAGGTTTCGTTAAGAGTTATGCACATTTTCCCAAAAGAGGTTGAGACATAACGAAATGAATTCAATCTAAAGGCAAATGGGATACATGAGCTGAATCGCTTGTGACACCGCAGTTGATTTCCGTACAAGACTTCGCTTCCCGCAGGAGTCTTCGTCTTGTCCTCCAATCACCTGCTAGAAAGATCTATACACATGAAACCTACGTTTACCCTAACAAAAAAAACGAACCACTAATCAAACATCTTGATCAATGGTTCGTTTTTCATTTCGTCTAAAACCCTTTTGTCCCAGCCTCTTTTTTTGAACCTAGCTTTCTACTTTCTTGTTTTTACAAACAATTTCTTCGAGGTCGTCCAAAATCCTTCCAAAGAAGAGGACCTAAAATGTCGTACCTGCTTACAAAAAACTCTGTAAAATTATAATTATTTAAAATTAAAGGCGGCTCAAAATCAAGGGGAGCACCGGCGCCTCCTGACAATACAAAATCAGTGCCTCTTCCAAGCGTAAACGACCCGTTTCTGTTTTTTCTAATAAACTGCTCGTCATACGCATGCACGTGGCTGACTAACACTTTTTTTACGCGGTGTTCTTGAATTAAATCAAAAAATTCTTGACTTTGAGGAGTCGTTACAGGAAACCCTTCAAGATTTGACCACCGGCCAATATTTGGCTGCGCATGCATGGCTACAACGGTATTACGAGGAGCATCCTCTAGCTGCTGCTCTAAATAATTCAGCTCTCTATCTGTAAATCCATATATTTTATTCTTGGGACTGATGACATTATTTAGTGCGATGCACCGGAAGTTGAAGACAGGAATATCGATAACCCAGTGTACTTTTCCGATAGTGGCTCTGAAGTTTTCGAGATTGCTTTCATCAAGGTACAGTTCATCATGATTCCCTACGCATACAAACATAGGAATGTTTGGTGCGATTTTTTCAACAACCTTAACAAAGTGCTCCAAATACTCTTTTTTCCCTGTATAGACGGTGTCTCCCCCATGAATAATAAACAGCGGGTTCAATTCCACCGCCTTTTTTAATACAAGCTCAAATTCACCGCTCATCGTGAAACAATTATCGTTTGGTCCGTCACCTCTGCTGTCTCCCATAAAAACAAAGTTAAATGGATCTCTCGGATTTAATTGTTTAATTCTTTGCTTTAATATCTTTTCAGAACGTTCATGAAGCGTCAAATTCATCAACTAGTTAATCCCCCTATTAATAAATAAATTTAGTTAAAAGTAAACAAGCTTACTTATTTATATGAGAATTTGTTGATGATGGTCACTACCTTCTTGTAAGCAGAACGCACATTTAAATTAGTTTCCATAGCCTATCTCTCCTTTCATTTTGTTAAGCACTGATAGGACAACATAAAAGCTAGAATCCTACTAATCTAAAAAAAGAACCCCTTGTTGAGATAGCAAAGGGTTCTTACAATTAGAGCGTTCACCATAATCAAACGTACTTATTATGTTCAACTGGACTTAAAGACTTCCTTGCAGACCGAGCTGCCATGTCCGTTTCAATTTGCTCTAGGCTACGTCCTTTTGTTTCAACAACTACAAAACGTATGAAGAATAAACCGAGAATGCAAATGATTCCGAACGTTGAAAAGATAACGCCCAAACTAAACTGATCAGCTAAAATTGGGAACACAAGCCCTACTGCCAGCGATCCTGTCCAGTTAAAAGCAGATGAAATCCCAGCACCGATTCCGCGTACAGAAAGCGGGAAAATTTCTCCTACAATGATCCACGTAAGCGGCGCCCAAGAAAACGCATAGCAAAGGATAAAGCAGCAAAGAGCAATTAACGTAACCCAGTTCACGACGACTTCATTAACGCCTAATGCTCCTAGAATAGCCGGTGTGAAAAATGAAAGAGCCATTCCCGCACCGCCAATCGTAAGAATGGTACGGCGGTTGAATTTATCAACAAACTGCAGGAAGATAAGTGTTGTCACCACAAAAATCACCCCAACAATAACCGTAAAGCCAGCAGCTACCTGCGGGGCTAAACCAACTTGACGAGCAATGCTTGTTGCATAATAAACAATTGAGTTTGAGCCTTGAATCTGTTGAAAAGTTGCCATTCCGACACCGATAATTAAAGCTAAACGAAACTTTTTATGAAACAGCTGCTTAATGCCTGATTGTTCATGAACAGCTACGCTTTCAATTTCAGACACTTCAGCTTCCACTTCAGCTGTTGACCGGCGAAGCGTGCGCAGCACTTCACGCGCTTTATCTGGCATTCCATTTTTAATTAAGTAGCGAGGCGACTCTGGAAGCTTGATCATACCGATGCATAATACAATTGCAAAAATACCGGCGCTGCCAAGCATTAATCGCCAGCTGTTTGGAACCGGCTCAAAAATAAAGGCTACAATATAGCTTAATAATAATCCAATTACAATCATTAGCTGATTTAAACCTGAAAGCTTCCCGCGAATATTAGCAGGTGCGATTTCTGACATATAGGCAGGAACTAACGAAGAAGCCGTTCCTACTGCTGTACCTAAAAAGACGCGCGCAATCGTTAACGTAATTTCCTCTGGTGCAACCGCTGAACCGATGGAGCCTAAAAGAAAGATGATCGACGAAATTAAAATTAACTTTCTTCGTCCAAACTTATCGCCTAATAATCCGCTTAAAATGGAACCGATAATTGCTCCTCCCATTAGCGACGAAACCACAATTCCCAGCCAGAGCGGACTTAAATGAAACGCTTCACGGATATGACCTTCTGCACCAGCAATAATCCCAATATCATAACCGAATAAAATACCGGCAAATGAGCCGAAGAAGAAGATAAACTTACTTGATACTTTACTCATGATTATAGATCCCCTTTGTATTGTCTTAGTTTTGCTTCCTATCACACAAATTTAAAACGCTTTCATTTATTTCTAAAAACGGCGTTCTTTTACTAAGTTGCGCTATATTTTCACTTTCAAGGAAGCAGCGCTCCCTCGAAAGTAGTGATGCTTACTTAATAATGACGTACTCTAGATCAACAAGCTTTGCATAGCTCACGATTTGATCCGTCGTTAAATTTAATGAAAGAACCGTATGATGGCCTCCTCCGTTTTCAATCCACGCTTTAACGCCGTCTTGGAAGTTCGGCTTAATGTTCCAAAGCACGCGCGCTACCGGAAGATTTGGAGCAGGAACTTCCGGCTCAAATGCCGATACTTCGTTAATTAACAGCTTGTAATGCGTACCGAAGTCAGCCATGGAAACCACTACACCTTCTCCTTGTTTACCGTCAAACACTAAGCGGGCCGGATCTTCGCGGTTACCGATACCTAGCGGAGAAACGATTAGTTTTGGTTTGTTTACCGCTAGCGTCGGGTCTACTTCAAGCATGTGTGATTGAAGCACAGACTCACGTCCGGGAGCCAATTCATACGTATAGTCTTCCATAAAGCCCGTTGACTGATTATGGCTCATTACTTTAAGCAGGCGGTCAAGCGCCGCTGTTTTCCAGTCTCCTTCACCGGCAAAGCCGTAGCCCTGTGCCATCAAGCGCTGTACGGCTAGACCAGGGAGCTGTTTCATACCGTATAGATCTTCAAAGTTAGTGGTAAAGGCGCTGTAGCCGCCTTCATCTAGAAAACGTTTAATCGCAATTTCATAGCTTGCCTGTACTTTTACGCTAGACTCCCAGTCTTCTGCAGAATAACCGCCGTAAACAAATTCGTACGCGTCGGCATATTCAGCAAATAAATCATTGATTTCTTCTTCCGTAACGGCATTGACATATTGAACAAGGTCACCGATTCCGAAGTAGTCAACCGTCCAGCCAAATTGAATTTGTGCTTCAATTTTGTCTCCTTCCGTTACGCCGACGTTGCGCATATTGTCACCGAAACGCGCAACTTTAATGTTGAAGCTTTCGTTATAAGCAGCGGCTACGTCCATCCACTGTGCAATTTGCTGCTGTACTTCGGGGCGCTCCCAGTAGCCTACTACGATTTTATTTTGCTTGTTCAAACGCGCGTTGATAAAGCCATATTCACGATCACCGTGAGCGGACTGATTCAAGTTCATAAAATCCATATCAATCGTTTCCCAAGGAATGCTTTCGTTAAATTGTGTCGCCAAATGAAGCAGCGGTTTTTGCAGTAGTTTGGTGCCGCGAATCCACATTTTTGCAGGCGAGAACGTATGCATCCACGTGATCACACCGGCAACTTCATCTCGGTAATTCACTTCTTTCATCATGTTTGTAATCGTATCAGCACTCACAGCTAAATCTTGCAGCACAATCGGATAAGGCAAGACACCGCTTTCATTTAAAGCATCAGTCATTGTTTGCGCGTGTGCTTTTACTTCTGCTAATGCTTCTTTTCCGTAAAGATGCTGTGAACCAACAATAAACCAAAATTCTTTTTGAGCTGTTTTTAACATGATAATCCCCTTTTCTGTATGTAAGTCTTTTACTGTCCTTGCCCGTAATACGCGTTTTTTCCGTGTTTTCGTAAATAATGTTTGTCTAATATGCGCTGCGGCAGCTCTTCAGCCAGCCCGTTTAATTTTTGTGTAAAGAAGTTCATTTTGGATACTTCGTCTAATACGACGCTGTTCATCACCGCTGATTTGGCATCTTTTCCCCACGTAAACGGCCCGTGCCCTTGAAGTAAAATACCAGGAACCGCTAACACATCTAAGTCGCGCTCTTCAAATGTTTCAATGATCACCTTGCCCGTTTCCACTTCATATCCGTCATTCACTTCTTTTTCGGTCAAAAAGCGCGCGCACGGTACGGAACCATAAAAGGTATCGGCATGCGTCGTTCCCATTGGCTGCACATCAAGCCCTGCTTGAGCCCAAATCGTCGCCCACGTTGAATGCGTATGGGCAATACCGCCAATTTGCGGGTAATGTTTATAGAGTACGGCATGCGTCAGCGTATCAGATGACGGGTTAAGCTCACCTTCTACCACGCGCCCCTCTAGGTCTACGACTACCATGTCTTTGGCCGTCATTTTCTCGTACGTCACACCGCTTGGTTTAATCACAAACAAACCGCTGTCTCGATCAATGGCACTTACATTTCCCCACGTGTACTTGACCAGTCCGTGTTTTGGCAAATCGACGTTTGCTTGAAATACTTCTTCTTTTAATTGATCTAGCACAATAACTCCTCCCGTTCTTCGCTGTGGTGCTCTGCAGCTGCTTTTTCAATCACTAGCCCTTTTTTATATCTTTTAATAAATGCTTCAAATCCTTTTACATCGAGTTCGTCAGGATAAATTTCTTGTGCGGTCACTTCTTTAAAGACTTTATCATCCAAGAAATCTTCTAAACTTTCATTCTCACTTTTATTGAGCATATAAGAAGAAAGAATAGCCATTCCCCACGCGCCTCCTTCTCCTGCTGTGTCCATAACGGAAACAGGCGTGTTGATTGCCGCTGCCATCATTTTTTGACCAACTACCGGCGTTTTAAATAATCCTCCGTGCGCTAAAATGCTGTGAATCTTTACGTTTTCTTCTTTGACTAAAAGATCCATCCCTATTTTTAAAGCGCCAAAAGCTGTAAAAAGATGTGTACGCATAAAGTTTGCTAGATTAAAATTGCTTTTTGCTGAACGGACAAATAGCGGACGTCCACTTTCTACTCCGGTAATATTTTCACCTGAGAAATAGCCGTAGCTAAGCAAGCCCCCTCCATCAGGATCAGCTTCTAACGCTTTATTTAACATCACTTGAAATAATTTATCCGACTCTACTTTTTGCCCCATCGCCTCCGAAAATTCGCGAAACAATCCGAGCCAGGCGTTTAAGTCGCTTGAGCAGTTATTCGCATGAACCATGGCAACTGGACTGCCGTTTGGCGTGGTAACCAAATCAATTTCCGGATAAACGTTTAAAAGCTTTTTATCTAGTACAATCATCGCAAAAACGGACGTTCCTACTGAAACATTTCCCGTGCGTTTTCTTACGCTGTTTGTCGCCACCATTCCCGTTCCCGCATCTCCTTCTGGAGGACAAAACGGAATGCCCGGCTGCAAATTTTTTGATTGATCTAAAATGCTGGCTCCTATCGCTGTTAATGTACCTGCTTGCTCGCCTGAAGTATGAACTGCAGGCAGAATATCTGATAGTTGCCATGGATATCCTTTGTCAGAAATAAGCTCATTAAACTGCTTCATCATACCTTCACTGTAATTTTGCGTACGTTCATCAATTGGGAACATCCCTGAAGCGTCTCCAATGCCAAGCGCCTTACTGCCTGTCAGCAGCCAGTGAATATAGCCGGCTAGCGTTGTCATGTAATCAATGCGCGGCAGATGTTTTTCTTGATTGATGATTGCCTGATACAGATGCGCAATGCTCCATCGTTCAGGAATATTAAATTGGAAATGTTCAGTTAATTCTTTTGCTGCTGCGCTTGTTGTTGCATTACGCCACGTTCGAAACGGAACTAGCAGCTCACCCGTTTTATCAAACGCCATATATCCGTGCATCATAGCTGAAACGCCGATGGAGCCAACTGTTCGAATGGTGATCCCGTAGCTTCGTTCCACTTCTTGCTTCATTTCACGGTAAGCACTTTGCAGACCTGTAATAATATCGAGTAAGTTGTACGTCCAAAAACCGTCTTCTAAGAGATTTTTCCATTCATAACTGCCTGATGCGATCGTTTCAAAGTTTTCATCGATCAGCACCGCTTTAATACGAGTAGATCCAAGTTCAATTCCAAGGGACGTTTTCCCTTTAGCAATTGCTTGTTTTGTGCTTTCTTGAGTTGTTTTCACGTTTAATCTCCTTTCTGATAGCTATAACAATACCTATAGCAGTAAGGAAGCGCTTTCCGTTTTATGTAACACTGTTTGAATTCGTTAACAACTTAAGTATATTTATTTGTACGTACATTTGTCAATATAAAAATTATATATGCACACAAATACTTAAAACACCCTACTATTCCTTTCTTAAACTTTTAAAAAATCGGTATTCAACCCTTAAATCATTTTCCTTTCGATTAAAAATCAAGGAAATCTTTTCATTTATTCACGTTCATGATAAAATATGTCCATACAAATTTTATACATAAAAAAAGTTGAATGTATACAACTACGAAAGAAGTGAAAACATGAAGCCAAAATATCAGGTGATTATTGAGGATATAAAAAGCAAAATTCTTTCAGGCGATTACAGCATGGGCGAACAAATCCCGACTGAATCGGTCATGCAAGAAACGTATGGTGTCAGCAGACATACGGTTCGAAAAGCCATTTTAGAGCTGTCGAATGAAGGATTTTTAAGAAGCGAAAAAGGATCTGGCACCTATGTAAGCAATCAGTATCAATCCAAATCTAGCGGAGCTTCTGCCAACAAAACAATCGGTGTAATTACCACGTATATTTCCGACTATATTTTCCCTTCTATTATTCGCGGAATTGAAAGCAGATTAAATAAAGATAATTATTCGCTGCTGCTGGCAAGCACGAATAACGATGTGGAACAAGAAAAAAAAGCGCTGGAAATGATGCTTTCCTACGGAGTAGACGGTCTAATTGTTGAGCCTACAAAAAGTAATTTGTACAATCCAAACATCTCTTATTATTTATCATTCAAAGAACAAGACGTTCCGTTTACGATGATTAACGCCTACTACGAAGAATTGGACGTTCCGTTTTTTTGTCTAGACGACGTTCAGTCAAGCTACCTTGCCACAAACGAATTAATTTCAAAAGGACATACTCAAATCGGGCTCATCGCAAAAATGGATGACCTGCAGGGAAAGTACCGAATGAAAGGCTACATAAAAGCGCTCGGTGATGCAAAACTCCGCTTTCAGCCTGAGCATATTCTGTCTTTTAACACCGAAACAAAGCTTGATTTGTACGCTAATTTAAAAGAGTTTCTCACTGAAAACAAAGACGAAATGACGGCTCTTGTCTGCTATAACGATGAAGTCGGATTAGAAGTTGTAAATGTATGCAGACAGCTTGGTATGTCCATTCCGGACAAGTTGTCAATTATTGGTCAAGACAATTCGTACATCGCTAAAAATGCGACGATTAATTTAACAACGCTAACACACCCGCAAGAACAAATGGGACACGACGCGGCAGATTGGATCATTAAAAAGCTGCAGGGCAAAAAAGATTTGCCAAACGAAACCTACTATCAGCCGGTGTTAGTTGAAGGTGAAACGATTAAAGAGTTAAATGCGAAGCGTGATGAAGTTCGTTAAAAGAAGGCTCCCTTAGAGGTCTATAAAACTTCTTATGAGAGAAAGGGATGCACATTATTATGCATCCCTTTCTTTATGTACTAATTCCCTTTATAACGGAGCCTGAATGTTGAGATATACTCCTTTTTCGATCTTTTGTTTTGCTTGTTCTATTAGTCTTTTAGCAATAAGTGATAGCTGAGATACAGAATTCGCCCCATTTGAACTAATAACAAGAGGGTCAACCCAGCGCATTTTTGTCGTTTGGTGAACATCATAACAAGAAGCAGTGCCTTTTTGTACTTTGCTGTTAAAAAGAGCAGATAACATCCCTTCAACGCTGCTATCTCCAGCGTTTTTCAGCAGCCAAACCACATCGTCATCCTGCTTTAAAAAATCTTCGATAGATAAAATATCTTTTTGCAAAGCGAGCTTGATAGTTTCCGTCAGCTGATGATTTCCAAACATATTAAGCGGATTCATAAAAAAGCCAATCACTTCTTTGTAGTAAGCATCCACAAACCACTCTGCCGCTGATAAATTACTGCACGCCATTTGTCCATTAAATACGACAAGCTGATCCAAAAACGCATGCACTTCTTGTAAAGTAATCTCCCCGCATACGTACAAATCCCGCAGCGTATAATCCACGCGGTCAGCGCATAAGTGCGGAGCTTGCTGTTCGAGCAGCGTCCACTGGCTTTCATCGAGTAAGATCTCTCGCCAGTTTAAACCGGCGCTTTTTAAAATAGAAGGAATAGACGACTGAGTCACAATTTGTTCGTAAATCATTTCATGATAATTTTCTTCTTTTTGTCCCAAAACATAGTCAATCACATGAGAAAATGCCGTATGTGAAACGTCATGTAATAAAGCCGCTATTTGCTCTTCCAAAGAGCCTCCGAGTCTATTTACAAGCATCATCGCACCAATGGAATGATCATATCGAGTAGTATTCCAGTTTTCATTTACAAACCGGCTCGCTCCGCCTTGGTAAATTCCTTTTAAACGCTGTACAGGATCACTTTGAATGAGTTCTAAAAGAACGCCGTCTGCTTCAAATTTCCCGTACAGCTCATCATAAAGTATGAGCATATTTCTCTCTCCTTTTACTAACTATTTTGGACTTATTTTAATCTAACTTGAGACATCGCAGGGTTCCATTTGCCTGTAACTAAAAACGACCTCGTCTTACCAGAGGTCGTTTTTTATTATTCACTTGACGCTTTAATTCGATCAAAATACTGCTTTGCAGGAAGCAAACCAAGATTTTTTTCTTTCCGTATATATTTAATAACATCAACGTCTCTTCTGCCATTTCGAATCAAAAGATTGACTTTATTTTCAAAAGTCTCGTCTTTCTCTATTTCTAGCTGCTTCCACTCTTCATCTAAATCACGTTTAGGTGTTTTGAGCAGGAATATCACTAGTATAACAAGAACGCTACTTGTGGTGATATAAAGCCAAAGCCAATCGAGAAACCAGCTGTTAATCACATTCACTATGATGAGAATGGTGAAACAAGAGTATAGCCTTGTTTGATACTTATTAGCTTTTTTTGAATCTATTTTATTAAAAAATATCCCCACCGTCAGCCTCCTTTTAGCATTTCATTGGCGCTTTTTTCTATTAATCTCTTTTTGTGCATGAAGCAAATCTATATCATACAAATTACCATTTAACCTAACAAATAGCAATCAAGTTCACCCTATCATACTCTTTATCTCATTGAATACTCATAAAAAATACAGGGCTCTTTTCAAAGCCCTGCACTTTTATTTCATATTTAAATAAGGTTAAACGCTTTTACCACTTGAGCAACCGTAAACGTAACGCCAATCGCAATCACTGTTGGAATCGCAAAAGCAAGAAACGTCCATTTTGCATTTTTGGTTTCTTTATAAATATTCACAAGCGTCGTTCCGCACGGAAAATGCAGAAGCGAAAACAACATCATGTTAAGAGCCGTTAGCCACGTCCAGTGGTGATCAAGGAAAATTTGTTTCAGTCGAGTCGCATCTTCAATTTCAATTAATGAACCCGTTGATAAATACGCCATTAATAGAACAGGTACCACAATTTCATTAGCCGGCAAGCCAATGATAAAAGCAGCTAATATATAACCGTCTAGTCCTAGCGATTTAGCAAACGGATCAAGAAACTGAACAAAATGCATTAAAATACTCGTATCACCGATATAGATGTTGGCCAGTACCCACGTTAACACCGCTGCGGGTGCTGCAACAATAATCGCGCGTTTTAACACGAACAGCGATTTATCGAGCGTCGCGCGCACAATTGTATCAACAAATTTCGGCTTGCGGTAAGGCGGAAGCTCTAGCGTATAGTGAGTTGGAACTCCGCGCAGTGCCGTTTTAGACAGTGCCCACGATACAAACAGCGTCACCACAATTCCAAATAACACTGTTCCGACTACAACAAGCGCCGTTACGAAAGTTTTAGCACTCCCTGTAAAGCCGGTCGCCATAAATAAAGAAGCTAATAAAATCAGCGTAGGCCATCTGCCGTTACATGGAACAAAATTATTTGTTAAAATCGCCATCATACGTTCACGAGGCGATTCAATAATACGAGTCGACATAATCGCCGCGGCGTTACATCCAAATCCCATCGCCATCGTTAGTGACTGCTTTCCGTGTGCACCTGCTCGTTTGAACAAACGATCCATATTAAATGCGACGCGAGGCAAGTAGCCGTAGTTTTCTAAAAGGGCAAATACCGGGAAAAAGATGGCCATTGGAGGCAGCATGACACTAATGACCCATCCTGTACCTCGAAACAGCCCTAGTACAAGAATTCCGTGCAGCCATTCCGGCGCATGCATCGCTTGAAAGAAAGCTGTTAAGTACCCTTCCGCCCAGCCAAAACCTTGTGCGATTAATCCAGAAGGAACATTTGCGCCGGCTATGGTGATATAAAAAATTACTGATAAAATACCAAGCATAATTGGAAATCCCCAAATTGGCGAGGTAAAGACTTTATCTAGCTTTTCTGTGCGCTGAAGCTTTGAGCGGTCTTCGTACACAACTGATTTTTTACATATTTGCTGTGACGACTGATAAATGCTTGCCACCATATTTGAACGATGATCTTTTTCTTTTGCCTGCTGGGCATAGCGCGTTAATTGTTCCATTGCTAATGAGTTTTCAGGAATTAACGGATTTCCCATATGCGCTGTTCCTCCTTTCTGTGTGACTGATGTCTTGCTGCTGACGCAGCTGAATCGTTTCTAAAAATGACGTATCTCCATCAAGAACCCGTAAAGCAATCCAGCGCAAAGGAAATTGATTTCCAACAATAGAAGCGACTTGAGGTTCTAGCTCCTTTAGTGACGCTTCAATTTCTTTTGTGTACTGTACCTGGTAAGGGTTAAGTTTTACCTGCCCTCGCACGACTCCTTCAATTGCATCGAGCAAATTTATAATTCCTTTTCTATTACGTGCTGATATAGGCACAACCGGTACGCCTAACGATTCAGCGAGCTTTTTTTCGTTAATCACAATTCCTTTTTTCTTTGCTTCATCCATTAAGTTCACGCAAATCACGACGTTTTCAGTCATTTCCATCACTTGCAGCGCTAAATTAAGATTTCGCTCCATCGCCGTTGCATCGACCACCACAACCGTAACGTCAGGTCTTTCAAATAAAATATAGTCACGCGCTACTTCTTCATCTGCCGAATTTGAATACAGTGAATACGTTCCAGGCAAATCGACAATTGTGTAGAGCTGCTGGTGGTGTTCAAACGTCCCTTCTGCTTTGGCTACCGTTTTTCCCGTCCAGTTTCCCGTGTGTTGCTTAAGACCGGTCAAGCTATTAAATAACGTACTTTTTCCTGTGTTCGGATTTCCTGCTAGTGCAATACGATACTTACTCATCGTCATCACCTACTTTTTTTACATAAATTTTTGAGCTCTCTTCTTTTCTGAGACCAATCGTTGTATGACTGACTTGATAAGCAACAGGATCTCCTAACGGGCTTTTTTGAAGCACTTTGATAATTGCTCCTGGAATAAATCCTAAATCTAACAAGCGTCGCTTTAAGGCACCTTCGATTTCGATTCGCTCTAGCTGTACCGTTTCACCTGTCGTAAATGTAGACAATGGATAATTATTTACACTAGCCATCTATTTTTCGTCCCTTCTCATTTTTTACCTAAGGTTATTTTTTTTCATTAGACCAACTTTTAAGGTAAAAAAAATATGCTCGTTGATTTTTAATAGGGTATTCTGCTGGTGCAGAAAAATGAACATGTCAGCATAATTTATTTAAAATTTTCAGTTTTTACTTGTTATGATACCAAAAGTTTACCACAGGAAACTTTTTTAGTCTAGGGTAAAATACTGTGTTTTTTCTTATTTCTACTGAAGGCATAAAGTGCGCTGGTCTATTTTATTTAATCATTTAATAAGAGGAATCAAGTCGAAAAATAATTTAGTAAAAACGAATTGATAAAAATAAAAAACTGTAAAAATATGCTATACTAGTGAATGGGTTTTTTTGAAAATAAAGTATTGATTAGCTTTAAAACCTCAAAAAATCACTTTAGGAGGCTTTTATGAAAAGGTTCAAAAGAGTTAGCGCAGTTGTTTTAGGTTTGGCTTTGTTATTCACGCCGCTTGCTCCGCAAACAGTTGCAGAAGCAAAAGTCGTGTGGGGGAATCAGGAGCTGGTTAAAGGGCAAATAGGACGCGTTACCGTTTTAAAGAACACTAATCTTTACAACATTAAAAACAACAAGTTAGTAGCGGCTAGAAAAGTGACAAAAGGGCAAGTATTCCGTGTGTATTCTGAGTCCAGCAAATTTGGTGGTCTGTATGGGGTATCAAAGGGCACCTATGCTCAAAAGTCATCAAGTATTAAGTATGAAAAAGCGCCTAGTGACAAAATTCAAGCACTAGGAGTAACGGTTACAAAGAAATCTTTAGCAAGCAACATTAGCTATCCGCAGGTATCTGGCCTTATCAATAAACCATTTGAAGCTAGCTATAATCGAAAATTTTTAAATATTGCAAAAGAAGCACAAAAAGAACACAACGAGCTAAAAGAACAAGAAAAGGAAGACCGCAAAAACGGCTGGGCACCAGGTCCTTATTCTCGTAATATGACATACTCTGTACCTTACAACCAAGATAATATTTTAAGTGTTGCTATTACGAATGATGCGTACGCTGGCGGCGCTCACGGCAACACTTGGATTGATACTTATAATTACGATTTGTTGAAAGCTCGACAAATTAGCTTAAAAGATATTATTAACAACAACACTAAGTTGAATAAAGTTAATAACTATATTCGTAATGAAATGATTGCTCGCAATAAAAAAGGTGCTCAGTTCTGGGTTAATGAATTTAAGTCTGTAAACTTAAAAGAAGATCAGTTTTACTACACAAGTAGCGGCATTGCCATTATATTTGGTGAGTATGAGTACGGCCCGTATTCTAACGGCATTCATACGTTTAAAATTCCGTCCAGCGTTTATAAATAAGATAATCGTATAAAACAAAAAAGAAGCTTACGAACCATCAGTTCACAAGCTTCTTTTTCTTTTTTTCTGCAGAATAAGCGGAGCAAAAAAGAAAGCTTATTCCTAATCTCCTTCCCTTTTACCATCATTTTTTTGGATGTTGCAGAAAATCAAATTATACAGCCATACATCAAATACTTACTCTATTTTCAGAGAAAGAAAGCTTACATTGTGAGGAGGAAACGAAATGATTAAAAAATTAGACCATTTTGTACTAACGGTAAAAGACGTTGAAAAAACCATTCACTTTTATACGGTTATCTTAGGTATGCAGAAAGAAACGTTCGGAGAAGGAAGAGTAGCGCTTCGTTTTGGTGAACAAAAAATAAACTTACATCAAGCAGGCCATGAATTTGAGCCTAAAGCAAAGCATCCTCTTCCCGGCTCTGCTGATTTATGTTTTATTACAGAAGAAAAAATCGAAAGCATAATCAATCATTTAGAAAAACATAATGCAGAAATTGAAGAAGGACCGGTCAAACGTACAGGTGCTGTAGGCCCTATTGTTTCTGTTTATATTAGAGATCCTGATTACAATTTGATTGAGCTATCGAACTACTTAGATTAAAGCCATCTTACTAAAAAAGAGAATGCACGAGGCATTCTCTTTTACATGGCTATATAAGCCTCTTCTTCAGCTATAAACTTTACTCTTTAGACTTGCCTACCTCTACTTTTTTCGTAAACATTTTCATGTCACCGTCCACCGTCACGTGAGCGGTAATCATATATTCGCCTTCTTCTTTAAACGTATAGTCCGTGCTGTATACACCTTTTCCTTCGTGCGGCGCTTTTGTCATTTCTTGATTGATATAGCCTTCTTTTTCAACTTGAAACTGCACGTCATCGGCGTTTTCCACTTTTTTATCTCCTTGCGTCACAAGGACTTTAAGCTTGACTTGTTCATTTGCTTGAATTGATTCCGGTACTTCAATCGTTCCTTTTACTTCTTTTGAACTTGAATCATTTCCTTTTGAACAGCCTACTATAGCTATCATTAAAACAAATAATACGATGCTGAGTTTTTTCATTATGTTGTTCTCCTTTATTATGTAAATGTGAAGTCTTCCTGCAATTTCATATTATACTCATTTATCCGGTAAAAAGAGAAAAAATGCTTATTGTCCACATAAAGTTCTTATTTCTACAGTAGCTTTTGCATCTTTTCATTTCTCTACTCGCTCTTCGCTTTATAAAAAAAACTGAAGAAGCTCATTGCCTTCTCCAGCTTTGCCTTTATCTCTGCGGTTCTTCTAACGTGTACGATGAGAGGGCGTTTTCTACCCATCGTACAAAATCCTTGCTTGCTCCCCAATCAATATTTAATATCCCTGCTGCGCTTCCTGAAGGAATACACTTTACTTTGTTTGGACCGGACACATTTTCTAAAATAATCGTTAGTGATCCTCTGCCGCCGGTGCGGAAAAAATAGCGTTCAAACACAAGCGTACACATCTGCTTGCCGTCTCCGAGATCATAATATTCCTTGTATAATAAGTCACTTTCGGAATTATTTGCATTCACAAGCTTTTTTGCTCCATCAAAAGGAAGCAGCATCGTTTTAAACTCAATTACTTTTTGCATCACTCAAGCCCCTTTCTATCGCAACAGATATGTACTACTTCTCTTTTTCCCACTAAAAAACCTGCCGCTTCTCTTTATGTACAATCAATATGGTACAATAGAAGAAAAAGAATTGTTTGAACGGAAAAAGGAGCATACAACCTCTATGAATACACGAGATCAACTTATCCAAAATGTGGTTTCCACGATGCGAAACCAAACGAAAAAAATGCAGCTATCGGTTATCCCCACTTTAAAATCATATATTCCTTTAAATGAATTTTTAGCGCTTCGCCTGCTGTATAAAGAAGGCAATCATATCGTTTCTGAGATTGCAGAGCATATGCACATCTCAAACAGCAGCATGACGTGCGTCAGCGACCGCCTCATGGAAAGAGAATTTGTCACGCGCGTACGCAGTCAAAAAGACCGCCGCGTTGTCTACTTATCCATTACGGATAAAGGAAAAGCGTTTGCAGAAGAAATGGAAAAAGTACTCACCAAAGAATATGGTGAAAAGCTTAGCCATTTTACGGATGAAGAATTACAGACGTTTCTTCGCTTGTTAAATAAAATGGATATCTAATAAAAAACCAGATGCACGCTAAGCAGGCATCTGGTTTTTATTTTGTTATTTGTTATTTACCTTCAAATTAAAGGCGTCTGAAGTTAAATCTTTTGACCAGTCTTTTTCATGATCACTTACATATGGAATAAATCTAAGCATAATAACGTCTTTATCATTTCGGTACTCTCCGTCCATCTCTAGCACCTTGTCTGTTCCTCCTCCACTGCCGCTTTCAGAAAGGTTTCTTCCATTTTGGTCTTTTATGTCTACACCGACATCCGTTCCGCCTCGGATGCTTCCGGTTGACGATGTAAACGTATAGTGCAGCTTAATCGAAACAGGCGATACGCGAACTTCTTTGATGGACAATACGCCTTTTATTCCTTTTTCATTAATTGGAATTTCTTTATTCAACGGATACACTTTTGTATCAGCGATGATTCTTGAGCCGTTTACCCTTGTATGAACCGTCCAATTTCCTTTAATCTCCCCGTAAGAATCCCGGTAGTTCCCGCTTTTCGTCTGAGCAGGATTCTTTTCAAATTCTAGACTTGTGAACTGCGCGCTAATTTGATAATTTTTATTTGGATCAATATGATCTAGCACATTGTAGCCTTCCACATCGATTTTTCCGTCTCCGTCCGTATCCGCTTGCGTTAGTTTTAAAGCGTACAGATAGTTCCAGCTTCCGTCTTTGTTTTTGATTGGTTCCTCTCTGATACTGGAAGCGGAATCAAAAAACGACATGTTGCCAATTTTCACGCGCAGCCCTCCCGGTCGAATTGATGCGTCTCGGTTAAGCCCTAGTGCAGTTCTTCTAAATTCATCTGCGCTGATCGTTAATCCAAGCAGCACCTGTCCGTCATCCAGCATCAGTTCATTTACTTTTACTTGAATGCCTTGGTCAGTCGCCGTTTCATTTATCATTTTTTTATAGCTGCTCAAGCTGCCTTCAGGCTTGTTCATAAGCAGCTCGATTTGCTGGCCAATTTGCTGACTGATTCGCACAGCCGATGCCCATACCGTTTCGTTTTGCATCATTACAGGCGTCACAGCAAGCAGCAGCACCGCAGCGGCGATCAGCGGACGCGCTTTTTTTCGAGTCGGCTTTATGTCACGCTTTAAACGTTTTTTCATACGCTTTTTCTCGCTTGCCGTTAGCTCAATTTCTTCATATTCATCAAAATCTACAGAAGATCCGTTTAATAAGTCATATTGATTTTTCATCTTTGTCCCTCCTTGTTTCTTATTTGAAAATCGCTTTTAACTTTTTGCGTCCGCGCGACAGCCGGTTGTATAAATTGCTGATGGTAGTCTGCTGTTTTTCAGCAATTTGCTTCAGCTCGACTTCCTGTAAGTAATACGCTTTAAACAGCTCGCGGTCTCCTTCGCTTAAGTGACCTAAGAGTTCTTCCACGTCGTTTGTTTGAATGTTATGAACTTCTGACGTTTCACCCATTCCCGCTTCGCTAAGCGATTCGTGCTGCGTTTTTATGTATTTGCGCTGATAGTCAATGGCTTTGTACTTAGCAACAGCTGCAACCCAATTTTTAAACGTATTTTTCTCCGAATCAAAGCGATCAATATGATGCCACACCGCTAACAATACGTCGTTTACACACTCTTCCTCGTAGCTTTTCAGCGTGCCTAAATGCTTGCGTACAATGGCCGTAATTAACCCTCCGTACTGATCGATTAACAGCTCTAATCCTTTTTCTTTTTTTCGCGTTATACACGCAACAATCCAGTCATCTTCCATAACATTGCTCCTTTCCGCTTGCTTTTACATCTATTAATACGGATTCTTTTTACAAAACCTATCAATCTTCCTAAATTAAATGAAAAATAAGCT
This sequence comes from Priestia sp. JV24, assembly GCF_025910025.1. Classification (NCBI taxonomy): domain Bacteria; kingdom Bacillati; phylum Bacillota; class Bacilli; order Caryophanales; family Bacillaceae; genus Priestia; species Priestia sp. JV24. The sequence continues at coordinate 669,105 of NZ_JAPCIN010000020.1, forward strand.
TGTTCAGTATTTCTCTCGCTGGTAAAATAAGCTAAAACCTTTGAAGGAGGCCGCTATGATTACCTATCCTTTTCTTACATCCAACCCAACCATCGGCATAACCGCACCTTCTTCTGGTGTATCTCAAGCTCTTCATTCCATGTTTTCTTTATCGTGTGAACGAATGAAAGAAAAAGGCTTTTCTGTTATACCGGGCGAAACCGTGTGGACGCAGCATAAAGCAAAATCCGCTTCTCCTAAAAAACGTGCAAATGAGCTTCAAGCCATGATAGAAGATAGAAACATTGATATCATTATCCCGCCTTGGGGAGGCGAGCTGCTGATTGAAATTCTTGAACATCTAGACTTTACAAAATGGACAGCAAAATGGGTGCTTGGCTATTCTGACACCAGCGTTCTTTTGCTGGCTATTACACTTAACACCGGGATTGCAACGGCTCATGGAACCAACTTTGTGGATTTGCGCGGAGAATACTGGGATCCAACGACTGCGATGTGGCAGCAGGTGCTGACGACCAAAAAAGGAGAAAGCGTGGTTCAAATTTCTTCTGATCGCTATCAAAAAGAATGGCAGCATGACACCCCGTCACCATGCGTGTTTCATTTAACCGAACAAACCGCTTGGAAGCATACAGAGTTAAGCGACGTGCACATCGAAGGGCGTCTTCTCGGAGGATGTATTGACGTGATCAGGCACTTAGTAGGAACTCCTTTTGGAGACGTAAAAACGTTTCGAGAAAAATACATTCCTGCTGAGCCGGTCATTTGGTACTTTGACAACTGTGAACTCACGACCGCTGACCTTCGCCGTTCACTTCTTCAGCTTAAGCTAGCGGGCTGGTTTGATAACTGCTCAGGTATTTTATTCGGCAGAAGCAGCGCTAATCAACCCGTTGATTCCTACACCGCTGAAGATGTGTATCTCGACCTTGCTTCTGACTTACATATTCCAGTTATCTATGACATCGACTGCGGACACCTCCCTCCTCAGCTCACGCTTATTAACGGCGCGTATGCGAGTGTTAACGTAGAGAAAAATAAAGGCACAGCTGTTCAATACTTTACGTAAAAAAAGAAGCTTGTATAAAAGTAGTTTGATTGAAGGAAGATCCGAACGAATTGGATTCTTGATGGAGAATCCAATTCGTTCGGATTTTTTATGGTTATGGTGAAAGTAGATTTGTTTCATATATGTAGGAGCTTCCAATGGTTGATTGGAGGGCAAGACGAAGACTCCTGCGGGAAAAGCGGAACAAGTGAGACCCCGCAGGAGCGTTTGCGACGAGGAGGCTCACCGGCCGCCCGCGGAAAGCGAAGTCTTGCACGGAAATCAACAGCGGTTCATTTCGTTATGTCTCAACCTTGTTTTACATATCTCTCATCAACACTAAAAACGAAGCAAACATGAAAAAGGTTGCTCCAAGCCACGAGTGATAGTACTCTTTTTGATTTCTTTCAAACTTCCATTCTTCGAAACCTCGAAACACGTACAGGAGAAACAAGAAAAGAAACATAAAAACGGATGTGTAGGCTGGAGGCATAACAAAGATCAGCACTAAAAACGAAGCAAGCAGCACCATTTCAATGGTGATAAACAGCGGACGCCTTCCTTTAAAGCTTCTCCAATAGCTTTTTTTCATCTTTGTATGCAGCTTTTTTCGCATGACAAGATCCAGAAAGATATAAACGACTGCCAAAATCAGCAAATACACAAGCGTCATTTTCACTCCTCCTTCCGGCTAAAAATATCCTTATACTTCCATTTTAAAGAATTTCCCACAAATTTCAAGCGTCTAAAAAATCTTTACACAACTTATGAGTGCAAGCATTCATATATTTAAAAATCGCTAATATATTGACTAATGTACAGGTTAAATTCTCTGTATAAACTCATCTAGAGGGGGACATCAAGTTATGAGAATAAAAGAAGTAAAGCAAGGTGCACTCGCAGCGCTGAAAAACCGCTGGGGATTTGCCGTACTGCTTACGTTCGTTACGTATTTAATCGCTGCCGGTATTCCAGGACTTATTGACTTTTTAATCAACGGATTTCCAAGCGGATCCGAAACCGAATACTCTCAGTCTACCTTAGCTAATATTGTATCCCTGCTGCTCGTACCGCTCTTTTTCTCTTACTACTGGGTACTATTACGTCTGGTTCGAGGAGAAAGTGTACGTGTAGGAAATGTGTTTGATTCGTTTTCATCTGCGGGACTATATTTTAGAACACTCGGACTTTACTTACTAACGATTATTTATACCGTGCTATGGAGTATTTTATTAATCATTCCTGGCATCATCAAAAGTCTTGCCTATTCACAGGCTTACTACGTATTCCGCGATAACCCCGATTATTCGGTGAACCAATCTATTACTGAAAGCAGACGGTTAATGAACGGCTACAAGTGGACCTACTTTTTACTCCTTTTAAGCTTTATCGGCTGGGGCATTTTAAGTATCATCACGCTTGGCATTGGGTTATTATGGCTCGTTCCGTACGTAACAACTTCGCTTGGTGTGTTTTATGAAAAGCTAAAAGCAAATGAAACTGAAGTAGCTGAATAAACGAAAAACCGTATTCGAGTTGCGAATACGGTTTTTTATTTAGGTTTGGTATTCTCTCCATGTACATTAGTTGAAATTTGCCCCGTTATTCACTAAGTTCGATACAAACTATGTTACCATCGAACTATATACTCTAGAAACAGCAGCTATTTAGCTGTTGTTTTTTTATTCACCTCTCCTTTTTCAACAAAAAAATAGAAAAATTCCATCCTCCTTACATATTTTCTAATAAATCTATGAATCTCCTAAACATTTCTACCTAGATAAATTGTCAGAATTATTACAGAGAAGGTGACAATTCTACTTATATCGCCTTTTAATATTAAAACTATGTTACAAAATGTCGTAATTTGGAATTAGATGTTTACTTTTCCTGTCAGGATTGATAGACTCACAGTTGTGAATAAAACAAGTTATGGAAAGGGAGAAAGAACATGCTAAAGAAAGCAAATCGTACAGTTATGAATATGGGGTTAGCAGCATTACTTGTTCCCGCTGCCCTAACATTTAGCACAACTTCAGCAAGTGCAAATGACGGAGGCGCTGCACCAGCACCCGTACAAGAAAAGGTAACGCCAAGCGTACCTCAACAACAAGCAACTACTACTACTAATCAAAAAGTCATCGTAAACGTGAGTGCGTTAAATATTCGTCAAGGAGCTAGCTTTTCATCTCCAGTCGTTGGAACTGCAACACAAGGTCAAGAGTTTGCTATTTTAAAAGAAGCAAACGGCTTAGTTGAAATTGCACCAAACAAATGGATTTCAAAAAGCTCAAGCTACGTAACAATTGCATCAGGTAAACCAAGCGCAAGCCAAGTAAAAGGTGTAAGCACATCAACTCCTTCTACCTCTACAGCATCTACATCTGCAGCACAAGAAACAAGCACACCAGCACCTGCTCCAACAACAAGCACGGCTTCTGGAAGCACAGTAAATGTTGCACGTAGTTTAGTAGGATCACCTTACCAATGGGCAGGAAACACACCAAGCGGATTTGACTGCTCAGGCTTTATCGCATACGTGTTCAATCATAGCGGTCACAGCATTTCACGTACAAGCGTAGCCAACTACTGGAACATGGCGACAAAAATTTCGTCTCCACAACCAGGCGACCTAGTATTCTTCCAAAACACATACACAAGCGGCCCATCTCACATGGGAATCTACATCGGAAACGGCCAAATGATTCATGCTGGTTCACACGGTGTAGCAGTAGCTGACCTAGATGTTTCTTATTATCAAGATCATTTCTTAGGATACGGACGCTTCTAAGAAAAAAATGCCCTCTAATCGTTAGATACGTTCTAACGATTAGAGGGCATTTACTTTTTATCGCTGCGCTACTGAAAGCGCCTTTTCAATCCGCGTTTGAAATTTATTTTTCCAGTCTTCAGCTAGCTCAGCCACTTCTAAAGCCCGCTTCATCCCTTCTACATCTTTTGAACGATGGAAATATAAATCAAGCGTAAACCACACGGATACTTGATCTGGATGAGCTTGAATTAACTTCACTTCCGCATCTTGCGTAATCGTACCTTCTTTTAACACGCGGCAAAGATAGCCCGTATAGCTTGTCTCAATCATTCGTTTTAAAATTCCTTTAACGCCCGTTCTCTTTGTAATCGTGTCACATGGATTTCTTCCTTGCGTCACTTGAATAACGGCGTCTCCTACTTGATAAACGTCTCCAATGCATACGTCTTTTTCAACCATGCCTGATAGCACAAGATTTTCTCCAAACGCAGACATTGGCAGCTCCGTATCAAACTCTTCGTTCCATTTTTGGTAGTGTTCATACGGATACACGCACACCGCACGATCCCGTCCGCCGTGATACCTTAAGTCCGCTACGCCGTCACCTTGAAATCCTTCTTTGGCTAAAAACGTTTCGTCTACTTGCTTCTTGCATATGCCTGTACGTATTTCTTTGCCGGGACTGTATGCCATTTGTTCAGGCATGCCGGTTGCTAAATGAATTATTTTAGGTTGATTCATTCGTATCTCTCCCTTCCCCATTTTCCCTTACTAATTACGTCATATTTTACCACATTTTAAAGATGGATCTCTTATTTTTCATGTATTCCACTAAAATCTTGGCAATATCATGAAAGTTTAAAAAATATTTCACAATTATATTAAAAATATCTTCATTTCCTCTTTTTCTTTTGTTCGAAATGATTTAAGATAGTAGAGGCTGTCGAAATATAAGTTATTATGTCAGCTCTGCATGTTTTTTTACATATTAGCACATAGTAAATATTATTTTACAATTACGTCATTTTTTTTATGGCCTAAAAAATTTTGCCCATTTTTACTAAAACTAGCGTGAAAGTCCTGATTTTTATATAAAATAGAGGCCGATTTACATAGTCATTTCTATGCACGTCCCTCTTTTATAAATATAGAGTACATGTAAGGAGAAAAGTAAATGTCAATTTTAATGGGAATTATCGGAATTGTAATTGTCTTAGCAGTTGCGTTCCTCATGTCAAACGACAAGAAACTTATCAACTACAAAGGCATCGCAGTTATGCTGGTTATTCAGCTCGCTATCTCTGCTTTTATGATGAATACATCGATTGGTCGCAAGGTGCTTGACTTTATCACAAGTGTATTTACAAAGATCTTATCATTTGGTAACGACGGAATTTCGTTCGTGTTTGGAGATCTTGCAGGAAAAGGCATTTTCTTTATCCAAACGTTAGTTATGATTGTATTCGTTTCAGCATTATTAAGTATTTTAAACTACTCTCGTATTTTACCCTTTGGGATCAAATATATCGGAGGACTTGTTTCAAAAATTACCGGACTTCCTCAAATTGAAAGCTTCACAGCCGTGAACGCAATGATTTTTGGTGATACAACGGCGCTAATTGCGGTGAAAAACCACATCGAGGGTTTAACACCAAACCGTTTATTTATCGTTACAACAACGTCTTTAGTATCCGTTTCTTGTTCGATTCTAGGCGCGTACATGCAGATGATTCCGGCGGAATACGTATTAATTGCCCTTCCGCTAAACGTATTCTCTGGCTTAATTGTTTCTTCTATCGTTGCACCTGTAAAAGTGGAAGATGAAAACGAAGTCGATATTAAAGCGCCTGCTAAGCAAGGCACGCTGTTTGAAGCAATCGGCGACGGAGCACTAGACGGCGGACGCGTTGCGTTAATCGTAGCAGCGATGCTTGTAACGTACGTTGGTCTTTTAGCATTAGTGAACTACGTATTAAACGGCGTAATCGGATTAACGGTTCAAGACATTTTAGGCTATATCTTCTACCCAATTGCCTTTATCATGGGTATTCCAGCAGATGAACTAATGAAAGCCGGCGGCGTAATGGGAACAAAAGTAGTAGCAAACGAATTCGTTGCCATGCTTGACTTCCAAAAAATGATGCCTCACCTTTCTGAAAAAACGGTTGGTATCGTATCAGCTTACTTAATCTCATTTGCAAACTTCAGCTCAATTGGTATCGTTCTTGGTACGATCCAAGCAATCAACGGCGAACAAGCTTCACGCGTTGCGAAGTTCGGCTTGAAGATGCTGTTAGTCGCGACAATGGGATCGATTTTAACAGGTATTATGGTTGGATTATTTATTTAATGAAAAAGCACTCACTTTTAGTGAGTGCTTTTTTGTTGGGGGTGGTTCTTTTTGGATTATATCTGGAGCGTTTCTACAATGTTGAAATTTATTAAATATCTCTGTTGACATACTTCGAGTTATCGACACTATTATCAAATGCTTTTTATCTTCATTCTAATAACATTTAAATTAGTTTTACATAATGGATTAAAGCAATATCTCTTATTCAATAAAAAAGACAGCTTGCTTTATCAGCAAACTGCCTTTTTTGTAATGACCCGTCCGGGATTCGAACCCGTGTTACCTTTTTAAAAGGACAATTTCTCGACCACTCGGTCAACGGACCAGATAAAATTATAAAATGGCAGAGAAGAAGGGATTCGAACCCTCGCATCGCGTTAACGATCTACTCCCTTAGCAGGGGAGCCCCTTGAGCCACTTGGGTACTTCTCTGTATGGATTTCCCACTGAGATACTGTGGAATAATAGTAGACCTAAGCGGACTTGAACCATCGACCTCACGTTTATCAGACTTGGGCTCTACCAAAAATGAGCTACTTCCCGTTTATGGCGCGCCCGAGAGGAGTCGAACCCCTAACCTCCGTAGTCAAACGCTCTATCCAATTGAGCTACGGGCGCTTCCTAAAATGGTGCGGATGAAGGGACTTGAACCCCCACGTCATAAGACACTAGATCCTAAGTCTAGCGCGTCTGCCAATTCCGCCACATCCGCATGTGAAAAATGGTTGCGGGGACAGGATTTGAACCTGCGACCTTCGGGTTATGAGCCCGACGAGCTACCGAACTGCTCCACCCCGCGATAATAACAAAGATATAATGGAAGAGGAAGAGGGATTCGAACCCCCGCGGGCTTTGACACCCCTGTCGGTTTTCAAGACCGATCCCTTCAGCCAGACTTGGGTATTCCTCCATATTTCAGGTTCAATGGTGGACCTTGTAGGACTCGAACCTACGACCGGACGGTTATGAGCCGTCTGCTCTAACCAGCTGAGCTAAAGGTCCTTTCTAAGCTCTCTATTAGAATGTGGATACGGCAATCGGATTTGAACCGGTGATAAAGGTATTGCAGACCCTGACTATGCCAACAATAAGTATGGAAATTATTTATAGTCAGTTACATTTATCCGTATGCTACCCCTTCATATGAAACATGGACTAGTAATTTAATAATTAATATCTGTTTCGCTACCAACAAAAATTATTTTACCTTATAATTTCGTAGAAGTCAACATCTATGTAAGTTGTGTTTTAATACTTAATTTTGCAATTATTAAGCAGGAACATACACCTAAATAAAAAAACTCTGTAACAAGAATCATGATTCTTGTTACAGAGCTTATTTTTATAAAAAGGTTTGCGTAATCGCACTTTCTAAATCTCTTGTAGAAGATTTTAGGTATCGTTTTGTAACATTCACATCAGAATGGCCTGCTAGTTCGGCAACTATTGCAATATCTATCCCTTTCTTAACTAACTCATGACAGAAAGTGTGGCGTAATTTATGAGGATTTACATTATATTTTTTTAACATGTACTGAACCGTACGTGCAGACATTCTTCTATCAAAATTAGAGACAAATAAAGCTTCATGATTAGAATCAAGTGAATCAATATATTTCTTCAAACTATTCCTTGCTTCTGTAGAAAGAGGAACAAATCGCTTTTTACATCCTTTAGCATTACGGATAATTAAAAAACCATCAGATTTGTTAATCTCTACGTCTTTACGATTCAAAGCACAAATCTCTGATACCCGAATCCCTGTATGTAATAAAGTATATACAATAGCAATATCACGAAGGTTTCCCTCTTGCTTTACTTCAGATAAAAGGCGGTCACGCTCACTTGCTTCTAATGACTGTGGTACAACCTCGTTATTTTTCTCTTTTTGTTTACGTTCAATATTTTGAACAATTTCTGGTTTTTCAAGAAAGCGTGCAAAAACGCTAATTGTTACAAAAGCTTTTTCTATAGTCGACGCACTTTTATTATTAGATTCAAGGTTAATCATATAAGTTTGGACATTATTTCTTGTTACTTGATCTAAATGTTTACCTTCACTTAGAAGCCATTCATGAAATTGGTTTAACACTGCTCGATAGGTTTTAATCGTATTATCAGATTTGCCTGATTCTATTAACCATTGGCTAAAGTCATCAATCAACGGAATAACTTCTAGGCTATTTTTTTTCACTCTAAATCCTCCTACATACACTAATAAATTACGTAAAACATAACATTTAATTTCGTAGAAATCAATTTAAACGAAATTAATATACAAAAAAACAGCCCATCATTGATATGATGGGCTGTTTTTTTGCCTGACAACGTCCTACTCTCACGAGGACAAAGTCCCCATTACCATTGGCGTTAGAGAACTTAACTTCCGTGTTCGATATGGGAACGGGTGTGACCTCTCTGCTATCGCCACCAGACCTATTAAAGATAGTTTTCTTAACACTAAATAAAAATTGCTAAGTAAAAACACCGTGCACCCGTCATTGACATGATCAAATAAGCGTTACTTGTACAGTTAGCTCGACCGGGTTGTGCTGCAACACACAGAAGAATCTACTTATGGCTGCTTCCTTCCGGACCTGACCATGTTCATAGGTTTCTGTTGTGCAGGACCTAGTTGTCAACACCACTTGTCCAAGTCAGACCTTACCTGACTCATACCTCTGTTAGGAATTAAACCCTGCTAAGGCGGATTGCAGGTTACAGGGCACCGCCATCTCCCCGTCTAGCACGGTATGTATAGTTAAGAGATTCCCACCTATGTCGTCCTCCCAATCTGTTTTGTGAACCCGCGATCTCGCAGGTGGGTTTCCGCATATTAACGTTCCAGCGATCCTGTGTCAAAGACAGGCATGGCATCCGTCAATAAATGTAGGAATCCCAAGTAAACAGTACGGTTCAAAACAAATAGGGCATAACGTGCATCGTAGGATAAGTATTTAATGTGTTTATTGATGATATAGATTATCCTACAATAAAATTTCGTAGAAGTCAACATAAACGAAAATATGACTCCTAGCCTTCAATATTTTCTTATTTGCTTAATTTACTGTTGTTGGGAAGGGATTTCTTTGAAAGATGGAAGTTATAAGGAGTCGCGTTTCATTATATTGAGTCCTCCATTTAAAAGTAAAGTTCATTACAGTTAGATTTTTATACATCCTTGATCTAACAACACTTTTCTGATGTGGTTATTTTTTCTTCTCATCCTCTCTCGATAAAAATAACAGAAAAATAAAAAAGCCTAAATAAAGCGGCTTTTTTATTTTAAGAGTAAATTATTGTTCTGCTAGTTCAGATATAGAAACACTTTGCTTATTATTTGGTTCATCCAGGTTATGAATTGTAGCTACCCCATTTTGTTGGTCTACATGCTCAATGTAAATGCTTTTCCCGTTATATATTACATTGGCCATGTCCACTGAATCGGCAATTTCTTGTGCTCTTTGTGCATCCATCTTTATCTAGCCTCCTTTTTATTTATGACAGTGAAAGTATTTGTTTTTAATTAATTTTTATGCATTTAATTCCTCCATACAAAATCAATTTTAATTGTTCAAATGAGACATAAAGCAGTAAAAAAACTATCTCCTTTATTATTTGAGATAGCTTTTTATTTTATTATTCAATTTAATCTTCTTCTGGAATCTTAATTAAAATGGCTATAGCTATTGTTGCCAAAAATATAACCCCTAAAGTTAGCAATAGACTCGTACTCATGTGCCTCATCTACCCTTCTCTCTTCATCCCTATGATTCCATTTTAGCAGAGGAAATTAGTTAATAAAACTGGAAATGATAGCGTTTTACTAAAAATTTTATACAAGTTAAAATAATGTAGTTGTTTTAACTCAACCAATGTATTCAATTTTCAGCTTGAGTAGAGCAAGCTACCTCTTTCCTATTTTGGGGTAGCCCTTTTTTTATCGTGATAAAATAAAATGTTGTTTTGGACCTATTCCTTCCTGCCCTCGGTTTACATTCGTTATTTACGAATCTGTTCAATCTCTTCTTCCGTAAGCTCAGTTAATTCAGCTATTGTTTGATTATCCATACCTTTTTGCAGCATTCTTAATGCTACTCTCTTAATAGCTCTTTTTTCCCCTTGCTTTTCAGCTTTTTTTAATGTCAATTTTTCATCTACTTGGAATTCCTGGTTTACTTCATAAGTCATTAACATTTGGGGATCCTCAGTTACACGTGCCCATTCATTCATCGCGTTTTTCAACGTTTGATCTTTCTCCATTACAACTTCCTCCAAAAATGAGTAAAATCTTCATCTCTTGACACTTTAAACAACAGTAATTGTTTTACTAATTATGCGTCTCTTTTACGATACTATTCTCACCTATTCCAAAATCAAATTAATCCCATAAAGCTTGTCCGTTCACCCTAAAACTAAAAAAGAGTAATTACTGCATTAGGGGAGGTGTAGGTAGTAATGTAAGATGTGCTCGGTTGTTTATATGCCGAGGTTAGCTTGGTGATAAATAGGGTTTTGATTCAGAAGCAACTAACAAATTATTTATTTAATTTATATGTTTTTTCTTATAGTTGCACATATTAAAAACAATACTAAATGAAAGCGAGATGAGATAAGTAATGTCAAAACAAGGGATACAGAAAAAGAATCAGACAAGAGAGCAAGTAGAGAAGCAAGATAAAAGAAATGATGTCGAATTAGGCAATGAATTTCAAACTGGCAACACAAGTTCCCAGAGCCAGAAAAAAAGTGGACGCCAAGTAAATAAAAAATAAATTTAACCTTTCAAAGATAATAAGAAACCTCAGTTCAAATTTATGACTTGAACCGAGGTTTCTTTTATAGAGTGAAGAAGAATTATACGAAAAACAGGCACCAAGCTAAAGAGAATTTGAATTCTATTATGGAAACAGAATTCAAATAAAAAAAGTATCTCACATTAGATAATCGTTAAGTAATGAAGGAATATTTTTTTTGGAACCTTCTGTTCAAAATCAAGTAATTATGAATTTCCCCCTATCGAAAAACAGTTTAGTTTATTGAGTTGAATAACTCTCTTATTGACACTTTTAAAGGAATAGAAGTTTAATATCGAGGTTCCAGTTTTTTCTGTAACCTCTTTTGGGATTCCTTTTCTGCCATTATTTTGAGATATTTTCTTATTTTATATAAGTTTGATTTTAGGAAGCAATTAAGATCCTTCCTATAAAAAAGGAATGTATTCATTCTAAGGTTAACCTTATACCATAAATCGTGTTTTTCAGAGTACTACTACGATTTATTGTGTTTATCCTAATCAAGACGTACCTCTGTTTAAAAGTTCAATTAAAATCGACTTGCCTTATACACATATGCCTTTATTTCAAAGTTACGGTTAATTCTCTTTCTGTAAAAACTTGTTTAGCAATAAAAATAGCATTTAACGCTCTAGGAAAGCCAGTGTATGGAATACAGTGAGTAATGGCTTCTACTATTTCATGTGGTGTGAGACCTACATTAAGCGCAGCATTAATATGAACATGCAGCTGTGGTTCACACCCTCCTTGTGTCGTAAGCGCGCTTATTGTAACTAGTTGTTTTTGCTGTAGGTTAAGTCCTTCTCTTGTATAAATATCTCCGAAGGCAAATTCAATGACATATTTCCCAATGTCAGGAGCGATGTCTTTTAATGATTCAATTACTCGTTTTCCACCCTCTCCATCTACTTCCATTAACGTTTTCCAACCATTTTCGTAACGTTCATTCATCAACTGAATCTCTCCTTACAACTGAGTTATTTTATTTACAAGTTAGATATTACGCTTTAGAGCGCGCTCTAAAGCAAGCATTTTATTTCTCATGTTATAATAATAAATATGGAAAATTTATTCAGTATTCAACAAGTAGCAAGTATGACCGGTCTTTCTACACATACTTTGCGTTATTACGAAAAAATTGGATTAATAAAAAATGTGCAAAGAGACCAAACCGGATATCGGCAATATACAGACGTTGATCTAGCTTGGATTCAGTTTTTAATTCGGTTACGTGTTACAGGAATGCCTATGCTTAAAATGAAGCAGTTTTCTGATTTGCGACAGAAAGGAGATTCTACTATTACTGCAAGAAAGGAATTGTTAGAAGAACATTATAAAGATGTCTTAGGCAAGATAGAGGAACTAGAGTTAAATTCGCAGAGAATTGAAGAAAAAATTGCGCACTATAAAAAATTAGAGACAGTGGAAAACCAACAATCTTAATAAATATAAAAAAGAACTTGAAACACATTTTTCAAGTTCTTTTTATAGTACCTAGGCTAACATCAAATAGAAGGTGCTGAATTTATATATTTAATAGAGACCCACCTAATACTCTATCTATAACTTCTTGACTAGATGTATGACGCTTAACAGCCTGTAGATGTAAATATCGATCTCCATATGGAAAATCTGAACTAAATTAACGTTCTCTGAGGTATTTCTTTTATAGCCAAAGACAAGGCGTATATTGTATAAAATGGCTTTGCTATAGGACTAATATAAAATGATGTCTAGTTATTGTATTATTACCGCTAGGCTGTTTATACACTAGTAATTTCTATTTCTTCAATATTTGGCAGTGCTTCAATTGCTCCTATCTTTGTACATACCAGCGCTCCAACTCGGTTTGCAAATGCAATAATGTCGAGTAGCTGCTCGAAATCATTTTTAATGGATTTGATATTCTGTGTATTAGCTAATTTGAACAACGTTGCACCTACAAAAGCATCCCCAGCTCCTGTAGAGTCAATTGACTTAATAGGAATACTCTTCACTAGTTCTTTTTTTCTACTATTAGATATCAATGTTCCCCTTTTTCCAAGAGTAACTGCTACAATTTTAGCTCCCATTTTATGTAGGGTATCAACACCTACTTCATGATTCTTAATGCCTGTGATAATCTCTAATTCTTCATCACTTACTTTTACAAAATCACTTAAAGCAATAGCTTTCTTTGCGATTGAGATGAAATCAATTAATCTTCCTTTCCATAAATCTCTTCGATAGTTAGGATCAAAAGAAATAAACTTTCCTTCCTCTTTAGCACTAGAGATAAGGCTTAAATAAGTTTCACGGAATGGAGAAGTTAACATGGCCGTGGCTGAACCAAAATGAAGGATTCTAGCTTTATTTATTTCATTTAGGTTAATGTCCTCCATTGTCATTAAAGCGTCAGCTCCCCTATGAAATACAAAGTCTCGCTCACCATTTTCTTGTAGAGACACAAAAGCTAGGGTAGTTGCTACCTTTTCATCCCAAGCAAGCATCGAAGTATCTACGTTTAATGAATTTAAGGTTTCTTCTAAAAAGTAGCCGAATGGGTCTTTACCTACTTTACCACTAAATGATGCATTACCGCCTAGTTTCGCTATGGTTGCGCATACATTTGCTGGTGCTCCACCGGCATTTTTTAAAAATTGGCGTCCCTCTATTAAATTGGAATTAATATTGCTACAAAAGAAATCAATTAATAATTCTCCTACACAAACAACTGGAGCATTTTCACTTATGCTATTTTGCACTTATATCACACTCATTTACTTAGATTTTTTCTCTAAATCCAAAATCATTTGATTATATGTTTTTTCAGTTAAAGGATAAAAGCAGATTATTAATACAGAAAGTAAAATGAAAATTCCTGGCACTAGAGCATTCATATTTTTTATAGCATTTAAGGAAGCTACGGTTTGTTCTGCATTAGCTACATAGCCTGCTATCCCCAAATAGATGGCTGAGAATGATCCAGCAAGTGCAACCCCTAACTTATTAGTAAAACTCATTAAGGAAATAACAACACCATCTGCTCGAACTCCAGTTTTCCATTCAGCATAATCTACACAATCGGCAACCATCCCCCAAGCTAGTGTGTTTAGTGGAGTGGTAAAGAATCCCGAAGCAAACAGCCAAAATAAAATTAAAGCAATTGAATCAAAAGAAGTAAATTGGAGTCCTATATATGAAATAAGAGATACTGTAGCTGATACAATCATTACACTCTTTCTACCCCATTTATTAGAGAATAAAGGAATAAATAAGTTACTAATTAGCGCAGCTCCAAAAAATAAAACAGTGCCCCAAAATACTAATTCCTTTTGATGAACATTGTAAGTAAAATAGTAAACCATTGTACTAAGTTTAATATTAAAACCAATAGCAAATGCCAAGAAAGACGAAACTAGTACTAGTAGTGGTTTGTTTTTAAACAAAACAGATAAAGTTACTTTAAGCCCATGTTTTTTACTCTTTTTAGGAGCAATGCGCTCACGTACTGTAAAGAAGCTAAACAGATTTAAAATGATACTTACAGCAGCATAGACTAGCGCAGCCATTTGGAATCCAAATTCTTGATTTCCTCCTCCAAGAGCTGTTACAAGAGGGGTGGCGCATGAAATGGAAAGGAGTATTCCTACATAAACCAATATCATACGAGTAGTTGTTAAAACCGTGCGCTCCTGAACGTTATTGGTAATCCTCCCTGTTAAGCTATTAACTGGGATCGTTTGCATACTAAACGCCATCCCTAGTAAGATATAGGTAATGTACATATATATAACATTGCCCGTTGACCCTAAGTGAGGGTTGGTAAAACATAGGATGGTAAATAACGCAAAAGGAAGTGAAACCCATAATAAGTAGGGTCTTGCTTTTCCCCAACGTGTATTAGTTTTATCTAAAATAACTCCCATTATAGGATCGAAAATAGCATCCAGAACTCGTACTACTAAAAATAATGTTGCAACAGCTGCAGGGTGGATACCTCCGACATCAGTATAATAAAAAAGTAGATAGGCATTAACGAATTGAAAAACAATATTATATGCCATGTCTCCCGATCCATATCCAAACCGTTCTAACCAGGATAACCTAGGAATAGAATTAGGTTTACCTTTACTTTCAGCCTCTAATATTTGTGATTGTTCTGCGTTTAACATAGGTAATACCTCCAGAATGCGTTTTCAAAAATATGTTAAGAAAGCTAGTCGTATTATAAACATTTACCTTAAAGAAAAAACAGATGCGGTTTAGTTGCAAATGTCTTATTTTAACTCCGCATCTGAAAATTAAAAGTTCAAGAATCTCGTCATAAATATCAACTAGAAATCTAGCTTTCAAGTATAATGTTTTTATTCGTTTGGATACACTATAATTTTTAAACATTCGTTTTTAAAATTTAGTGCTCGCTCCATCGCTTCACGTGTGCCGGCTAACGGATATCTATCTGTTACAAGATTCTTTGTGTCAATTGCACCGGAAGTAAGAAATTTAATTCCTTTTGGATAAGTGTTGGCATAGCGGAAAATACCATATATATCAATCTCATTATCAGCAATAAATGGTACATCGAGTGGAATATCGCTTTGAGAAGGTAAACCTACGATTGCTAATTTTCCACCACGACGAATTGAAGATAGTGAAGATTGTAATGCTTTTGGATTCCCTGCAGTCTCCCATGCAACGTCAACGCCTACGTTTTCAGTAATATTTTTAATTTCATTAAGAGGATCTTGCTCTCTGATATTAATAACGTGAGTTGCCCCCATTCGTTTTGCTGCTTCAAGACGCAATGGTTCTAAGTCTGTTGCTATTATTGTACTTGCTCCAAATGCTTTCGCTGCTGCTACAGCCATTAACCCTACCGGTCCCATTCCCATAATCGCAATCGTTGACCCAGGCTGAAGTTTTGTTCTCGTCGCTGCATGGATACCAACTGAAAAAGGCTCTATTAAGGCAGCATCTTCATAGGAAAGGGAATCCGGGATTAAAAAGACAAAATCCTGACGCATTTTTATATATTGAACAAAGGCACCATCAACTGGTGGTGTTGCTAAGAATTGAACATCTGGACAAAGGTTGTACCTTCCCTCTTTGCATGCTTCACAATGTCCACAGGTTACTCCTGGTTCAACGGCTACGCGATCCCCTACTCTAAATCTTTCAACAGCTGATCCAATAGCTACAACCTCACCTGAGCACTCATGTCCAAGGATAAATGGTTTTTCTACTTTGTATTTACCAATTCTACCCTGGGTATAATAATGTAAGTCTGAGCCACAAATTCCTACAGCCATTACTTTAATTAAAACTTCATTTTCATCAATTTGTGGTATAGGCAATGTTTCAATACTGATTTCTCTTGTGCCGTGCATGACAGCTGCTTTCATAGTTTTAGGTAAGTTGTTATTCATCAATAATTTTCCTTTCTTTAATAGAAATTCTATATAAATCCATAACGTAAAAATAAATATGAATTTACTTTCAACTCATAAATTTCTAATGCACTTGACTGTTCCTTAAATATATTTTTATTATTATGTAAGTGCATACATTTTAGAGTTTTTTATTACATGAGCTAATTTTACCTGCTAACATCACACCATTAATAGCCTTTTATACTGTCTAAAAGTACAGTAACACTGTACTTTTCTTTTTATATACATACAAAGATATAGCGTTAAAATAAAGCTAATAGGAGGTGTAAGATTCTCATGGCTGAAATTGAAGATCGGGAAACATTTGCAGAACTGTTATCTTTGGGTGTTAAAGAACTAAAACTTCACCCTGATTATAAGATTAAAAGGAAAAAAGGCGAAGATAGCTCACTAGGACAATCTTATATAGCTAATATCGCAAATGAACTAGGTGTATCTCCCAATACAATTAAAAGTTGGATAGGTCAGATGGGATTAAAATATATTCCTGGTCGTATTGACGATGGAAAGCTCTTCGGCATCATATGGATAATATTAAAAAAAACGGATATAGATATCAGTTGGTTCTCAAAGCTGATGGAAACAACTTCTATACCCACTCTTAAACCTGCTTTACCAGCTTGGGTATCTTCGTGTCTGGAAAAGGCAAAAATATTAGGGGCAGACAACTCATTTGGTGCACCCCTTAATAAAGATATTGAGGAAGTAGTAAAAAAAATATTTCATAATAAACTTCAGACTGAAGCTGCTACTCCAAAGGAACATTTTACAATACATAACTTACCAGCACGCTGGTCAGGAGTTTTTATTGGAAGACACTTTGACCTGGAGGCAATTCGTCAGTGGGTAACTTCCCCTTCTCCATTATGTTTAATTTCCGGATGGGCTGGTATTGGAAAAACAACTCTTGCTCTTGAAGTAGCATATGCGTGTATTCAGAAGAATTATAGGGAAACAGAAAGCCTTGAGATGGATTGGCCAAACCTCAATTCTATAGTATGGTTTAGTGCTGACTGGAAGGGACTAACCTTTAGTGATTTTCTAAATACAATTGCTTACCAACTTGGACGGATAGAGCAAATCAACCGATCCATTGACGAGAAACGTTTTGTAGTTCGCAATGCATTAGCTAATTATGCAAAAGAAAAACCTGTATTACTTGTGATTGATAGCATCGATACAGCTGAAAGTGAAATTTATGAATTTATTACTAATCTTCCACAAGGCGTTAAAGTATTACTCACATCTCGCGAGAATCTACAGCAAAAATATAGAAACAACTTTAGAGATATAGTAACCATTCAACTAAAGGGACTGGAAAAGGACGATGCTCTTAACTATCTTTCTTACGAAGTAAAACAACATATGAAAATGTCTAATTCATCGAATAAACAAGAACAAATGAAACAGTTATTAAATAGCCCTCTTGAAACTCGTGAACAACTCATTTCAGCTACTGCTGGAAATCCTAAAGCTATCGCTCTTAGTATAGCTTACATTGCAGATGATGACATTCCTGCTCAGCAACTTATTCAGGAACTAGGAAAAGCCGGTTACTCACTGTTGGAATTATTTGATTTTCTTTTCGGACGCACATGGGAGAAATGTAATGAAGATACTTTACATCTTTGGAAAGTGTTATGCTTTTTCAGCAAACCTCCTGACGAGAAAAGTTGGGCAACAGCGGCTGGACTAGACGCTCGAAAATTCCATTTTGCTGTTGATCAAATGAAATTATTTGCGCTTATCCAAGGAGAACGTATAGAAGGAAAAATCCATTATCTAGGTCATCAAACCGTAGTAACATATGGTGAACAACGATTGTTAGAAGATAAACAATTTGAAAATGTAGCACGTAAGCGTTGGAGCCAATACTATATCCAATATTTAGACAACTATTTAAAACGGGATCTTCCGGATTCGATTTATTGGAGTTATTTGCTTGGTCGTGATTTAGAGGAAATTAAGAAAGAATGGCCGAATATACTCAAGGTTATAAAATGGGCAAACGAATCCGATCAAAAAGAGCTTTTGATTGAGCTGGTATTTCGCATAAGCCATTTTCTAAGTCGAATTAATTTACCGTTAAGGATCAAATATGGAAAAATAGCAGCTGATTATGCAAAACAACTTAGAAAACATACCTATGAGGCATTTTTTAGAATTGATACATTGGGTTGGGCATTGATGGAGGTCAATAACCTAGATGGTTCCCTGCTACAAATAGATTCCGGTCTAAAGACACTAGATCAGTTAAGCTCAGACAGGTCTGATGTTTACGATTTGAAAGCTTGGGGACTTGCCTTAAAAGCAAGGCTCTTGTTGAAGAAAAATAATCCTAACAAAGCAGAATGTATTCTTGAAGAAGTTAGGGAGATCTTTACTACACCGGTGATTCAACATAGAATTTCATTAGTGCGAGGTGATCTATGTATGGTCTATAAAAATTATGGAGCAGCAATCCGATTATATGAAGAAGCTAATGAAATCAGTTTAATATATGGAGGAGAAAAGACCATTGAAGCTTACTTTAATTTAGGTGTAGCTTATGTCATTTGTGATATGCTTGAGGAAGCAGAAAAATGCTTTAATAGCCTTCTTTATCAGAAAGACAAAGCCAACCAAATTGAATTAATATACTATCACTACGGGATGGCCCAATTGCTATTACGAAAAGGAGAGAATATAGAGGCTTTACATTCTATCCAAGAAGCTATAAACCTTATCGATTCTTGGGGACCAACCATTAGTATTCGAAAAGAAGTAGAAGAATTCAATGAAGTTATTAAACATAATATTAGAGAGAATTAAGTAAAACAGCCACTTGTATGAAACAAGTGGCTGTTTGTTTGAATGTAGTGCTTCAATTAGGTTGAAATTTATCTGGCCTCTTATTTCTTCCAAGTTGATCACTCTTTTCTATTTGGCTTTTATTAGACTAACGCAATTACATCTATATAAAAGGATTATGTTAAAATTACTCTGGTTTCTCCACTAGTTGCATCTGAAAAATTTGAGTTGCTTGAATACCTCTTAAATTTGCTCGTGGTTATACTTATAGAATTAGTTACACTTTTTTGATATATATATAGCTTAATTAATGGCTTCAAGGGCTTGTTTCAAATAATCCATTTCAAATGTTATATCATCTATTTTTTTGTTTAACTGACTTACTTTATCAACAGTATTCTGTGCATCCAATAAATTAATTTCTAACATCAAACGACTTGCTTCACTCTCAAGTTCCAATCTCTTTGCAAATAATACCTCATGCTTTTTTATAATTTCGGATTTTAAATTTTTAATATTGTTTTCTTCCATACTTCTACCTCACTAACTTGTAATAACAGTATTTTATTGAAATGTAAATTCCCCTATATAATTTAATAATTACCTACAGGGAAGTTTATGACATAGTTAAAGTTGCCTTTTTTCCTTCCAGAAAAACCACATTTATTTCACATTTACATAAGCTAAATAATAAGAACCAATTAAAATAAATTCCATTATTCACTTTCCTCGGATGGTGTTCATAAGTTCTTGGTGTTGACATTCAGATACATACTGAGCACTCAAAAGCTTCTCTAACTGTTAAAAACAAATACAACATTCCAAAATAAGGGAAAATTTAAATCGTTTTGTTTTTTTTGCAGGAAAAGAAAGCGCAGTATATAAAGATAACAGTAGGCATCAAAAAGTGTTGAGAACATTTTATCATCATTTTCTATCAGCACGAGAGCAATAATTTGAGAAAAGAGCTTATATCAGTCCGTGTCTTAAGTATGCCTATTATATAGAATGGGTTACTTAGTAAATAAGGGAAGGTGATTTATATGTTAGGGGAAGAAGATTTAAAAGTAAATTGTATATCAGCTGCTATAGGTTTACTCATCCAACATAATATCATCACTCACCAGGAACTGGACAAACTAACTAAAACGAATTATCACGTTTTTTATCATTTTCTAATGGATAAGCTAATTGAAGAAGAGTTTAGTAAAGATAGAGTGGTACAAACATAAGTACTTCAACAAAACAAAAACCGCAAGATTAAAAGAAAAGATCTCCTATTTTAAATGTGATTCTTATAAGGCTCCTTACATATTAGACATATACAATATGTAAGGGCTTTCTTATTCAACAAAGCCTCCTATAGTTTAAATGTATTTCTTCACAATCTATAATTTTAAAAAGTCATTTTATCAAAGGAAGCCTGCCAGTATTGTTACAAAAAAAGTTCTCTCCTCGTTTCAGGAAAGGAACTTATATTCAACGAATTTTATAAGCTACTTCCAAGTCTGATCCAGTTTATCTGAATAGAAATGTAGGGCTTTTTTATAACTTAGTATTTCATTGTCATTTGTCGTATTTAGTAAGCATTTCAGTAACAGTTCCATCGCTTTGCTATGTTCTTTTAAATTGTACAAAGTCATGGAATAAAAAACTTTAATTACATGATTATCTGGGAACAATTCCATTCCTTTTAAAAATATATCTTTTGACTTTTCATATTCCCCCAAGGCTCTATATGTGCTGCCCAACCCCAATACTGCCCCTTCCATATCCTTAGAAGGTAATCCTATCTTTATGGCATTTTCGTAAAAGGGCACTGCCTTTTCTTCTTCCCCTAATATGTCAAAGCTCCAAGCACATTGATAATTATATAAACCATCGTCTGGAAATTCCTTAACTAATTCACTTAGCAATTCGTTAGATTCTTTGTGATTTCCATTCTTTCGTAACGCTAACGCTTTATTTAGTTTGTTATTCATTACTTAAATCTCCAATCCTTCTTTTTCCCACTATTTATCTCTTAACATCCTTCCATATCCGGAAATTCAGCGTATTCGTACACTTTATCCAGATCTAATTCTTGCTTTAACTATCTGTTTAATTTTTAAAGGCTAATCCATTGGCCTGCAAAGCTGTTCTAAGTTTAGGTAAAGAAGCCGGCCCCATACCATGAAATTGTAATATCTCTTTTTCACTAAATGTTGATAGCTGCTGCAAAGAAGTTATCTCGTTGCTTTCCAATGCTCGTCTTGCTGGTGCTGATAGCACTGAAAGAAATTCATTGTCAGGTTTGCGTTCTTGCACACAGGTTGGGCAGGTCGGACAGCTGCTGCTTTTATAATATTTGTGTCCTTTATGACAGATTCTTAGATTTCCCTTTTGGATTTTCATTTTTAATCTCTCCTTTTCTCAAGAGTTTTTTAGCTTTTATCCCCTGCCACTTCTTCAATGGATGATTTATGAAGGAACAAAACATCCTACGTATAGTAAGCTAATTATCATTGAATGCTTGTTAGTCTCATTTCAGGTAGTGCAGCTCCATTACAAATCATGCTAACACCTTACATGTTTGCGTTTGAAACCAAGCCGTCCTCTATCTATATCCTTTTGAATGTTTTCGGAAGCAAGAAGAATACTACTTTTTTTCTTATCCTTCTTAACTTCGACTGGACCTACTGCCTTTGCCGTTTCAAGCGCCTTCTCATGAAGTGGCAAATATGAAACACCGACTGTATAGATAAAATTATTCATAGCCGATTTCGCTCGATCTGGAGAATCGTGAATCGTGTTTTCCACTTGATTAAGCATATCGGCAATCTTGCTTGTGCTAAATTCATCGTCAGGACGATTACCTAAAAGCCAGCAGTAACAACTCCAACCTGCCGACATTTTAAGTTCTTCACCGCTTGCCACCCATTTATCAGCAACAACTTGCGCAAAATCGGTTTCTGACAAAGTGACTGCAACTACATAATCGGATAGCATGTAAAAATACGCTTTATCAATCCAACGCTCAAAATCCTCCGCAGTCATCTCTGTTGGGTCTGCAATGATACCAGCAAAATACATAGCATCGTAATTGCCAGAAGCGTAAAGCTGCTCAGCTAAAGCCTGGTTTTTCTTGATTTTCTTTGCAATCGGCTTCATTTTCCCTGTTGCCACTCCAAAAAGCGGATCGTGTGCACCATTGTTTATGTAAGTCTTTTTAATTCGTTCCGTACCAAGCGCTTCTAGTTCTTTCATAACCATTTCAAAATCCATCGTTCTGTACCCTCCTTCTTCTCCATTCGTAAACTGGATCATCTTTTCTTTTTAGTTCAGCTTCCAATTTATCCTGTAATTCCTAAGCTGCTTGGGGATCAGTTCACCTTTCATAATCTGCTTTTTATTTCCGCCAAAAAGTTGAACAGTCTTTCTTATCTAACATATTAAACTCAATTATTTTTTTAAGTAATTCATAGTTTACTGGCTCAGTCCATAGAATTCGAAATAGGCCTTTGGTAGCGCTGTATCCAGCCTGGGCAATGTCATCATTAAAGTGCGCAATCCCTATTTCTTCAGGTGAAACGCTCAAATGATGTTTCGCTGAGGCAAAGCCGATGATGAATGTTCCATGATCAGTAAACATTGGCGTATTCCATTTGATTTGTGGTTCCAAATTCGGGAAAGTATTAGCAATCCAAGCCAAAACTTCCTCTGTTCGATCACGGTGGTCAGGGCTATCTATACGCGCTAAATATTCTGCAAAAACTTCCATAGCATTTTCTCCTCAAATAATTTTTTTAATCTACTCTACTTTTATATAAATGGAACATCAGTCAGTTCACTTAACCTTATTTCATTTTTAACTCAAATACATTAACAATTTATATTAGCCATGTTTTAAATAAAATGTACTAATCATTTAATCCTTTTCCATTAAGAATGTTCGGAATGCATTTTTCAACTCTTGATGCTCGAGTCTTAGATTGTTTGGCCGCAGAAAAATAAAGAATATATGCTCTTTGCCGTCCTGGAGTCAATGTAGTAAAAGCATCTTTTAGAGCAGGTATTTCATCAAATTTATGCTGTAGCTCTTCAGGAATAATGAGTTCTTCATGCTTTTTGACTTTGACTTTTAATCCGGCTTTTTCCACCTCAATAGCTTCATAAATATAAGCTTTTAAGACGGCTTCCTTTTCAACTATTTCTTGCACATTGGTAAAGCGAATTTGCCGCGCTCCTTGTACATTCTCCGTTTGTTGGATTAGAATACCATGAGAATCTTGTAACAGAGCACCTTTAGGAAACAGTAGCGCACAGTATTCTTTGAATCCATGTATTAAAACAATGTTTTTTTTCTCAAACGTGTAACAAGGGTTCATCCATTTATAATCTTCGGTCAACTCACAGTCAAGAACAATCTTTCTCAACGTCTCATATTCTTCTTTCCACTTTTTAGCTTTAGTTAAAAATTCATCGACCTTAGGATTCATTTTACTATTTGTCATCATGGAACACTCCTATTCAATTTTTTAATCTGTGGCTCTCGCAATCATACAGTCAACCTTCAATTCATTTAATGGTGTTACTATTCTTCAAATGTAGGAAATGCCCTTCTTCAACTGACTTGATAGTTATTAAAATCATAAATATTTTAACTTTATAAGAAAGAGGCTTTCGTTTATTTATCAAGCGTTACCCTTTCACCAGTCTCTGCAGATGTTCGAACCGCATCTAATAATTTATGAAGTTTAACAGCATCGTGGAAGTTTGGAATTTGACTTTTATGTTCAAATATATCTTTTGCCAACACCTTATAAGCCTTTTCAACGTAATCTTTTGGATGATTATCTTTTACCGAAGATACGTTTATCTCTTCAACATACACACTTTCAGTACTTAATAAATAAGTAGGATACTTAACCTTCTCTACTTTGAGATTACCAAATTGTACGTGACCGGATGAAGAATTCTGGGTTAAGCGAAAAACACCTTTTTCTCCTCTAATCTCTAATTGAAAAGCAGGATAAACTCCGCCTTGAATATGAACAGCAGCTGAAATGTTACCGTTGAGTGTTCCCTGTATTAAGATTTGGTCCGCTGTATCCTTTGACACCGTAACTTCTGCTCCTTGTATGAGAGCTTCTGTATAATGCGTATTCATTATCGACGATAACTCTTTAAAGTCACCTAAGATGTAGCACAGAACATCAAGCGAGTGTCCACCATTGATTGTAAGAAGGTTCGCTCCATTTTCTTTTTTTAAGATATAGCTGTTTGCTTCATCTGTTATTCCACCCTTTCCTTGTGTCGCTACCTGCATGGTACAGGAGATAATTCTTCCAATTTCCCCTTGGTTAATAGCCTGCTTTACATAATTCACCTCGGGAGATTGTCTTGCTTGTAACCCAATCGCATGGTGAATGTCCACCTTATCCGCTAACTTTGCCAGTTTAATTGCTTGCTTAGTATCTACACCTAAAGGCCACTCGCAATAAATATGTTTCTTTTCCTCTATTGCTGCAATTGAAGCTTCGTAATGAAACGGAACTTTTACACTAACTACTACTAAATCAACATCTTTAGATTGCGCTAGTCCCTTATAATCTGTAAAGCTATGGCAAGCATTAAGTACTCTCGCACTTTCCTTGGCGGTTTCTGCTTTTGATGTTCCAATTGCGGTTATTCGATAAAAAGGGCTTTCTTTCAGTACTGGAATATGTGTTTTGCTCGCCCATTGATTATTTAAAGATCCCCCTATAATTCCTACTTTTATTAATTTCTCCTTCATTAGACATTCCTCCCACATTTTGTAGAAAATATTACCTTTTAATCAAGTATAATTAAAATGAATCATTATTTTAAATGTTAAAATATGATAGCTATATCACTTTTTTTGATGGAGGGTGAATATGAATGGATATTGAAAATATGAAAGCTTTTGTTTCAGTGGCCGAATTAAGAAATATATCTGCGGCTGCAATGAAATTGAACCACCTTCAATCTAATATGACCGCCAAAATAAAGAAAATAGAAAGCTATTATAATCAAGAACTGTTTATTAGAAACTCAAAGGGCGTTAAATTAACCAAACAAGGAGAAAAATTGTACCACCAATTTAAAAAAATATTGCTTCTTTGGGAAGAAACTGAAAATAAAATGAAGAAACAAGATGAAAAACTCCGTATTGGCACCATGATATCAGTTGGGGGCACTCAATTCTCAAGCGCTTTAAACAAACTTTACAACACCTATCCAGATCTAGCAGTAACACTAAAAACGGGTTCAACCGAATATATCGAAAATCAAATTCTACTTGGACAAATCGATGTAGCTTATACAATTGGATCATTAAACAACCAAAAGATAAAATATAAAAAAGTAGGCGTAGAAGAAATGGTTGTCATTGGTCGCGATATTGATCAACACACGACATTCGATGACTATGTAAGACAAAAGAATATACTGGTACTTTCAGATAAGTGTTTGTACATGACAATATTAGATACTATTTACGCCAGCTTACATATTGAACAAGGTGACATGATCGAAGTCAGCGATCCAGAAACATTAGTAAAATTTGCGTTAATGGGCATGGGAATTTCCTTAATATCTAAGCGTATCGCAAACCGTTATAATATCCATAATTTTTTAGAAGTTCCACCACCTTATCGGTACACTGACTTTTATCTCATTTCCCGGCTAAATTATGAATTTACCCCTATCGAAAAACAGTTTATTGAATTGAATAACTTCCTTGGGGACACTTTTAGAAGAGTAGAAGTTTAATATTGAGGTTACAGTTTTTTCTGTAACCCTTTTTGTGATTTCTTGGCTATCATTGTTTTTTATATAGGTACAGTGAAGGATTTTTTCGCTTTACATAAAGCGTATTCTTAGCAGCCATTTATAAAAAAGAGTAAATCAATGTTTGATTGGCTCTTTTTTAATCTTCCCTCATATAAAAGAAGAGATATAGTACAAGTAAAGTTGATTATCCATTTTTTATTTCTGGGAGCTTGAAGATTTTTTTCAAGCAGCTGCTTTTGTCCTTCTTCCCTTTTTATATCTTCTGAATTATTGAGTGTAGAGTTCAATGTTATTTCTCCTTAGAAAACTAATTTTTTATAATTTATATATTGGTTATCTTTTCCCTTTAAGATGATAGTATAGTTGGGGCTTCTAAAGAGAAAGCCAAATTTAATCAATCGTTTTGGCAAGCGCATAGGCTTGTTTGCGCTTATTACAATATCCTCCAACAAGCTCATTTTTTCCTCTTCTTCAACGTTTGCATTTAATAGAAAAAATAAAGCAAGGAATGCCTGCATGTCGATACATGTAATGAACCTGTTTGGTAGCTACTCATAATCGATCGAAAGAACTTTCAAAAAAAGAACATTCGTTCTCTATATCATACAAGAACAAAGGTTCTCTTTTCAATAAAAACTCTAAATTTGACATTATTCCTATGAATAGCGTCGAATTTATTATTAAAAAAGAAATACCTTATATACCTAGAGAAAGATATCAAGATAACGAAAACAAAAAAACATGAGAAAATGTTCTAAAAAGCAAAATTTCAGAATGAAATAATCAACAAAATTTGCCATAATAAATGAAGTAAGGAGGTGTATTATGTTTCGATTGTATGGAGCCTTAATTGGGCTTAGTTTAATTTGGGGTTTATCTTTTGTATTTATGAAGTGGCTGCTTCCCTCAGCTGGTATATGGGGAATTGTATTTTTTCGTTGTTTAGCAGGTGCAATCATCTTGCTCCCGTTTTTATGGTGGAAGCGTAGAAAAGTTAAAGAGAAACTCCCCTGGAAGGCGTTGATTGTTGTTGGTATATTTAACTGTGGTTTGGCGTGGGGATTAATTTCCTTAAGCGAAACTGAGATAAACAGTACAACTGCCTCTATTCTAAATGCGACCACTCCAATCTGGACAGGTCTTATCGGATTTATTCTTTTTTCTTATCGACTTACCCGACGTCAGTGGATCGGTATTCTTATCGGGTTTTTCGGGATACTCGTCCTTATGGATTTTCAATTTGGTCAGATTTTCGGGAAAGGGTTTGTCGGAATTGGAACAATGCTTGTTGCTTGTATCTGCTATGGGCTTGCTGGGCAGTTAACAAAACGGTTTCTGTCTGAGGTGAGCGTACTGACTATAACAACCTTCACCTTACTAACAGGTGCTATCATCGGTTTAGTTGGGATGTTGATTACTCAACCATTCAAATCCGATTTGTTAATTCATCCACTTCCTATTCTGGCAATTGTGGGTCTCGGCTGTTTTGGTTCAGGATTGGGTCAGTTAATCTATTTTTATATCAATAAAAATGGTGGCCCTGAATTAGCAGCGACGGTTACTTATCTAATTCCTGCCTCGGCCATGGTATGGGGTTATTTACTACTGGGAGAAACAATTACTCCGAACGTAGTCATTGGACTACTTATTATCTTTACTGGCGTATATCTTTCATCTAGGAAATCAAAAGGTAAAACTCCGCATGTCACTCTTGTTAGCAATAAACAAAATTGAGTAAGTAGATTTTATAATGTGAGTCTTTAAAATTATCTCCGAGAGAGGAATTAAGAAACTGAAGGACTACAGAATATGATATATTTCAAATGGAATTCATCATATATGATGATAAAACGAAATTCTAGAATTTCGTTTAAAAGGCAGCCCTCTATTTGGCTGCCTTTTTTATTTCAAGGCAGAAAATAATTTTAAAATTCACTGCTAGTTATCCCATGCAACACAACATCAAACAAAAACGCTGAATTTATATATTTAGCAGATTCGAGATATTCCCACCTAACACTCTTTCTGCAACTTCTCCGCTAGATGTATGCCTCTTAACAGCCTGTAGATTTAAGTATGGATCTCCATATGGAAAGTCCGAACTAAATAACGTTCTTTCAGGTATTTCTTTTATAGCTAAAGACAAGGCGTATGTTGTATAAAATGCAGATATATCTAAGTAAGCATTTTTAGTGTCTTTTATCATTTCTATCGTTTGTAGCCAATGAATTCCGCCCATATGCCCGTATATAACCGGCACATTTTCATATTTTTGAGTGAGAAGAAATAACTCTTGAATATCCTTTAAGTTCAAAGGATGAAAAGTATGTACCCAGATAGGCAAAGACGTATAGTCACTTGCTGCTTTAAATATAGGTTCTAACAATGGAATTTGACCTGGGCCAAGAGTAAATTCTCCGAGACCTTTCATCTTTTGCTTTTTGACAAGCTTCTCTACCCAATCGTTTAGAGTGACATCACCAGAAGAAAAAGAAAATGGTATAAAAGATGCAAATAAAATATATGTTTTAGGGGTAAAGATACAAAGAATCTTATTTAAAAATGACATTTTTGGGGAGGTAGGTGGTATCTGAAATTGAGTAGTGCACCTAGATTCAAAATGCAAATATACAGTCCTCTGTCGGGATATAAGGACCTTTATCATTTTAAAAAAACAAAAGAGGGTTGGACGTTTGAAAACTATAGATATAAGGGTGAAGTAGATAAAGGTGGTAATCCTTTATTTTATAGATCCCTTATTACTGAATCCATTTCCTGTCCTGATCATCTAGAGGTTTATATTTCTAGTGCATGGGAGAATGTTGACACGTTAAATAAAGAACAAATGCAGAACATTTTTGATGAACTATCTGAATGGATATCAGACAGTGGAAAAAATTCTATTGACCCTTTATCATAGTGAAAGAAGTGGCACTACTATGGGTATATCCAGGTTTGAAGATTCATTATAAGAGTTTTGTTATTTTCACCTAAAAACATATCTAGTGTCGTTAGCAAAAAGAAGAAGGCCTTTCCTTTATATAAAAAGACTAAAAATAACAATAGATAATAATTCATTTAGAGATATGGATTAATTAAGGATAATGATAATCAGCAAACAAATAAGGGGTGTATTCAAAATGGAAGCTATTTATAATCAGAGAGAGAAAATGACTGATTTTATTAGAGATAATAAACAAAATTTCCAGGATAAACTCTTATCGGAGGCGGTTAATGTAGCCTCTAAAATTAACGACATTTTAGAAACTGGAAATATTGATCTTTTAAAAAATGCTCAAAAGTTATCTCTATATGTAGTGGAGCAAAAAGAAGAACAACTCATTGCTTTTGCTGAGCAAGAAGGTGTAGCTTGGGCGGAGCACGCTTTAACTCTTGCCTTCAAACTAGAATGGGTACAGGCCATTAGGCGAACATTGTGGCATTTTCTCTATCAATATGATCGAATAAATAACCATTTTAAGAGCCGTGAAGAATTTTATGCCTTAGAGAAGCGTATTAATGATAAGATTGATCAATTTCTTAACACTTTTCTCATTAGTTATTCCAAATATAAAGATGAATTAATTGCCTCCCAGAGGGACTTAGTTGAACATCTATCGGTACCCATTATACCACTTAGCCAATCTGTAGCTGTATTACCATTGATCGGAAGGGTTGACACATATCGTATCCAAACGATTGAGGAGAAAGTACTGACAAGCATCTCAGATTTAAGGATTGAAACATTAATTATAGATCTTTCT
Source organism: Priestia sp. JV24 (assembly GCF_025910025.1). Classification (NCBI taxonomy): domain Bacteria; kingdom Bacillati; phylum Bacillota; class Bacilli; order Caryophanales; family Bacillaceae; genus Priestia; species Priestia sp. JV24. The sequence continues at coordinate 698,856 of NZ_JAPCIN010000020.1, forward strand.
GGAATTGCTAATATGGAGATGCATGTCATTGACCATTTTCAAAAAATATTAACTGGAATTTCAATGATGGGATGTAAGGCAATTCTTACAGGTTTACGTGCTGACCTGGTGCGAACAATGATTCACTCAGGAATCTCCTTTGAAGACAAGGCAGAAACAAAAGGGACGTTACAGCAAACATTAAAAGAATATCTAGAACTCCATCAAATGTAGGAGGAATAGGTAAGTGTACTCTACACAAAGAAATGGAAATGAATTTATGAAATTAGAATCGTTTTTGAAAAAATAAATCAGTATTCAGAAAAGCATTATAGGAAGGGGTCAGTCCCAAGATATAAGGCTTTTTGCGCCTAGAAAAGCATTAAGGTAGCTAAAAATGTAGGGAGTATACAGCTTGAAAACAGAAAAACTACTGCTCCCACACATACAGTAGTTTTTCTGTTACACATATCTTAAGTTTAAGTACTGATGCCTCACGGCGTCTTAATTAGTTTTACGTATAGTTAAAACTTTATTCGTTTTATCCTCACGTACTAAGATCTTTTTCTAGATAAAGTGTTATCTTTTACATACATTTCATAGTGTCCATTTATGTAACTAGACACCTTTAGATTAAGTAGAAGAGCTTTTAGGTTAACTATTTTTTCAGTATCTAATCCGCACTCTTTTGCTATATCTTCAATTCCTTTTTTACTGATTTGTATATTATCTTCTAAATCGGTTACTGTTTCTTTACTGTACTGGAAAGGAACTTCATCTATAACTTCTGTAATTAATTGATCCTGCCCTTCACACTCTAGTCTCCCTTTGACTGCAGCGTGTTTTCCAATTAATACAGCCTGCTCTTTTATATCCGATAAAAGAATCATTAATCTAATTCGTTGATTCATTAGAATATGGTGATTATCAAAAATAGAGACAATTTCGGTTTGATAATCATCCATGGTTGTGTGAAGTTGATGTTTTGCTTCTCTTATTACTTCTTCGCTATTTTTAATAAGTATCATACTTAAATTCTCTGCCCTCTCCTTATCATATATACTTTTATTATAACAAAACATAAAAAGGGGACGTCATTTTTCACTAGCTATCACGATAAATAATGTATATAAACAAATATTATCCTGGATTCATTAATCACTAACATTAATTGCGGGGAAATATACCGGCTCATATTTTTAAAAGATTTACCCCAATAATAAGCGACCTCATTAATTTCAATTAGAATTATAAGGTCGCTTATAAGATATGCTGATTCAATTTTTATGTTTTTTCCGTTCTTTTATTGCAAAGCAATTGTTTTATCATTAAACTCTCGTCTCATTTTCAACATCTTTATCCATTGTACTAAGCACATAAATAAGGTGAGAATTTAGTTTGAATTGCTTCTCTTCAATAAAGTCAGATAACATTAGAATGGTATTATTAGTCATTACAATTTACATTTTATCTCTTTCTCATGCATGATGACCATGATTATTCTTCTGTCCCATTTTGCGCATAATAAAGCTTACAATTAATACTAAAATAATCGATCCAATAATAGCTGGGATAATTGCAAATCCACCTACGACTGGTCCCCAATTACCTAAGATAAGTCCACCTAACCAGGCACCAATAAAACCAGCAATAATATTACCGATAATTCCACCAGGGACATCTCGGCCTGTAATTAAACTAGCAATCCAACCAATAATCCCTCCAACAATTAGCATCCATAGGATTTCCATTAAGAATCGTCTCCTTATTAAAAGATTTAGTTGACTTTACCCCTAAATGAGACGAATTAATCGTGGGATTTTTTTCTTGTTTAGAGGCTCTTCTCTCAATTACTTAGAAAATTCCACACAGATTTCTTTAAATAGTTACTAAGCGCTATTCCTATTCACCATGTGAGTTTCCTAAACAAAAATATGCCATATATCATAAATTTATTTGCTTCTATGGGTCGTGTAATTCGTTTTATGATATCTTAGTGATCTCCTTTTTATTTCATTCAAGTGATAAGAACCTATTCTTTTATATAAAAAAGAGAAAAACAATCCGATTTAGAGATCAATTGTTTTTCTCGACAAATATATAGCTTCTACTATCTAGATATTCTTTTTTTACATCCATATTTAAGTGTTTTTTTTAGAAATACTATCTGATTGTATAACTCGTTCTTAGTAGGTAGATGTCTACACTTCTCATAATCCGCAATTAAACATTTAATCTCCCTATGGAATAGGAAACGTTCATAGTTATCGAGCATGTCCTCCCCTCCTGATGTTATTTCTTTTACATTACCCCTTCGACACATAATGACACTTGATTTCTGATAATACCTGTTATGTCAACTAATTTTGCATATGGTATGCATTAAATTATAACGATTCACCCCTTTATTATAGTAATATTTAAAGTGATATTTTATATATTCTGGAAGGAGTTATATTTAAATGAAAAAGGATTTAGAACGTGAGGAACTAGTTGATATAGGTAGTTTTCAAGTATATACAAAAATATTTGGAAGAGATGAAGGATCTCCAACAGTTATAATGGATGCAGGTTATGGTGATTATTCTAAAGCATGGACAGAAATAGCGCCATCAATTGCTAAATGTACAAGGGTTCTTATTTACGATCGAGCTGGCTTAGGAAAGAGCACTATAAGCTCTAATAAAAGAGTTAGTTCTGAAATGGTTAAAGAATTAAGAATGCTACTAGGAAAATTGCATTTAACTCCTCCCTATATATTAGTTGGTCATTCTTTTGGTGGGGTAAATGTTCGATTGTATACTTCTTTGTATCCCAATGAGGTGGCAGGTTTAATCCTTGTAGATTCAACTCCAGAGGATTATAGGCAGCGTTTCCTTCCAATCATGCCTTTAGAATTTCAGGAAGCTTATAATAAACAGTTTATCCATGAGGGTACCTATGACCAATTTATGGAGAGTTTAGAACAAGTAAAAATACATAGAAAAAAACTTATAGATACACCCGTTATTATTCTTGCAGCAGGAAAAAAAGCTTTTTATTCGCCTGAGGCACAAGCTTTATGGCTGCGTATGCAGGAAGAATTATTGGACTTATCAACCTGCAGTTCGTTAGTTATAGCACCTAATAGTGGACACTATATTCAAAGAGATGAGCCGGATTATGTAATAAATGCAATTGAGAGGATTCTTCAAAATTCATAATCAGCTACCTATAAGGGGAGCATACCAGTACATTATGGTAACTAATATAATGCTCGGGATAGGGGAAATTACTAGAGAAAAATAATCAACAAAAACACCGTTTCAAATAAACGGTGTAATAAAAATTCGTCCTAAAATAATCTAGCTTGGATCATTTTCATCTAAAGAGAGAGTAGTTACGTTAGTATATTCTCCTTTAGAAATTTCCTCTGGGGTTGCATCTTTTTGCAATTCATCTTCAGTATTCATTCCTTCTGCAATTGTTGGTTTATCAGTTGAATTTTTTTGTTTTTTCATCCAGTACACTCCTTTCAGGTTTATTTTTCCCAACAATAAACCTTTCATCCTCTGGTTATAAATGAAAAGATTTTAAACACGCTACTTAGCATATAATTTCCGATAAGCGCCATTATGGTACCTAAAACGAAATAGATAAACATATGTTCTAACATTGTTATGTATAGGGGTGTTAGATATGGGAGTCTCTTTTAATAATGGTGAAATATGTGTTGAAGGGATAATCTGCGGATCATTTATAGAAATAGGAATTACCTTCATAGCTCTATTCGTTATATATGTCGGTTACGAAGTGATCTACAAGAAATAAATAATCTATTCAAAAATAGTGCATTACTTATTTTTGTGCCGAGAACAAGTACTATGTTAATTAGAAACGTATGAAAAAAGCACTGGATTTTTATCAGTGTACAACCTTTTGTCCTCATTGGTTATACTTATTCTCAATGTTTAGAGCAATTAAGATTCCTTCTTTTAAGGAAAAAGGAATATAACGATGTCGTTATATTCCTTTTCACACATGGCAACCATAAATTTTGAATCAACAAAGAGATGAAAGCACTGAATTTCGTTATTTCTTGATGAAAA
>NZ_JAPCIN010000021.1:0-19033 GCF_025910025.1 Priestia sp. JV24
AAATGGTTCAGTAGGTGGAGAAATCACAAAACGCCTTGTAGCAACTGCTCAACAACAATTAGCTGGTGGCTTTTCAGGACAATCTGGAACTTCTCGCTAATAACTCGTGAAGAATTATAAAAGGTTAGATAATTAAATAGGTCTTGATGGCTTTGGCTACCTACATTTGTAGGTAGCCTTATTGTTTTTAAGAAAACATCTCTTCACACTTGACGCCTTGGTTATAAAAACCTTTCTCATTTTAGCAGACAATTTAAAAGGTGGACTGGTTTAAGTCCTACAGAATTTCGGAAAAATTCTCTTCTGTATTTTTTCTAATATTTAACAATTATCCATAAATCCGTATACTGGAAATTAGCTCTTTCTTTTAGAATAGGCATAATTCCTATTTCTAAAAAAGATTGTAGCAATAAACAATAGAGAAAAGGAGTATGGAAAGTTCACTCTTTCTGAGCTTTCCATACTCCTTTCGTTATTTGTTGAAGTAAATCTAATAACTAACTTTTAGTAATGTAGGTTCTCGTAATTATGCTTAATGATGACAAATAACGATTTTTTCTTCAACATAAACAGTAGTTAAAAAGTTTATCATTCAATTAATGATATAAATTCTCCATATGTTCTTCCTTTTGCTATCTATAAAATTACCCCATCTTTCTCCTTGGCTAATATAATCATTAAACGTAGCATTCTTCATTACAATATGACCTCCACATTTATCTGCCAATTGCTTAGCAGACTCTTCATCAATAGGAAATGCTAACGATTCATCATTAGTAAATTCGTAACTGGATACCTCTTTCTTTTTTACGTTCTTATACGAATGGTATACGTAATATAATTTACCTACCTTTATAAAATAGTATGGATAATCTCTGTTAGGCAACTTACTTCCCTCCATTCTATCCCCTTAAAGCCCCTATAATGGAATAACTGTAAAGATAATGAAGTTTTTTTAAAAGCTGCGTTTCCCTGCCCAAGCTCCCTGCATTTTACTTAGGAATACAATTTGCCCAATATGATATGCATTGTGCAGTGCTAAACTCTTCAGTTCAAGCACTAATGACCTTTCTCCAGGGATCTGTCTATATAAATCTTCATGCTCTGATTTTGCTAGTATTTTTTCAAGTTCACGATGAACATAAAAGTATTCTTGCTTTGTTTCCTTCCAATTTTGAAACGTCTCAGTTGGTAATCGAAATGTAGATTCATTATCTTCTGCCTGTGGTTCATTCGCTGTTTCACCATGAAATCGCATCAGAAGTCTCTTTTCATAGAAAAGTAAATGACAAACTAATTCCCAAATGGAATTCATTTCTCCATCAACTGGTTTCCAAATAGCCTGTTCAAGCGTAGTACCCTCTAGCACTTTTTCAAGTGGTGGAAACCAGTCCTCTTTATCTAAGCAGCTTGCCCATTGTTGTAACAGAAGTATCTTTACATCCATTTTCTATTCCCTCCATTTCTGAATCCTTCAATCGCTTTATAAGTCCCTATTACTATCTTACATGGACTTAAAAAGATAAATTCCTTCTACGCCAAAGGGTTTCCTTTTTCATGTGTTCCGGAAAGCGAGATTATGGTAACTAACAGTGTACGGGAGATACACTGTGCGTTGATTATCAAAAAGAGATAACAATTTAAATAAAAGGTTATCCCACGATTATAGAGAAAACCTTAATATGAAAAAGAATAGATATAGAAATTATTTTTATATAAGGAGGATTTATCTATGAAACAAGCTTTACTTATTATTGATGCTCAACAAGAATTAATTGATGGTAACAAAGAAGAGGATAATGTTTTTGATAAAAAAACATTGTTGAACAACATTAACTTAACTATTGAAAAAGCACTAATCTCAAATTCAATGATTATTTTTATTCGGGATAAAGATGTTGCTTCTGGTCGAGGTGATGGATTTCAAATACACCAGGATATTAAGATACCTAATGAATCAAAAATATTTGATAAGGAAGCAACAAATTCATTCTATGGAACTCCATTGTTGAGCTATTTAACAGAAAATGAAATAGAACATCTAGTTATTATGGGATGTCAAACAGAACAGTGTATCGACACAGCTGTAAGAACTGCCACAATCAATGGTTTTGATGTCACTTTAGTTCGAGACGGACACTCCACAAAAGATTCCTCAACTTTATCTGCCCAACAGATCATTATGCATCATAATGAAATACTTGATGGTCATTATAATGTTGAACATTTTTCTGATGTTAGGAGTGCTCAAGAGGACTTATTTCAACCACGGCATAATAATTACCGATAATCCGTTTTATGTAAAGTAGCTCTGTATATTAATTGTTTTTTTTCTTTCAAAAAGGGGAAGGACCAAATAAGATCATGTTAATTCTTAGAGTTAACAGTTTTCCCCTTTTTCAACCTATTTCGTTGGATATAGGCGCCATAATAGGCGTCTTTTTTTTGCACAAAAAAGGCAATCTACTACGTTTTCATGAATATAGATAGAAGAATAATGAAGAAAGGGAAGGTGTGAATGATAAGAAAGTTATCTATTCCTATGTTAATTTTAATGATACTATGGACAATTATTCTTTGCCTAGAAAAACAAGTTACTGTGGCCTGTTTTCTATGGATCGTTTATAGCGCCTTACAGTTTTTTCGAAGGGCATAATTTTTATCTTCTAAATAAAGATTTTTAGGAAAGTATATGTATCGTACATAAGAGGATTTCTAATAGACCTTTGACTTCCTTTAGCCATACTACAAACTTAACCTCCTTACATAAACAAAAGACACTGGCTCTTAACCAGTGTCTTTTGTTTATCATTTCATTTTATCCGCAATAATTTTATAGAAATGTCATTCGAGTAAATTATTAGACGCTTTTCAGTTCCCTTGGATCTGTTACTTTGTTTTTGTATTTCTTTTCATATTTATTAAACATGGATATATTCGCTAGTACTCCTACAGCAAACATAAGCAATGTAAGAGAAGAACCACCATAACTTACAAAAGGTAGCGTTACACCTGTGATAGGAAGAAGGCCAGTTACTGCTCCTAAGTTAACAAATGCTTGAATGCCAATCATGACCGAAATACCGATAGCTAATAAGGCACCAAAAGGATCGTTGCATCTTCTTGCTATTTTTAGGCCTTGCAAGATAATAAAAAATAGTAACCCTAATACAAGCAGTACTCCCCAAAAACCTAATTCCTCAGCAATTACCGCCATAATAAAATCTGTATGTGATTCAGGTAGATAACCGGCCTTTTGAATGCCTTGTCCTAACCCTTCACCTGATAGTCCCCCAGTTCCTATAGCCAGGTAGGAATTAACCAATTGGTATCCATCTCCTTGCTGATTCGCAAAAGGATGGAGAAAACCAGTAAAACGAGCTAAACGAACAGGAGAAAAAACAGTAGCCATCTGTCCTGTTACTAATAAAATGATTAGCATAACGACCACACCTACAACTCCGAGTAAAGCAATCTTTAGCATTGATTTTATTGAAATGCCTGAACATAAAACAATAGCTAAAACGGTTCCTAAAATAAGTAGAATCCCACCATAATCAGGTTGTAAAGCAATTAAGAAACAAATAAACAACACAATAAGGATAGGCGGAATAATAGCGCGTTTTAGATCATTGATATACTCTTGTTTATTTGCAAAAACAGCCGATAAATATACAATAATCGTTAGTTTCGTAAATTCAAGTGGTTGTATTCGAATAGGGCCCAGTATAAGCCAACTTTGTGCATTTCCCGCGGTATGTCCAAAAATAAGGACCAAAGCAAGAAGCGTAATTACTGTTACTAATAGGATTTTTAATACTTTTTTCTCTCGATAAATTTTATAGGGAATAAAGGCAGAAACACAGAAAAAGAAGAAGCCTGCTATCAGAGCAAGTTTTTGCTTTTGATAAAAATAATCCCCTTCAACACCGTAACGACTAACCGCCGTTACCATACTAGCACTGTAAACCATGACTAAGCCGATGAGACTTAGAACAATTAGGGCTACAATAAATTTGTAATCATAACATTTTACTATTCTCTTAAACATAAAAATTCCTCGTTCCTTGCAAGTATAACATTCTTATTTTCATCATAAAAAAAAGATTCTTAGTAAATTATATAGAGTAAAAAGAACACTCAATAGTATAATAACAGTTCCTCGCGCTTTGTTCTTTCCGACGATATAATCATTTACACCATGTAAGAGAAAAGATACTGCAACCATAAGAACAGCTATATTGTACCAGTAATCGCTATCAAATAGCCAAGCTATACTCATACAAATAAGCAATACAATCAACGTTGCATTTCGAATTCGACTATCAATAAAAATTTGTGCGTAGTTCATGAAAATCTCCTATTACTTTGTCTTTTATTATATATAGTTACCTTTTATTCTTTCTTATCCGTCTCACCTTATTATCTTATATACTTCTTAGACGTTCCTGTTTTTAAGATTAATAATCCTCTTTCTTCCAAAAAGTTAGGAAATATAGAACATTTTTGTATATAATAAGTCGTTTTATATGTTTTAATTATAGACATTAGGATAAAGAAAACAATAAAAAACGAATCTTTTCTTTTTTATACAATTCGATATTATACAGCTAAATTGATTTTAGTACTTTTTGTACCGGATTAAAATGTGAAGAGAGACTTATCACTTATTTAGTATTCTCACACTTAAACGTGAGAAGTAAGGAGAATTACTATGTCATTGACCACTACAGATCATTTCTTTCATTTCTTAATACTGGATATCATCCTTAGTTTCCTCCTCCTCTGTTTTATTATTTTTATAGATAAATATTTTAGGAAAAATAAAGATACAAGTGAAGAAAAGAGAAGAAAATATCAGAAAGATTTTATTGCCTTGTTAGCAGTGGGATTAATCGTTTATTTTATGTAACATACTATACAATAGAGAATGATTAATCACATGAAGGAGCAGGATCATGATTCGAACAATCGCTATTACACAAGACTTACACGTCAAAGAAGATGTCCCCCTTGATCACTTATCTGACCCTTCAATTAAGTGGTTCTGGGTAGATCTTGCCTCTCCATCTGAAGAGGAAGCAAAAGTGTTAGAGACGTTTTTCCACTTTCACCCTTTAGCTATCGAAGATTGTCTTCATTTATTACAACGTCCTAAACTTGATTATTATGAGGGTTACAGCTTTTTAGTTCTTCATTATTTAAATAGCAACACGTTAGATGTTGAAGAAGTAGACTTATTTATTGGGGAAAATTATTTAGTGACCTTTCACTTTAAACCGGTACTCAGTATTGAAACAGTACGACAACGCCTTTTACAACATCCTAGTGGATTTAATAAAGGAGTGTCCTATATTGCTTATGCGGTTCTAGACCAATTAGTGGATGATTACTTCCCAATTGTGTATGAAATTGAGGATAAATTAAATGAAATTGAAAGCAGAGATGCCAAAAAATCAATTGCTTTACTGATGAATGATGTTTTTGATATCCGAAGTGATTTATTAAAGCTCAGAAAAACCATTCTTCCTATGCGTGACTTGCTATATCGAATTATTAATTCTGAACGTTTATATATACCTGCGGAGCAGAAAGCCTATTTCAATGACATCTATGACCACTTGATAAAATTAACAAGCATGGTGGAAGCCAATCGAGATATGACATCTGATATGAGAGATAATTACCTTTCACTTAACGCCAATCGGATGAACTCCATTATGATGACATTAACGATTATTTCCTCTATTTTCATCCCCCTTACATTTGTCGTAGGGTTATATGGGATGAACTTTGATCATATGCCAGAACTTCACTGGCACTACGGGTATTATATTGTTTTAGGAATTATGGCTTTAATGACAATTGGCATGATTCTCTGGTTTAAACAAAAAGGCTGGTTTAATGTAAATAAATAACCTCAACAATATGCTGACGTATCTTCCAAAAATGCTTAGTTAAAAGCAGCCCTAAAGAATGGGGCTGCTTTTTAAGATTTCCAATAATTACGAATATATTGACCAAAGCATATATTTAAAATAGATTTTTAACCAATAAGAATCTTTTCTTCTGCATACCGAATTTTAGCTTGCTTATTTGAGCGAATTGCAAGTACGAACCCAATAGTAAGAGGACCTACTCTACCAATAAACATCATAACCGTAATGAGAATTCGGCCGATAGGACTTAAGTCGCCTGTAAAGTTAGCACTTAATCCAACTGTTCCAGAAGCAGAAAACGTTTCAAACAAAAGAGTAGCCATATCTACACCTTTTTCTGTAATTGTAAGTAGAAAGAAAATAATAGAAACAAAAATAATTCCAGAAGTAGTAATAGAAAAAGCTCTATAAACAAGTGATTTAGGAATTCGGCGTCGAAAAACATTAATCTCTTCTTTATTTGTCAATACTGACCATAAAGCAAACAATATTAAGACAAACGTCGTTATTTTGATTCCACCACCTGTCGAACCTGGCGCTGCTCCAATAAACATGAGCCCCATCATATACACTTTTGAAGGTAATGTGAGCGCCCCAATATCCACGGTATTAAAACCAGCAGTACGAGGAACTACTCCCTGAAAGTATGCTGCCCACCATTTATCGCCCATGCTCAATTCACCTAAAGTATGAGGATTATGATATTCTAAAGCAAAAATAATCAGTGTGCTTACGACATTTAAGAGGATAGTTGAAACTAATACAATTTTAGTGTGAAGAGAAAACTTCCTTATGTTTCGTTTTCGAAAAATATCTGCAATGACAAAAAATCCAGTCCCTCCTATTATGAAAAGTGACGTAATCATAATATTTACGGTTGGATCTCCTACCCATTTACTTAAATTATCTGGTTCCAAACCAAATCCTGCATTGTTAAAAGCAGAGACAGAATGGAATATGCCATAATAGATTGCTCTTCCCCAGCTCATTTCTTGCGACCAACGAATAGCTAGGATAAGAGCTCCAATCCCTTCCACAGCCAATGTAATTAGCACAACACGTTGGACTAATGCAATAACGCCTTGTAGCGAAAAAGCATTTAGAGATTCCTTAAGTATTAGCCTTTGTTGTAATCCGATTTTTTTACCTAGCACAATAAACATGAGTATACCAATAGTCATGAATCCCCAGCCACCAACTTGGATGAGCACAAGCAAAATGAGCTGTCCAAATAAAGTAAATGTAGTCCCCGTATCTACAACAGCTAGTCCGGTTACACATACAGCAGAAGTGGCTTCAAAGAGAGCATCAATAAAGCTTAAATGATGTCTATCACTCGTGGCAGCAGGAATCATTAATAAGCAGGTGCCGAGTAATATTAATCCTAAAAACCCAACGAACAAAATACTTGCAGGTTCCAGATGCTTCACTTTATGTTTTTTACGTGGCTTAGAAATTATCATATTACATTTCCCTTCAAAATGTTTTGAGTAAAGATTTATTATATATCATACCCATTTATTTCAAAAGATGGTCATTGTTTTTATTGCCTTCAGTGTTTACGGTAAAATCCATTGTGTAAACTAATTTTTGTATATGATATATGTTTGATTACACTCAATATTTAATTAAGAGAACATAAAAAAAAGAGCACATCCAAAAGGTTTGCTCTTTTTTATTGTTTAAATCTTACGCTGTTTGTACTCATTTCTTTTCTACTGTTTTTTGTTTCGTTATATAAGCAGCAGCTAAAAAAAGAAACCCTTGTCTATATAGACAAGGGTTTTCAAAATTTATTGGAGTTGGAGAATATGTTATTGGTCTGACCAGATTTGTAGATTCATATACATATATCTTCAAAAATAAATCTTGTATCCGACTATAATTTCATAAAATAACTTTAATATTTATCATAATCTATTATGTAAATATTAAAGTATTTTATATATTATTAATGTTTTATCATTTACTTGTAATAGATGATATAGCAGCATGGATTTGGAAAGCATAAAAGTAAATATGGCTCTGGTGTGAAAAATTCAAAGTGCTTGAAAGTAAATTGAATTTTTTACACCAGAACCAGATAGATGATTAACTTCTTCATACTATTTGAAATTAGACTTGCCCATTTCTTGTTTGCTTCTAAATAGAAGTATTAAGTTCTCCTTTTCTATTTTTTTCATTCATTAAGGTTTTTGCAGCTCTTAACGCTAAAAGATAGCTGTCAAAGCCAAAACCGCAAATTTGTCCCTGCGCAATTTCCGCAAATACAGAATGATGTCTAAATTCATCTCGGGCATGAATATTAGACATATGAATCTCAATAAACGGGACTTCAAGAATGTCCAAAGCGTCTCTTAATCCATAACTATAGTGGGTCCATGCACCAGCATTAATGATCACTGCATTCACTTTATCAAAATACCCTTGATGAATTCGATCAATCATTTCACCTTCTGAATTTGTTTGAAAAACCTCTAATTCAAGTCTCAGCTCTTTAGCTAGTTGAAACATACTCTCATTAATTTCATCAAGAGTAATAGATCCATAGATTTTAGGATTTCTTTTTCCAAACATATTATGGTTTATCCCATGCAACATCAGTACTTTCCCCATCATAATCACTCCAATGCTATTTAAAATAGTTAGTCTTCCATCCATGGATATACAGTTAATGCTTCTTCAACGGAACCTTCTTTTGCCTGGATCAGTTCCAGATTTAAACCATCCGGAAGGACCACCCAATTATGTCCTTTAGGTAATTCGGTAACATTCCATTTATAAACTTCTTCCATAGCAGCCTCTAAATCTTCCACCATGATTCCTAAATGCGCCAGTCTTCCTTCGACACCTGAGAAGTTAGGATCTGCGATCAGTTGAACTCCACCAATAGTCCATATTTGTCTAGGGTTATCTTTTCCCCCATCCATTTTACGAATCGACATATTTAATGCCTCTTTAAAAAAACGAATGTGCCAATCAATATCCTTTACACGAATAGCTGAATGTTCAAGATATGCTTTTTTCTGATAGGGCAAATTTCAGTCATCCTTCCTTATCAAGAATTTATGTATTTTTCCACCCAAGTTTCAATCCCTTTTACGTTCGCAACCAACGCTTTATTAACTGGTGTTGCGACATTACTTTTCTCTCCCCATCGGACAATTGCTCCATTGATATAATCGATTTCTGTTTTTTGGCCTTTTTCAAGACTTTGCAGCATGGATGTTTTAAATTCATATGGTAATCCTGCTGCTGCTTTCAACCAAATATCTTCGGGGTCCTCCGTTGATAAAATAATGCCGTTTGCTTTAGCAACATTTATACCCTCTAAAATAGCTTCAAAAGCACAATCTCTAATTTCAGGAATTTGGTATAAATCTCCATATGGTAATTTCGTAATACCACATAAAGCCCCCGTTGCCACATTAATTAAAAGTTTGTCCCAAATCATTCCTGTGGTATTACTACTAACCTCTGTTAATAACCCACATTTTGTCAATATATCTGCGACTCTCTGAATCCTTTTTGTTTTTTCGCCATTCATCTCACCAATAAAAGTAATCTTTCCCTTTGTTCCGGCAATCACATGTCCTGGTCCAAGTAATACGCCGCCAACATAAGTTTTTCCACCGATAACACGATCGTTGCCGATAACCTCGGCAATAGTTTCCTCATTTCCAAGACCATTTTGCAATGACATGACCAATGTATCTTCCCCAATAATGGATGAAGCATTTTCAATCGCATTTCTTGTATGAAAAGACTTCACCAATACTATTACAAGATCCACTGCTCCAATTCCCTCACAGTTTGTTTGGGCATTTACCCTAACAGCCCTATCATTCGTTCCATCCCTAAGAATCAACCCCTTTGTATTGATTGCATTCACATGATCAGCCCGTTGATTTATTAAATAAACATCTTGCCCTCCCTCCGCCAGAGTGCCACCAATGGAACTTCCTAAAGCACCTGCGCCAAGTACACAGATTTTCATTTATCTCACTCCTTTGCATTGTTTAATTTTCAAAAAACTTTAATGTATGCTGTGCCACCACGCACAATTCTTTATTTTGATTGTAAATTTCAACCTTGGCATATGACTTCAATGATTCTTGATCAACTTCAATAATCGTATAAACAGCTGTAACTGTATCGCCAAAATATACTGGTCTTGTAAAACGTAAACGATCGTAGCCATAGGACACACTTGGCATTTCTGATCTCGCTTGGGTTTGAATTAATGTTGATGCCGTACTTCCAAGTGCAAAAGTTAATACCCCATGTACAATCCGTGTTTTATATGGCGTTGTTTTCATAAATTCTTCATTCATATGCATTTGACTAAAATCCCCGGTAATCCCAGCAAACAAATAAACATCTGATTCACTAATTGTCTTGGTATAAGAAACCGTATCTCCTACTTCAAAAGGAACTTTCTTACTCATAATCTTCCTCCTAGCAATCATTTAATATAGTATGAACAAATCTCTTATACTTCCATTTGCTCCCAATCCTTTTTAATTCCCATATCCTCTGCAAAAAATAATCTGCTATGCATTTCTTTTAAATCAGCAGAAATTTGAGGTCTAAATGACATTTTCTCAATGATTTGAGTTTCTATATCAATTCCAGGTGCGACTTCACATAATTCCAGTCCGTCTGTTGTTAAGCGGAAAACGGCTCTTTCCGTGATATAGAGAACTTCTTGCCCTCTTTTTAATGCATCCCTTCCATTAAAAGTAAGCTCTTCAAGTTGAGGAAGAAGTTTCTTAAATCGGCCTTCTTGTTCAATTTGCAGCTTACCTTTTTCAATCTTCGTTTTAAGGCCGCCGGCTGTCAGTGTTCCACAAAAAACAATCTTTTTTGTATTTTGACAAATATCTATAAACCCGCCTGTTCCCATGATTTTCCCATTAAATTTATGCACATTGACATTTCCTGCTTGGTCCAGTTCTGCAAAGCTTAAGAAGCAGACGTCAAGACCACCGCCATCATAAAAGTCAAACTGTGAAGGCATATCTAACAATGCATGGGTATTGATGCTTGCTCCAAAGAAAATGCCTTGTGCTGTGACACCGCCGATTGGTCCAGTTTCCACCGTTAAGGTAAATTGTTCATCAACACCTTCTTCACGAGCTACACTTCCAATTCCATCGGCAATTCCAACACCAACGTTTCCCACATTTCCTGGTTTAACTTCAAACAATGCACGCCGAGCGATCATTTTTCGATGATTAAGCGGAAGCCGGGTAACTTCACTTGTTTCCGCGATATAATCTCCTGACATAAAACGATTAACTCCACCCGTGTACAGCTGTGATTGTTCTTCATCAACAACGACAATATCGATGTTGTAGCCTGGAATTTTTATCGATTTTGGATGAAGAGTATTTGACTTTACTACCCTTTTTACTTGTGCAATAACAAGCCCTCCATTGTTATGGACAGCCTGGGCCATCGCTAAAGTATCCAGATACGCAATTTCATCTTCCATACTGATATATCCTTCACGATCTGCAGTTGTTCCGCGGATAATGGCAACATCAGGTCGAATCGCTGGATAGAACAGCCACTCTTCACCATTAATTTCCATTAATTTAATAAGATCTTCTTTGGTACAATCATTTAGTTTTCCACCCTTTTGCCGTGGGTCAATAAATGAACCTAAGCCAACATGGGTTAATATTCCAGGATGTCCAGCTGCAGCGGCTCTAAATAATTGACAAAGTACGCCTTGCGGGAAATTATATGCTTCGATTTCATTATTTTCAGCCATTTCACAGAGTCTAGGGGATTGTCCCCAATGTCCTCCAACTATTTTTCGTACTAGTCCCTTTTTGGCAAGTGGTGACATTCCTCTGTCCGCCCGGTCGCCTAATCCTGTTGTATGGATAAACGTTAAATCTTTTGGCAAGTGTGTTTCTTCATATCTTTTTGACAATGCTTCTATAAGCTTAGTAGGCTCTAATAGACCCCCACCAGCTCCACAGATAGCAACTATTGCTTCATTTGGGATATACTTTACAGCCTCTTCAGCACTAAGTACTGACACTAAATTCCCCTTTTTCTTTGGCTTTTCCAAGATAGTCACTTCCTTTCTGTTTTTTGAGACATTTGTTCCTTTACATAATCAACGGGCATTTCTTCACATGTCCAAAGTTCGAATGCTTTAGCTCCCTGCCATAGCATCATGCCCAATCCATTGATTGCTTTACAGCCAACAGATTCAGCCATTTCAAACAATTTCGTTTTTCGGGGATTATATATAACGTCTGAAACGATTAACTCTGGACGAAGCCATGATGAGTCTGGGATTATACTCTGTCCTTCAAGAGGATTCATCCCAACCCTGGTTGCATTTGTTAAAATATCACTGCTTCCAATAGACGATCTAAGAAGTTCTGTATCTTCGATATGATGAACCGTTGCCTTACAATTACCATCGATTTCATTGTTAATAATGTCCGCATTTTTTAAAGCCCGTAGATATGATTCATCCTCCCGGTTGAAAATGTAAATTTCAGATGCACCGTCAATAGCACATTGAATCGCTACAGCGGAGCCAGCACCTCCCGCGCCCATAAGTGGCATTTTCTTTCCTTGAATGTCTACACCACTTTCCTTTAATCCACGTACGTACCCTATACCATCTGTGTTATAGCCAATTAATTTTCCATTTTCATTCACGACGGTGTTTACCGCACCAACAAATCTTGCAGCTGGTGTTACCTCATCTAAGTAAGGTAAAATTTTCATTTTGTTAGGCATAGACACATTAAAACTACGCATGTTTAGTGCACGGAATCCTGCCAATACATCTTCTATTTGTTGATTCGCCACTTCAAAAGCCATATAAAGATAGTTAAGACCTAGTTTACAAAATGACGTATTATGGCATCACCGGTGATAAAGAGTGTCCAATCGGGGTTGCAATTAATCCTATTAATTGAGTTCTTCCATCAATTCGTCCTTGATCTGCCATAAAAAAACTTCCTTATATTATCCTTATTTTTAATACCTAATTTAGATTAATCTAACTTCTTCATAACCAATACCTATGAAAACGATTACAAATTGATCATTTAAAAAACTTAATTAAATATGAACTTACTGCCTTTTGAAATCATTTTATTATACGTTGCAATCAATAATCCAATTGGTAATTATTATTCACTTATAGGTTTTGTCTATAATTTATCAAAACAAAGTGTATTTATTACTAATGAAACAGAGAGAGCTAATTATAACAGTTTATCTTTGTCATAATTAGCTCTCTTTTAATTACTATTTCAATCAAATTTGCTGATTATTATTTTCTATGATAAAGTCTCGAAACTGTTGAACAATTGGAGGCAAATATCTGTTTTTTCTAACTGCCATGTAAATAGACTGCTGATAAATAGGCTCTTTAGTAGGAAGGATTTTTATATCAAAATAGTTCAATGTGGAAACAAGCGGAAGAATCCCAATACCTTGATTTGCTTCGACTAAACCTATCAATGCATTATCTTCTGCTACCTCACAAGAAATTTCAGGGACAATCCCTGCTCCTGCAAACAATTTATCTAAAATCGGTCGCAGGCCACTGTTTTTATTAAAGCAGACAAGCTTGTAACCTGCGATATCTTTTAATTCAACAAATTCGCGTTCTGTCAGTGGATGATTCTTATTAGTGATTAACACGATCTCTTGTTTGGCAAGCGGTAGCAATTCAATATCTGGTTCATTTTCAATGTTAGTGCAAAACGCAATATCATAATTTTCTTCCTTGAGACCTTTAATGACCATTTGTGTTGTCCCCTGATAACAGGAAAAAGCAATTTCCGCATTAGAGTTTTCATTTACAAACTGTTGAATCAATGACGGTACAAAATTGGTTCCCAATGAATAAATAAAAGCAAGGTCGATTACACCAGAGGTTGTACTTATCAATTTTTGAAGGTTTCTCTCCCCCTTTTCAATTTCAGTTAGTCCTTTCTCAACATACGGTAAAAACGATTGTCCAAATTTGTTTAACTTTACATTACGCCCTTTTCTTTCAAAAAGCTTAACACCTAACTCTTTTTCAAGTTCTGAAATAGCTTGGCTAAGACTGGGCTGTGTAATAAATAGCTGCGAAGCTGTCCTTGTAAAATGTTCCGTTTTAGCTAATAATCGAAAATATTGTAATTGTTTAAGATTCAAACGTGCCAATCCCTTTCAAAAGGATTAATCTCACAAAAATATGTTATTAATCACTTTTTATTTTTTTTCTTCTCTTTTTATTATTTTACTATGATGTTTCAAATACAATAAATTTTCACTAGATTGATCTAAAGTGGTTCTTTATTAGCATAAAAATCAAATCTCAATATGTAATTAAGTAGATTTGATGCTATCTGTAAGAACAAAAAAACACAAACCACTATATATGGTTTGTGTTTTTGGAGCTAAGAAATAGCATTAAAAGAAAGATTGTCTAATAACATAGTAACAATTTAACGCTTTAAAGAATTATTGTATTCATAAAAATTGTACAGAAAATATATAAGCATTTAATGTTAACACATTTTAAATAATGTAATCTTTATTAAAGACACAAGATGAAGTTTTTTATTTTCAATTTTATTTATCTTATTAAAAACACATTAACGTTACATACTTGTATTTTTTCTATTATTCCTTTTTTCTTTTTCATGCCTAAAAGAAAAAAAGGAAAGTTAGGCTCCGTTTGACAACTATCTTATTTTTAATATTATTTTCCCTTTCGCCCTTCCTGACTCCGCATTTAATTAAGATAAATGCTAGTTAACATAGTCACCATCTTAGGAACCAGACAAAAAATAACCCTTGTGACAAGGGTTATTTTTTATCTCAACAATTTTTGTTTAGTTTAAATATTTAATTATCATTACTTAATCTTTAACTAATTTTAAATCAGGAGCATGCTTATTAGTTTATCTACCATAGTATGCTAGCCATGACCTGCTTAAGAAGCAGATGAGGATTTGATGCCCCCTCTTTTGTACGCCATGCTACAAAACCGTCTGGTCTTATCAATACAGCTCCTTGAGAGGTAACATCGTACAATGCTTCCCAGCTATCCTCATACTCAACACAATCTCCTTGTGAACCGATTCCATAAACGTTAATAGGAACACCTAAGTGAGAAGATACATTTCGGGCAGCAGTGCGCCACGGGCTATTATCTTTTCCCGTAAATAAGACGAAATTTTCTCCTATTAAATCCAAGGTAGATATACGCTTACCTTGATACCTCAACCACATATGTGGAGCACGTGTACCTGGTCTTCCGTTTAGCTCTAATTGGTCCATTCTATGTGTTGTCT
The DNA here is from genome assembly GCF_025910025.1 of Priestia sp. JV24. NCBI lineage: Bacteria > Bacillati > Bacillota > Bacilli > Caryophanales > Bacillaceae > Priestia > Priestia sp. JV24. Next base: position 15,272 of record NZ_JAPCIN010000021.1, read on the forward strand.
CGGAGTTTTCCTCAATAATGGCTGTTGAGTTATATTTATACCCTACAGTAACTGCAAGATGATCCATATTATTGAGGGTGCTTACACCTTTCTTAATAACACTGAATAACAAATTACTTGCATATTCCGTTGTTACTTCTGCAGCATAGTGTCTTTCATCATGATAAGTTTGGAGCAATCGTGAATGGGCTTGTTTGTGTATCACTGCAGCTAACTTCCAAGCTAAATTATGAGCATCTTGAATACCTGTATTCGAACCAAATCCTCCCGCAGGTGGCATAAGATGCGCTGCGTCTCCAATTAGAAAGACTCGATTATCTTGAAAACGAGTAGCTGTCTGTTCTGCAGCTGCCCAAGGTAAAATACTGAAGATGACAATATCAAGATTTGAAACTCCTATAGCTTTTTTTAAAATCTCACAGCATCGCTCTTCAGAAAAATCTTCTGGACTTTCGCCATTTGTGGGATTATAGGCCACGTGGTAAATCCATTCATCACGATTATTAACGGTGATGAGCGCACCAAATACCTCTGGATTTAGGATTTGAATCCAGCCAAACTGGCTAGGCTTTAGAAAGCGACTTAGATCAGCCTGAAAATAGATATTAATATAATGTCCGCCGATGACTCCTCTTCCTGTAGTTGGAATTTTTGTATGTTGACGAATTGTGCTTTTAGCGCCGTCTGCCGCAACTAAATAATCACTTCGAATCTTTTCTTTTGTCCCTGTCTCTCGGTTTATTATAGTGGCTGTTACTCCTAAATCACCTTGTTGATACTCTATAAGTTCAGTATTATAGCGTATATGCCCTTTTCCCTCTTTAGCAGCTTGAAGAAGGATAGGCTCTAGTTCAATTTGATAACAAGATGCTGGCTTTGAAGGGCTCACCTTTTCAAAATTTTCTATTCTCTCTTTCTCAAGAGCCTTTTGGGAGTTCTCCGCAGTTTCTAATTTCTCAGGATCTATGCTTTTGATTGTCTCTACCGCAATCCTTCCGCGAATATTATCTAATGGTTCACTAGCAGTCCGAATAGCTGCCTCCAATCCAAGTTGTCGAAATATTTCCATCGTACGAAATGTAATCCCTCCGGCTTTTGGATGGATAGCTGTACCAGTGTGTTTTTCAATGAGTAAATAATCAACGTTATGACGTGCCAAAAAGAGAGCAGAGGTGAGTCCACTAAGACCTCCCCCTACTATTAAAACAGGAACATGTTTGTGTATCATAGAAATTTTCCTTTCAATTTTAAATGTACCCCTGGGCCTTACTGAATTCAGTAATCAAACTATAATATAAAAAAAAATGAAATTGTAGACTGTTTTTAGGTTATGTTTTATAATGATAATAGAGTACGCCCCCAAATAAGGGGCGTTTTTTTCTATAACTTTTAAAAGAATACTCATTAATGTTAATGGAAACAACAGACACTTCCTGACTTTATACATATTCCATTCCATATTATCTTACTATCTGTGTCCTTATATTTTATACATGTTAAGTTCTCATAATGGATTTTATCGGTATGAAATAGAAAAGAAACCTTTTAATTTTAATAAAAAGAAACCGTTTTCTTTTTTTTGCTTTCTCAAAATGATTTGATAGGTTATAATAAATACCTACAAAAATATTAAATGATATGTAAGTAACAAGCAATTACACCCTTAATATTTAACTAAAAGAAAAACCCACCATTCAAATTAGGTGGGTTTTTCTTCTTTAAATATATGTGATGCACATCCTTAGTTAACATAAAACACATTCCGGAACCCAACCAAGAAAAGCTTGCAGGAGAAGAACTCTTGAAATAATAAGAATAACGGCTTTTCATTAATTACTCATTATCAGCCGATTGTGTGGAAATTTGCCAAGTAACACCGAATTTATCTGTTACTTGTCCATATGATGGGCTCCAAAAAGTTTCTTGAAGTGGCATTCCTACTTGACCACCTTCTTTCAGCTTTTCGAACACTTCTTTTGATTTTTCTACACTGTCTATAGTGATAGCTACCGTTACTTGTGATCCAATTTGGTATGGTTGACCCGGGAATGTATCAGAAAGCATCAAATCATTATCACCAACTTTTAAGTGCGCATTCATTACACGGTCTATTGCTTCTATAGGAGTAGGGAATTCTGGATTTCCGGGCATTTCTCCGAACGTTTGAACTCCAATAACTTTTGCATCCAATGCTTTTTCGTAAAATTTAACAGCTTCTTGTCCATTACCGTTCATAACTAAATAAGGATAAATTCCTAAAACCATTAAAAACACCTCTTTTAAAATTTTAGTTAGACTTTACTAAATCAAAGTTAGATGAAAAAAGAACTCACGTTTGATTTAGTCATAACTCTCACTACGTATCTATACAACAAATTCATTGGGTTATCCTGCAGCGTTAGTTTATTAAGAAAAAAAGATACACGTACATCTGCAAACGTAGAATTCTATGTACACCATATACCAACCTAGTTACCATAAAACCATTTCTAGGAATCTAAAACCTCTTTTAGTACAACTTTAAATTTTGGTCTAAATACTAAATCCATAATCGTTATAAAACGGTCAATTCCTTGATCTATAAATAATCGAATTGCTTTGCTTTCTTTATTATCATTCATGATCTCAATCTTTGTAACCGATTCGAGACTGTAGTAAAAGATCTCATCACCTTCTAAATCCTTTACTGAAAGCGAGAAAGAATTATAAAATGGTGAGATTTTCACTTCAAACCTGTTCATTTCGCTCGTAAAGATAAAAGTGGATTCATCGTACAAAAAGCTCTCATTTTGGTCTTTTTTAAGTGGAATACATTCAAATAATGAAATAAAGTCTAATTCTTCGGGACAATCTCGCATTTGTTTCCTCCTTGGTCGTAACTATCTATTTAAATAGCTCCTTTTGCACAGTATTAAAAAACAAAAATCCCTCAATTATTTTCCCATATACTTTAATACTCTTCAATTACCTTATGTATATTCCATACAAAGTTATTTAATATAATCACAGTGATTGGTAGCATTTCTAAAATTAATGTTTAAAATGGATGGTTTATGAAGGAATAAAACAGCCTACGTATAGTAAGCTAATCATCATTAAATACTTATTTTACCTTACCTATTATAAGTAAGGCCAATGCATAACAAAAGCTAGCCAATAATGAAATAGCAGCTAGTGTTAGCTATTTAAATGAAAGTGAAAGTAGTAATGGCAGCTTTGAAAAAGCTAGTACAGTAGATGCAATTGATTTGTTATTGCAAAATCCAAAAGACCGTTCAAAACGAGTGTATCGAGGTTTTTATTTTGAGGATGATGTGTTACGTATTATTGATCGAGTCCCAAAAAGTTATAAATCAGAATTAGTGAATGAAGCTCTGAGAAAAGTGTTTAAGGAAAAGGGATTAGTAGACTAAAAAAAAGCAGCATTAAGCCTGCTTTTTCTAGCCTTAAAGGCATTTATATGATTATGAAATGCGTATTATCTTCTGTGAAGGTTCTTGATGTAGATTTTGAAATTGCTAAACAGCGTCTGTCATCGATTCAGTATTCAATTTCTTTAAGATACTTTTTCTTTGATTTTTAATGGTGCTTTCTTCTGTATGAAAAAGGCTTTGTATTTTTGAAATAGAATAACCATCAATAGCAAAAGCAAAGACTTCTTGTTCTACTTTAGTAAATTGGTTCATAAAGAATTTCTCTTTAAGGATTTTGCATTCTTCTTCTACATTCTTCAGTCGAACAACTTCATTAACTAAAGAGGTG